>DBTT01000016.1:0-88337 GCA_002307185.1 Bacteroidales bacterium UBA1309
TCCGTTACCTACAAAGTAACGGAGAGTGTGGTTTGACTGAATTTATAGGAAAGAAAAAGAAGGGTAAGGAATTATCTCATTTTGATTTGATGCATCTTAGATAGCTTGTAATGAAAAAGGCTATCATCTTTTATTCTACTCTGCGCAACCAACTAAGTTTGGTTGGTGATGTGGTGTGACGTGGTGTATCTTGGTCTGGATATATTAGATCGAAAGCATCCTAACATCATACAACTTAATGTATCACACATTAATTATAAAGAACACAATGGATAATAATGGTAATCTCTCAAAGGCTAAACGAAGTAATTTAGACAACCAGTTCTACGATACTTTCAAGGCCTTGATGCTGGAAAAACGCATCAAGCATATGTGTAATGCCGCACAGCTATATTACCCCACAGACTTCCTCGTGATACTGGAGCATGTTTCGGATGAAACACAAAGAATGAAAATCCTCGAATATGGGTGTACCGCACATCCTACTAGTGGAGAGATGTTGCAGTGTTTATTGGACGAATATATTAAAAAGGGGGAATGGTACAGGGCCGAATCATATATTGATAATATGGACGGATTTGTTGCAGCTCTCAGCAAGAGTCCGCAACTTATCAAAAGCTATCTGACAATATGCTTACACACGAAGGGATACAGAAAATTCATAAAGCTCGAAGAGGCTTTGCTGCAGAAAACCAGTGCTATTCATGATCCTGAAGTGCTACGGGAATTAGGATATGGTTTAGGAAAAGTGTATTTAAAACTCAACTTGTATGAGAAAGCTTATTCCTATTTGGCTTCTTTCGAAGACGAAGATAAGTTTATTGCTTTACGTTGCATGGAAGACTTGCGTAGGGTAAAAGGATTAAAGGAAAAAATCAACAATCCCTATTGACTGAAATTATAAACGATTAAAAAAACAGCAGGCACTCGTGGAGGAATGTCTGCCATTATTATAAAGTTAAAAGAAAGATTGAAGAATTCCTCTTTGACGGAATATCAAAACTCCACGTTGTTAGGTGTCCGTGGAAATGGAATCACGTCGCGGATGTTGGCCATTCCTGTCACAAACAAGATGAGGCGTTCGAAGCCCAGGCCAAACCCGGAGTGGGGAGCCGTTCCAAATTTGCGCGATTCGATGTACCACCAAATAGGATCCACATTCATGCCCAACTCATCCACCCGTTTCATCAGCTTGTCGTAATCCGATTCACGCTCCGATCCTCCAATGATTTCCCCAATTTTCGGGAAAAGCACATCCATTCCCCGAACAGTTTTGCCGTCTTCGTTTTGTTTCATATAAAACGACTTGATCTCTTTCGGATAGTCGGTCAAAATCACAGGACGTTTGAAGTGTTTTTCCACCAAGTAACGTTCGTGTTCGGATTGCAAGTCGGCTCCCCAATAAACAGGAAACTCGAATTTTTCACCGCTTTTTTCCAATATATCCACGCCTTCTGTATAGGTCAATCGTACGAAGTCGTTGCTCAAAACAAATTTTAAGCGCTCAATCAACTCCTTGTCAAACATTTCATTTAAGAACTCAATGTCATCCTTGCAGTTTTCCAATGCGTAGGCAATCAGGTATTTGAGAAAATCTTCCGCCAAATCCATGTTGTCGTTCACATCGTTGAAAGCGACCTCAGGCTCAATCATCCAAAACTCGGCCAAGTGGCGCGGTGTATTGGAATTCTCGGCACGAAAAGTGGGTCCAAAGGTATAAATTGCACCTAGAGACATGGCTCCGAGTTCGCCTTCCAGTTGCCCGGAAACGGTCAAGTTGGCTTGCTTTCCAAAAAAATCATCTTTGAAATTCACTTCTCCGAATTCGTCGCGAGGCACATTGTTCAAGTCCAAAGTTGTTGCTTGGAACATCGATCCTGCCCCTTCACAGTCGGATGCTGTGATGATCGGTGAATGAAAATAGAAGAATCCTTTGTCATTGAAATACTTATGGATGGCATATGCCATGTGGTGGCGAATACGCAAAATAGCGCCGAAGGTGTTTGTTCGGGGCCGCAAATGGGCAATTTCTCTCAAAAATTCAAGCGAGTGACCCTTCTTTTGCAAAGGATAGGTGGCTGGGTCTGCCGTGCCGAAGACTTCGATCTCTTTAGCCAGAATCTCGCCTTTTTGTCCCTTGCCTTGAGATTCAACATAGGTGCCGTTCACATTGATGCAAGCACCGGTCGTGATCGGTTTCAGCAGTTCGTCATCGAATTTTCCCAAATCGATTACAATCTGGATATTATGAATCGTGGAGCCGTCATTCAGTGCCACAAAGTTCACTTGCTTGTTGCCTCTGCGGGTTCTCACCCAACCTTTCACGTTCACCGTAGTTTCAAAATCTTCCAATTGAAGAAGCTCAACTACCTTTGTCCTGCGAATCTGTTCCATTTCTATAAGTTCCTTTCACGGGTACGCCCATCTTCAAAAATGGGAGATACCCGTGTTTAGATTTTAGTTGTCAAATTTATTCAAATGCACCCATTCGGAGCATGTTCACTTCCTGTTCGTTGAGGTATCTCCATCTTCCTTTCGGAAGGTTTTTCTTGGTTAAACCTGCGAATAAAACGCGGTCGAGTTTTATCACATGGTAGCCCAATTTTTCAAAGATACGTCTCACCAAACGGTTGCGTCCCGAGTGGATTTCGATTCCCACTTCGTTGAACACATCTTCCGCTACATAAGCGATTGAATCGGCATGTATTTCTCCATCTTCCAATTCGATGCCATCGGCAATTGTCTGCATGTCTTCCATGGCAACATCGCGGTCGAGGGTCACTTGGTAGATTTTTTTCTTTTTATATTTGGGGTGCATCAATTTGGATGCCAAGTCTCCGTCATTTGTCAAAAGAAGCACACCCGTGGTGTTTCTATCTAAGCGTCCGACAGGAAAAATGCGTTCCGGGCAAGCATTCTTCACTAAATCCATCACCGTTTTGCGGTTTTTGGGGTCATCCGAAGTTGTCAAGGTGTTCTTCGGTTTGTTGAGCAACACATAGACTTTACTTTCTAATTTCACTGGTTCATCATGGAACGTGACCAAATCGCCACGCAACACTTTTGCTCCCAATTCATTCACTACTTCTCCGTTAACCTTCACAACGCCGGCTTCAATGAAGGTGTCGGCTTCTCGGCGAGAGCAAACTCCGGCATTGGCCAAATATTTGTTCAAGCGAATCGGTGTGTTCGGATCAATGTCTTCCTTGTATTTAACAGGTTTGCTAAGCATCGGTTTCCGCTTGGGGCCACCACCGTATTGTCCTCCACCTTGCACAGGTCTTCCGGGGCCTCCAGCGTTTGGCCGCCTGTCATTGTAGGAGCTGTTATTGTTGCGGTTATAACCATCTCCGCCTCTATTGTTGTTGTAGCCAGTGCTTCCACTGTTGTTGTTATTTCCATAACTTCTTCCGCCTGAAGGACGGCCTTCTCCGCGTTGGTCATAACTGCTGCGTTGATTTGGGTACGAAGAACGGCCTTCGGAATAATTGTTGTTGCTTGGCCGACGGCTGTCGTAATCTCTTTGACCTTGAGGGCGATCATAACCGCCGTCATTTCCGTAGTTTGGTTCACGATTTGGAGTAGCACGAGGTGCATCACCAACGCGTGGACGTTTTTTCTTCACAATACCATCGTTGGAAGAAGAATACACCGGACGTGAGTTTTGTTCTCTTGGACCGATATTAATTGTTTTCCTTGGCGATGACGTGTGACCCTCTCGGTTTGTGTCGTTATTACCATCGTAATAGCGAGAATCATCTTTGTTAGTAATCATTTTTCTGAATTTTGTTGTTAATACTTTTGTTTGATAACCTTCGAATTATTTATAATAAGTTTTCTATGTTCAAATTCCTGTGTAACTGTGTGGCGTGATAGACTTTAGCTCTTGTTTTATTTTATCCGAAACGTTTAGCCCGTCAATGAATTCCGATATGGAATGCGCATCAATGGCATTGTTTGTTCTTGTCAACGCTTTCAAGGCCTCGTAGGGTTTTGGGTAGCCCTCTCGGCGGAGAACTGTCTGGATGCCTTCCGCCACCACGGCCCAGCAATTGTCGAGGTCGGCAAAAATGGCCTCTTTGTTCAACAAGAGTTTGCCAAGTCCTTTTAGGGTGCTTTGTACGGCGATGGCAATGTGTCCAAAAGGAACGCCCACGTTTCTCAAAACGGTTGAGTCTGTCAGGTCGCGTTGTAATCTTGATATAGGCAATTTTGATGCCAAATGTTCCAAAATGGCATTCGCAATGCCCAAATTTCCTTCGGCATTCTCAAAATCAATTGGGTTCACCTTGTGCGGCATGGCCGAAGAGCCGATTTCTCCTTCTTTGATTCTTTGTTTGAAATATTCCATCGAAATGTACTGCCAAATATCTCGGTTAAAATCAATCTGTATGGTGTTGATGCGTTTAACTGCATCGAACAATGCTGCCAGATTGTCATAGTTGGATATTTGTGTGGTCCATTGCTCTCTCTCAAGGCCAAGTTTTTCCGTCACAAATGTGTTTCCAAAGTCACGCCATTTGAAATCGGGATAAGCCACGTGGTGTGCGTTGAAATTGCCTGTTGCTCCTCCAAATTTTGCCGAAACAGGCACTTGCTTCAATAGCTCCAACTGGTTTTGTAGGCGGCTAGCAAACACCTGCAACTCTTTTCCGAGCCTCGTTGGTGAAGCCGGCTGCCCGTGTGTCTTGGCGAGCATGGGTACATCTTCCCATTCGTTGGAACGTTGCTGCAATTCATTAATAAGAAGTTCTATCTGAGGAATATAGCATTTTTGCAAATAGTCCTTGATCGACAAGGGAACCGATGTGTTGTTTATATCTTGCGATGTGAGACCAAAATGGATAAATTCCTTGTGTTGGCTCAAGCCCAAGGCATCAAATTTTTCCTTTATGAAATATTCAACGGCCTTCACGTCGTGGTTCGTGATTTTTTCTATTTCTTTTATATGCAGCGCTTCCTCTTCAGAAAAGGAGTCAACGATGCTTCTCAGCGCTGGAAATGACGAGGGTTCGACTCCCTTCAGTTGGGGTAAGGGGAGTTCGCATAAAGCGATAAAGTACTCTATCTCAACTCTTACGCGGTATTTTATGAGTGCAAATTCTGAGAAGAAAAGGCTCAACTCATCGGTTTTGTTACGATATCTACCATCTATCGGTGAAATCGCTGTTAAATTACTTAATTTCATTTGAAAATTTGATCATTCTTCCTGTGTTTTTTCCCTAAAACAGATAACTTATCTTGCTAAATGGTTAGACGTAAATCAACTTCCCGTATATTATTGTCTATCAGCAATTGCCTATGTTAAAGCCTGCCTTTACAAAACACCCAAATTCTTTCTTTATTTTTTTACAAAGTTAAAAAAAAAACAGGGCAAGAACATATTTCAGGATAATATTTTAAACAGATTCGTTAATTTTTTTCAAGACTAAACCGGCAATCGTGAATCCGAAGATGGCAGTGATATGTGCCATTGTTCCGTTGATTTGGGCTTTGGATGTGCACCACTCGTGATTCACCAAATCTGGATCGCCTGGCCCATTCTTTGATTTGGGACACAGGCACTTCTCTGTGCCGCAAGATTCATTCATGCCTAAATTGGGCAAAACCTCTTCGCTATAAATGCAAAGGAATTTTTTCGCAGGCTTTTCTCCTTTTTTTATTTTTTTTCGTAAGGCTGCTCCCAAAGGGCAACCCGCCACTTTCCAGAACTCGGCAATTCGGATTTTGGTAGGATCCATTTTTAGAGCCGCACCCATAGATGAAATAAAAGTCGCCTTGGTTTTTGTGGCGGTGCGAATCAGGTGTGCTTTGCTTTCCAAGCTGTCTATGGCATCGATAATGAAGTCGTATTCATCCAGGCCAAAAGCTGCAGAGGTCTCGGGATTGTAGATTTTTTGTACGGCAATGATTTTCGCTTTTGGGTTGATTTCCAACAACCGTTCTTTCAAGGCGTCCACCTTCACTTGGCCAACCGTTTTGATGGTTGCGAGCAACTGCCTGTTGATGTTGGTCACGCATACTCTGTCCGAATCAACGATCGTTAATCGGGAAATTCCCGATCGGACAAGGCTTTCCGCACACCAGCTACCAACTCCGCCCACACCAAAAATGATTACATTGGTGTTGTAGATTTTGTCCATCACGCTATTTCCTAAAAGCAATTCAGTTCTTCTGAATATTCCCTTCTCAATACCCATAATCGGCTTACTATTCTATATTTTAATCTTGTTGTTTGAATTCCCTTTCTTTAACAAACAAGTAGGAGAATTGCTCAAGTCTAAACGAAAAAACTCCTGCAAGCATCGAAATAATCAGCTTACAGGAATTGTCTATTTCTCCCATCAATCTACATATGGTTTCAATTTGCCAACCATAGCCCGGCCCACCTGAGGCTGTTTTTTGCACGGTTGCAGTTGCTGTATTACTTTTTTATGTCGTTTTTCGCAGAGATGGGAGAGGCCTTTTTCCGATTAGCATGCCATACAAGCCAAATACCCCATAGAACAAACGGGATACTCAAGATCTGCCCCATATCCAAACCGATTGTTGAGCGGAGGGTGATTTCAAATGGCTCTTGTATGTTTTTGAGATATTCAATCAGGATACGCGCAACGAAAATGCCGATCATGGCAAAACCGATAATCAATCCTTGCTTATTTTTCGCATCTGTCCGCCAATACAAATACATACAAACGGCAAAAATTATAAAGTAGATCAATGCCTCATAGATTTGTGTCGGATGGCAGGGTAGGCTTCCCGATCCTCCTTGATCCAGAGGCAAAGCCCAATGCCTGTCACGTATAAAGTTGAAGCCCCAAGGAAGATTTGTAGAACCTCCGTAGATTTCAGAATTCATCAGGTTGCCGATGCGAATCATCCCGGCAGTCAATCCGGCAGGTACAACGATTCGGTCGAATGTCCAGAGCATACTTTTGTGAGTCACATTTCTCGAATAGAGCCACACTGCAATGATTATTCCAAGCACGCCTCCATGGCTGGCCAAACCACCTTCCCAAATTTTGAGAATATTGAGTGGGTGGCTCAAATAGCCTTCCTGGATGTGGCCATCCACCACTGTGTCGAAGAGTGGGCCGTAAAACAAGCAATGTCCTAACCTTGCTCCGGCAATGATACCCACGATCACATACGTGAACAGGGATTCGAACCATTTGTCGGAAAGCTTCTCTGCCTTGAAAATTCGTTGCACGATAGTTACCGCAGCCAATAGTCCAAGTGCCCAAAGCAACCCATACCAACGAACGTCACGTCCAAATACCGAAAAGATGGTGGAGTCTTGATCCCAAATTATAGATAATAACATATTGGCAAACAGTGGTTTTAATGAATTAGTAGAAAAAGAACACTAGCTTTATATGAGTTGCAAATATACGAATAATTGAATATATGGACAGTAATTGCGTGCTAAAACTTGTTGATTGGCTCATTTCAAAGGATAGGGACGAACACTATTTCTGTATCTCCAGCGAAGGAAGAAAATAAGCAATTTCACCGATTCTCCCTTCGATATGAAAGCGGTTGGATGCGGATACGGCGTAATATTTCCCTTGGGAGGAATTCCCTATTTTTAATGTCAATTCGGTATTGCGGACTCCTGATCCGACTATGTTCTCCGGATTATTCAAGTCAATGCTGTCGGCTGGATAAAACGAATAAACGGTATAAGTGAGATTTTGATTAGACGAAGGCGGATCCCAGCTCAATTGCACCGTGTTGCTATCAGTGCGATGGATTTGGAAATTGTACGGAGCTGCAGGAGGTTCGTTGTTAAGCCAATTCATAGGAGGTAATTTTGCCGGATTCCGATAATAGCTCAGCAGTTCGTCTTTGATCCCCTTCACGTTGTCGAGTATCATTCCCAGTCGGAAATAGGCTTCGCCGTTTGCATTCGAGCTCTTGAGAAAATCAATTTGCCGCGTCACCTTCTGTAACTCCCAATTTTGCTCCTTCGAAAGCATTTTGTAAACACCCAAGCCGGGAACAACGAACCTCCCGTTGGCGTTTTTCAGCCAATCATCCACATACGGATAGAAATGTTTGTCTTCGTAATACATCATCGGATACACTGCGTCTTGCACTCCAAGCTTCAGCCAATTGTAGGAATCCTGAAACACGGATTCAAAACCACTCCATTTGTCACCCCTTCCGCTGAGCGAACGGTAAATTCCAATTGGCGAACTGCTCACCTGCACCCAAGGCTTTACACTTTTCACATACTTATAGGCCTGTGTCACAAACCGGGTGACATTGGAGCGTCTCCATGAGTCAAGGGATTCTCCGTTTCCATATTTTTTAAATGTATTCCTGTCGGGAAAATTTGTATTCTCGTCCGGGTAGCGGATGTAGTCGAAATGGATTCCGTCCACATCATACCCGTCCACAATTTCCTTGACAAGGGAAAGCAGGTACTCGTCGGTCTTCGGATTTCCTGGGTCAAGATACCATTCCCCTTTGTAGAGTTTGCACAGTTCTTGATTCCTACTCAGAAAGTCCTGCTTTTTTGGAGAAAAGGCTCCTTGGCTGCCAAGTGGATAAGTCACCATCCAAGCATGGCATTCCATATTCCGCTTGTGGCACTCCTCGATCGCGAAGGTAAGCGGGTCGAAAGGTTTTCCATCGCTTGTGTTTGTCCGGACAAACGAACTCATCGGTTCCATTTTGGAACGGTAGAATACGCTTCCTCTAATTCTTACCTGAAACAATACGGTGTTGAAATTTAGCTTTTGAAGTGAATCTAGGATGTTCAGCAATTCTCGTTTTTGCCCATCTGCGCTTAAACCCGAAGAGGGCCAATCGAGATGCCAATTGGTGGTGAGCCACACTGCCCGAATTTGCGTAGCGGATTCCTGTGGATAAGCCCTCAAATACAATAATAACAATAGAAATGCGAGGAAAAATCTTTTCATTCGGGAGTTTTGAAAGTTTTAACTACAAAAATAAGCGTTTTTCACGGGTGACAAAAATTTATCGCTAATTGTTTGTCCTATTAAATATTTACACTACATTTGCAGTGTTCTATTTACCTAATACACATAGAAAGTGATTGAGATAAACAATTTGTCATTCTATTACAAAAAGGGGAAACCTGTTTTCGAACAAGTTTCATTTGAAATGGCAACCGGAATTTATGGCCTGTTGGGGGAGAATGGTGTTGGAAAATCCACCCTGTTGCGGATTATCAGCGGACTTCGTTTTCCTCATCTTGGTGAATGTAAAATTGACGGGACAGACACATTCCGCCGCGCTCCTGACACGTTGTCCAAAGTGTTTTACCTGCCGGAAGAGTTTGAATCGCCGACGATAAAAATCAATCGGTTTATCAAAGACAATGCAAAGTTTTATCCAAACTTTAGCCGGGAACAGTTTGAGGCTTATATGAGCGATTTCGAGATGGAAACCGACCGGAAGTTTTCGGAATTGTCGTATGGACAAAAAAAGAAAGTCCTGATTTCCTACGGAATGTCCCTCAACACTCCCTACGTATTGCTCGATGAGCCTACCAACGGATTGGACATCCCGTCGAAAGCCCAGTTCCGCAAAGTGATTGCCTCGGCATACGACGAAGACCGTTGTATCATTATCTCCACGCACCAGGTGCGTGACTTGGAAAGCCTGATCGACCCGATCATTATCCTCGACCGCAACCAAGTTTTGCTCAATAACTCGGTGGAAGAGATTACACGTAAATTGATATTCAAACAGACTCAGACTAAGCCCGAAAATGCATTTTATACAGAAAGCAATCTGATGGGATATTCGTATGTTGGCCTCAATGCCACAGGAGAAGAGACCACTCTGAACATTGAAATGTTGTTCAATGCAGCAGTCGCAAACCGAACAACATTCAAAGAATTGTTTAACATCTAAAGGATACCAAAATCATGAACAATATATTTGATATAGATAGATTTGGAAAATTGTTTGTCCGGGAATTCGGCACGTACAGTCCCAAATTGGTGGGAATAGGATCTGTAGGATTCGGGATATTCGCACTCACTGTCATATACAGCTACGTGTTCGAATCGGCACCATTTAATTTCTCTTTCGTTACCTTTGGGATTGTGCTCATCATACTTGCTCCTCTGATTTTCCACAAGGGCATCGACCGCATCGGATCCATTTTTGACTTCACGCTGCCGGCCTCTTCCTTCGAGAAGTTCGCCGCAAAATGGTGTTTAAGCGTTATCCTGATGCCGGTATTTGTTATCGTGTTTTTACTCCTTATCGCTGGCCTATATAAAGTTATGCCTGGGGGTTTGTGCTTTGATGCTGGAAATCAAATCATACACTTCCTCAAAAACCTTTCATTTGAAAAAGTATCCTTTATCTCTGCTTTTCAATCATTCTTTCTGGTCGGCATCTTCTATTTCCGAAAACATGTTTTTTGGAAAGTTAGCCTCAGCCTGATTGTCTATTTCTTGCTGTTTGCCCTTGTATTCATATTGTTCCACCGGAACATATTTGCAGGGAGCCGCGAGATTTCTTTTGCGACGAATTTCTTTGGGGAAACGGTCTTTTCAGATGCGAACAGCTCCCAGTCGCTGTTCGGTTTACATAGCAACATCTTTGTATATATAAGTCTGAATATGGTGGCTCCGTTTGGCCTATGGGTGGTCAGCTTTTTGAAATTGAGGGAAATTGAAATTTAATTTTCAATAACTCGATCGTTTAATTAAAACAAATGACATGGAATTTAAAGAAAATAAGCCTATATATCTTCAAATCATCGATTTCTGCTTTCAGAAAATTCTGAAAAAAGATTGGATGGAAGAGGAGCGGATTCCTTCCGTTCGGGAACTTGCCGTGTCGTTGGAAGTGAATCCCAATACCGTTATGCGCTCTTTCGAGTATATGCAGGCCGAAGGCGTGATTTACACCAAGCGGGGAATGGGCTATTTCGTCGAAAAGAATGCTTTTGACATCATCCTGAAACTACAACGCAAAGATTTCTTCGAAGAAGTGTTGCCCGAAACCTTCAAGGCAATGGATTTGCTCCAGGTGAGCATCGAGGAAGTAGTCGAGAACTACCGGGAAAGAAACAGTTAATCATCAAAAAAATAGGTTGTTATGCTGATTGTGAATCTAATTAGACAAGACTTTTTGAAAAATGTTCGGTCAAGCGGATTTTATAAAAATTTGGTTGCCAATATCTTTTATGGCTTGATGGGGCTTTATTTTCTGGCAATCTTCCTGTTCATAGGATTTAACTTGCACAAAATCCTTTTGGAATCGGGAAGCCATTATAATCCTCTGCTCCAAATATGCGGGGCTTTGTTCTACACGATGCTTACGGGCTTGAGCTTCCGGTTTATGATGCAATCGTTGACCACGTTCAACTTGCCTCCCTACCAGGTGTTGAATATAAAGCGCAGCACCTTGGTCCATTTCATCATCCTGAAACCGCTGTTTAACCCCACGAATTATTTGACATTGTTGATAATGCTCCCATTTGCGTTCAAATATGTTGCCGTTTATTACGGCGCATTTGAAGCGTTTTCATTTGTTTGGGTGTATATCAACATCATTTGGTTCAACTCTTTGTTTGCCTCTTTCTTGAAACGAAAATTCGGGCCAAGCTTTCGCAACACACTCATTTTGATTGTAGTATTCGGGGCAATTGTCGGGCTGGAATTCTTCAAGATATTTTCACTGTTTAACGTCTCGCTTGCTGTTTTCAGCTTTTTGGTGTTGAATCCCGTTGGCTGGATCGTGTCGTTGGCCACTTCCGTATTGGCATTTACACTGAATAAATGGTTTTTCTCCCAAAACTATTATGCAGAGACCTTCAATAAATTTGCGAGCAAAAGCAAGGCCATCATCACCGACTTCGCCTTCTTGAACCGTTTCGGGATCGAAGGAGAATTGATGTCGATGGAATTGAAACTGATCCTGCGTCACAAGCGCACGAAGTCCATCCTCTACATGACAGGCTTCTTTTTGCTCTACGGATTGATTTTCTATCCTCAAAAAATATACCAGGAGCAAAACGGCACGTTGTTTTTTGTCGCCATCTTCGTCACGGGCTTGGCCATGTTGATGTTTGGGCAGTGGGTGATAAGCTGGGATAGTTCCCATTTTGACGGACTCATGACAAAAAATGTGACCGCCAAATCATACATGCAGGCCAATTACAAATTGCTGGCAGCTTTTGCCATAGCCAGTTTTGTGTTGACAACACCGTATTTTCTGTTTGGTTGGAGAATCATGTTTATGCACATCACGGCATTCCTCTTCAATATCGGAGTGAATATTTTTGTGCTGTTGTTTTTCTCTACTTACAACACCAAACGGATTGACCTGAGCAAGGGATCGGCAATGAACTATCAGGGAGTCACCATGAAAAATTTCTTGGTGCAAATACCCATGTTGCTGGTTCCCATCTTCTTAGTTTGGTTGCTATCGACCTTCTTCTCTATCACTGTGGCTCTTTCGGTGTTGTCTGTTTTGGGAATAACCGGAATTGTTTTTACCCGTCCGCTAATCAATGCCTGTGTGAAACAGTTCCAAGACCGGAAATATATATTGGCTGAAGGATTCCGGGAAGGCGAGTGAAAGCAAATCAGCAAATCAGCAAATTTGCGAATCAACAAATCAACGAATTTACACCCCATGATACAAGTTTCAAATTTACAGAAGATTTACAACGGCGTTACAGTCGTCAACATCCCCGAGCTCACCATCGCCAGCGGTGAGAGTTTTGGTTTGGTAGGAAACAACGGCGCCGGAAAAACCACTTTTTTCCGTCTGATACTCGATTTGATAGAGGCAAACGGCGGGGAAATCCTTTCGGAAGGCCAACCCGTGAAACGGCACGACGAATGGAAGCAATACACGGCATCTTTTCTCGATGAAAGCTTCCTGATCGACTTCTTCACGCCCGAAGAATATTTCTCGTTTGTGGGGAAACTCTACAACAAGAACCAAGGCGACATAGAGGCTTTCTTGGAAACAATGAAAGATATTTTCAATGATGAAATCTTGGGCAAGAAAAAACTGATCCGGGAATATTCGAAAGGAAACCAAAAGAAAATCGGTATTGCGGCAGCATTGCTCTGCGAACCCAAGATTTTAATTTTGGACGAACCGTTCACCGCCTTGGATCCAACTTCCCAAATCCGATTGAAACGCTTTTTGTCGGAAATACAGGAAAAAACAGGTGTGACGATGCTGATCTCGAGCCACGATTTGAACCACATCATTGAAGTGTGCAAGCGGATTGTGATTCTCGAAAAGGGAAATGTGGTGAAAGATTTGACCACCAATGAGGATACGTTGAAGGAATTGGAAACCTATTTTGCGGTGTAGATGCCAGCTTTTATGAATATATCATTAAAATGAAAAAAATAGCCAACCTCGTCCTGATAGCACTTGTCGTGATTTCGCTCATTTGCGTAGCTAGCATTACATGGTAAATGCTTATCGCTTGATTAATGCTTATTTAACAACCTGAATAGGCTCGAATTGCAGACAAAACGTTAATTTTGCCGGAAGTATGCCGACAAAGCTTGTTTTCCGGCAGATTAAATCAAAGAAGAATACTAAAATAAGATGAAAATAGCTCTCGTAGGTTATGGAAAAATGGGACGTGAAATTGAGCAAATAGCTCTTTCGCGCGGTCATGAGATAGTGTCAATCATTGATGTGAACAACGAAGCAGACTTCGAGTCGGAAGCATTCAAGAGTGCTGCCGTTGCCATCGAATTCACATCGCCCCACAGTGCTTTGAACAACTTCCGCCGTTGTTTCGCGGCAGGTGTGCCGGTTGTGGCAGGCACCACAGGCTGGCTTGAACACATGGCAGAGGTGAAACAAGCTTGCGAAAAAGAGGGCAAGACATTCTTCTATGCCTCCAATTTTAGCTTGGGTGTCAACATTTTCTTTGCACTCAACAACTATTTGGCAAAGATCATGAACCAGTATCCGGACTACGACGTAAAGATGGAAGAAGTACACCACATCCACAAATTGGATGCCCCAAGCGGAACGGCCATCACATTGGCTGAAGGCGTATTGGAAAACATCGACCGCAAAAGTGCCTGGATGCTTGAAACTGCCGAATCGGAAACCGATTTGCCGATTCATTGCATCCGCCAGGGAGAAGTTCCCGGCATTCACGAAATCATCTATGAATCAGAAGTCGATACCATCAGCATCAAGCACGATGCCAAGAGCCGCAAGGGTTTTGCCCTCGGTGCTGTGGTTGCAGCCGAATTTACAGCAGGCAAAAAAGGATTTTTAGGAATGGGCGATATGCTCAAATTTTAATTATAAGAAAGAATGACTTTTAAAGAAAGAATTTCCGCGGCAAGCAAAAGCCAATGGCTGAGAATGTTGATAGCCAACATTGCATGTGCCTTGTTCGTATTATGGTCTGGCTATTATGTCCTGTTCCTGTTTCTGTTTGTCTTTTTTGATATTTACATCACGAAATACATCAACTGGGGAGGATGGAAAAAATCGAAGAACCCAGCTGTCCGGAAAGTTTTGGAATGGGTGGATGCTATTGGATTTGCGCTAATAGCGGTCTATTTCATCAACACTTTTTTCTTCCAAAATTATCAAATCCCATCATCTTCGCTCGAAAAATCACTCCTTGTCGGGGATTTTCTTTGTGTCAGTAAAGTGAGCTATGGGGCGCGTTCGCCGATGACTCCATTTTCGTTCCCGTTGGTGCAGCACACATTCCCGATACTGAACATCAAATCCTACCTCGAAAAGCCACAGCTTCAATATAAGCGTCTAGCAGGTTTCGGGCAGGTGAAGCACGGCGACATCGTGGTCTTCAACTATCCTTCCGGTGATACCGTGGCTTTGAATCGCCAAGACCAAGACTATTATGTTCTTTGTTTGGAAAATGGACACGACAATGTCAACAACCATCCTGAAGAATTTGGTAAAGTAGTTTACCGCCCGGTGGATCGGCGTGAAAATTATGTGAAACGTTGTGTGGGGCTTCCTGGGGATGTGCTTCAATTGAAGGAAGACAAACTATTCATCAATAACAAGCAAGTGGCTGATCCCGAAAACATGCAGCTTTCTTACTTTGTGCAAACAGACGGGACTCCAATTCCCGAGAAAGTATTCGACGAGTTGGGCATAAGCAAAGACGATTACATGGCTCCGACAGAAGCGGGTGGGGTCGTTCTCAAAAGCTGGAATCTAGATACCCAAGACAGCGCTCAATATCAAGCCATGGGCTTTGTTCGGAAAGATGGCAAACTCGGATTGGCATACCAACTGCCATTGACCAAAGCCATGGTTGCTGCATTAAAATCTAAGCCTTATATTATCGCTGTTATCAAAGACAATGTTGATTATGGTGTCTATTATCCAATTACGATAAAAAATAAGAGTTGGACCCGGGCCAATTACGGGCCAATTTGGATACCCAAAAAAGGAGCCACCTTGCGTTTTGACAAAGATACCGAATCGGCCGTTGCCACCTATCGCCGCTGTATAGAGAATTACGAAGGAAACAAGTTTGAGTACCGCGATGGAAAAGTATATATCAACGCGGTACAAACCAATTTCTACACCTTCAAATTGGATTATTATTTCATGATGGGAGACAACCGTGACAATTCGGCCGATTCGCGTGTGTGGGGATTTGTTCCCGAAGACCACATCGTGGGGCAACCGATGTTTATTTGGATGTCATTGAACAAAGACAAAACATGGCTTGGTGGCAAGATCCGCTGGAACCGTCTGTTCACAAGTGCTCATAAGAAGTAAGGAAGGGGCTACTGCGTTTGTTGCAAGCTCTTGTCATTGCGTTTCAAACAATACCTGAAGTATGCAGAACAAAACGAAATATCTCTTTTGGGGCAAGGCAATTCTGTTTGCCTTGCTTCTTGTTTTTGCTGTGCGTACTTTTTGGGTGGAATCTTTCGTGATTTCTTCGTCTCAAATGGAAGATGCGCTCAAAGAAGGGGATCATGTGATAGTCAACAAAACAGCTTACGGCCTTCGGCTACCGATCACGCCGATTTCGATTCCCTTCACTTTCGACAATTTCTTCGGATGGCAATCTTATTCCACCTCGCTCGAATTGGGCTACAACCGTCTAGGAGGCTGTAAAATTCCGGTAAACGATGTGGTCGTTTTCAATCATCCGCTCCAAACCGACCGTCCTCTAGACAAACGGACTTTGTGCATGGGGCGATGCGTCGCTCAGCCGGGCGATTTGGTTCAGATAGACGGTTTCGAATTGTATGTCAACGGCCGTCACTATCAGACATCTCCCGATTTTCGGTTGGAATATTCCTTGCCAATTCATTGGAAAGATTCGGTGCAGCAGGTTTTGCAGCAATTAAAATGGTCTGACAAAAACCTGGAGGTGAAGGACAATCAACTTCTCATCTCCATCAATAGGTTGGAAGCTTATTTGATCCAAGAATATTTGCCAGACACTCTGCTGAAAGTTGTCGGTAACACAACCAATGTGAAGTACGAAATCATCATTCCCCGAAAAGATTTGAAAATAAAACTGGATGAACAAAAACAAAAGATTTATACGTATCTCATTCAGCAAGAGCAAGGTAAAAGAGTAACAACTCGTGCTGGAAAACTTCTCTTGAACGGGAAAGTTCTCGAAGAATACACTTTCCAAGACAATTACTATTGGCTACTTTCCGACAATCAGTTGGAAGCTATCGATTCGAACCATTTTGGGTTTATCTCGGAGAAGAACATTGTGGGGAAAGCCTCGCTCATTTGGTGGAGCCGCTCTCAAAAAGGGATTGCTTGGAACCGCATCTTTTCATCTGTAAAATAAGCATTCACTATTAAACTAATTGTTATTTTGGATATTTATCTCTCAACCGCATACCTCGCTCCCGTTGAATATTACGCCAAATTAATAAGCCACGAACGTGTATTTATTGAATATTCAGATAATTACATCAAACAGACTTACCGCAACAGGTGTTCGATCGTGGCCGCTAACGGCATCATGCCACTATCCATTCCTATAGAAAAGCCCCAAACAAGCAAATGCCTCACCCGCGACATCCGCATTGCCGAGCATGGCAATTGGCGGCATTTGCACTGGAATTCAATTGTGTCGGCATACAATTCCACCCCGTTTTTTGAATATTACGAAGATGAATTGCATCCGTTCTATGAAAAAAAATTCAATTTCTTGTTCGACTACAACGAGCAGTTGCGGGAGTTGATCTGTTCATGGATCGGCATCGAGACAAGCCATATCCGTTACACCTCTGATTTCAAGATGGAATTTGCAGGCAACGAACTCGATTTCAGGGAAATCATTCACCCCAAAAAAGACTGGCAAAGCCTGGATTCGAATTTTCAGGCAGAGCCTTATTACCAGGTCTTTTCAGCAAAATTTGGTTTTATACCCAATCAAAGTGTTGTTGATTTGGTTTTTAATATGGGGAATGAGAGTATTCTGGCATTGGAAAAGTCAGCAAAAATATAAGAGCTAAAGCTAATAAATTGCGGGGGTAATTGAGAGTCAGCTTATGCCTCTGGATTTGGCTCCTAAATATCCGCCGTGATGCCGTTTGGCATATTCTTCACGGGTAAAACCAATTCTTTTCATTGTTCCGACTACCAATACGTCTCCTATTACTGTCATCACGGTGGTGGAAGTGGTGGGGGTCATTCCGAGGGTACACACTTCGTCGGGTTTGCCTGTCAACAAGCAAATGTCAGCATCCTTTGCCAATTGGCTTTCGCCATCGCTGGTGATGACAATGAATTGGATGGAGGGAATCAGATGACGAGAAAGGGTGAGCAGTTCAATGATTTCGCGGGTTTTCCCAGAGTTGGATATCACAAGCATCACGTCGTTTTCTTGTAGAACACCCAAATCACCGTGCTGGGCTTCACTTGGGTGTAGAAAAATGGCAGGCGTGCCGGTTGAACTAAAGGTGGTGGCCATGTTTTGGGCAATTTGACCCGCTTTTCCCATGCCGGATGTCACTAGTTTTCCTTTCCTTTGATGTACATGGTCGATAATGAGGTCGATCGCTTTTCCAAATTTATCTGTTACCGGAATATTGAGTACGGCATTGGCTTCGGCTTGAAGTAAGTTTTTTATTTCGTCCTGATCCATGGATTTGTTTATTGGAGATACAAAAGAAGATGTTCGCTTTCGTATGGTTTTTATTCGAACATCTTCTTTGAGGTTTTGTTTTCTTAAAGTCAGTTTACTTTAAATTTGTATTTCACTTTGCCCAAGTCTTCGTTGGCCTTTACAATTTTCTTTTTCAAGTCTTCTTTGTGTTCAACCAGTTTTTTTTGCAATTCCTCGTCGCCAGTTGCAATCATCTGGATAGCCAGTATGGCTGCGTTTTGTGCTGCGTTGATACCAACAGTTGCCACTGGGATTCCTGGAGGCATTTGCACAATTGCCAACAAGGCATCCAATCCATCGAGCGAAGAATTGATCGGCACCCCGATAACAGGCAATGTGGTCATGGATGCTATCACGCCGGGCAGATGGGCAGCCATTCCAGCTGCGGCAATAATCACCTTGATGCCTTTTTCTCTCGCACCTTTGGCAAATACTTCCACTTGTTCGGGTGTTCGGTGAGCAGAAAGAGCGTTCATTTCGAAAGGGACTTCCAGTTCGTCTAAAAATTTGGCTGCTTTTTCCATAATAGGAAGATCCGAGGTGCTTCCCATTATGATGCTTACAATTGGATTCATTTTGTTCGAAATATTTTTATTTGCCAATGATAGTCCTGTATTCTGCCGTGTTGAGCAGAGCGTCTAGCTCGGAAATATCGCTGATTTTCACTTTGATGATCCAGCCTTTTCCGTATGGATCTTGGTTTACAAGTTCTGGCGCATCGTTCAAATCTTCGTTGAATTCGACCACTTCTCCCGATAGGGGTAAAAATAGGTCGGAAACTGTTTTCACCGCCTCGATGCTACCAAACACTTCTTCTTTGGCAACCGTTTCGCCAATGGTTGTAACATCCACATATACGATCTCGCCCAATTCGTTTTGAGCATAGTCCGTGATCCCCACATAGGCGGTATCACCGTCAATGCGCACCCATTCGTGGTCTTTGGTGTATTTTAATTCTTCTGGAAAATTCATAAGCTACTAAATTGTTGTTTGACAGAGATTTATTTAAAAATATATTTCGGATACAAATATACAGTTATAAGATTTTTCTTCGTGTATTTTGAGGTTAAAAAATTATATCAGCAGGTTGTTCCTGGCTAGAGTGTTGAATACTACTGGCATATTCCATGTAAATCGAAGATCAATTCAATAAATAGATTAAATATAGGAACAAAAATACGCTCGCAAAAGAAAGGATCCATCCAGTAAGAAATGCAACATACACTTGAATTTTGCTATACTTTCCCGAAGAAAGTTGTAGGGAACCAACCAATCCGCCTGCTAAAAACAGAAAAATAAACAGCACAAACGGATTTTCTCCTTTCACAAAATAACAGACGCACATCGTGGCTCCCAAAATTCCTCCAATTCCGAGCAATATTTGGCTCACCTTCCAAAAGAAATTGAGAATGGCTGTCGCTAAAATAACCACCATGGATGCCAGAAGCAGACCCAAGTACCACAGTGGAACTCCAATCTGGAAAAAGAAATAAATCAGGAATAAGGTAAATAAGGCCGACACGATATAAGGGATCAGGCGCAAAACGGCTTGGCTCAGGTGAGGCCATCTTTCTTTGGCCATCCGGAGAAAAATGGCGGTCGTTATCGGCAGGATAAATGTTGCTGTGGCTATCAATAAGAAGAAACGAAAGCTTTGGGATATGCTGACAAAATAGACGTCGGTGTAAAGAAATGGAAGAGCCATTCCATAAAGTGGCATCAAAAGCGGATGGAATATTTTTTCAACCAAACTTGCGAGAAACTCTTTCATAAAATTGTAGATTTATATTTTTTTGCGTAATCTAGCCACGGGAATGTTCATCTGTTCCCTGTATTTGGCAATGGTACGGCGTGCGATCAAATAGCCTTTTTCTTTGAGAATTTCGACCAATCTGTCGTCTGTGAGCGGTTTCTTAGGGTCTTCTTCTTCGATCGACTCCTTCAGGATTTTCTTCACTTCACGCGATGAGATTTCTTCACCTGCATCGTTTTGCATCGATTCGGAAAAGAAATACTTGAGAGGAAATATTCCAAAATTAGTTTGCACGTATTTGTTGCTTGTCACACGCGAAATGGTGGATATGTCGTAGCCCGCAAGCTCGGCCACATCTTTCAATATCATTGGTCTTAGCATCACCTCGTCTCCCGTGAGGAAAAAGTCATACTGCAAGTCGATGATTGCCTCCATCGTCCGTTGCATGGTTTCCTGACGCTGCCGGATAGCATCGATGAACCAACGGGCTGAATCGAGCTTTTGCTTGACAAAAAGCATGGTGTTTTTGACATCGTTGGATACTCCTTTTTTGTTTTCGGCATAGCCTTGAAACATTTCTGAGTATTTCCGGCTTATACGTAGTTCGGGGATGTTTTTTTGATTCATGTTGAGAATCACCTCTCCGTTTTGGGCTTCAACGATGAAGTCGGGAATCACTGTGTTCATCGAAACCGACAAGGAATCTCCCCAAGCGTTGCCCGGCTTGGGGTTGAGGGAAATTACCTCGTCAATCGCATCTTTGAGTTCGTCTTCCGAAATATTCAATTGTTTCAGTATGCGGTCGTAATGTTTCCGGGAGAATTCATCGAAATAGTCGCGTAAAAGAGTGATGGCATTTTGTACCGACTGGGTTTGTTCTTCCCGTTGAAGTTGCAAAATCAGGCATTCCTGGAGGTTTTGGGCTCCGACACCGGCTGGCTCAAAATCATGGATTATTTTCAGTATCTGTGTCAGCTTGTAGCGGTCTGTATCGATGTTCTGCTGAAAGAGCAAATCATCGCTAATAGCCGGAAGTGGACGTTCGAGGTATCCATTCTTGTCAATGTTGCCAATGATGTATTCCGCAATTCTTTCATCCGTTTCGTCCAGCTCAATCATGCCCAACTGCTCCAAGAGGTAGTCGTGCAGCGATTCGCCAACGGAAAACGGAATGTCTTCTCTTTGCTCGTACGATGAATGGTTGTTATCGTTGAGGCGGTAGTCGGGAATGTCGTCTTCCGTGAGATAATCCCCTAGTGCCAAATCTTCCTGTGTTGTATCGCTACCTTCCTCGTTGGCATCTTGCAAATCATCATCCGAAAAAGAATCTTCCATCCCTTCCTCCAATGCAGGATTATCTTCCAACTCTTCTTTGATGCGTTCTTCAAGTTCCAGAAGCGGGAGTTCTGTGAGCTTGATGACCTGCATCTGGAGCGGTGATAATTTTTGTTGCTGTTTTAGCTGTAACTGCTGTTTTAGAGCCATTCTTTAGTATCAGTGTATAAGCATAGACAAAGATAATAAATGTTTTCGAGTAACCGAGAGTGAAGGAGGGAACAAGTGAACAAGTGAAGAAGCGAATGAATAATATTGTAATCTTGTCCACAAGTTCACAATATTCCAAGTGAAATTTTGCCGTAATAAATTCTTAATACTACTTTTGCCAAACATTTTTAAGGATTAGCCTTAATAGAGACAAGCCCCCAGCATGGAAGATCGAATTTCACATTTCTTTAAAGTCTATTTTTTCTTCATAGTCGTCTTTGTCTTAGAGAAGATTCTCTTTATCGTATATCATTATAATATTTACAAGCAATTTTGTTTGAGTGACTTATGGAACGTGATTCTTCATGGATTTTCGTTGGATGCTTCTATTGCTGGTTACTTGACGGTGATTCCTAGTTTGCTGCTGATTGCTGCCAGTTGGATTTTGCCATCCATTATCCGTGGCGTCGAGCGGGTTTATTTTGGTGTTGTGTTGGTGATGCTATCCTTGATTTTCATTCTCGATTTGCTCCTTTACAAGTATTGGGGGTTTCGGCTCGATGCCACCCCATTCTTCTATTTCTTTAGTTCTCCCATAAATGCTTTGGCGAGCATCAGTATTTGGTTTGTCGTTTTGGGAATTATTTC
The DNA here is from genome assembly GCA_002307185.1 of Bacteroidales bacterium UBA1309. GTDB lineage: Bacteria > Bacteroidota > Bacteroidia > Bacteroidales > Dysgonomonadaceae > UBA1309. Next base: position 22,008 of record DBTT01000016.1, read on the forward strand.
GTTTGCATTATTGTCGTTTGCATTGTATCGCCTTGCCTGTTTTTATTTGTTTGTGGATTCTAAACCCAAGAGACCTTTGATGAGAAGAGACCTCAGTCTTCTTGTGCTACTTGTGCTTGCGGGGCTACTCGTTATCCCTATCCGGGGCGGGGTCACTGTGTCCACGATGAGCATAGGGCAGGCATATTTTAGCGATAAAGTGGAGTTGAACCATGCGGCGATCAACCCGGCCTTCAGCTTGATGGAGTCTTTCGTCAAAGAGGCCGATTTCAAGAGCCAATATCGCTTTTTCGGGGAAGATAAGGCAAATGCCCTTTTTGCAAAGGCGCAAGATGTTGCCGTTGATTCAAAAGATAGTATCCCCCAGCTTTTCACAACTCCTCATCCCAATGTGATTATTGTGATTATGGAAAGTTTCATGTCGAAAACGATGGCTTCGTTGGGAGGAATACCCAATGTGGCTACCCATTTGGACGAATTGGGGAAAAAGGGCATTCTCTTCACCAACATCTATGCCAACAGTTTCCGCACCGACCGGGGCGTTGTGTCCATCTTGAGCGGTTATCCAGGGCAACCCACCACGAGCATCATGAAATATCCTAAAAAGACGCAATCCTTGCCCTCTATTCCCCGTTCGCTCAAAAAAGCAGGCTACGATTTGGGTTATTATTACGGAGGTGATATCAATTTCACGAACACCCGTGCATACTTGGTTTCGATGGGGATCGACAAAATTGTCTCTGACAAGGATTTTCCCATATCACGAAGGCTTAGTAAATGGGGAGCTCACGACCATATCGTGTTTGAACGCGCACTTGGCGACATAAAGAGCGGGCAATACCGAGAGCCGTTTTTGAGGGTGATCCAGACTTCGAGCAGCCACGAGCCGTTTGAAGTGCCTTTCAAGCGGTTGAAGGATCCCTACCTCAACTCGGTGGCATACACCGACAGCAGTATCGGGCAATTCATCAACCATTTGAAAACAACAAGTGTGTGGAAAAACACCGTGGTGATCTTAGTTCCCGATCATGCAGCGCATTATCCGCAACAGATCAAAGACGATTCGCCCGATAGGTATAAAATTCCGTTGATTATGACTGGAGGAGCTGTTCGCCAGCCGATGAAGGTGGATGTGTTTGCTTCGCAGATCGACATTGCCGCCACCCTGCTCCATCAATTGGGAATTTCCTCTAAAGAGTTCACCTTTAGTAAAAATATATTGAATCCATCATCGCCTCATTTTGGATTTTTTACCTTTCCCAACCTGTTTGGGTTCATCACATCCGACAGCCAAACGGTCTTCGATTGCGATGGCAACAGGGTCGTGCTTTTGAATGGGAAAAACGCGACGCAAAATTTAGACAGAGGGAAGGCCTTTTTACAGAAATTGTACGATGATTTGGGAAGCAGGTAGCTGCTTCTAAATTGGCAAGGAATATCGCTTAGTAACGTCGCGAAGACAGCTTTGCCACATGCCTGAAGTAGGTTTGCGACCTGTGTACGGGTAGGTCTCGACCCGTCCGGGGTTATCTTTGCACCTCCTTCTCGGTATTCCACAACCCCCTCGGGGCAATCCGCGACCTATCGGTAGGTGGTTGTGTAATAGTCCAGGGGAGCTTCCACGAGGGGACTGAGGAGGAGGTGTTCAAATATAATACTCCGTCGGATCGATAATCCCGGCTCGCATGGCATGTTTGGTGGCTTCGTGCACGTTGTTCACGTCCAATTTGCGGAAGATGTTTTTGCGGTGCGTGATAATGGTGTGGAAGCTCAAGTTTCTCTCGGCGGCAATTTCTTTCGTGGTTTTTCCCAAGGCGATGGCTTTCAGTATTTCCTTTTCGGTGGAGGTGAGCGCCGTCTCTGATTTTTCTTTTGCCGATTTATTGGCGTTCAATAGCTGGTTGCTCACCCTCGGGCAAATAAAGCGTTCGTGCCTCAAGGCATAAATAAAAGCAGATTGAATTTCTTGCATCGGCGACGATTTGAGCAAGATGCTGAATGTGTCACCCTCATATACCACTCGCTTGAGGAAATCATCAGTCAGTGTTTCCGAGAAAATAATCCAATCACTTTTTGGAAAACGTTGGCTGATAATCAGCATTTCATCGACACTCGAAAAGTCAAACAGCAGGTAGTCGATGATAACAATGGCATCCGCCCTATTTATCAAATCGTTTATTAAATCCCGTTTGTTTTGCACCGTTTCGATAGGGTTTATTCCATCGATGGATGAAACGAGGTATTTGATTCCCGCTTGAGTAATTTCTTGTTTGTCTGCAATAAATAGATTTCGCATTGCTTATTTTTTCCAATGATTAAGAAAGTTTGCTAATCTTCTTCGGGCTGATTATCGTCTTCTGAAATAATTTCTTTGGGGAGAACGAGATTCAATATTACATAACCGGCTAATCCGGATGCTATTGTCCCCAAAATAATGCCGAGTTTTGCCTCGCCCAACAATTCCGGATAATGCACGCCGAACGAAAGATTGGCGATAAACAGAGAAACTGTAAACCCCACACCACCCAGCATGCAGATACCGGCCAACGATTTCCAGTTTGTTCCCCGTGGCAGGTTCACTATTTTCAGTTTCACGAAAATCCAAGTGAAGGAAAAGAGTCCGATGAATTTCCCGACAAAAAGTGCCAAAAAAACAGCCAAAGTGACTACTCCAAAAAGACTTTGGTCTCCTCCGAGATGAACTCCTGCATTGGCGAATGCGAACAAAGGCATAATGAGGTAATTGACCGCTCCATGCAGTTTGTCCTCCAAATATTGCAGGGGGGAAATCACTTTGTCGGAATACTCTTCCATATTTTTCAGTATCCTGATTTGCTTGTTCGAAATAGTGGATGAAGTGGCCTCTTCATCAAAGAGATCAAGGCTCTCACGTGTTCTATCCACGTATTTTTTCACATCCAAGCGAGGGCGTGCGGGGATCGTGAAAGCCACCAATACGCCTGCGATCGTGCTATGGATTCCCGATTGCAGGAAGAAATACCAAACGGCAATGCCAATCAAGATATAAAGCGATTTTTGCATCACTCCCAGCTTGTTCAGCACAGCCAAAACTCCGAGCAAAGCAAACCCAATGATCAAGCTTGTGATATCTAAATGTGCCGTATAGCCAACGGCGATCACTAGAATGCCGCCAATATCGTCCACCACGGCAAAAGCTGTCAGAAATATTTTCAACCCGATAGGCACCCGCTGGCCCAACAGGCTGATGATTCCTAGCGTGAAAGCGATGTCGGTAGCCATCGGGATGGCCATTCCAATGGATTCGGGATGGGAATGGGCAAAAATAAAATATACTGCCACCGGCACAATCATTCCGCCGAAGGCAACAATCACCGGCAGGGATGCACGCCGTACACTCGACAATTCGCCGACTAAAATTTCTCGCTTGATCTCTAAGCCTACCAGAAAGAAAAAAATAGCCATTAGTGCATCGTTGATAAATGCAGCTAAAGTGAGTGGATTGCCGTGATGGCTGAACAGATTGAAATTGCCCAATTGCATCGAAATGGGATAGTTCCAGATTTCTTGATAAAGGCCGTGCCAAGGTGAATTTGCAACCACCATCGCCAAAAGTGCAACAGCCATCAGGATAATTCCACCGTTGATGCTGTGCTTGAAAAAGTTAGTGAGCGAATAGTTGAATGTTGTCTGTCGAATAGCCATTCCTCATTTTTTATGTCCGATTTAGTCGTAAAATTACAAAAAAAACAAATGCCAACCTGATAAATGATTGGGAACTCTGGTCAAGATTACGGTTTCACGTGCAAAATATCATGGAAAAAGCCGGTCTAGGTTTTTTGTATAAGATCTGATTATCAATCAAATGATATTTAAACATAGCATCTTGCAGAAGGGCAGAATGAGCTCTTTTTTTCTGTTTTAAAAACAATAAATTATAACTAACTTTGCCGCTAAAATTGGCAAACGAAAATTATGGAATATAACTTTAAAGAAATCGAGAAACGTTGGCAACAATACTGGATTGACCACCAGACCTATAAAGTGACAGAAGATGCTGCGAAGCAAAAATTTTATGTCCTGGACATGTTTCCTTATCCTTCCGGTGCAGGGTTGCATGTGGGGCATCCACTCGGATACATTGCATCCGACATCTACAGCCGATACAAACGTTTGACCGGTTTCAACGTGTTGCACCCCATGGGATACGATGCTTACGGTCTTCCTGCCGAGCAGTATGCCATCCAGACAGGGCAACACCCAGCCATCACCACCGAAAACAACATCAATCGCTACCGCGAGCAATTGGACAAAATAGGATTCTCTTACGACTGGAACCGCGAAATCCGCACATCCAATCCCGATTACTATCATTGGACACAGTGGGCATTTATCCAAATGTTCAATTCATACTACAACCTCCCCCCAACCCCCTCCAATAGAGGGGGAAAAGGGAAAGCCCGGCCTATTTCGGAATTGATAGAGCATTTCGAAAAATGTGGAACGGATGGTATTCAGGTGGCTTGTTCCGAGGAATTGGAATTCACGGCTGCAGAATGGAATGCAAAATCGGAAAAAGAAAAACAAGAAATACTTCTCAACTACCGCATCGCTTACCTTGCCAACACAAGTGTTAATTGGTGTCCTCAATTAGGAACCGTATTGGCGAACGACGAGGTAGTCAACGGCTTGTCTGTCCGTGGCGGTTTTGCCGTGGAGCAACGGGTGATGCGCCAATGGAGCTTGCGTGTCTCTGCCTATGCACAACGTCTGCTTGATGGGTTGGATACCGTGGATTGGAGCGATTCCATCACCGAAACACAAAAGAACTGGATCGGACGCAGCGAAGGGGCGGAGATATACCTCCCCCTAGCCCCCTCCAATAGAGGGGGGACGGGATTACATGGTTCTTCCGAAGAAAAAAACAATTCGCCGTATTATACAACGAATAAATTGGATTGGAATACCACCAATATTGGTAATGCCAGAGAAAATCGGAAGAATCCGACGGAGGCTGAAAATGCCCTTTGGCAAATGTTGAGGGACAAAGGCATTGGATACAAATTTAGACGGCAGCATTTGATCGATCGCTTTATCGTTGATTTCGTATGTCTTGAGAAATCCCTTATTGTCGAAGTGGATGGGGGATACCACGATAATCCGGAACAAGCCGAAGCAGACAAACAAAGAACTGAAATTCTCAATAACTTAGGTTACACTGTAATTCGTTTCAAGAACGAAGAGGTCATAGCCGACACAGACAACGTCCTCAGCAAGATAAAATCCTCGTGCGTCAGCCAAGTCCTCCCTACTGGGGAGGATTTAGGTGGGGTGAGTGGGGTGGTTGTCTTCACCACACGTCCGGATACTATTTTCGGTGTGACTTTCATGGTTTTAGCTCCTGAAAGTGAATATGTCTCCCAAGTAACAACGCCCGAACAAGCAAAAGCTGTTGAGGAATATATTCTGGCTACAAAACGAAGAACCGAACGGGAACGGATTGCGGACAAAAAAGTGTCCGGTGTGTTCTCCGGAGCGTATGCTATCAATCCGCTTAATGGAAAAGAAATTCCGATCTGGATTTCCGACTATGTGTTGGCTGGATACGGAACGGGGGCGATTATGGCTGTTCCTGCGCACGACAGCCGCGACTACGCTTTCGCCAAACATTTCGCCTTGCCGATTATCCCGTTGATTGAAGGAGCGGATGTGTCGGAAGAAAGCTTCGATGCCAAAGAAGGAAAAATGATTAACTCCGGTTTCTTAGACGGATTGGACGTGAAGGAAGCCATTCAGAAAACAAAAGAATATATCCGCGAAAATGGATTGGGACGCGTGAAGGTGAATTACCGATTGCGTGATGCCATTTTCTCCCGCCAACGCTATTGGGGCGAACCGTTCCCCGTTTATTATAAAGACGGAATGCCTTACATGCTTCCCGTGGACAGATTGCCGTTGGAATTGCCCGAAGTAGCCAAGTTCCTTCCCACCGAATCGGGCGAACCGCCTTTGGGACATGCTGTTTTGTGGGCTTGGGACGAAGCCAACCAACAGGTGGTGGAAACATCCAAGATTGACAACCAAACGGTATTCCCAATCGAAAAGAACACCATGCCCGGATTTGCAGGTTCATCGGCCTACTACCTCCGCTACATGGATTCGAAGAACGACAAAGCCTTGGTGGACAAAAAGGTGGACGAATATTGGCGGAATGTGGACTTGTACATCGGCGGAACGGAACATGCCACCGGCCACTTGATATACAGTCGTTTCTGGAATAAATTTTTGTACGACATAGGCATTTCCTGCGAAGAAGAGCCCTTCAAGAAGTTGATTAACCAGGGGATGATTCAAGGGCGAAGCAATTTTGTGTATCGCATCAACGGGACAAATACATTTGTGTCTTTAAACTTGAAGAAAGAATACGAAACGACAGAATTACACGTGGATGTAAACATTGTGAGCAACGATGTTCTCGATTTGGAAAAATTCAAGGCTTGGCGTCCCGAGTTTGCCGATGCTGAATTTATCCTCGAAGACGGGAAATACCTCTGCGGATATGCCGTGGAAAAGATGTCGAAATCGATGTACAACGTGGTGAATCCTGACGACATTGTGGAAAAATTTGGAGCTGACACGCTTCGCATGTACGAAATGTTCCTGGGGCCTTTGGAACAGTCGAAACCCTGGGACACGAACGGGATCGACGGTGTGCACCGCTTTTTCCGTAAGTTGTGGAACTTGTTTTATGTGGGAGATGACTTTGCGGTGACCGAAGAAGCTCCTTCCAAAGAAGAATTGAAAGCCATCCACAAGTTGATCAAGAAAGTGACGTTCGACATAGAAAACTTCTCCTTCAACACCTCCGTATCTGCCTTTATGATTTGCGTGAACGAACTGACGACACTCAAATCGCGCAAAAAAGCGGTGTTGTCCGACTTAGTTGTCTTGCTTGCTCCTTTTGCGCCGCACATTGGCGAAGAGCTGTGGAACAAGCTTGGAAACGAAACCACCGTGTGCGATGCTGCATGGCCTGTTTGCATCGAAGCTTATTTGGCAGAAGATGCCTTCAAATACGGCGTGGCTTTTAATGGGAAAGTCCGCTTTGAGGTAGAATTTCCAGCCGACATCACAGGCAAGGAAGTGGAAGAAGCCGTTTTGAAACACGAGCTATCTCAGAAATGGCTCGAAGGAAAAACGCCAAGGAAAGTAGTGTTTGTACCTCAAAAAATGATCAACATTGTATTGTAATCACCTCCCCCTCCAATAGGCTGGGAGAGGCTTGCGCCAGAAACAAGTATATGTCAAACAAATATCTAAAAGACTTTTATTGGCGCGACTATGTCAATATCCTCTTTGGCCTTTTGCTTTACGCAGTGGGCCTGGTGGGCTTTATCAAACCTGTGGGTATTGTCACAGGAGGCTTGGCTGGGGTCGGTTTGTTGGTCGAATATGCTACCGGAGGATCTGTTCCTCTGCAAGCAACTTATTTCGTGGTCAACTGTCTTTTGCTGCTGTTTTCGGTAAGAATTCTGGGTATCAAATTTCTGGTGAAAACCATTTTCAGTGTGATTATCCTCACTTTACTTATATCACTTTGCCAGTCATTCTTCAAAGAGGCGATTATCAAAAACGAACCCATGATGTCGGGCGTGATTGGCGCCATGCTTTGCGGAGCAGGCATCGGATTTGTGTTCAACGCCAATGGTAGCACCGGAGGCACAGACATTGTGGTGGCGGTGATGAACAAATTCAAGAACATGGCTTTTGGGCGCGGCATGTTGCTGTGCGACTTCATCATTATCTGCTGTTCTTACATTGTGTTTCAAGACTATGTGAAAATCATCTACGGCTTGGTCGTGATGGGCGTGATGACGTATGTGATCGACATGGTTATCAATGGTTTCCGGCAGTCGGTTCAATTTCTTATCTTTTCCCGAAAATACGAACTCATCGCCGACGTCATCAACAAAGAACTGAAACGGGGATGCACCGTGTTGGACGGCACAGGTTGGTATTCCAAAACACCCACCAAAGTGATAGTGGTGCTTGCCCGCCGTTCTGAAGCAACCGAGATTTTCCGTGCCATCAAAAGCATCGACAGCGACGCTTTTATTTCACAAAGTGTGGTGAAGGGGGTGTTTGGAAAGGGATTTGACAAGATATAAAGAACGCGAACACATCTCAAAAGGTAACAATCCGGTACGACAGTGAACCTATCGGCTTTATTCCCCTCCAGTTTGAAACATAGAAAATGGCACATACCTACCGCATGCAATCCACCTTTTATTACCGTTTCTACCGAGCGAATATCCCGATGGGATATTATCGGATCTCGACCTTGATGTTAGAACAATGGTGTATTTTAATTAATTTATTAACAGTGAATTATGTGTGTTTTCAAAAATATATTAGATGCAGTAAAATTATATCTGTTTAAACAAAATATTGCTATGTCGTTAAATTATACAGGATTTGCTGTTGAGATTTAGGGCAATGAACATAAAGTGCACGTTCAGGCTACTTTAATTTTTTGATTTTATGTATCTTATATCAAGCTTTCCAATCTTTAAAATTTGCTTTGTTCTAGATTTTGTTTCGAGATCTTCCATTTCTTGAAGTCTTTTTCCAATAGTACTCTTCCATTCATCGTTAGTAAATGGGAATAATTTCTCTCTTTTCAAAATACTAATTAGCCCATCAAAATTTTCTTTAAAATTAGGCATTTCCCAATCCTTTGGAATAAACCCAACGCATTGATTTGCAAAACTCAATTGTCCTAAAAGATATTCTCCACTTAAGTTTACTTCTCTTTTCCTATTGTCGCCTTCAGTATCAAATTTATAAAAGGCTTCAATTATAACATATTCAATGTCTTTTTGATGCTTTTGCGATTTAGTCATTGGTATAACTCGAAAGTGATAATTTTGGTAGATGCCCTCAAAATACAAATCTTCATGTAATGCAAAAGATTTTGCATCGAGGAAAGAATACTTTGCGGAAAGCAGTTTCTTTATTGCTTTTTTCCTTTTGAAATACTCCTCGCTTGTAAATCCAACACCAACGAAAAAAATGATTACGCCAATCCAAAGCGAAAAACCAATTATTATCGAATCAATTGCAGAATTGCGCAGTAGAATTGAAATTAAAAAAGAGAAAAGTCCCAAAAACAATCCACCTAGAAAGCTAGTACCTAAATACTCTTTATATCTCCCTTTTCTTATGATTTGAATTTTATTCATATTGTGAAGTTGTTTTTTGAGCTATTACTCATGCATTCGTGGCTATTTCGTGATTGCGAAGGTAATCTTTATTGCTTAAAGAGATTCAGATGCGGAGCTTACCAAAACCTTCTCAGAAACAATATAAGCAGATACACCACAAAGGTAACGACGATCACCCCTTGCGTATATATTCCGAAGACCAATAAACGGGAGGCTATTTTCCATTCTAAAAGACTCCCCAGAATACCCAATGCTGTCGGCACAAAGTAGAGCATTCCGACTAAGATAAGGATTTGTCTGTTGGAAAGTTTCTTCATATTTTATTTCGATGGATTTCTGGATGCAAAGATACATCAACAAAAGATGTCGAACACGCAAAAATGTTATTCTTTCTTCATGCGGATTTGCTTACTTTTCAATTTTGAAAGCACTACCTTTGCATTGCGAAACAAAAAACTATCAGCATGTATCAAGAATATATCGATTTTATCGTTCCATTGGCAAAACAGGTTGCCAAACTCCAATTGTCTTATTTTCGCACAGATCGTTTAGGCATCGAGACGAAATCAAACATCTCGGACGTGGTGACACGGGCCGATAAGGAAAGCGAAGAACTGATTGCCAAAGCCATCTTTGAGAAATACCCCGACCACAAGATCCTAGGCGAAGAGGGAGGCTTTCGTGGAAACGAGGACAGCCAATGCCTTTGGGTAGTTGACCCCTTGGACGGAACTACCAATTTCAGCCAGGGAATTGCTATTTTTTCGATTTCAATTGCACTCCAATATAACGGTGAAACCATTGCCGGAGTGGTTTATGCCCCTTATCTCGACGAGCTTTTCGTTGCCACCAAAGGCGGCGGGGCTTACATGGCTTACCATGGTGGAGAACTTAAAAAAATACATGTTGCCGGAAAAAAGCACCTCGACAGTTCGGTGATTGCCACCGGTTTCCCTTACGACAAGGTGACCAATCCCGACAACAACACGAAAGAAACCAGCCGTATAGTTCCCTTGGTAAGGGATTTGCGCAGGCTGGGTTCGGCGGCTCACGACCTGTGTTGCGTGGCAAGTGGCATATTGGATGGATATTGGGAAATGTCGCTCAAGATATGGGATGTGTGTGCCGGCATTTTGATTGTGGAAGAAGCGGGAGGCGAAGTTTTACATTACCGGGACGACCGCAGTTTGTCGGTGATTGCCGGAAATGAAACCATTGTACGGCAAATCGAGAAGATTATTTCACCTGATTGGAATCCGAATTCAAAAATCTGACTGAGATGTTTCTTCTCAAAAACCTCATCATTCCATTTTAAATTGATAAATCAGCTTTTCTATATCTTTGATTATTGTAAAGCCCAATTTGCAATAATGGCATTTGCACATCAGATCTGACTAAAACGGTGTTAAAGAGAAAAAAACGTTTTGGATTTTATGCTCATAAAAAAAAATAAGCACTATATTTGTGACACTTTTCCAATAAAACAGTATTTAAGGTTTGAATGAATGAAATCAAATTTAATCGATTTTGTACCAATATTTTTACAAATAGCTTTTGCTATAGTTTTTGTTTTTGGAACCATTCTTGCGTCAACTTTTCTTGGGCCAAAACGCACTGTGTCTCGCAAAAGTATCAACTTTGAATGTGGATTAGAGACTCTAGGAGACGCCCGTTCTCCATTTTCTATTCGTTATTTCCTCGTGGCCATTCTTTTTGTCCTTTTCGACATTGAGGTTATCTTCATGTATCCTTGGGCAATCACTTTTAAAGAAATGGCTTGGGATGGATTATTGAAAATGGCAGGTTTCTTAGCCGTATTGCTTATCGGTTACATTTATATAGTGAAACGGAAAGCATTCGAATGGGACAAATAACACTGGTTTAGGTGTCCAATCGAACCAACAGATCAACAAAAAAGCGGTTCGCAGTAGAAAAACAACTGAACAACTAAAAGAAATGAGTAGCACAGATAATAATGTTAATGTTGTCCAAGCTCCTGATGGATTTCAAGGGCATGGATTTTTTGCCACCAAATTTGACTATGTCATCGGTTTAGCCCGTGCCAATTCTCTTTGGCCTATGCCGTTTGCTACATCTTGTTGTGGTATTGAATTTATGGCGACCATGGCGGCAACCTACGACATGGGACGCTTTGGAGCCGAGCGCAACAGCTTTTCGCCTCGTCAGGCAGATATGCTGATGGTGATGGGAACTATTTCTAAAAAGATGGCTCCCATTTTGCGTCATGTATATGAACAAATGTGCGAACCCAAATGGGTCATCGCCGTTGGGGCTTGTGCCTCTTCAGGAGGAATTTTCGATACCTATTCCGTTTTGCAAGGCATCGACAAGGTGATTCCGGTGGATGTGTATGTTCCCGGTTGCCCTCCACGTCCCGAGCAGATACTGGAAGGGGTGATGAAACTTCAGGAAATCGTGAAGCACGAATCCGTTTATCGTAGAAGCAGTGAAAGATACGAAGAATTGTTGAAATCTTACAATTTCGAATAATGGCATTAGATAACAGCGAAATACAACGACTCGTAACAGAAAAGTTTGGCGACAAAACATCAGGCTTTGAGGTGGTAAAAGACATTCTTACCTTCACGGTAACACCCGATGCGAGCAAAAGCCTGATTCAATACCTACACGAGGATTCAACTCTTCATTTCAACTTCCTGACAGACCTTTGTGGCGTGCATTATCCCGACAACGAGCCGGATAAGCAGTTTGCAGTGGTATATCTGTTGCACAATTGGTTCGACAACATCCGCATCCGTGTCAAAGCATTTATTCCCGGAGATAATCCTGAAATAGACAGCCTTGATAGCCTATTTTCCGCAGCCAATTGGATGGAGCGCGAAACTTATGATTTCTATGGAATTCGTTTTACCGGACATCCAAATTTGAAGCGAATCTTGAATCACGATGGTATGACCGTCTTTCCGATGCGCAAGGAATTTCCGCTCGAAGACCAGTTCCGCACCGACAAAGACGACCGTTTCTTTGGACGTGAAGTGAACCCCAACAGCGTAGGCCGCGTGGAATGAAGAAAGTAATGAAAAATCAATCGATGAAATAATTCTGAGCCCATGTTACCAGATATATTTATTAAAGATACGGAACATCCTTTTGAAAAATACATCAGGGAAAACAACCTGAAGAACGGAAAAGAACTTTCGATTCTGAACTTTGGACCTACCCATCCATCCACTCACGGTGTGTTTCAAAACATCCTGTTGATGGATGGCGAATATATTTTGGATGCCGACACCACAGTTGGTTACATCCACAGGGCATTCGAGAAGATTGCTGAACAACGCACATTCTATCAGATCACCACGCTTACCGACCGCTTGAATTATTGCTCGTCACCTATCAACAACATGTGTTGGTGGATGACCGTGGAGAAGGCGCTCGAAGTGGAAGTGCCAAAGCGTGCGCAATACATGCGGGTGATTATTATGGAAATCGCACGCATCACCGACCACCTTATCTGCAACGGCATTCTTGGGGTGGATTTGGGTGCCTACACGCCCTTCCTGTATGTGATGGAATACCGTGAATTGGCGTATGAAATTTTCGAAGAAATCAGCGGCGCCCGCTTGACCACCAACATGGGCCGCATCGGTGGATTTGAAAGAGATTGGAGCAAGGCTGCTTGGGAAAAAATCGACCGCTTTGTAACAGGCTTCCCGAAAGCTTGGAACGAACTCGAAAAAGCATTCCTTCGCAACCGGATTTTCATGGACCGCACAATCAATGTGGGAGCTATTTCTGCCGAGAGGGCGATCAATTATGGCTTCACAGGGCCAAACCTCCGCGCCACCGGAGTAGATTACGATGTACGCGTTGCACAACCCTATAGTTCCTATGAAGATTTCGACTTTGAAGTGCCGGTTGGGACTTCGGGCGACACCTACGACCGCTTCTGCGTACGTTGCGGCGAAGTGCGTGAAAGCCTCAAAATCATAGAGCAAGCAATTAAAAATCTGCCGGAAGGTAATTATCACGCAGATGTGCCAGAATATTACCTGCCTCCGAAAGAAAAAGTATATACAGAAATGGAATCGTTGATTAACCATTTCAAAATCGTCATGGGAGAATATCCTGTCCCTGTCACGGAAGTCTATCACTCTGTTGAAGGCTCCAATGGGGAATTGGGCATGTACATGATAACAGATGGCTCACGGACTCCTTTCCGGGTGCATTTCCGCCGTCCTTGCTTTATCTATTACCAGGCTTTCCCTGAAATGATTAGAGGCGGTTTGTTTTCGGACGCCGTGGCTACGCTATCGAGCATAAATGTCATTGCAGGAGAATTGGACGCATAAGATACGCCTTGCTCCGTCAAGAGCAAGAGATGAATATAAGAAGAAACTAAAAAAGACATATCTCTAAAGGATCTCTCTTTCGGGGGATTGGGGAGGAATATATGGAAAGAGTAATTATTAAACAATTCACGCAGCAAGTCAACATCACCGATGAAGTGATGGCTCGCATCAACGAGCTGACAAGTCATTATCCCGAAGGAAAGCAAAAGTCGGCCCTTTTGCCCGTTCTGCATTTGGTGCAGGATGCGCACGACAACTGGTTGAGTGTGGACTTGATGAACAAAGTTGCTGAGATTCTCAAGATCAAGCCGATTGAGGTGTATGAAGTGGCAACTTTCTATTCGATGTACAACTTGAAGCCGGTGGCAAAATATAAGTTCGAATTCTGCCGAACAGCTTGTTGCAGTATTCGCGGTGCCGAAGATTTGATGGACTACACCTGTTCGAAATTGGGAGTCAAGCAAGGAGAAATCACTCCCGACGGGCTGTTCAGCGTGGTAGGTGTGGAATGTCTTGGTGCATGTGGTTATGCTCCGATGCTTCAATTGGGCGATTTTTACCACGAACACATGACTCCCGAAAAGATTGACGCATTGATTGAAAATTGCAAACAAGGAAAAGTTGAATTCTATTCTGAATAAACGATGGGAAAAAAGATATTAACAGAAAAAATCAATATTCCGGGTATTCGAGAATACGATGTTTATCGTCAGAATGGAGGATATCAGTCAGTAGAGAAGGCTCTCAAAGAGATGACTCCCGAGCAATTGGTGGAGTCGGTGAAAGCTTCCGGATTGAGAGGCCGTGGAGGTGCAGGTTTCCCGGTGGGATTGAAGTGGAGTTTTATCGATAAAAAATCGGGAAAACCCCGTCATTTGTTGGTGAACGCCGATGAATCGGAACCCGGCACTTTCAAAGACCGCTACTTGATGGAATTCATTCCTCATCTGCTGATAGAAGGTGCGATTGTTTCCAGCTTTGCATTAGAAGCAAATTTATCTTACATATACATCCGTGGAGAATACATGTTTGTCTTCAAAATATTGGAGAAAGCAATCAAAGAGGCTTATGCCAACGGATGGTTGGGTAAAAACATTTTGGGAACAGGCTACGACTTGGATTTGTATGTGCATTGCGGAGCAGGTGCGTATATCTGCGGTGAAGAGACGGCCCAGATAGAATCGTTGGAAGGCAAACGTGGAAATCCACGGATCAAACCGCCGTTTCCCGCGGTGAGTGGCCTTTGGAACGAACCAACGGTGGTCAACAACGTCGAATCCATCGCTTCCATTCCTTGGATAACTTTGAATAGTGGGGAAGAATATGCGAAAATAGGTATTGGCCGTTCCACGGGGACCAAATTGATTTCAGCTTCGGGGCATATCAAAAATCCCGGCGTTTACGAAATTGAAATGGGGATGACAGTGGATGAATTCATGAATTCCGACGAATATCTCGGTGGAATGATTGACGACCGTCCGTTGAAGGCCTTGATTCCCGGAGGTTCTTCCGTGCAAATTTTGCCCCCCCAATATATTTTCAAAACGGCGAACGGCGAAGATCGTTTGATGAGTTACGAGTCTTGGGCCGATGGAGGTCCTGTCACCGGCTCTTCACTCGGATCGGGTGGGTTCATTGTTTACAACGATACGGCTTGTATTGTCCGTAACACATGGAACTTGTCTCGCTTCTATCATCACGAAAGCTGCGGACAATGTTCTCCTTGCCGTGAAGGTACAGGATGGATGGAAAAAATCCTTTACCGCATCGAACATGGGCAAGGCACAGAAGAAGACGTAGATTTGCTGTGGGATATACAGTCCCACATAGAAGGAAACACAATTTGCCCGCTGGGTGATGCTGCTGCTTGGCCAGTTGCCGCTGCTATCCGTCACTTCAGGGAAGAATTTGAATACCACATTCGTTTTCCGGAAAAGATTAAAGACAGAAATCACTTCCGTGAACAACCGATGGAAAAAGTGCGCCAATTATTGGCGAAATAATTTTTTGATTGACTGATTAAAAAAACATTCCGGATATGAAACAGAGCGTGATTAGCATGATTTTCACTAGATCACGGAAATCAATGATTCAAAATCATGCGGTGTTACATGCCGCCTAATAGAAAGATTTAATCGCATGAAGATAACGATAGACGGACATACAATAGAAGTTGAACCCGGGACAACCGTCCTGCAGGCAGCCCGTATGATTGGTGGAGCGAGTGTTCCTCCAACCATGTGTTATTATTCGAAGCTGAAGGATTGTGGAGGAAAATGCCGTTGTTGCCTGGTGGAAGTCACCAAAGGCAGTGAACGTGACCCACGCCCTATGCCAAAACTACAACCGTCCTGCGTGACGGGTGCTCAGGATGGCATGGAAGTGTTGAGTGGAAATTCGCAAAGAGTGCTCGATGCCCGCAAGGCGGTCACCGAATTTTTGCTGATAAACCACCCGTTGGATTGCCCCGTTTGCGACCAAGCCGGCGAATGCAATTTGCAGGATTTGGCGATGACCAACAAGGAGTTCACATCCCGTTTTAAAGAACAGAAAGTAACCACTCCAAGCGAAGACATCGGCCCTTATATTTCCCTCAACAAAAACCGTTGCATCCTTTGCTACCGTTGTGTGAAATTGGCTGAGCAACTGACTCCAGACCGAGTGCATGGGGTGCTGTACCGCGGCGACCACGCTGAAATTTCGGCTTACATACATAATTCTATCGACAGTGATTTCTCTGGAAACATGATCGATGTGTGTCCTGTGGGTGCTTTGACCGACAGAACTTTCCGTTTCCAATCGCGCGTTTGGTTCACAAAAAAAATCAACGCTCACCGCGATTGCCCTCATTGTACAGGTAAAGTGGTGCTTTGGACTTTTGGAAATGATGTTCTCCGTGTCACTGCCCGAAAAGACGAGTTTAGTGAAGTGGAAGATTTCATCTGCAACGAATGCCGGTTCGACCACAAGAAAAAAGAAGATTGGGTGGTGGAAGGGCCACACAAATTTGGTAAGAATTCGGTGTTGAATATCAACAACAATGCCTTGGCCGCTCCAAAGGACGTGGAAATTCAAACTGAAAAACTCACCTTGGCGGGACGCGATGTTGACCGTAAGAAGATCAGCATGAGAGATGTTCCTATCGAACAGATTGAAGAAAACAAATAAGATTACTCCGGCAAAACAGAAATAAGAGAAACAAGATATGGATATTTATTTTATACTGGAAAAGCTCCTTTTGATTGTTGTCGCATTTGCCGTCACAATGTTCTTCGCTCTTTATGAAACATTGGCAGAGCGCAAGGTGGCAGGATTCATGCAAGACCGTTACGGCCCAAACCGTGCGGGTATCTTTGGCTTGTTGCAGCCCATATGCGACGGAGCCAAGTTGTTTGCCAAAGAAGAATTTATTCCCGATACGCCCAACAAGGCCTTGTTTATTATCGGTCCCGCTGTGTCGATGATTGTCTCTCTTTTAGGCACTTCGGTGATTCCTTGGGCAAAAGAATTTCATTTTGGCGACCATGTGTTTATCCCGCAAGTGGCCGACGTGAACATCGCCGTGCTGGTGATCGTGGCAATCCTTTCGATGGGAGTGTATGGAATTGTGATCGGGGGGTGGGCATCCAACAATAAATATTCCTTGCTTGGAGGCATTCGTGCCGGAGCGCAAATGATTTCTTACGAAATTGCGATGGGGCTATCCATCATCTCTTTGGTGATGATGACCGGAACGATGAGCTTGGCTCAAATCTCGGAGCAACAAGCCGGAATCAATTGGAACGTGTTCTATCAACCATTGACTTTCCTTATCTTCTTGGTTTGTGCTTTTGCCGAATGTAACCGTACTCCCTTCGACTTGGCCGAATGTGAATCGGAATTGGTGAATGGCCACCACACCGAATTTTCGTCCATGAAAATGGGATTCTATATGTTTTCGGAATACGTAGCTATGTTTTTCTCTTCCCTTTTCATGTCGGTGTTGTTCTTCGGAGGATACAATTATCCGGGAATGGAGTGGCTGAGTGAACATGTTGGAGTGAATATCGCCAATACTCTTGGTGTTTTAGCATTGCTTGGCAAGGCGATTTGTTTCATCTTCTTCTTTATGTGGATTCGCTGGACAATCCCACGTTTCCGCTACGACCAGTTGATGAATTTAGGTTGGAAAATATTGTTTCCCTTGGCCATATTCAATATCTTGCTGAATGCAATTTTGATTTTGGTATTTAAGTGGTAATCTGAAAAATGATTCAATAGAAATGGAAGATTTAAAAAATATATCACTATCCGGACGCAAGAAAGCGGTTTCGAACAAGAAAATGACTTTTTTAGAAAGCATTTACTTAAGGGAAATCGTGCGCGGTTTGGGAATCACCATCAAGCACTTTTTTCAAAAGAAAGTGACCGTACAATATCCTGAGCAGAAACGTCCCCTGAGCCCTGTCTATCGTGGCCGCCACGTGCTGATGCGCGATGAAGAGGGTCGTGAGCGATGCACGGCCTGCGGCATGTGCGCTTTGGCTTGCCCCGCAGAGGCCATCACGATGAAATCAGCCGAAAGGACACAGGATGAAGAACATCTATACCGCGAAGAAAAATATGCTTCAGTTTATGAAATCAACATGTTGCGTTGCATATTCTGCGGATTGTGCGAAGAAGCTTGCCCGAAAGAGGCTATTTACCTGACCAAATCGCAAGATTTCGTGATGCCCACCACCAACCGGGAAGAGTTTGTGTATGGCAAAGACAAATTGGTGATTTCGTTGGAAGATGCCAAATCAAAAAAATTTGGGGAAGCTTTTGTGAAATAAGGAGAAAACATTCAAAAAATGATAACAGTTATTTTTTACATCTTATCGGCTATCACCCTTGGTGCTGCTTTGTTGACAGTATTGAGTAGAAACCCGATTCACAGTGCGATTTACATGATTGTCTGCTTTTTTTCTATTGCAGGTCATTACATGTTGTTGAATGCGCAGTTTTTGGCAGTGGTTCACGTGATTGTCTATACGGGTTCGGTGATGATCTTGTTGCTTTTCACCCTCATGTTGTTGAACCTGAAAGAAAAGCACGAACCGCACAAAGCAATCATCAGCAAAATAACGGCCGTGTTAGCCTCCTGTTTGATGGCTTTCGTGTTGTTTGCCGCATTTATGAAAGCGCATCCCGTGATTGAACAATACAAGGAAACCGGCGTTGACTTCCAATCGGTGAAAGTGCTGGGCAACGTGTTGTTCACAGACTACCTGGTGCCGTTCGAATTTGCTTCGGTGTTGCTCTTGCTGGCAATGATTGGCGTGGTAATGATTTCTAAAAAGGATTTGAAACAAGATGTGGATTAATTTCGCGTCTGAAAAAAGATAGAATAATGGCTGAAAATGTTTTAAAGCTCATCGGTATCGATTCGTACATCTACCTCACCATTTTGCTCTTTTCGGTAGGTATCTTAGGGGTGCTGTTCAGACGCAGCATGATTGTGTTGCTGATGTCGATTGAAATCATGTTGAACGCGGTTAACTTATTGCTTGTGGTGTTTTCGGTATATCACCAGGATTCAGCAGGGCAAGTTTTCGTGTTCTTCTCGATGGCGGTAGCAGCCGCCGAAGTTGCGGTTGGTTTGTCAATCTTGGTATCTATTTTCAGAAATGCCGGTTCGATTGACTTTGCTACATTAAGAAATTTGAAAGGATAAAATACGGATGGAAACAAGTTTGGTACTTATACTTATTTTAAGCCCATTTATAGGGTTTCTTTACAACCTGTTTGCCGGGAAAAAGACCCGTGAAGCTTCGGGCGTTATCGCCACCTTGGCAGTCACGGTTTCGTTTGTGATTTCGGTTTATTTATTTCAGCAGGTGTATGTCTCCAAAACCCCGATTGTCGTTCATCTGTTCGATTGGATCTCGTTGGAACGTTTTACCATCGGGCTTGACTTCTTGCTCGATCAGCTTTCCCTCCTCTGGCTCTTGTTTGTCACGGGCATCGGAGCATTGATCCATCTTTATTCCATCGGCTACATGCACGATGACGAGGACAAAGATCGGTTTTTCGCCTACCTGAATCTTTTCGTGGGATTCATGATGATGCTTGTCATGGGAGGAAATCTCTTGGTGACATTCATCGGATGGGAAGGAGTAGGATTGTGTTCTTACCTATTGATCGGATTCTGGTACAAAAATCAAGATTATAACGATGCCGCAAAGAAGGCATTCATCATGAACCGTATCGGTGACTTGGGTTTCCTGATCGGGATGTTTACCCTGGCTTATATTTTTGGAACGTTGGATTATGCGCACTTGAAAGCTGATTTCAGTTTGGCCCCATTGACATCGCCCACCGTATTTGCGGGATTGACTTTAGCCGGAGTGTGCCTCTTCATTGGAGCGACGGGCAAAAGTGCCCAGTTGCCTCTTTACACTTGGTTGCCCGATGCGATGGCCGGGCCAACACCCGTGTCGGCTCTTATCCATGCTGCCACGATGGTGACGGGAGGTATTTTCCTTGTCACCCGCATGGGATTTCTCTACAACGTGATACCCGATGTTCAGCTATTGATCGCGATTGTGGGAGCGGCAACGGCCTTGTTTGCTGCAACCATAGGACTGATGCAGACCGATATTAAGAAAGTGCTTGCTTATTCCACCGTTTCGCAGCTTGGCTTGATGTTTCTTGCCCTTGGCGTGGGAGCCTATTCGGCAGCCGTGTTCCACGTGGTCACACATGCGTTTTTCAAAGCATGTTTGTTCCTTGGCGCAGGTTCTGTGATACACGGATTGGGCGGCAACCAAGACATACGCAAGATGGGCGGTGTGAAATCGGTGATGTTTGTGACTTTTGTCACTTTCTTCATTGCGACACTTGCCATTTCGGGAATTTTCCCATTCGCCGGATTCTTCTCCAAGGACGAAATCTTGTTATCTACTTTTGAGCACAACAAGCTTCTTTGGGCAATCGGATCCCTGGCTTCCATCATGACGGCATTCTATATGTTCCGTGCATTGTTCCTCACTTTCTTCGGAAAATTCAGAGGCACGGAGCAAGAGAAGCATCACATGCACGAGTCTCCAAAGACGATGACTATCCCGTTGATCGTATTGGCCATCTTGTCAACCCTTGGTGGGCTACTTGGCATTCCCGGGTACAGTTGGATCAGTGAATACTTGGCCCCGGTGTTGCCGGGAGCTCCGGCAGAAGCGCATCATTTGGGTGCTTTGGAATACACATTGATGGGTGTAGCCTTGCTTGGCGCCATTGTTGGTATTGCCATCGCTTATTTCCTATACATTTCAAAGAAGAATATTCCTTCAGCCGATGAAGAAAAAGAAGGCTTCGGGAAAATTATTTACAATAAGTTCTATGTGGATGAATTGTACAATGCTTTGATTGTGAAGCCTGTTTATGCTTTGTCTTCGTTGTTTGCGAATGTATTTGAAAAGGTAATTGCGTATATTGTCGATGGAGTAGGAAGTCTCACGGGATATATTTCGACTCAGGCCCGGTTGATTCAAGATGGAAGCGTCGGCACCTATCTGGTGGCATTCGTTGTAGGCTTATGTGCGATTCTAACCTATTTATTCATCCTTTGATTCCGGTAATCGTAACGGAATCTTGAATTTGAAATTAAAGTAAAAAATGAATATAGTAGCTGTCTTATTGGTCTTGTTAGCTGGGGTGTTTCTCACATTCGTCTCAGGAAATAAATTGGCAAAGAAATCGGCGTTGTTCTTCAGCGTGCTCACCTTGCTCTCATCCATTTGTTTGCTGCAAGGTTATTTGGGCGGCGTGAATGTCGGGGCAATTATCCCTTGGATTTCATATCCTCATGTTTCCTTGTCGTTTAAGATTGATGGTTTGGCACTTGCCATGGTGCTCCTGACCACCGTGCTAACACCGATTATTATCCTCACCACTTGGGATAAGGAAATTAAAAATGCGAAAACGCTTTATTCGCTGATTCTCTTTATGGCGCTTGCCATGATTGGAACTTTCACCAGCAGCGACGGTTTGATGTATTATATTTTTTGGGAACTTTCCCTTATCCCGATCTACTTTATCATTCTGGTTTGGGGCAACGGGGAATTTGAAAAGCGGAAGAAAACAGTCATCACTTTTTTCATCTACACATTTGCAGGTTCGCTTTTCATGCTTTTGTCCCTGGTTTACCTTTACACACAAGCAAAAACCTTTTCTCTGGATGCTTGGTACAACCTCAAGCTTCCCGTTGAAACGCAATATTGGGTATTTGCCGGATTTTTCCTTGCCTATGCCATCAAGATACCGATTATCCCCTTTCATTCCTGGCAGGCTTCCACTTATCAGAAAGCCCCTGCTTACGGAACCATGTTGCTTTCGGGCATCATGTTGAAGATGGGATTATACAGCATTATCCGCTGGCAATTGCCCATTGCTCCCGCTGCCGCTGAATGTTTCAAATACATTTTGATTGGCGTGTCGGTGGCCGGTGTGATTTATGGTTCCATCATCACCTTGAAACAGCGCAACATCAAACGCTTCCTGGCCTATTCGTCCTTGGCGCACGTTGGCCTCATCGCTGCCGGTGCCTACACCTTGACGGTGGATGGTTTGCGTGGGGCAGTGCTTCAAATGCTGGCGCACGGTTTGGTGATTGTCGGTTTGTTTTATGCCGCTGACATTATTTACAAACGCTTGGGAACAGCCAACATCGATGAAATGGGAGGAATCAAAGCACATGCCGGAAAATTCAGCACAGCGTTTATTGTGCTTGTGCTGGCTTCTGTTGCTCTGCCACTCACATTCAATTTTATTGGGGAATTCACGGTGCTTTATAGCCTTTTGCAGGTGAACCTCTGGTTTGCCGTTTTGGGAGGCCTCACCATTATCCTGGGAGCTTTCTACATGACGCGGATGTTTCAGCAAGTGATGTTGGGTCAGGCGAGTGCCAAACCCTTTTTCGATTTGAAATTAGGTGAAATATTGGTTTTCTCACTGATTATCGCCCTGGTAATTCTTTTCGGGATTTATCCGCAGCCGCTGATTGAGTTGGTTGACCCGGCCATAAAGGAAATTGTAAAACAGATTGTTTCATAGAGTATATGCCAATGCCACTTGTTGAGTCCAGATACGACTTGCTTGGCATCTTCTATTGTCACATTAGCAATTAGCATATTATCACATTAGATATAACAGAAAATGAGTTTACTATTAGCCGTAGCTTTTTTGGGGGTGCTTTGCCTCGTTCTTGAGATTTTGAACTTAAAGAAAACGATTGTCCCGGTAGTTGTGATCGCGTTATTGGGCTTGTTTGGAGTCACGGTGAACGATTTGCTCACACACGGTTCGCTTCTCGATATCGTTTCATTGCCGGGAATGTTGGTTTTCAATAATTATGCGAAAGCTTTTTCCGCATTGTTTGTTTTGCTTACAGCCTTGATATTGTGCTTGATACCTTTTTGCACACGCGAAAGAACCGGACACTACACCGACTACACCGCCATCATTCTGTTCCTCCTTTCGGGAGCCATTGCCATGGTGTCATTCAGTAACCTCTCGATGTTTTTCATCGGCTTGGAAGTATTGTCCATATCCCTCTACCTGCTCTCGGCAAGTAATGTGAAAAGCAAAAGGAGCAATGAGGCGGGGATGAAATACTTCCTGATGGGCTCTTTCGCATCCTCCATCATTTTATTCGGAGTAGCATTGATCTATGGAGCAACTGGCACATTTGATATTTCCAAGATAATAGAAATTACACACGCTTCTACGCTTCCAATCTGGTATTCGCTTGGTTTGACATTGATACTGGTGGGAATGCTCTTTAAAGTGTCTGCCGCACCGTTTCACTTTTGGGCACCGGACGTATATCAAGGTGCGCCCACCATCATTACCACGGTGATGAGCACATTGGTGAAAGTGGCAGCCGTGGCTACCCTCTACAAGCTGATGGATATTCTTGTCCCTTCCATTTCGGAGCCTTCGCGCATCATCATTCTGGTCATTTCTATTTTGACCATGACCATCGGGAACATCACGGCAATCAAACAAACCAACATCAAGCGTCTGCTCGCATTCTCTGGAATTTCACATGCCGGGTTCATGTTGATGGCTCTTCTATACCTGCATCAAAATGCAGAAATATTGTTGTACTACACGGTCGCCTATTCATTGGCTGGTGTGGCTGCGTTTTCTGTCGTTATTGCGGTGTGCCATGCCAAAGGAAAACAAGATTTGGAGATGTTTTCGGGCTTGGGCAAAACTAATCCGCTGATGGCTGTTGTACTCACCGGTGCTATGTTTTCAATGGCAGGTATTCCAATCTTTTCAGGCTTTATGGCCAAGCTTTTCCTGTTCAACGAAATGTTGGCCATTGGAGAAATAGGCTTGGTTGTTGTCGGAGTTTTGAATTCCATCGTAAGCGTTTTCTATTACTTCCGGGTAGTGAACTTGATGTTTACCAAAGAGCCCGATACAAGCCATGTAATAAAGTTCCCGATAGAAGTAGCCTTTGTCGCAGTTGTTGCTATCGTCTTGAATGTTTTGTTGGGACTCTACCCTTCAATCATTACTAGTCTTACGCTTTGAAATATAGAATCAGAACTCAATAAACCTTTTTCAATAAACATTGCAAAACAGGGCTTTTCGATACTTTCGGAAGCTCTGTTTTGTTTTCTGTCTATACTGAGGAAATATCCTAAAACCATTCTCAAAGATTCGGTTCAGGTTGTATGCGAGATGAAGCTTATCTACTTTTTCAGCACTTTCATAACCCTTTTTGTTGAATGGGTTGCTACAGACAAGAGATACGTTCCTCTTGGCAACGAACTCCAATTGGTGGTGTTGGCACTTCCATTCCATTTCCATTCTCCTAATTTCTGACCCGCAATTCCGTATAAGCCTGCGGTGGAGTTTTCCCCTTCAAATTGATTTATTATCAAAAATTCGCCTGAAAAGTATGCTGTTGTATTCTCGGAAACAGCATTGGAGGATACGCCGGTGTAGATTCTGTTTTCATCGTATAATGCATATACATTTGGAATACCATAGCCCAAGGAATCGTTTGGCGATTGGTATAAAGATGAATACCTTTTCATTAAGTTGATAATTTCGATATTATTCAAATGGGGCAGCGATTGCCACGCACAGGCCGCCAACCCCGCAATGATCGGCGATGCAAACGATGTTCCATAGCTCTGATAGACTCCATACTGGTTGGCGATGGTTGTTTGATAGCCTACCGCACTTACGTCTGGCTTGATTCTCCCGTCCGAAGACGGCCCATAGCTGCTGAAATTGGCGTGGTTTCCGTTGAGGTCGATTGCTCCCACGCAGAGGATAGAATCGGCGTCAGACGGGGCGGAGATGTAGTGCCATGATTTGTTCCCGTCGTTGCCCGCGGCATTCACGACTATCATGCCTTTGCGTGCTGCGAGATTTGCCGCAATAGAAGCCCGCGAGGTTTTCCCGTCCAGAGTTTGGTAGGAATAATTCATTCCCGAATAGTTGAATTCTGTGTAGCCTAGCGATGAATTAATGATGTCCACACCCACGCTGTCGGCAAACTCAATTCCGGCTACCCAATTATCCACTTCAACGAGGTATTCCGTAGGTGAATATTCCGTCCGGATGAGCCAGTAGGATGCATCGGGCGCTGTGCCTATCATCTTTCCCGGTAGGTTTGCCGCCATGGTTGAAAGCACGCTTGTGCCATGCATTTCGCTGATGGAAAAAAAATCCGTACTGTTGTCTGCGAAGTTTTTGACCCCCAACAAGCGGCTTTGTTGACGTAGGCTGTCAAAAACAGAGATTTCGTCCGCTTTGTAAAAGCCGCCATCAAGAACTCCGATAACCATATCTTTGCCTCTGTATCCTGCTGAATGCAGTTTTCTACCATTATGGATATCTATTTGGGCATAGGCATCACCATAGGTGGTATCTATGGTTGCCTTCGTTATCTTAGCAGCTTTGGATATTTTGGACGCAGTGTAACCGGATGGCACCAGCGTCAATTCAAGGCGTTTCACAAAGGGCAAACTCCTGAATTCGGCCAAAGCGGAAGTGTCATTCATGGTGACTGTTATTCCATTCAGCCATTTGCTCAGGTTTTTAAGCGTTGCTCCTTTGGCTAAAACTTGGCTGACATACAGCTGGCTGACGGGCAAATCTGTTGAGTCGATCTGGATTTGTTGTTTGGCCCTTCTGTAGATTGCCTTTTCCGACAAATAGCTTGTCGGCTGGGAGAATGTTCCCGTTGTTCCGTGTTTATCCTTGAATTGGATCCAGCAAGCATACTGGGCAAACGACTGGTCTGCCAGTGCGAAGAAAACAGATATAAGTAGCAGTTTTTTCATTCAGAATAATTGCTTGAAAATTTAATTGCGACCATTTACGGACTAAGATAAGAAGATTTTTTGTTCAAGGGGCTGAACCTCTGGTTTTTCTTCTCGCAAAGTCAGCGCATGTCAATTGGGACCTGTGAAATTTTGTTTTTTTATCATCTTGTTTGGCGTGTTTATATGTTAAAGTATTAGATACAACAAAATATTCAATTTGCCAAAAGAAATGACGAGTTTGTTTATAAATTTCATTTTTGGAAAACTTTTTGTCTATCATGAAAGTATATTTAATTAATAATCAGTATTTTGATTGTAGAAAAGGAAAACTTTCATTTTTATTGAAATTAAATTGCTTTCCATTTTAGTATTCCAAATTTATTAATTAATATTGCAGTAGCGGAAAATAATTGCTCTTCAGTAAGTATTTTCCTGATAACAAACGACCTAATTTTTTAATTGATATTTACACACACATAAACGATGCCACAGAAGTCTTATACCTTTGATGAATCTTACAACGCAGCATTGGAATATTTCAATGGAGATGAATTAGCAGCCAAAGTATGGGTCAGCAAATATGCCCTAAAGGATGCCGAAGGAAACATTTATGAACAATCACCTTTGGATATGCACTGGCGATTGGCAAATGAAATTGGACGCGTTGAGAAAAAGTTTTCCAACCCCTTGTCTGAACAAAAATTATTCGACCTGTTCGACCGATTCAAATACATCGTTCCGCAGGGAAGTCCCATGACGGGAATTGGCAACAATTTCCAGATTGCTTCTTTGTCCAACTGTTTCGTAATCGGAATGGATGGGCCCTCCGACTCTTACGGGGCTATCATGCGGGTGGATGAAGAGCAGGTGCAGTTGATGAAACGCCGTGGAGGAGTGGGTCACGACCTGTCCCATGTGCGTCCAAAAGGCTCCCCTGTCAAAAATTCGGCGTTGACCTCCACCGGGTTAGTCCCATTCATGGAGCGATATTCAAACTCCACCCGTGAGGTGGCGCAAGACGGTCGCCGGGGTGCATTGATGCTGAGTGTTTCTATCAAACATCCAGATTCCGAATCGTTTATCGATGCGAAAATGACCGAAGGGAAAGTTACTGGAGCCAATGTGTCGGTGAAGATCGACGACGATTTTATGAGGTCGATTGTTGACGGAACGCCTTATGAACAAAAATACCCGATTGACAGCGCAAGTCCGTCATATTCGAAGACAATAAACGCTAGCAAGCTTTGGGAAAAAATAGTTCACAATGCCTGGAAATCGGCAGAGCCAGGCGTGCTGTTTTGGGATACGATTATCCGTGAGTCGGTACCCGATTGTTATGCTGACTTGGGATTCCGCACGGTTTCTACCAATCCTTGCGGCGAAATCCCGTTGTGCCCTTACGACAGCTGTCGTTTGTTGGCAATTAATTTGTATTCTTACGTGATTGACCCATTCACGGAAAATGCCCGTTTCGATTTTGACCTCTTCTTCGAGCATGTTGGTTATGCGCAACGCATCATGGACGACATCATTGATTTGGAGTCGGAAAAAATTGAAATGATTCTTACGAAAATAAATGCTGACCCCGAGTTGGAAGAGGTGAAAAACGCAGAAAGGCATCTTTGGGAAAAAATTCGCACAAAAACCTTACAAGGCCGTCGCACTGGAGTGGGGATCACCGCCGAAGGAGATATGTTGGCAGCTTTGGGTTACAGGTATGGAACAGAAGAAGCTTCCGATTTTGCAGAAAAAGTGCAGCGCACATTGGCATTGGCCGCATACCGCTCGTCGGTGAATATGGCGAAGGAAAGAGGAGCGTTCCCGATTTTTGATGCGAAACGGGAAGCTAAGAATCCATTTGTACAACGTTTGGCAGAGGCCGATCCGCAATTGTATAAAGACATGGAGAAATATGGCCGCCGCAACATTGCATGTCTGACAGTGGCCCCAACGGGGACGACCAGCTTGATGACGCAATCCACTTCGGGCATTGAACCGGTGTTCTTGCCTGTTTACAAACGCCGCCGGAAGGTAAACCCGAATGAAATGCAAGTGAAAGTGGATTTCATCGATGAAAACGGGGATTCGTGGGAAGAATACGTTGTTTTCCACCACCGGTTTATTACCTGGATGGAAGTGAATGGGTATTCAACCGACAAGAAATATACGAATGAGGAAATTGACGAGCTTATCGCCAAATCTCCTTATTATAAAGCTACATCCAACGATGTGGACTGGCTGCAAAAAGTGAAAATGCAAGGACGGATCCAGAAATGGGTGGATCATTCCATCAGTGTCACGATCAATCTTCCTGCTGATGCCACCGAAGAGCTGGTAAACAAATTGTATATCGAAGCATGGAAAAGCGGCTGCAAAGGATGTACTGTTTATCGTGACGGCTCTCGTTCGGGTGTGCTTATATCGAACGATGAGAAAAGCAAGAAATCAGACGACCAAAATGAAGACTGCTACGAACGCCCTGCAATAGTCACCACCCGGCCCCGCGAATTGGAAGCCGATGTGATCAAGTTTCAAAACAACAAGGAAAAATGGATTGCCTTCATCGGGTTGTTGGACAACCGCCCTTATGAGATTTTCACTGGATTGGTGGACGACGACGAGGGAATCATGTTGCCCAAAAACATCACCCACGGACACATCATCAAGAATTACGATGAAAATGGCAAGAAACATTACGACTTCCAGTTCAAAAACAAACGTGGATACAAAACCACGATTGAAGGTCTGGACGAAAAATTCAATCCTGAATATTGGAATTATGCTAAATTATTCTCCGGCGTGCTGCGCTATGGAATGCCAATAGATCAGGTGATTAAGCTGGTGCAAGGTCTTGACCTGAAGAGCGAGACCATCAACACTTGGAAAAATGGGGTGGAGCGCGCCTTGAAAAAGTACCTTCCGCTTGGAGCTGAAGCAAAAGGTCAAAAATGCCCTGTGTGCGGTCTCGAATCATTGGTTTACCAAGAAGGATGCCTCAAATGCAACAACTGCGGAGCATCAAAATGTGGCTAATCCCCGAAGTTTGCCAGTAACTTTTTCAATCTAGGTTTAGTGCTGCGGACATAATAATAAACTGTGCCGGCAAAGAAGGTAGCGATACCAACTTGGCCGGCATTTTTTGCATTCAGCTTTGCAAATGCTGAGAAAATACCAACTGGAACACGATTCAGCCGATGAACCGCTTATTCCATCTCAGACTCTTCACGAAAAAGTAATTCGTTTTCATTATTTTCTTCATTTTTGCTAAATATTCCCACATCATGAAAAAAATTTATCAGGGTAATGTAGCATCTATGAAGCTTCAATGCTTATTGAAATAATTGATTTTAAGGGAGTTTATCCTCTTTGTTGGTTCTTACAAATACTTAAATAACCCTTTTCGAAAATCATATTACCTCAAAATATAAAAAAATGCTATCTCGACTGAACAATTTCGTATTTTTGTCCGTTTGTTTATGTAGAATAAATCTAAATTAATCGATAGTAATACGTTAAATTTATGGCAGAAATAGCAAAAGACAAGTTGCTTCATATGTACAAGCTTATGCTTGACATTCGTAACTTCGACAACAAGGTGAATCAGATGGTAAAAAAAGGCAAGGTGCCTGGAATGACACACTTTTCTGTGGGAGAAGAGGCTGCCAATGTGGGTGCAATAGCAGCTATTAGCCACGGCGATCTTATCACTTCCAATCACCGCGGACACGGACAAAGCATTGCCATGGAGATCGACCTGAACGGAATGATGGCCGAAATCATGGGCAAAGCCAACGGAACTTGCAAGGGGAAAGGTGGTTCCATGCACATCGCTGATTTGGACAATGGAAATTTAGGCGCCAACGGAATTGTAGGTGGAGGTATGGGCATGGCCATCGGTGCAGCCCTGACTCAGAAGATGAAAAACACGGGCAAAATCGTTGTGTGTTGCTTTGGTGACGGAGCTTGCAACGAAGGCACTTTTCACGAATGCGTGAACTTGGCTTCCATTTGGAAACTTCCGGTGATCTTCTATTCCATCAACAACAAATATGGCATCAGCACTCCTATCAGCAGCGTCATCAACATCGAGTACAATTATCTTCGTGCTGCTTCTTACGGCATCCCCGGATATCTGATTGAAGATGGAAACGATTTGCTAGCCGTATATGAGAAATTCCAAGAAACCGTAAAATACGTGCGCGAAGGTAATGGACCGGTCTTGCTTGAGACACTTACTTATCGTTGGTTTGGACACTCTTCGTCTGACCCGGGAAAATACCGCACCAAGGAAGAGGTGGACGAATGGAAGAAGAAAGATCCAATTGTGAGAATCAAGGCTTACATGATTGAAAAAGGGATCGCTACCGAAGCAGAATTGGATGAACTGGATGCGACATCAAAAGCAACCGTGGAAGAGTCTGTGAAATTTGCGCAAAGCAGTCCTGAACCGACTTTTGAATCTGCCTTCGAGGATATTTTTGCAGATTAGCCAGCAGCACCAATAACCAACTATTGAAACTTCAAAAAAACAAAATAGAGACATTAATATAATGAATAACGAAACAAAATTAATGACGGTCAGAGACGCGATCATTACTGCCATGTCAGAAGAGATGCGTCTGGACGAAAATGTATTCCTCATTGGAGAAGATGTGGGCATATTCGGAGGTGATTTTGGAACATCCGTAGGTATGCTCGAAGAATTTGGCAAAGAACGCGTGCGCGACACTCCTATTTCGGAAAATGCTATTTCGGGTGCGGCTATCGGTGCTGCCATGACTGGAATGCGTCCCATTGTGGATGTTACTTTCATGGACTTTATTGTTTACATGATGGACAACATTGTCAACCAAGCTGCAAAAACCCGCTATATGTTTGGAGGCAAAGGGCAAGTGCCTGTGGTATTCCGCTGTGCCGCCGGTTCGGGTGTCGGTTCGGCCGCCCAACACTCCCAATCACTCGAATCTTGGTTCTGCCACATCCCCGGATTAAAGGTCGTTGCCCCTGGAACCCCTGCTGATGTCAAAGGCTTGTTGAAGGCTGCTGTGCGCGACAACAATCCCGTAATCTTCCTAGAGTACAAGGCGCAATACAACGTAAAAGGAGAGGTGCCTACCGATCCTAATTTTGTGTTGCCGTTAGGAAAAGCCGAGATCAAGAAAGAAGGAAAGGATGTGACGGTGGTGACTTATGGCCGCATGCTGGAACGTGTGTTGCAAGCTGCTCAAGAAGTGGAAGAATCGGACGGGGTGAGCGTGGAAGTGGTCGATTTGAGAACACTTATTCCTTTGGATAAGGAAGCTATTCTTGACTCCGTGAAAAAGACCGGGCGAGTGCTGCTGGTGAACGATGCACACAAAACAAATGGTTTCATCGGCGAAATTTCGGCAATCATTTCCGAAAGCGATGCTTTTGACTACCTGGATGCTCCTATCTTGCGTTTGGCCGCTGAAGATGTGCCAATCCCATACAACCACGCACTTGAAAACGCAATGATTCCGAATGTTGATCGTATTAAAAAGAACATCCTCAACTTAGTAAACAAAAGATAAAGAAAGGGGATTATGGAAGATAAAAAACTTAGGGCAACACCTGCAGCCCGCGCCTTGGCCAAACGCTTGGGGGTGGATCTGTTGAATGTGTTGGGCACCGGAGCCAAAGGCCGCATACACAAAGACGATGTGGCGGGCTTCAACTACGAGAAAAAAGTGCATGTCTCTCCGCTGGCCCGTCGCATAGCGGAAGAACACAATATTGATCTGGCTGGAATTACAGGTTCTGGACACCACGGGAAAATCATGAAGGATGATGTCCTTCAGTTGGTTTCGGATCCGAAAGTGAAAGCCTTGTTTACCCGTGACGAGTTGCATGGTACTCCTCTTGTGGTGAAAGCTGCCGCCGCCACAAAAGCAGCAACATCTGCTCCTGCAGCCCCATCCCCATCAGCGGCCGTCCCTGGCGAAACAGAAGTGGTGCCGATGACCATGATGAGGAAGATCATTTCCAAGCGTATGACCGAAAGTTACTTTGGTGCGCCAACTTTCATTCAGACGTGGGAAGTGGATATGAAAGAGATGAACGCGCTACGTGCCAAGCTGCTCGACCCAATCAAGGAAAAGACCGGCAAAAAAATTACCGTTACCGACCTCATCTCCCTTGCTGTGGTGCGCACATTGGTGAAGCACAAATGGATCAACTCCAGCCTTTCTCCTGACGGAAATGAAGTGACTTTCCACAACTACGTCAACCTCGGTGTTGCAGTAGGTATGGAAGACGGATTGTTGGTGCCGGTAGTGAAAAATGCTCATAAAATGTCTATCAGTGAATTGGTTATCGCCATGAAGGATCTGACCGAACGCACTATTTCTAAAAAATTGAAACCGGACGAACAAGCCGGAAGCACATTCACTATTAGCAACCTGGGCATGTATGGCGTGAGTCATTTCACGGCTATCATCAACCAGCCCAACGCAGCCATCCTGAGTGTCTCTTCAACTGTGAAAAAGCCCGTTGTAGTCAACGACGAGATTGTCATTCGCCCGATGATGAACATGAGCCTCACCAGCGACCACCGTCTGATCGACGGATTGGGTGCTGCCAAATTCATGACCGATTTGAAGGCTTTGATGGAAAATCCGTTTACATTATTGATTTAATGTACAAACGCATCCAATTGCGTCTTGAAAACAATCGATTAACAACAAAAAGAAAAATAAAAAACAAAAATATGGCTTTTGAAATAATCATGCCCAAAGCGGGAATCGATATGACCGAAGGGCAAATCGTAAAATGGCTAAAACAAGAAGGCGACCAAGTCACTGAAGGGGAAATTATCCTCGAAATCATGACAGACAAAACAAGCATGGAGATCGAAGCGGAAACTTCGGGTGTCTTGCTCAAAATTCTCCGTCATGATGGCGAAACTGTGCCTGTCACAGAGGTGATTGCTTACATCGGCAAACCAGGAGAATCGTTGGATACTCAGACTCTGTCGGAGGACTCAGTGCCAGCCCCGCAACCTGTAGCGAGCGAACAACCTCTTGCCAGCATTGCTGACGACAGTTACCACCTAGCTGTGATTGGCGGTGGGCCCGCAGGGTATTTTGCGGCCATCCGTGCGGCTCAATTGGGTGCGAAAGTGGCTATCGTGGAGAAAAAAGTGTTTGGAGGTACTTGCTTGAACGTCGGTTGTATCCCAACCAAAACGTACTTGAAAAATGCTGAAATCATCGAGGCGATAGAAATTGCTGCCGGACGTGGTATCAAGTTTGACAGCACCAAGTATTCCATCGACATGGAAAAAGTGGTTGGTTTCAAAGACGGTGTTGTGAAAAAGCTGACCATGGGTGTTGAAGTCTTGCTGAAGAGCAATGGCGTTGACATTTTCCGTGGCGTGGGCAAGATCAACAAGAACAAGGATGTGGTTGTGAACGGCTCTCAAATCATCAAAGCCGATAAGATCATTTTGGCAGGTGGTTCGAAAGTTTCGAAAATCAATATCCCGGGCATCGAAAACCCACGCATTCTTTCCAGCGATGAGATTTTGTCCCTCAAAGAAGTTCCGGAAACGTTGACCATCATTGGCGGCGGTGTTATCGGCATCGAAATGGCTCTTGCCATGCACGCCATCGGGAGCAAAATCACCGTGGTGGAGATGATGGATCGCATCGTTCCGGCTATTGATGCGGAAGCTTCTAAATTCTTGGCCGATACCTTGAAGAAGAAAGGAATCAAGATTTTGACTTCTGTCTCCATTGTTGGCATCGAAGAACGCGGCAACAAACTCCAAGTGAAATTGGCAAATGGCGAAGTGATCGAATCGGACAAAGCCCTTCTTTCTATCGGACGTGTGCCGGATTTGGATGGAATCGGAGAAGTGGAATTTGAAATCGAACGTGGCAAAATCAAGGTCGATCCATACATGGAAACCAGCATCAAGGGGATCTATGCACCGGGCGACGTGAACGGCATCAAGATGTTGGCACACGTGGCATTCCGTATGGGAGAAGTAGCTGCCGAAAATGCGGTGAAAGGCAACCACCGCACGGTGAAATTGGCTTCCGTGCCATCTGTTGTTTACACCTCTCCGGAAGTGGCCATGGTGGGATTGACCGAAGCACAAGCCCGTGAGCAATACGAAAACATCCGCATCGGGCGTTTCGATTTTGCGGCCAACGGTCGTGCCTTGGCATCAGGCGACAATCACGGTTTCGTGAAAGTGATTGCCGATGCTAAATATGGCGAGATCCTGGGCGTGCACATCGTGGGACCTTCGGCTGCCGAAATCATCAACCAAGCCTCTTCGATGATGGAATTGGAAATCACGGTGGATGAAGTGGTGAAAACAATTTATGGCCACCCAACGTATTCCGAAGCCCTATACGAAGCTTTTGCAGACGTTTTGGGAGAATCTATCCACGTGCCAAGAAAGAAAAAATAAGGCAATGACATAAAAAAGAACCTCATTTTTGATTTATATCCGGTTTGCCATACTCGACAAATGAAATCATGAGGTTCTAAAATACACTTTAATCATTTGAGAGAACCGATTTCTGCTTATCTTCGCATGGCAGTAAATGGGTTCTCTCTATTTTCACAGCGAATATGCACATTGGCACATTCGCCCATTCGCAAAAAAACATGATCTATATTCTTGGCAAATTCCACCGTCCACAATTCAACTTGGCCATGGAGGAATATTGTTTCCGTAAACTTGCGCAGCAGGATAAAATCTTCATGCTGTGGCAAAACGAGCCATCCATCATTGTGGGTAAGCACCAAAACACGCTGGAGGAAATCAACACGCAATATGTGAGGGAACAGGGGATACACGTGGTTCGCCGTGTTTCAGGAGGCGGCACCGTTTATCACGACCTCAACAACCTGAATTTTACAATCATTTCCAACGAAAAGAACGGGATCGGGTTCGACCTCAAGGAATTCACCAAACCGATCATCGAAACACTCGCACGATTGGGGGCCACCGCTGAATTATCTCCCAGAAACGATCTCCGCATCAACGGAAAGAAGATTTGCGGCACAGCCCAAGCCTATGTCAACGGACGGATGATGTTTCACGGCTGCCTGCTGTTTGATTCAGATCTTTCGGCGTTGTCCAAGGGATTGAAGGAACCCAAGGAGGTTATTCAATCCAAAGGTGTAAAATCTGTGCGGAGCGAGGTGGATAATATCCGGCCACATTTGTCCGAAAAAATATCTGTGCATGAATTTGCCGGTAGGATTCTCGAAACGGTGAAGCAGTCCTATCCCGAGATGACCGAATACCATTTCAACGAACAAGAACTGGCTTTGTTTGAAAAGGAAGCGGACGGGAAATATTCCGATTGGGAATGGAATTATGCCCAGTCGCCACCATTCACCATCGAAAAGAAAACAAATTTCACCGATGGAGAGATTCGGGTAAAAGCCTCTGTCAAAATGGGGCGTATCGTTCAAGTGGAACTGCAGACTCCTTTTGGCGAACTGAAGCAATTGGAACAAACAATTGCCGGAGCGAAATATACTCGCCAGGATTTGAAAGAAAAATTAGAGGAAATAGAGGCTGGAAAGTGGATCCGGGAGTTTTCGATCGATGAACTCACGGAAGCCATTGTACGGTAATTACTTTAATGTGCCAATTAGTTAATGTGCCAATTGGCCAATATGAGAATTTGTACATTATCATATTAACTCATTAGAAAAATGATCTACGTTGTCAGCAAATCATACAAGCCGCAATTCAACATTGCGATGGAAGAATATTGCTTTACCAAGCTAACGCAATACGACAAGGTATTCATGCTCTGGATCAACGAGCCTTCCATCATCGTGGGCAAACATCAGAATACGCTGCAAGAAGTCAATATGAATTATGTGCGGGACAACGGCATCCACATCGTTCGCCGGATTACGGGCGGTGGAGCCGTTTACCACGACCACAACAACCTGAATTATACGATTATCTCGAACGAGAAAAAAGGGGCTGAATTCGATTTCAAAACCTTCTCCGAACCAGTCATCGAGACGTTGAGCCAATTGGGCGTGGAAGCAGAGTTTACTGGGCGGAACGACATTGTGATCGACGGCAAAAAGGTGTGTGGCAATGCACAGGCGTACAAGAACGACCGCATCATGCACCACGGCTGCTTGCTGTTCAACACCGATTTGTCCGTTCTGTCGGAAGCTTTGGAAATACCCAAAGACATGATCGACTCCAAAAGCGTGAAATCTGTGCGGAGTGCGGTGGCGAACATCAAGTCGTTCCTGAAAGAGGACATCAGCGTGGAAGACTTTTCGGGGAAAATCCTTCACTACATGAAGCAGAAATTTCCGGAAATGGAGGAATATATCTTTAGTGAACAAGAACTGGCAGAAATAGGCCAGATAGCCGAGACAAAATTCTCCTCCTGGGATTGGAACTTCGGTCATTCTCCAAAATATACCTTGACGAGAAATACCCGTTTCACCGGTGGAAAAATCCAAGTGTATCTCACCGTCAAAAACTCGGTCATAGAACACATTCAATTCTTCGGTACATTTTTCGGCAACAACAGTGATCTCTCCCTCGTGGAAGAAGCTTTTGCAGGAGTGAAATACACGCCGGAAGCCATCCGGGAGAAATTGGCAACGATCCACACCGCAGAATTCTTTGCCGGATTTACGGTGGATGAATTGGTGGAAGCCATTGTGCAATGATTTTGCCCCTGTCGGAATCTTCAGAAGGCAGCAAAAAGGCCTCTGAGCCTCTTTCGGTAGATTTCAGTGTCGAACGGCAGCAATATTTCTTTATGCAGATTGTTTGTGAGCCGAATACTATGACCGAAAAATACCCAAAAGGCTGCTTCGTTCACTTCTATAAATAATTATCTTTGTAGAAGATAAAACCAGATTGGATCAGTTAATTTTATACCCACTCATTCTCAGACAATGGTCAGTCAGAATCAAGAACAAGCAATACACTCTAATCAACCAAACGCCTCTCGGTGGCTGGGTCAAAGATTGGCCGAAGCAAAAGGGGCATACATTGTGGCTTCAGTACTTACCCTTTTAAGCGCAGGATGTTTTATCGTCTTTAGCTGGTATTTGTCCGACTTCGCTGCTTTGTGGCTTCAAAAGGGACAACTCACGCCCAAATTCCTGATTTATGCCTTGGCATTTCTTGCGGGAAGATATGTTTTTGCCCATTTCGCCTCACAGTCCAACTATAACGCCGGCAATATCATTGTTTCCAAGATTAAAAAGAAGCTCTACCCGATGTTACTCAACAACAATCAATCGGACTCCGTGTCGAGTACCCTGTTTGTGACCCGGATAAGCGATGACCTGAAGCCCTTTTTCGCCTTCTTCATTCCCTATTCCATTGCCTCCGTATTGGTCAGTTCGTTGGTGCTGGCAGTAAGTTTCTGGGTGGAGAAGTGGGTGGCACTGATACTGCTTATATCGTTGTTGGTGATTCCAATGCAGATGATCGTCATCGGCTTGGGGGCGGAGGCTCTTCACCAGAAGCACATCAACCTTTTCTTGAAATATTCCGCAGTTTTTTACAACCGCCTTCAAACCATAGCAGAGATTGTCAATCTAAACAATTTCAAACCCCAATACAACTTCTTGTCGAAAAAGAGCCGCGAGCTGAACAAAGCGACCACCAATGTAATGCGAGTAGCCATTTTGTCGTCGGCTGTCCTTGAATTGTTTGTCTCGATTTGTATTGCCGCAGTGGCGATTTACTTGGGAATGAGCCTGCTCGGAATTATGACGGGACCCAACTATGGCAAAGGCTACGAGTTCCGCACCGCACTATTTCTACTCACCCTTGCTCCCTATTTTTTCTTCTACCTGCGAAAGTTTGTGAGTGCCTACCACGACCGCAACAAAGCCATCGCATCGGCCAAATTACTCATGCCATTGCTCCGCGAGGAAACAGATGCTCCGCTCGTTGATGCACCAGAAAAACTAGAATCCTTTGAGATCAATGGCCTAAGCTATGCCTATCCCGATTCGCCGGTGAAAGTGCTTCACAACATTTCATTACACTTGCCCGCCAAAGGATTGGTGCTCGTGAAAGGAATTTCCGGTTCGGGAAAATCGACCTTGCTCAAGATTCTCACCGGAAGCCTTTTTCCCCTAGAGGGTATCGCTTCGGTCAACGGCCGAGACAATGGATGGTCGCACCAATGGTTGAAAGCCAATTCGTCCTACATGAACCAGTTTCCCTTCATCTTCGATGGGACACTCAAATACAATGTATTTCTGGAAAAAAGCGCTGAAAAGAGGGAATGGTATCCCGAATTTCTCGACAAAATCATAGGAAAAAAAGAACAAGGCTGGCAAAGCGAATTGAGCCACAATGGGAAGCAGCTTTCCGGAGGTGAGAAACAATTGGTTACCCTTGCGCGGATGATCCTGCACCCAAGGCAAGTGGCCATCTTGGACGAGCCTACGGCAAATCTGGATTCCGGAACGGTGGAAATCATACTTCCCGAAATTTTGAAATTAGCTAAGCAACAATTGATAATCATCGCCTCCCACGAGAAAATCTTTGACTCTGTTGCCGACACGATCCTTAACTTAAATTGGGGGGAACAAATGAACTATGAATAAATTTATTGTAGAAAATATACTCCAGCCCTTAGCCGGCAGGTGGCTGAGAGGCTTTTCATTGTTGCTGTTGTGGACAGTCGCATTCATCGCCCTACCTGGCATATCCGGATGGTTTCTGGCAAGCTGTAGCCTTGCCTTCATCCTGTCAAACACTTTGTTTGCATACCTGATCCCTTCTGCCACCATCCGCCTGCTGACCTTGCTGCGGACAGCGACAAGGTATTTCGAACGATTGGAAAACCACAAAAGCACACTAGATGCCCAGCAAAAGCTACAGCTGAAGGTTTTCGAGTCGGTTGCCAAGTTTTCTTATTTTAAGAAACAAGTCAATAAGAACTCCGCAATACTTGAAAACAGCACATATGGCATAGACCAAGTGCTAAACCATGTCCTGCTCTGGCTTTTGCCTTTTGGTTCGCTGATACTTTCGCTTAGCTTCTACTTTATTTTCCTTGGCGTGTTTTCACCCGTGATTGCAGCGGAGTTTTTAATTCTATCTTCAGTCCTACTGTTTGTCATTCCCCAGCTCATTTTCCGTACAAACAAAATACTATACGAACAGCTAAAGGCACACCGCGAAGAGAGCAACCAAGCATTCATTGAAAGCTTCAGAGGGCGTATAGAAATTTCAAAATACGGCTTGGAGGAGAAAGCGATAAGTCAATATGAACGACGATTGCTGGAGTACGAACGTTTGGAGAACAAACTTCAGACCAATTCATTCTTGCTGCAACTGATCGCCGGGCTTGGATTTAGTTTCATCGCCCTGTTCTTATTTTGGAATGCAAGCAATTATGGCATCAAGGCTGAATTAGCGATCGGTATTTTCTTTGGCATCATGGCGCAAGCCGAATTGGCGGAGATGCTTTTTTCCGGAAAATCGGAGAAAAGTTCAGTTGCACATCAAATCAGGGATCTGGATGCAATTTTCAAAGAAGGCGGCCAAACCGTTGCACCGGTAGAGGTCCGTTCCCGCCTGGAAGTTTTGAGCGTAAAGAATCTGGGTGCGAAAATCCCAGAAACCAATGTCTCCACTTCCGATATTTCGCTAGAGATAGAAAAAGGGGAGTGGATTGCGCTTTTTGGTGAAACCGGAAAAGGCAAGACGACTCTCCTCAACAGCCTTTTTTATGCTGAATATAGGCGGAGTGGTTCATTGAGTTGGAACGGCGAGACGGAACTGCAA
This sequence comes from Bacteroidales bacterium UBA1309, assembly GCA_002307185.1. Taxonomy (GTDB): domain Bacteria; phylum Bacteroidota; class Bacteroidia; order Bacteroidales; family Dysgonomonadaceae; genus UBA1309. Next base: position 61,642 of record DBTT01000016.1, read on the forward strand.
CACTTGCCTGTGCCTGAATGTATCTACGTCACACAAAAGGCTTATCTGCTTACTGGTACATTGCGTGAAAATTTTGAAGGACACTCCGACCAAGAAATTGAACAAATACTGGAAACGGTTGATTTGGCAAGCTGGTTCTTGTCTCTTCCCAACGCTTTGGATAGTTGGCTAGGTGAAAATGGTGAAACCTTGAGCGGTGGGCAACGGAAGAAACTGCTGCTTGCGCAAGCACTTCTCCGGAAACCTCAATTGCTAGTGGTGGACGAACCTACGGCAGGCATCAGTTCGGAAAACGCAATTGCCATCTTCCAGAATATAAAACGCCTGTATCCCGACACGGCTATTCTGATGGCAACCCACTTGAAAGATTTTGAAGCAGTTGCCGACAAAGTGATTCGGATTTAGATTCCAATCCTGGCATGCAAGATCAGATGGTGTTCTTCATGGGTGAATCTTTTAGCTTTGATCGAACAAAGAGGCAGAGTCGGGTGGAATTCGCCCCTCAGTCACGTCAATTACAATCCGTCACATGTAGAGCTTGCAGAAAATCCCCAACTGAGAATTTATAGGCTCACTTGGTAGCTTGGCCGCATGGTTACTCTTTTTTTCATCAAAAGAAAGCGAGCCTTTCCAGTTCCGCACCGAAAAAGCCCGCTAAATGGTATTAAGATTTGTATCTCTTATTTCTTTTTTCCTTGGTTTGCCACTGCGTCCATCAACTTCTTGATTTCTTCCGGATCGCCCAAGAAATAGTCTTTTACTAAGTTTAATTGATCGTCGAATTCGAATACGTAAGGCACAGCCGTTGGCAAGTTCAAGCCAATGATGTCTTCGTCAGAAATTCCTTTCAAATATTTGATGATGCCACGAAGGCTGTTTCCATGAGCAGCTACAATGACGTCGTCGTGATGAACCAAAGAAGGATAGATCACTTCTTGCCAGTAAGGCAAAATACGTTCAACGGTGTGTATTAATGCTTCAGTTTCAGGAACGTAAGCAGGTGGTAGATCTGCATAACGCACATCCTGGGAAGCAGAACGAGGATCAGTTGGCTCGAGTGGAGCAGGTGGCACATCGTAGCTACGACGCCATACAAGCACTTGCTCGTCGCCGTATTTCTCTGCTGTTTCGGCCTTGTTCAAGCCTTGCAACATCCCGTAGTGTTTTTCGTTCAAACGCCAAGACTTGCTCACCGGAATCCAGTCCAAATCCATTTGGTCGAGGATGTTGTTCAATGTTTTGATTGCCCTTTTCAGGTAAGAAGTGTAAGCGATCGTGAATCGAAAGCCTTCCGCCTTCAACAATTGACCGGCTTTCAATGCTTCACCGACTCCTTTTTCCGACAAATCCACGTTTGTCCATCCGGTGAATCGGTTTTCCTGATTCCAAACACTTTCACCGTGACGAATTAATACAACTCTTTTCATGAATGTTTATTGTTTTATTAAATTGATGTATGATTGCAATTGCAAGACTATCAAATAAAAAACCACGACAGAGGCAGTTTCGAGAATATCTGCAAAGCTATCGATTTTTGCTGAAATACGCAAGAACAGTTAGCAGTTATTGGCTGCAAATGGAGCTGCCCCCACTATTTGTAATTCACTCTTTGCCGCCTGCCAAATAGCGGTAGGCCAGATATGCCATCACGCCCACCGATGTTTTCAGTGCTTCTTCGTCGATATGGAAAGTTGGCGTGTGCAGTCCGCCGCATTGTTGCGAGCCAATTACACCGAAACGGTAGAAAGTGGCGGGGTATTCCTGCGAGAAAAATCCGAAATCCTCCGAAGTCATCCTCTGCGGCAACCCCAGCACCTGTTCTTCTCCTAAATATTCTGTAGCGAACGCCTTCATCAAGGCCGTCACTTCCGGGTCGTTCTTCGTGCAGGGATAGCCATCATACACTTCGATCTCGCATTCGCAACCGTAGGCTTTTGCCGTTGAAATGGCTATTTCCCGAATAATAGGCTTCATCTTCGCCCTTTCATCTTCGTCCATGCAGCGGAATGTTCCCGCCAAAGTCACTTCATTGGGGATAATATTCGTTGCTCCATCAGCGATGAACTTGCCAAACGTCACCACCATTGGCTTGAAAGGATTTGAACGGCGGCTCACGATTTGTTGCATCGATACAATCACTTGGGAGGCCGCCAGGACGGTATCATTCAGAAGATGAGGAAGTGCGCCGTGACCGCCTTTTCCTTTCACTTTGATGTGTATCTCATCTGCCGAGGCCATGATGATTCCTTCCTGAAATCCGACTTTGCCCACCGGATAATCCACATAAGCGTGCTGGCCGACAATCAAATCGGGTTTTATTCCGTCAAAAACGCCGTCTTTCAACATCAGGGATGCTCCTCCGGGATGCTTCTCTTCCCCCGGCTGGAAAATGAGCAGAACAGTGCCGCCAAATTCCGATTTCATCTCGTGAAGTATTTTCGCCACAGTGAGCAGCGACGAAGTGTGCGTGTCGTGCCCGCAGGCGTGCATCACACCCTCGTTTTGGGATTTGAAGGGTAAGGCGTTGGCCTCCGTGATGGGCAAGGCATCCATATCGGCACGCAGGGCGATCACCTTCTTGCCGGTATTTTCCCCCTCGATCCTGCCCAGAATGCCGTATCCCCCGATATTTTCCCGATAAGGGATTCCTATTTGGGTTAGCACCGATTTCACGTAGTCCGCAGTATCTTTCTCTTGAAACGATAGCTCGGGGTGGCCGTGGAGGTGGCGGTAGTGGGCGAGGGTGGAAGGGTGGAGCTGCACAACCTTGTGTTTGATGTTATCTCTTGAGTGGTTATTCATTTAAAGGCTTATTTGTAAATTTTTATTATAGCAAAGGTACAAAAAATGAGTTTTGAAGCTCTCTATTTTGAGCCAAACTGTTGCTTGCATCCCGCTGTATGCTATGCTTTTCGTATAAAATTATAACATTTGTTGTTTCTTAATCTGTCTTTATGGCTAATTAGTCTAAAAAAAGTAACGAAACCGTAACAGTTGCTGCATGCTCTTTTTGTAACTTTGCAAGCAGTTAATTTTAGCTCTCAATGTGAAACAAATATTAATTACATATAAGCAAATATGAAAAAGACTATCTATGTTATTATTATGTGTATGGCTTTTCTGTTTTCAGGAATAGCTAGAGCACAAGTGACAACGACAAGCATCAATGGCAAGGTTACCAGTGGTGACAAGGAAGCTGTCATTGGAGCCACAGTCAAAGCAGTGCATAACTCGTCTGGTACAGTTTATGGGGCAATGACAAATGCGGATGGGTTATACTCAATTCAAGGGATGCGTGTTGGAGGCCCGTACACTATTACTATTTCATACGTAGGTATGAAATCCAAGTCTTTTGAGAATATAACATTGCAATTAGGAGAAAGCCAGCGGTTTAGCGTTTTGTTAGAAGAGAACACGGCATTGGACGAGGTAGTTGTGCTTGGCAAAGGAGCCAATGCCAACAAAACTGGAGCTTCAATGAACATCAGTAATAACGAAATAACCCGCATGCCTTCCATCACTCACGGTATTGCAGATGTGGCACGTCTGAATCCGCAAATACGTGTTAGTAATAGCGGGGCGATGTATTTTTCGGGAACAAACAACCGTTACAACAGTTTCCAGATTGACGGGGCTATGAATAATGATGTATTCGGCCTGACTTCTAATGGTTCTAATGGCGGGCAAGCTGGCACAGAGCCAGTATCGATGGAGACGATCGAACAAATCCAAGTGAATATCGCCCCTTATGATGTTCGCCAATCAGGATTTACGGGCGGGGCAATTAATGCCATTACCAAATCAGGAACAAATGAAGTGCACGGGTCCTTATACGGTTTTGGAAACAACCAAAACATCATTAGTCGCAAATACGAATTGGTTGACGGGACTAGCAGTGCAAAATATATGAACCAGTACCAATACCAGACAGGGTTCACGCTCGGTGGGGCTATAATGAAAAACAAATTGTTCTTTTTTGCCAATTACGAAAAAGCAGACTTGACGTATGAGAATCCGTATTCTATAGGAAAGGCTGCATCAAAAGTTGATGCGGACGAAGCCAATGCAGTTTTGGCATATATAAAACAATTGGCCTCAGATCAAGGTGTCACTTACAACGGTTCTTTGGATGCAACCGATGTATATACGAGATCAGACAAAGGAGGGCTTAAACTTGACTGGAATATCAGTGACAAGAACAAAGCCTCTTTTCGTTGGAGCTTTGTTTCTGCCCGCCAGCTCAATAGCGCAAGTTCTTCCACTTATTTGAACTCCTCAGATTACACGTATGATTTTGTTTCGAAAACAAATTCGTTTGTGGGAGAATTGCAAAGCAAATTGTCGAATAATCTGAACAATGAACTCAGGGCATCGTATGTTCGTGTTCGCGACAAACGTGAACCCGGAAGCCCTTTCCCTATGATTCAAGTAGCTGGTGTAGGTGACGGAAGTGTTTCTATCGGAAATGAAAGATCTTCGGAATTGAATTCCTTGGATCAGGACATTCTCACCATTACCGACAACTTGACTTGGAATAAAGGAAAGCATTCCTTTACTTTAGGCACTCACAATGAGCTATATAAGTTTGCAAACTTGTTTATCCAGGATGCATACGGAACTTATTATTTTGCCTCTCCTGATGCCTTGTATGCTGGCACCATCAAACAATACAGGTATGGAACTGCGAATGTGGATGTAACTGGCGATTCTAAATGGAAAGCTAAGTTCGGTGCAGCGCAGCTCGGACTTTACGCACAAGACAAAATGTCCGTTACAGATGACCTCGATGTGACTCTCGGGATTCGCATGGATCTTCCTTTGTTTTTCGATACTCCGGAAGAAAATGCAACGTTCAACTCTTTTGCAGCGACAGAAGGCTGGAACTATAAAACAAACACGAAACTAAAAAGCACGCCGCTCTTCTCGCCCCGTCTTGGATTTCATTGGAATGTGGATAAAGAAAACCAGATGACACTTCGCGGCGGCGTAGGTATTTTTACCGGCCGCATACCTTTTGTTTGGTTGAGCAATAATTTCTCAAACACTGGTATCCAATTGTCAACGTACAATACAACATCTACCGGAAGTTTGAGCATAATCTTAGATCCAACCAAGCAGTCTGAAAATGCAGAAAAACTGACAGCCAGTGGTTCGCAAACTATCAATGTCTTTGATAAAGACTTTAAATTTGCGCAAAATTTCCGCACAAATCTAGCATTGGACTTCAATTTGGCTGGAATTGATTTTACGGCAGAGGGTATTTATTCAAAAACGCTGAACGATATCCTTTATCAAAATTTAATTAGGGATGTGAGTGGAAGTTCTTTTGCTGATGCCAGCGGACTCACTTTCGACACACGTCCAATGATGGCGAAGCTTACTTCTTCGGGTGCGACCACCTATAGTGGTGTTTACGCTTTGTCGAACACCAACAAAGGGTTCACTTACAACTTGTCTTTGACAGCCAAAAAGAAATTTGATTTTGGCCTCGAGTTGATGGCTTCTTATGCCTACACCCAATCAAAATCATTGAACAGCGGCACATCATCTGTTGCCCAATCGAATTTTGACTACAACTATACTCACGGAAACCCCAACGATCCTGAAATGGGATTCTCCGCATTCAATACCCCGCATGCGATTAAAGCTTCGGCTTTCTACACTAAAAAATGGAGTAAAAGCAATGCCACTACAGTGGGGTTGATTTATATGGGTAATTCGGGAATCCCCTATTCAATCTATTACTACGGTGACTTGAACAGTGATGGAAGTTCTGGAAACGACCTTATGTTTATCCCTACGGACGAGCAGGTAGATCTAATGACATTCAAAGCAACCACTGCATACACAGCCGACCAGCAAAAAGAAAACATGAAAGCGTGGCTTGCCAGCGAAGATTATTTGAAAGATCATAGAGGTGAGTATTTCGATCGCTACAGCGCCAATGAAAAATTTGAACACCATTTCGATTTTCATTTGTCACACAGGATGGATTTCAACTTGGCAAACGGCATTCGCGCCATTGAATTGTCCTTCGACATGATTAATATAGGAAACCTCTTTAACGAAAAATGGGGACGCTCTTCTGCATCTTCGGGATATTATTCCCCGATCACATACAGTGGAAGCAGTGGAAGTAATTTATTCCAATTCCTGCATGATGGAGACTACAAGATGCACTCTTATAGCGATTATTATTCTCGTTGGAGAGGACAATTGGGCTTGAAATTGATTTTCTAAGAAAAGGATACCTCATATTATAGAAGGGAGATGATGCTTGCATTTTCTCCCTTCTCGTTTATTTCCTAATTCATCATCTTCAACAAACGCCTCTGAGCGGAGACATGCAAGTTGTCGAGGAAATATGGCTGGTGAATTCATCCGGTTTCTTGTTATGGGTGAGCCTTCCGTAACATCGCGAATGTCTTATTTGTTTGGCTTGTTGGTTTCAAAGAAAAGAAGGACTGCCTTCATGAGGTTGGAGCGCATCGCAGGTTTCACGCTCTCGAACGGAATCCCTAGCACGCAAGACGAATAGCTGCCCTTGAAGGCAACACCAGCGCTCAGATTATTTTCTGAATAACGAAAAATAGTGTAGGCTTCTCTGCTTGATGGCTCAATGGCATCCGGATGCTCCACCGCATAGGATTCCTCGTTTAACTCGTTGTAATATTCAAATTGCCCTTTGAACGCCTCGAATGGCGATGCGACAGCCTTGAAGCGGCCGGCAACTGCCCCGTTGTTGGTTCTCCATTTGATTCTTAGAATTTGTGTGGCCCAGTCCCGGTCTGCTTTTGTGGCTCGGGGATTATCCCAAAGGTCTGTGGCGAGATAGGCACCTGTTGCGAGCAAATTTCCACCTTCTTGGCAATACTTTGTGAGTGCTTCTTGCAAGCCCAAGGGAAAAGTTTTGAATTGTGGCGATTTTGCACCATAAGATACAGTCCATTCTCGCTCTTTCCCAAGAATAAGATCTACAACATCGTATCCCTCCAGCCCAAGTTGCTGGTTGGCTATGCTCGACTTGCTGGCGGACACGAATGAATAGCCGGCCTCGGCGATGCAGGCGCCGTGCAGGGCGGGATAGTCAAATGTGTTGCCGGCAATGGTTTGTTGTTCATAGTTGGCATTGCTTCCCCCGAAGCCGGGGGCGTCGTCGTCTGTCCAGGCTTTGCTGCGGTAAAACTCATATTGGCTGCCGACATAGTTGAATTCAACTTTGTCGGGAACCCCGTGGTCTATGAAATCGGCAAAGCCCGTAATTGTATCTTTGGCAGGCCAGCTTGCAGGCGCACTTACGCGGGTAAAGCCATTCACAATCATTGCGACTCCTTTTTCGTAGCTTTTCCTGCACACAGATAAAATTTCGGAAGGAAAACTAATGCCCCCATCGTTGGCGGCCATTATTTTGAAACTATATATTTTATCTTTATCAATATCCACAGTACATGAGGTTTTTCCCTTAATGACTTTCCCGTTGTCGAAGCCCCCATCGCCGATCCGTTTGTAAAGGACATAGCTTGTTGGTTGTGAAGAAGGTTCCAGGCTGTCATTTACGGCTTTCCACTGGAGCTGCACTTGCGTGTCCCCTACAAACCGGCTGCTGAAAGATTCAACAGGGAGTGGCTGCACCACATATTTCGAATTGTATTGGCCGGCTAAAAACCGAAGCATTCCTTTATAAATCGCCCGGCTCACAGCAAACCTGAATTTCGGATCCAACCCATAACGCATGTCGGCATAGTTTTCATGCGACAGAAGCTCAAGCAACATGGATGGCACATTTGGCATGCGGGCTTCGCTATAGGATTTATTCCACATTCCTCTCCTTGTCCATTTGGGTTCGAAGGAAGAACGGATTTCCTGCACGATCTCGTCCATGACCAATGTTGTCAAATCGCGCGAGGCCCAGCGGGATTGACCATTCTCAAATACTTCGTTGTTATGGTGGGTCATGTAAATGCCGAGCGTGCCTACAATGGAGTCGTTGGGCGAATCGCCTGCATCGGTGTGGAAAGCAAAGGAAAGGTCAACGGGGATGCGGAGCCCTTCCTTAGCGGGCAGCACGGGCGAACCTCCGGCCAAATAGTTGACCCAATATCCTCGGCTTTGGAAATCATCCGAGTAGTCGTTGTTGAAATGGGTATGGCTATACACGCTGTCGGGGACTCCTGCCCATTGCAGCCAATAGCGCGCGCCTTCCGTATAGCGGGGTCTCCCGCTCACTTCCGGAGAAAACGGGATAGGCAAGCCCGGGGCGATTGATTCCCTTTTTCCTCCATCCAGGTGCTTGGAAGTGCCTTCCATATATCCGTCAGCATTGGGGGAACGGGCTATGTTCCCGATGCCTCCGCCGATTTTTACGGCATCGGCCGTCACTATCGCTCCTTTGTTGTCGGACAGGTTGGACAGGGTAATCCTGCATGCTTCGTTTGCACCTTTCCCGAAAGTGAATGTCCCCAGGTAGATCCAAGTTCCCCCTCCCATTTTTTGGTTGACTTTGAATTCTGTTTTTCCTCCAAGATGATAAATGGTGTACCGGGCATCGGTGGTGCTGTTTGGAAATGACTTATAGGAAACATATACTGCGTAATCCCCTTTTTCGGGCATGTTTGGAATCCATTCTGCCAAACTTGTATTTTTCTTGGTTGTCGTGCGGGTTTGTCGGAACGAACCTTCTGAAAATGGATTTTCTCCATTCAGGTAAAAGTTTTTTTTCTCGGCAAATCCACATCCTGAGGCTTGCGACCAGCTTTCAGCATTGTTTATCTCGCGGTATATTGATCCATAGCGCGAGGCATCGTTATCCACTATCACCTCCTCCCTATGGTAGTCTCTTTCGCGGGGCAACAGGACATTTGCTCCTGCATTTTCAAGCATAGGCACTAGGTATGGCACAACAAAGCTCATAGGAAACAGGTCTTCTACTGTTTGGAACATACGGGCCCGCTGCCATTCCCAGCGAGCCAGCTTTTGCTCATAATACCAGCCATGGCTTGGCCAAAGTGCAATATGCCGCCCAGCCAGCCCGTCCCTGATTTGGAATGGTTGTGACTCCCGCCTCACCAAGGGCACTTTGTTTGCTTTGTTGTTGAATATGCGGCTTTGGTCTTTTTTGCCTGAACGATACACGTTCGGGATCAATTCCGAGATCGGCTGCCCGTCGGAGATGAGGGTCAACCGGTATTTCTTAAGGCTGTCTTGGAGCAAGTTGCGGACACAAGTTTCTATTTGGGATACAAGTTTGTCCGTAAACGGCAGGTAGGCCAGGTTTTCGTCCACCGTCACGGTGAGTTGCTTCTTGCCTGCATCAGCAACGATGGATTTCACGGTTGTTTTTCCTGCAATTTGCTTCCTGATGTACATTGTCAATGAATCCGACATGACTTTCTTGAGACCGGGATCGTCCATTTCCTGAGCCGGCAATTGTGTGAAAAACATCGATAGCAGGCAACATGCCAAAACATCCCAAAGGATTGATTTCATTTGGTTACAAGTTTAATCGTTAGGTAGAGGATAAATCCATGTCATTCGACCTTGTTTTCAAATCTTCCTTACTCCTATCCCAGGGTCATCGGTCAATGTTATTTTCCCCTCAGTGAGTTTCATCCCGCTGAAACAATCGTTGGCAATAAGCAAATTCCCATCCAGATCTGCAAAATCCATCTTCGGGGATAGCTGGGCAGCGGCCGATATTGCGCATGAAGTCTCGGTCATGCAGCCAATCATCAACTTCATGCCGAAGGATTGAGCCATGTTGATCATTTTGTTGGCTTCGCGCAATCCGGTGCATTTCATCAGCTTGATGTTGATACCGTCAAAAACGCCTTTCAAATGCGGAATGTCCTCCAATCGTTGACAAGATTCATCCGCAATCGTGGGCAGGGGACTTCGTTCGGTAACCCATGCCATGTCTTCCAAATTGTGTTTGGGTAAGGGTTGTTCCACGAAATCCACATTTTTCGTCGCCAGCCATTCGATCATTTTTAATGCGTGATGTTTATCTTTCCACCCTTGGTTTGCATCCACCCGGATAGGCTTGTCTGTCACCGAGCGGACGGCATTAATCATCATTTTGTCTGTCGCTTCATCCATTCCTAATTTCACTTTGATAACTTTATAGGGAGTAGTTTCTTTTGTCTTCTCCTTCACTACATCTTCTGTGTCAATGCCAATAGTAAAAGTGGTCACGGGTGCTTTTGAAGGAGTATATCCCCAAATCCGATGCCAGGGCTGCCCTATTAGCTTGCCCACCAAATCGTGCAAGGCTATGTCAACAGACGCTTTGGCTGCGGTGTTGTTGATTGCAATTGAATCCACATATGTCAGGATATCATCCAGTTCGAATGGGTTGTGGAATTGCTTGAGATTTACTTTTTCCAAGAATGCCATCACGGAAGGGATGTTTTCACCAAGATAAGGGGGCATGGAGGCTTCGCCGTAGCCAGTGATGCCGTCATAAGTGACTTCTGTTAGCACAATTGGAGTCGTGGTGCGGGTGTATCCGGATACAGTGAACGGATGGATCAGTTTTGCCTCATAGGGTTTGAACGTAATCTGCAGAAGCTTGCTGCCGGGACTGTTTTTTTGCCGCGAAGCTTTGATCGGTTGCGAGAACAGAGACTTGGGGGCAATCAAGGAATATGCTGTAAGCAATGCAGAAGCCTTTAGGAAATTTCGTCGTGTTGTCATATTGTTTGTCCTTTTTGTTTATCTTATGTTCAATGTCCGGAAAGTACTTTCTTGGTAGGGCAGTATCATTATTTACTCGACTTTATAATGGAGTATTTGCAAATTTACCCTTTAGCTGAAGGCCGACAAAGAAACATCGCATTTTTATACTGGTGTCCAAGAAAAAACAGGATAATTACCTGTACATCGGATGGTTCTTTAGCGAAACAATGTTCGGATCCTTATCTATTTCCGTGATGATACGTTTGGCGAGCAACAATCTGCCTGCGTTCCAAGAATCATAAAGGGGAGACTCGGGCAGCAGGCTGCTTGTACGCACCGAACCTGAAGAATGAATAAATTCACCATTTCCGATATAAAGTCCAACGTGCGTTACCTTGTTTTGCCCATCCTTGCAAGAACCGAAAAACAGTAAATCTCCGGGACGAAGGTTGCCGTATCCTGTTGAAATATCGACAGGATCTCCAGTCTGGGCCTGTTGCGAAGCATCCCGGAGCAAGACCACTCCGTTCAGGTAATAACATGTTTTTGTGAATCCGCTGCAATCCAACCCTTTTACCGATGTTCCGCCCCAAGAATAGGGAAAACCCATAAAAAGGCGTGCCGTAGCGATAATATTTTGGGGTGTAGGATTGCGGCTCGCCAGCCATTTGCCGAATGGCATGGCCGCTCCCTTTTTCAAGAATGCCGACCTTCCGTCGGGCAACTCCACTTTGTAATAAGCACCTGTTTCTCCTTTGCTTTTCACCAAGTCTCCTTTTACGACATCGCACACAACGGGAGATTGGTCGGATGCCTTTTGGTGCAACACCGTGAAATAATCGGTAACGAACAATTTCTCAGCTTTGTTCCATTCCCGAAGTTCTTCTTTAGTGACAATCCTAACGCTAGATTCCGGGCTCCACGAAATATATCCTTCGGGGGTTTTTAGCTTGAGCCATCCGTCTTGCAAGTCAAGCACCTCTAATGGCATCCCCATGAGTGCTTCGGTACCCATCTCGCTTTCGAATTCTGGATTCAGCCGAAGATCGATGGTTGACTGTGTCGCAATTCCATATTTAAGCTCCCCTGTCCCATGGAATGATGCCGCTCCAATTGGCAAGCACAAAAAACATGCTAAGGGCAATATCAAATTTTTATTTTTCATGTGTTTTTTCTAAAAAATGAATAATTATATTCCATGGAGTGTGTCCATGTTTGGTTTTGTGATTATCTCTTCGAAGCATCCATATTCCTTCCAAATGTGGATATCCTATTGAAAACAAGCCGTCCCGATGACAGGCGGGTATGCCGTGTATAAGCTGAATATTCTTCTTGATAAAGTTAGTAAAGGCATACTGTTCAAAAGATAATAAAATAGACATGGCAGCTGTCATAGACTTTCTTGGTCTCCCTTTTCTATTAAAGATTCATAAATAGCCGTTTGTATTTTCGCCCTGATCTTGGAACTTACGATTTTCGTATTATTCCTTGTTGGATAAACCCTGTTTGAAAGGAATATATAGATCAGATTGCAAGTTGGATCCACCCACACCACTGTGCCAGTGTAGCCTGAATGCCCAAAGCTTTCGGGACTCGCCAGTTCCGAACAATAAGAATGCCCGACAACTTTTCCCTCTTTCACATCCGGCTTGTCAAAACAAATACCGCGCCTCACCCCATCGCTTTCAAAAGGGCAGGAATTGAATAAATCAAAGGTCTTTTCGCTGAAATAACGCTTTCCTCCATATGTTCCTTTTTGAAGGTAGAGTTGCATCAATTTTGCCAAATCGTTCGCCTTTGCAAACAAACCGGCATTTGCCGAATGCCCGCCCATGATTCCCGATGTCTCGTCATGCACATATCCATGCAATTGGGTATGCCGAAAATAATTGTCGAGTTCGGTAGGGACAATTCTGGCAAGCGGAATTTTTCCACAAGGGTTATACATCATTTCCGAAGCTCCGAGCGAACGGTAGAATGTTGTTTGGAGGAAATCCTCGAAAGGCTGGTGTTCAATTGTTTCCACTACCTTTGGTGTCATCACAAATGGCCAGTCAGAATAAACATATTTATGCTGTGGATAGGATGGCAACAACGGCGATGCCGCAATGGCATTGTATATGTATTCATCGATATCCTTTCGAACATAAAGTATCGGGCTGATTTTCACCGGAAATTCTTCCGACGGTGTTGACCTTATAAAATCGGGATTGAAGTTCCCATCCGGATTTATCCAGGCCTTATAGAAGGAAGAATAGGCTTGTAGTCCCCCTACGTGGCACAATAACTCCTTGACGGTTATATTTGCTTTGTTGGAGCCTTTTAGAAGAGGAAAATAAGCGCTGAACTTTTCATCAAGCTTGATTTTTCCCTCGTCCACCAACTTGAGGTAGGCCAAGCAGCCGGCGGCCACTTTCGTCACCGATGCCAAGTCAAACAAATCTTCCGCTTCGGTCTTGCGGTTCAAGACATCGGCTTCATATTGTTTGCCTTCCGCTTTGAGGTAGGTGTGATATCCGTAAGCTTTATTAAAGATAATCTTTCTGTCTTTTGCTACCAAAACCACGCATCCAGGAAATATTTGCTGGCGGATGGCATTGCTGGCCAAAGAGTCTATTCTGAGTGTGAGCTTTGCCCCGTCAATCCCGGCATCTTCGGGGAACGTATATTTGAAGCGGGTTTGCTCGGTAGTCAGCCCGAACCCTTTCGGGAATCCCCGAATTGTTTTTTGCAATTTTCCGCTAGCGGCAATTCCTCCAAATATAATTTCAGCAGCTACACGCTCACAAGCAATGCTCGAGTCTGGGGCAACAATCAACGAACTACTTTTGCTAATTGACTTCAACCATTGAGCAGGATTGGCAAAAGCACAAACGATGAGTTCTTTCCTGCAATTCTTCAGAAAAGTTTGTTCTTCTACAGACAGTTGTTCTTTGTAAATCGCTACCACATAAACAGGCTGGAGGTTGGCAGTTGGATCTGTTGGGTATCTGGCGGCATCTCTGAACCCAATAGTGTCCACATCCATGTAATTTGCCAATGTCGATGAGAATTCATTGGCTGCCTTTTTCCCGACCGATATGGTGCGGATTTGTATTTTGTCTAAATTTTCCAGAGGGATTTTTGGTGACGTGTTTTTTAAAAGCACAACATCTGCCTCCGCTCTCTTAAGCTGGACCAATGATAGTTGCCCGGCTTTCAGGCACAGGCTGCACGTCAATATAGTTAGACATATAATTGTTTTCTTCATATTTTCAATAGGAATAAATGGCAGGCGGGGCACTGTTCTATGCAAGCCTGCCTGCTCCGCGCCCTGCCATATCCAAATATCTGCTTCGATGGTATCTTCGATCCATGTCTCGTGTTTCTATGGGTGTGCTTTTTTGTGGCACACCCATTATCCAAGTCTGTTGTAGGTACAGGTTAGCTTCCTTTGATGTAGGCGTAGTATTCGGTGTCGGTGGCGCAATCCCACCATATTGGGTAACACCAAATGTTTTCGTCTCCAGCATGCACATTCATCGCCAGGGCATTCGTCCCGTTGTAGTTCAACTCGAGTGTTGCCGGGAGCATCCACCTGCGCATCCAGTATGTAGGATCTGTTTTAGAAGTTCCTGTCACTTTCGAGCTTCCTGTAAACAAAGGTCCTCGGTCATAATCCGGATAGACAACGCCATAGCTGCCAATGTCGCCGGTGCTAAAGTTGAAGCGACGCATGTCGTTCCAGTTCTCGATGCTACATCCCATCGCCAAATATTTTTGGAGCATGATGTCGGACATTGTTAGTTCGCTTGCACTTTGGCAAACAGCAGCGCTGCTCAGATAGCTGGAAATGTCAGTTTCAGACATAGGCCACATATCCGGGTTTTCGTACCCAGCTCCTTCCCATTCGGTGAGCTTGGCCTGCATCATATTTATATGTGCTTCTATGCCTGCCTTATAGGCTTCAAGGGCTTTATCGGTCTCCCCTTCCCTGAAATACACCTCGGCTTTGATGAAGCACATTTCATGATAAGTGAGGATTTCCTGATCCGAATTTGGACGGATCTGGAATGACCCCGTAGATCCTACAGCACCTGCTGTCATTGCAGCCGTGGAGAAGTACCAATTCATATCCATGACCCCCAAAGAGGAATTGCCTGTCAGGTAGGAGTTGTTGCGCAATGTCACGTAGATAGTGTCCCCGGCATACAGGTAATTAGTGCTGTTGACGTATATCGACCCTTTTGGATAAACCACAGAGACAGAAGTTCCACTTTCTGTCACCGAATGTATTGCCTCCATGCTGGCAACGAAATTGGCGCGGGCAGTTTCATCGGATATGGTGTACGTTATGGTTTTGTCCACATCTGCAAATGTAGGCAACTGGATCGTAGTCGCCCCAGTGCTTACCAATCGGGTCGATTCCCCATAGAAATCAACGCCTTTTGACCGCAACCAGTCGTAAGACGAAACCGTTCCATCGCTTCCCAGCTTAATATTGGTCATGGATGCAGGAACGATTTTACTCATCCGGGGATCTGTGACACTTGATTCGCGCATGTTTGTCAAAAGGTTGTAATAGTATTGCGATATACGTTGGGTGCTGCCGTATGCCGCATAGTCCCAGTTCCCGTTGGTCATCACAGGATCCCCCCATATATAATCGGTGACATCCGATTCGCTGTTGTAGCATGTTGCAACTGCATTGTCATCATTGGATTGCGGCCCATTCTCCAGGCATTCTAAAATTGTTTCAGGGTCGTATAGGTCGGATTTCTTGGATAGTTTTAGCAGGTATCTGGCTTTCAGTCCATAGCAGAATTTGATCCACTTGCTGGCATCGCCTTGAAACCACATATCCCCATCGGCAAAGCTTGTGGCTGTCGATGCTTGGGTCTCACCAAATAGGGTTATTGCTTCATCCAATTTTGCGATACAACCATAAAAAATGGTCTTTCCATCGTCATAAGTAGGGCTTGCAATCCCAGACAAGGCTTCGGTGTAAGGCATTTCTCCATAAAGGTCCAGCATTTCCATAAAACCCATGGCATGGATCACATCGGCAGCGCCCATGTAATAATAGGCTCCTTCCGACTCTGCTTTATCGTACAAGTCGGTCAAATTGGCTGCCGCTCCGACAAACCATGTCTGGTAAGGGGTGGTGGTTACCCCTGCGACACAGTTCCATGTCACATTAATTGTATTTACGTTTCCATTGCTGCTGTAAAACACCCCGGCTTGTGCTGATGTCCGGAAGTTGGTCACTCCAGCAGAATACTGATAGAATCGCTGGATCCAAGGTAACCTGTTTGATACTGCAATAGTTTCGCTGTTTGCAGAATCTGTATCAACATTCACATCCAACCAGTCAGTACACGAATTTAAGCCTATGGCAAGAGCAAAACCCAACGCTATGTATTTTAGATTCTTCATAATCTTTAATTTTTCTGTTTAATTTAAAATGTAAGATTTAACCCAAACGAAATACTTGAGGTGGCTGGTACGCCCAAATAGTCAATACCTGTTGAACCCGATCCTCCGGTTCCTCCGGCTGCGCTTACTTCCGGGTCCATGCCTTTGTAGTTTGTCCAAGTGAATAGGTTTGTTGCGGAAACATTTACAGACACTCCCTTTACTGCTTTTTGCGACTTCAGCATTTTTGTGAAATCGTAACCTACATTCAAAGAGCGTAATTTCAGCCAATTAACAGACGTTATAAAGTTCTCGGCATTATTTGCATAGTTGGCCCAATAACTTTGAATAATATATTTTCCTGATTGGCTCGAACTTCCTATCGTGTAGGTTTCGTCTGCATAATAGGTTTGATCAAAATCTTCGCCAGTTGAGCTATTCACCCCGGATACGGTAATATATTCGCGGTTATTGGCTGTTGTGAGTTTGCTCAATCCGTTCGACACCATATAATATTCTGTTCCGTTATACACGTCTCCTCCAATCCGGAAGTCTAGCAGGAAGGAGAATGTCAAGTCTTTAAATCTGAATGAATTGTTCAACCCTCCTATTAGCTTTGGTTCACGGTTACCAACAATTTCGCTGTTGGTGGTGGCCGAAAGCTTGTATAGCCCGGTTGTTGGGTCCACTTGATAACGGCCGCCTTTGATTTCGTTCCCGTCCGTGTCCGTTTCTCTCAGCACGCGGCGTCCTGTCAAAGCCAAGAAATGTCCTCCATTCGGAACAGATGCCGCTTTGACGGTTCCAAACTGTGCATCTGTCGCATAAAAGAAAGATACTCCTTCTAGAAATTCACCCAGCTTGCCCTTGTTGTATGAAGTGTTTAGCACAATAGTCCAGTCGAAATCTTTTTTTGCGATGGCCTTTCCTGTGATAGAAATTTCCATACCGTCGTTGATCACCGAACCCGAGTTAATCGTGGTGAGTATGTAACCGCTGGCATTAGATAATCGTGGTTGGGCAATTTGGTTTTTAGTTTTGCTGTGGTAATAAGTATAATCAAGCGATAGGCGTCCTTTCAGAAAACGAAATTCCCCGCCGAGTTCCCAGGCTCTTTGAAGTTCAGGCTTCAAGTATGGATTGCCACTTGTGTATTGATTGCCGATCCCGGTATATGAACCAATAGTGATCGGAGATGTTGTGTATGTAAGTGTTGCATATGGATTGGCATCCTTACCTACGTCGGCAACACTTGCGCGAAGTTTTCCGTAAGACAAGATATTGCTTTTAGGCAAAAGCTCCGTGAAAATAAAGGATGTGCTTGCCGATGGATAAAAATATGATTGGTTGTCCACAGGAAGGGTTGAGGACCAGTCATTTCTCCCTGTTAACGTCAGGTATGCGATGTTTTTATAGCTTGTCCTGAATTCACCATAGGCTCCTACCAATCGTTTTTTAGTGGTAGCTTCTTTCAAGAACTGGTTTGAAGTTGAGATGTTGTTAAAGCTTATGGTCCCGGCTGTAATGAAATCATATCCATACCGGATCCGGTTAAAAGTCTCGGTGTCTTCGGTGGTAGTTCCCAACAGCAAGTTTAGGTCAAAGTCCGAAAAGGTTTTATGAAAATTAGTCATCAAATTAGTTGTCAAATAGGTGTAATCATAATTTGTCTTGTTCAATCGTCCTCCCTGGTATATTTCGCTTACTACAGATCCTGGTGCAATGTAGGTGTAGGTTTCCGTGCTGTATTGGTCGTAACCAAGACGAGCGGTAAAGTCCCACCAGTTCGTGATTTTTAAGGCGGCGTTTACAGCACCTGTAAGACGTTTGGTTTTGTCCGTCAGCTTATCTTTGTACAAAATCCAATAGGGGTTTTCTGTATCGGCCGCCAGATCCAGAGTTCCGTCAAAAAGGCGGTATTTTGTTCCATCATCGTTCAAATATTTCGCCATGTTTTCGGTCACAGGCCATAGATATACGGCACTCATAGTGCCATTTCCACCTCCTCCGTATAACCCTGAGCTGGTCAATGTCTTGTCTGTGTTTGCAATGGAGTAAGCGGTGTTTACCCCTAATGTCAGTATTCCATATTTTTGCTCCGCATTCATTCGGAGAGTGGTTTTGTCATAATTAGTTTTCCGCACTATACCCGATTGGTTGTAATTGGATCCAGAGAAGAAGTAACTGCTATTTTTAGATCCACCCGATACGCTTACGCTGTTATCGATCAGCATGCCATTCTTGAAAAAATTTCCGATATTGTCATATATTGCCGTACCTTCTGCAATGGCATCTCCCCATGAGTTGTAGGTTACGTCGGATAAGACTCCTACGGAAGAATATGTTCCACGGCCAAAGGTAGTCTGTGCCTGTGGCAACTTGTTTGCCCACGATGTGCTTAATTTGGAGCTGAAATTAATCTTCGTAGCCCCTTCCGATCCTTTCTTTGTTGTAATGATAATAGCCCCGTCCGCAGCCCGAGAGCCATACAAGGCCGCCGCGGCCGCGCCTTTCAAAACAGACATCGTTTCTATATCTTCGGGGTTAATGTCCATCACGCGGTTCGAGAAAGAAGTGTTGCTGCGGGACATTCCGTCGTAGGCTGTATTGCCGGTCACGGTTGTGGAGTTGTCATAAATTATTCCATCCACCACAAACAAGGGTTGGTTTTGCCGCCCCTCCGAACTTGAATTTCCGCCACGGATAGTTATCGACGCACCAGCTCCGGCAGACCCGCTGCTTTGCGTGATGTTCACTCCGGGGATTTTTCCCACCAAAGAATTGACGATATTTGTGTTTTTGTTTTTCATTAGCTCCTCGGCGTTGAGGTCCGAAACGGAATAACCCAATGCTTTCCTCTCCTTTTTTATTCCCATCGCAGTAACAACCACGTCGTTCATCTGAACGCTCGACTCGCTAAGAATTATTGTAAATGAACTCTTCGTGCCTACTTTAATTTCAGTAGAACTGTAACCTAGGAATGAACATAACAGCACGTCACCAGGTGATGCTTTCAATGAAAATTGCCCGCTCTCATCCGTAAACGTTCCCACTGTTGTGCCTTTGATCTTTACGGATGCACCTGTCACTGGCTGATTTGATTTGTCAACCACTTTGCCACTAATCGACTGTGTTTGTGCATATGATCCCACTGCGGTGAGCAGTTGGAACAACAAACAACAGCATAGATAGAACCATCTTTTCTTAATTGCCATAGCTGTAATTTTAGGTTTTTTGATGAAAAATCTATTTATTAATATAATAATATATCAGCAAATATTCACAAATGATAGGCGTGGCTATTGATTGTCAATATTGCGAGTAATTCGAATGGGGACTTGTTGTTTCGATCAATCGATGTTTATTGGTCTTGGCAGCACGAAGGTGTTCTACCATATTGGCCATATATTGTTATTATGCTTGATCAAAATGGAATTATATGCACATGATTTGTGTCTATATGATAACCATGAGGCAAAGTTAATTTATTTTTGTAGAAACAAACAGAATCTAGGACATAATATTTGTGTTATGGTCTTATTTTAAAATAAATTAATATTCAAAAACAATAATTGATTTATTTTTTCGTTTGAAAACATATTTGTTCAACCGAGAGAAGATCAATGTAAAGATTATGACGAATAAGCTTGACGCAAGGCTGTGACTGGATAACCTAGCCCGACAAGCCTCAATAGCAGAGGCAATTATTGCTCTGGCAATAGGTAAGCGATGGATACGCTAATTTGCACATATAGGGTCGTAACCAACTTGATTCCGGATACCAGACACTATTTTTAGGTAGTACTCACGCCAAATTGGTTTGTGCCGCATGCCGCATTTTCCATGAATGCCATTACTCATATGCTCGCCAGATTATCTTAGCCAATCCTTTTTCTGCCCTAGATAAGATTGAAGACCCCGGATGAGGATTGGGAATGCCGAAAAAGAGGAAATAAGGCAAGCGAATATGAAAATTTAAAGCATTCCTCATCAGTGCTTGATTAATGAAACCAGACTTGTGAGTGAATCTTGATGCTGGGCGGATTACCTACAATATCAATACTAACTCTTATACGGTGATTTTCTCAAGAGATGCTAAGTATTCCGCATCCATCGAAGCTCCTAAGCCGGGTTGGTCGCTCAAGCTTATTTCTCCTCCTTCCCCGTAGCTAATGCCTCCCACAACGGGATCGTGTTCAAACATGAGAGGTGTATCAAAATCAAAGAATTGGATTAGTTCGTGGACGAATGCCAAATGTGCGCAAGCGGTGAATGCCAACCGAGACTCCAGGAAACCGCCGATTTGAATTCGGGTTCCAGTGTTTTTTGCCACTTCGATTATTTTCAAAGCAGTATGAATTCCACCGGACTTTCCCAGTTTGATATTCAACAAATCGCATGCGCCAATCTGAAGAAGGCGTTGGGCGTCGTGGTGATTGCTACATGACTCATCTGCCATGATGGGTATTGGGCTATGCTCGCGTATATGAGGCAATTCCATAAAATCCCAACGGGCAATAGGCTCCTCGCAGAATTGAATATTGTAGGGTTCGAGCTTTTGTAGAATTCCCAATGTTTCTTCTGGTTTCCAGCCTTGGTTGGCATCTATTCTCAAAGGAATCCCAAGTCCGATCTTTTCCCGGATGAGTTGTATTCTGAAGATGTCTGCCTCCGGCGACTCTCCGAGCTTGACTTTGATGACTCGAAACCCTTTTCCCGCTATTTCATGTGCGTCGTTTGCCATTTTGTAAGGGTCGCCAATGCTGACCGTGTAATCAGTCTGAATCGCTTTGTCTTTTTTTCCTCCCAGAAATTTATATAGGGGAAGATTGGCGTGTTGTGAAGCGATATCATGCAATGCTATGTCAAAAGCACTTTTGATGCTTGTATTGCCATAAATGACGTGGTCGATCGTGTGGATGCAGTTCTCTATCTCTAAAGGATTCCTTCCTTTCAAAACCTTGGCAATGTATTGCGCGACAACGAAACAAGTGTCCATGCTTTCCCCATTGATAGGCATGAACGGGCTACACTCTCCGAATCCGGATATGCCTTCATCGGTATGAACTACTACGACTACATTTTGGGCATACTCGAATGTCCCAAGAGAGATAATGAAAGGTTCTTTGAGTTTAATCGGAGATTTAAATATCTCAACAGAAGTAATTTGCATTTGCTATATATATTTATTTGTTTTCAACTGATTGCCCAACCAAGGCTGCGCCATCGAAAATAAAAGAGCAAGACGGCGGTTTTTGGAAAAAATGTGGTGTGCAGGCAACCACTCCATCGTGCTTGGCTCTTTTCGCTTCTTTTTACTTAAAGTATAGAATCATATATACTTAAAAATCGTAAGGGTTTCTTTCTCATTTCGCCATCATCTCTAGCAATCCATTCATCAGCTCGTTCCTCTTTCCCTCATCTTCCACCGCCTCTATCGGAAAACCAAGCACGCAGCTTTTATAACTTCCGCTGTAAAATATTCCAGCTCCAAGGCCGTTTTCTGGATATTTTAGGATGGTGATGGCTCTCATGTCTGTTGGTGAAATGGCATCGGGAGATTCAATGGCAAGGGTTTTGTCATTCAATTCCTGGTTGAAGTAAAAAAGACTTTTGTGATTCCTGTTGCCGGGAAAAACTCCTTCCACCTCTCCTTTATTCGTTGCCCTACCTGTTTCCAGTTTGTATTTTAATATTTTTGAGGCAAAGTTGATGTCTGCAACTTCGGGCATTCCATTTTTCCACAAGTCGGTGCCCACATAAGCTCCCGATATGAGAATACTTCCCCCTTTGGAGCAATAATCTGTAATTTTCTTCTGGAAATCAGTCGGAAATGTTTTGTATTTTGCAGGCTGGGTTCCGCGTCCGATTTTGGTCTGCTTCTGTTTGCCGAGGATAATATCCACCACCGGAAATTTATTCATGCTCACTTGCCCGTTTGCCACCGCATCACGGCTCGAGGACACAAAAGAGTAGCCTGCAAGGGCGATCGATTTGCCATGCAGGTAGGGATAGTCGAAGGTGTTTCCGGCAATCACTTTTCCAATGAAATTGCTGCCACTGGCCCCGAATCCAGGTGATTCGTTGTTCCGGAATTGAGCCTTGCGGTTAAACTCCGTTTGAGGCCCTACATAACTATATTGGTTGATGTATGGCACGCCATGATCCACATAATCTGCAAATCCGGCACTGTTTTCTTGCTGAATATCGTAACTGTCGGGTGCGGAGACTCTGTCGAATCCGTTGACAATCAAAACGACACCTTTTTCATTGGATTTTCTACATACGGAAAGGATTTCGGAAGGGAAACTTTCCCCTCCATCATTCACCGCCGTCACCTTGAAGCTGTAAACTTTGTCTTTCTCTATTTTCAGGCTCACGGCATTCGTTGTGACAAGTTGGCCATTGTCAAAATCGTTGTCCCCTTCGCGCACGTAAACGATGTATCTTGTAGGCTTGGCTGTTGGCTCTGACGGGTCGCTCACCGGCTTCCAGCCTAATCGGACAGAATCCTTGTCAGAAAATCTGGTGTAAAATGCCGTGACAGGCAAGGGTTGCACCACGTAATCGTTTTGGTGCTGTTGTGCCAAAAACTTCAAAATCCCTTTGTATATGGATCTGCTCACGGTGAAGCGGAAACTTGGGTCTAAGCCATAACGCATGTCGGCAAAATTCTGGTGCGAGAGCAATTCGAGGAGCATGGTTGGCACATTCGGCACTCGTGCCTCGCTGTAGGAGCGGTCCCAAAGCTGGCGGCGTGTCCATTTGGGTTCAAAGTTGCTTCGTATATCATTCACCACTTCATCCATAATGTATTCTGTCAAATCTCTCGAAACCCAGCGGGTTTGTCCGTTCTCGAATCGCTGCTTGT
Source organism: Bacteroidales bacterium UBA1309 (assembly GCA_002307185.1). GTDB lineage: Bacteria > Bacteroidota > Bacteroidia > Bacteroidales > Dysgonomonadaceae > UBA1309. Next base: position 84,581 of record DBTT01000016.1, read on the forward strand.
TGAACTGCGTCATGCAAATGCCAAGTGTTCCCACGATGGAATCGCCGGGCACACTCCCTGCATCGGTGTGAAAGGCCAATGCCAAGTCAATAGGAACATTCAATCCTTTTGAATTTGGCAAAACGGAAGAACCTCCCGCCAAATAATTTACCCAAAAGCCGCGGCTTTGGAAATCGTCCGAATAATCATCCCCGCCTTTTGTACGGCTATACACCGAATCCGGAGCCCCTGCCCATTGCAGCCAATACCTTGCCCCCTCCACAAAGCGTGGAAAATAGCTGGGCTGCGGCTTTAGGGTCTGAAGCAATTGAATTACAGTGCTATCATTCACGACGGGTGGTTTCTCTAAAGGCTGGCGGGCAATATTCCCCATCCCGCCGCCTATTTTCAGGCCATCCGCGGTGAGAATTTTTCCTTTTTCGTTACTCAAATTAGTAAGTACTACCTTGCAATGGCTATTCTTCCCTTTATCAAAAAGGAAAAATCCGAGGAATATCCACGTGCCGCCTCCCATCTGTTGATTGATGCTGAATTTGGTCTGTCCTCCCAAATGATGCACCGTATAGATTGCATCTTGGGGACTGTTCGGTAGCGATTTGTAGGATATATAAACCGCATATTTCCCTTTCTCGGGAATATCGGGGATCCATTCGCAAGAAGATGCATCGGGTATATTGTCGGTGGTTTCTATTTCACGGTAGGTGCCCATCCGGAAAGGATTTTCCTTATCGAGATAAACGCTCTGCTTGTTTGCAAAGCCCGAATCCACGCCGTTTTTCCATATTTGTGTTTTGTTTTGTTCGATATATTCCGACTTGCTGGTGGAGCCATCGTTGTCAATGATCACTTCATCGGACTGGATATCCCTTTCGCGGGGAATAAATACGTATGCGCCTGCGTTTTCGAGCATTGGTGCGAGATAGGGCAATACGAAACTCTGCGTGAACAAATCTTCCACTGTTTGGAAAAGCCTTGCTCTCTGAAACTCCCAACGTCGGGAAGGTTGGCTATAATACAATCCGTGGCTCTGCCATAGCGCAAGGTGTGTGTCGAACAAGCCTTTGGCGGGGATGAAAGGGCGGGAAAGGTTTTCCACAATAGGGGTTACTTTCGGATTTGCAAAAAGATCCGCCACGGCACGATCGGAAGTTACGAAAAACTCGATGGGCTGGGTGTCGGTGATGATTTTCAACGGCGATCTGTCCAAATCTGGCGACAAGAAGGACTTCACGTTTTTGTAAATTTCGTTCACCGTTCGGTTGTCGAATCGGATATACGAAAGGTTGATATTCGCATACAGGCGCAGTCCGGCAGAATCCTGAATGGCGGAATCCAATTTTATATCGGGAACGAAAACCGTTTTCCGCGCAGCTTGGGTGAGGTAGCTTTCGATTTTGGCCTTTGTGGTTGGTGGCAAGACTTGCGCTGGGACAAATTGGTTGCAAAGGGCATATAGAAAGAACAATAGAATCTTGCGCATGCTGAAATGTTTAAAAATAAATATGAATCTTCGAGCGTTGGTTTCTGATAGTATCCCGATATGTTTAAGTATGAAACAGATCGGGTACAAATTTAATGCCTTCCTTCCATTTGTCGGTACACTGTGTTTTCATCCCAGTTTTTCCGTGAATCAGGCCGGCACTCCTCCCTGTTGCAGGAAATTTTTCTCCTAGGAAGAAATTTCACTCCTCCCTGTTGCGGCAAAATTTTCTCTTAGGAAGAAATTTTGCTACTCCCGTATGCCGTGGCGGCGGAAATGAATTGCCTGTTTTTTTTCACATCGGGCTTAGCCTGGAAAGGCAGAGATCTGGGAAAAATTGTTCTTGTTGATAGAATTCATATTTCCAAGACAATCAACAAGAACAAGTTAAAGGCATCAGTAGAAAGGTGAGAATGTGGTTGTTCCTTTATAAGGAAATGGCAATCACCTTTTCAATTACAATGCGAGAGATCTCTCCCTTCTCAAGCATCTATTTCGATGTCCTTAAAATAGCGGTATGTGCCGACTCTTAATTCTGATGTTGCCTCTTCATCGCAAACAATTATTCCATTTTGGTGCATTTGGAGAGCGGATATAGTCCACATCTGACTGACCCCGCCTTCTACAGCTTGAGCCAATGCCCTTGCTTTGTTTGCCCCATTGGCAATAACGACAACTTCTTTTGCATCCATGACTGTTGCAACTCCTACCGTAAGAGCTTGCGTAGGGACATTCGACAAATCATTTCCAAAGAAGCGCGAATTGATGACGCGGGTTTCAGTGGTTAATGTTTTCAGGCGTGTGCGGGAAGTCAAGGAAGAGCCTGGCTCGTTGAAGGCAATGTGTCCATCTACACCAACGCCACCCAAAAACAAGTCAATGCCTCCCGACTCGATTATCCGTTGCTCATAGCTTTTGCATTCGGCAATCAAATCTGGCGCATTTCCGTTGAGGATATGCACATTCTCCGGCTTTATATCAATGTGGCTGAAGAAGTTATTCCACATAAACGAATGGTAGCTTTGTGGATGGTCTTCCGGTAGGTTGACGTACTCGTCCATGTTGAATGTAACTACATTGGCAAACGAAACTTGCTGGTTGTTGTAAGATTCTATCAGGTGTTTGTAAACCCTTAATGGGCTTGAACCAGTTGGCAGTCCAAGTACGACAGGCTGATTGGAACCCTTGATTTTTTCAATTATATGATTCGCAGTCCATCTTGACAGCGCATCATAGTCTTGTTTTATGATAAGTCTCATGTTTCTTTTTTTTTGACTATAATTATAATGAAGATAAAGATGTAAATGTATTTGCTTTATAGTGGTTTGTACTCCACAAATGCCTCGATGGCCTCATAAGAGGCTAATCCGAGTTTACGATACAATTCTGCAGTTGCCCTGTTTCTCTCTTCGGCACGCTGCCAGAACAAGCGTTCGTCGTCTCCAAGGTATGGGGCGCTTTCCATTTGCGACTGATGGCGTAGAATAGAAAGTCGCTTCTGCCTAAGTTCTTCCGGGGAAATTGGCACAGCCATTTCGATGTGGTCGATTCCCCACTCTTGCCATGCGCCGCGGTACATCCAGAACCGGCATTCATCGAGCCATTCCGTGTTGGCATGTTTCAATTCATCGACAGCGGCAAGAATCGCATCCAAACACACCTTGTGGGTGCCGTGAGGATCTGCAAGGTCTCCGGCAACGAACACTTGATGAGGTTGTATCTTTTCCAGGTAGTCTTTGATAATATCCACATCGGCTTGGCTTATGGGATTTTTCTTGATTTTGCCTGTTTCGTAGAAAGGGAGGTCAAGAAATGTTATCTGGTCGTCACGCAAGCCGATAAAGCGACTTGCGGAAATAGCTTCCTCGCGCCGGATGCGTCCTTTGATGAATAATATTTCCCGAAGTTCGGCCTCGTCATCTTTTTTCGCCTTGTTCATCAAATAACCTAACGCCTTGTCAAGTTCTGCCTTCAGCGTATCATTCTTTGGGTCGTAATGCAACCGGACATTTTCCATTAAGGAAACATAACGGATCACATCTTCATCCCCCACGGCAATGTTTCCCGAGGTTTGGTATGCAACATGCACATCGTGGTTTTGGTTTACCAACCGCTGGAAAGTTCCACCCATCGAAATCACGTCGTCGTCGGGATGCGGGCTAAAAATGACAACACGTTTAGGGTAGGGGGTGGCTCTCTCGGGGCGGTTGGTGTCGTCGGCATTGGGCTTTCCTCCAGGCCAGCCGGTGATGGTGTGTTGCAGGTCGTTGAATATTT
>DBTT01000016.1:88578-146205 GCA_002307185.1 Bacteroidales bacterium UBA1309
GTGTGTTGCAGGTCGTTGAATATTTTTATGTTGACATCGTAGGCCGACCCGAACTTGGAAAGCAATTCCCCCAGCCCGTTTTCCTGATAGTCTTTATTGGTGAGTTTCAGGATCGGTTTGTCCACTTTGAAGCATAGCCAAACAATAGCTCGGCGAATCAATTTGTCAGTCCACTCGCAACTTGTCACTAACCAAGGTTGGCTCAGACGGGTGAGCTCATCTGCTCCGCTGAGATTTGTGATGATTTTGGCGTGGGGATGATTCTGCAGATTCGTCGCAGGGAGGGTATCGTTGATCTTGCCTTCCACCATCGCTTTTAAAACTTTTGCCTTGTCTTCACCCCAAGCAGCCAAGGTGATTTTCTTCGCACTCATTATCGTGGAAATCCCCATCGTGATGGCACTTTCCGGCACTTTTTCAATAGAATAGAAGGTGTTCACCGCTTCTTTTCTGGATTGTACGTCGAGCATTACCAGCCGGGTGATCGAATTTACGCTTGAACCCGGGACATTCAATCCGATGGAGCCGCTTCTGCCCAAGCCTAGAAGGGCATAGTCTAATCCACCCATCTCTTTGATCCGTTCTTCGTAGGATTTGCAAAAAGACAGGAGCTCTTCTTTGGGAATGGTTCCGTCCGGTGAGAACACGTTGCACAAATCGATGTCGATGTGATTGAGAAGCAAATCTTTTAGAACTTTCAGGTTGCCCGAAGATTGTGAGCTGAGCGGATAAAATTCATACACATCGAAAAGGACAACATTTTTGAAGCTTAGCTTTTCTTCTTTGTGCATTCGAACCAATTCTTCGAATATGCTTCTTGGAGAATGGCCTCCGGTGACAGCCATGACAAATTTTTCACCTGAATCGTGCTTTTTCTTTATTTCCCCTGCAATCTCATGAGCAATGGCTATCGAGCCTTCTTTGGCAGATTCGAAAATCCGCGTGTTTATTTTCTCGAAACGAGTTAGAGCGACTGATTCCAAAGCGTCCTTAGGCCTAAAATATTTTTCGGGAATTCGCTCGAGTGTGATTTGTGAGCTAAGATCTGTTTTCATTTAGTAAACCTGTTTTTATTTGATAAAATTCTTTATTGCCTCGCTTGCGGATCCAAATTCAAGTAAAAGCTTGTTCGCCTCCTCGTAGCCGAGGCCCAATTCTTCGACCAACATGCGGGTGCCTCTGTCCACCAGTTTGGCGTTTGTAAGCTGCATGTTAATCATTTTATTGCCTTTCACCCGTCCCTGTTTTATCATAACCGATGTGGAGATCATATTGAGTACCATCTTCTGAGCCGTTCCCGATTTCATTCTGGAGCTACCGGTGACAAACTCAGGTCCGACAACCGTTTCAATGGGAATATCAGCCACGTCAGACAGCGGAGAATTGGGGTTGCTGGATATGGAGGCGGTGAGTATTCCGTTTTCCTTTGCGGTTTTCAGTGCGCCGACCACATAGGGAGTGGTGCCTGAGGCGGCGATCCCGATCAAGGTGTCTTTGGCATTGATCTGGTATGCCAGAAGGTCGTTCCACCCTTTGTTGACGTCGTCTTCGGCTTTTTCAACCGGATTACGCAGGGCCGTGTCGCCTCCTGCAATCAACCCGATGATATGTCCGCTATCTACTCCGAAAGTTGGAGGTATTTCCGAAGCGTCAAGAACCCCGAGACGTCCGCTTGTGCCGGCTCCAATATAGAAAATCCGTCCCCCATTCTCCATCTTTGGGACAATCAGCGAGACTAGTTTTTCGATCTGGGGCAGTGTCTTTTGAACGGCCAGGGCCACTTTTTGATCCTCTTCGTTGATGTGGGCCAACAGTTCGCCCACAGGCATCCGTTCCAGGTTGTCGTAGATGGAAGGTTGCTCAGATATTTTTTGAAATGACATGCTGTTAAATTTTTTAGCTCGTTTTACATACTTTTGAGTCCGCCTTGCGAGTAATACTCGACAAGTCCGGCCATGGGAGACTGGCATATTTTTTCAACTTGAATGCCTAGACTTTCAGCTACTTCCACCAGAACGTCTTGAAAATGATATGCGATAGATCCTGTAAAATAGATTTTATGGCTCTTGTAATCGTATTGCATGACGTTCCGCTTGAAGAAATCTTCGAAATTGTTAAAAACTAAATTATAAACGCTTTTGTCGTCTAAATGTTGCTTAATGAATGGAGTGAGTTTAGCAAGAAAACGGTTCGGCAACTTTTCCCGATACACTTTTTCGAGAATTTCAGGGATAGTAAGCCCCGTTTCCATGAGGAAAGTTTCTTTCACGCCTTCAGAAAATTGATTTTTCAGGCAAGCACCCAGAAACAAGCGTCCTAGAACGGCACCGCTCCCTTCGTCCCCCAATATATATCCGAGTGGAGAAATGTTTTCCACGATTTGTTCCCCATCATAGAGGCAGGAATTGGATCCTGTCCCCAAAATGCAAGCAATGCCTGGCTGGTTGCCGCAAAGACCTTTGGCTGCCCCCAAGAGGTCACTCCCTACATTGATAGGCGTTTTGCCGAGCGATGATTCAATGGCAACTTTCACCACATCGATTTTTTCGGAGGTAGCGCATCCTGCACCATAAAAATAAACTGAGTATATGTCTATGCCATCTAATTCCGGAACCAGTGTTTCTTTTAGCTCATGGGCTATTTCTTCACTTGTCCTGAAAAAAGGATTAGCTCCTTTCGTAAATACCCTTTTTACAAGTTGCCCTTTGTCGATTAAACTCCAGTCAACTTTTGTAGATCCTCCGTCTGCCAATAAAATCATATTTTGATGTATATTTGTTTTTTATATAATATGTTTCCTATTGCCCAATTCGAGCCAACGAACAAAATGGCAAATGCGAGAGAGCCTAAGTAATTGCCCATAAATGGTTGGAGGAAAACGGTGTATAGGAAATTCTTTACGCCTGTCATTTTTTCTGCATCAGGCAATGCAACGTAAATTCCGTTCAACAAGATCGAGATGATTCCTGCTGCCACATAAGTAAACAGGGGATTTACACCAAACGATTCGAAGAAGACGCTCCATTTGCGGTATCCTTTAAGGTCAACGATCCAAATCAGCAACCCCAACAGGGTTGAAGCCAATCCGCATGTGACCAACACAAATGTTGGCGACCATATTTTTTTGCTGATCGGACATCCGTAACTGAGTAAAAAGCCAACGAAAGTGAGTATCGCCCCAGCAATAAACATGATTTGCATTTGTTCCTTTTTGTCATTCTTGCGTGCAATCAACAGTTTTCCGCAGTAAAAACCGACCAAGACGTGGCATATGGCTGGGATCGTGCTCACAAGTCCTTCGGGGTCGAGGCGGATAGTACCGTCCATATACAAGTGATTGGTTCCAAGGATGTTTTTGTCGATGATTGCGATGATGTTTTGCTCGCTGAATTCAAAGCCATTTCCGAAAAACAGCAAAATGAAATAGCCAAGCAACAAACCAAAGATCAACAGGGGAATGTGCCTGTGATTCACGAATAAAGCGACAAGCGAAGCGAAAAAATAGGACAAAGCGAGGCGTTGCATTACCCCTAAGGTTCGCAAGTGGTCAAAATTTGTCACAGACTGCACCAACTGGCCAATCTGGCTCAAGTCCTGTCCCGCCAGAGAATGATAAGTCCGGAAAGACAGCGAAAGCCAATTGATGAAAAGTCCAATTAGAAAGATGACCAGGCTCCGTTTTGTTAATTTGACAAGTGATTTACGGTTCACTTCAAAGCCGTATTTCTGCAACGAAATGTACGTGGAAATACCCATTATGAACATAAAGAAAGGGAAAACAAGGTCGGTTGGGGTCAGCCCAATCCATTCAGCATGTTCCAGTGGAGCATACACATACGACCACGATCCCGGATTGTTCACCAGGATCATTCCTGCGATGGTGATACCCCTAAGGATGTCGAGCGAAAGGAGCCTCTTGTTCAGTTCCTGATTCATGTTTATTTATATAAATGATATTTTTTTGAAATTTTGCGGAAGCTCTCCACGTCTTTATACCAATACGCGCGGATGTCCTCAAATTGATTTCTTTTGGAAAAATTTATCCGAACGGCATCGCTTCCCGAAACTTTATCGAACATGTTGAATCGCGTTTTATCGGCGTTGTCGAAAACCGCTTTGTCGGGATAAAGCTTTGCTATCTCTTGCATGATGTAGAACTGGATGTCGGACAGATGAGCTTTGCGGTAATCCATCAAGTGGATTTGTACCCCCTGGATATTTTTCCCTTGTGCGGTTGCATAAAAAGGTTTCACGTAAATTGGGCGGAATTCAACTCCCGGCAGATCCAAGGCGTTGAGGTTTCTGCTCAGGTCGTCGGCGTTGATCCATTCTGCCGCAACCATTTGGAACGGGATGGTGTATCCTACTCCAATCGAAACATAGCCCAGTTCGCCGAGGATGCCCGTGACGGGATAGAAATAAGAGGTTGTTGCTTGTGGAATATGTGGCGATGCGGCAATCCACTGAAGCCCGGTATCGGCATAGACCATTTTACGTTTCCAGCCTTTCATCTTGACGACATGAAGGTTGCACTGCTTGGAAAGCATCTTCTCGTTGTTGAGCAATAGTGCCAGCTCTCCGCATGTCAAGCCATACAAATAAGGTATGTTGAATTGGCTGACAAACGATTTGAACTGTTCGTCCACCAGTGCGCCTTCCACTTTTTCCCCACCCAAAGGATTTGGCCGATCAAGGATAATAAATTCGATTCCCTTCTCGGCAGCGGCCTCCATGGCAAGCCCCATCGTACTGATGTATGTGAATGACCTGCAGCCGATGTCTTGTATGTCAAACACCAAGGCATCTATTCCTTCTAACATTTCAGGTGTTGGCTTCTTTGTTTTTCCATGTAGTGAAAACACGTTCAACCCCGTTTTTTGGTCTTTTGTATTGTCGATGCTTGCTCCGGCATATTCATTCCCCCGAACGCCGTGTTCAGGAGCGAATAGGGCAACCAACTTCACGTTAGGAGCATCGTGCAGGATGTCAATGTCCGATTTCATTCCATTGTCCACGCCTGTCGGATTGGTGATTAGGCCGATCCTTTTGTTCTCAAGAATCTTGAATTTCTGCTCCTTCAGGACTTCGATTCCGGTTTTTATCCTGATCTTTTGTGCTTCCAGACTCAAGCTAAAGCAAAGGCATGCAATTAGATACGTTGCGATTTTTATTTTCATTGGTTTCCTGTTTTTTTAAGGCAATTTTTATTCCCCGATGCCTTTTTTCGTTGTTTTTCCGTATTCCGGATCAATTTTCAATAACATCACAGCAATGATTGGCAAAATGCTTGAAATCATGGCCCAAACAAAGAAATGGTTGTAGCCAAGCATTTCCTGCAGCCAGCCAGCAAACATGCCGGGTATCATCATGCCGAGTGCCATAAATCCCGTGCAGAAAGCATAATGTGCCGTCTTGTGTTCTCCCTCCGAGAAATATATCAGGTAAAGCATGTATGCCGTGAAACCAAATCCATAACCGAACTGTTCGACAAACACGCAGGCGTTGATGATTACGAAGTTGTGGGTTTGGGAAAAGCTGAGATAAACAAAAGCCAATATTGTCAATAACATGCTTAAGGTCATTGGCCACATCCATTTTTTCAAGCCTCCTTTTGCGGCCAAGAAGCCACCGATGATGCCCCCGATGGTGAGCCCGATGATGCCGATGGTTCCATAAACAAGTCCCACTTCTTCCGTGGAAAGCCCGAGTCCTCCAATTTCACGCGAATCGAGTAGGAATGGGTTGATGAGTTTCAAGACCTGCGCCTCAGAAAAGCGGAAGGTGAGCATGAAAAAGATAGCACTCAAGGCGTGGGGTTTGCTAAAGAAAGAGGAAAATGTCTTGTCGAATTCGCTGAAAATAGACTTCACTGTGACATGTTCGTTTGCTTTGTCGGATGCAGGCTTAGGCAGTACCGCCCTGTGGTAGATGCTGAAGAGAAGAAACATTCCGGCCAACACAAAAAACGTTACCGACCAAGCAAAAGGGATGTTTCCGGAAGTTGCCTTGTAAGTTGCAACCGCATTTTCCGTGAGTTTCGGGTCCACCTGGAAAACCAGGTAAGCCGTTTTTTGCCAGTTTTGTTCATTGAAAGTAAGGTGTTCGCCTCCGGCCAACGAGATGTTTTTGCTCCCCTCTGTCATCGAGGTGTTTAGCTGATATGATTTGCCGGGTTCCGGCTTTTTCACCATTTTCACCGGAACAATTGCTATATTTCCGGAATAATTTGTTGCTTGGACATCTCTTTGCTCTCCAAAATTATTTTTAATCCAGTTGCCTAAAGGCGTTGATATGTTTTTTGACCAAAATCCTTCTTTTTTTTCTCCATTCTTGCTACCCAACTCTTTTTCTTTCGGCACAAAGCCATTGTTCTCGTTGGCCAAGAATGCTTTTTCCAGAATCGCTTTGACAGAATCTTTTGGCAATTTGCCTGTTGCGATTTGGATGTTGTTGCTCTCGGTGAGAAACAGGCTTTCGTCACTGTTCGCCACCGCAGGTAATTCTTTCAATTGTGCTATTTGTTGCACATGCTGTGGAGAAGCATCAAGGGTGAAAACAATTGGCTTGCTACCTGTGTTGCTTTCAATAAACCCGGCAAGAATGATTAGCAATCCTTGCCCGAAAATCGTTGCCACTCGGTAGAAAGTGCTTCTTATCCCGACGAATTTGGCTTGCGCATTTGTGTCTAAAGCCAGCATATAAAACCCGTCTGCGGCAATGTCGTGGGTTGCCGAGCTGAAAGCCAGAAGCCAAAAGAACGCCAATGTTGCCTGGAAGAAGAACGGTAGCGGAATGGTAAATGCGATTCCGGCAAATCCCGCTCCGATGAAAAGCTGCATGGTTGTGATCCACCACCGTTTTGTTTTCAGCAAATCGACGAACGGACTCCACAATGGCTTAATGACCCAAGGAAGGTAGAGCCAGCTGGTGTAGAGGGCAATGTCCGTATTGGAAATTCCCATTCGCTTATACATGATGACAGCGATTGTCATCACGGCAACGTATGGCAAGCCTTCAGCCGAATAGAGCGTTGGAATCCATTTCCAGGGTGATTCGCTTTTCTGTAATTTCTTCATTGGGCTTTCTTGTTTTTTAATTGATAAGCAATCTTTTCGAGTGAATTTGCATCCATGCACACTTCCTGGATGATATTCCCTAAATCCGTTGCTGTTATATTTTCGAAATCTGCTTGTCTCGGTGTAATGAACACACCACCCATATCCACGGAAGCGGGACTTATCAAGATGTTCTTTTCGCCTTCGGCAAAATAGCAAGATGGCCTGTGCTTGGCTCTTGGGAAAATACAAAGTTTGAACCCTTCCTCGCCATACCAAGCCACGATGTTCATCATAGGTTCGTATTCGTCTTCTTTGATTTCCAGCAGATTGTATATTTGTAGGAAATATTCTTCTATGAGTTTAATATTCCGGGACTCAATGGCCAGGGCAGGGCCAGGGTATTCAGCCAGCAAGGAAACAGCAATGCCTTCTTCCTCCACGAATACCTTTTTCTTCAACAGGCTAAAACTTGTTTCCAATGGTAGGAATCCTTTGTTTCCTGCCTGAAAATGGAAATGGTCGGGAGCTGATGCTCCACATTTTGGCCCGTTGTAGAAGACCACGTAGTCGTCGAGATTGCGTGCTAATTCGAGCATATCTGTCAATTTACCAAGTATTTTCTGTGGCTCATGAACATAGCCCGGGATCGTCAGGTGCTTTGGAAATATTGGGTAGGGATTCACCAACACGATGTACCTCCCCACAAAATCGTTGCCTATTTGTTCCACCGGCAAATTTTCCTTGCAGAGAAAGCATTTGCGTTCCATGATTGACTTGCTATCGACTTTCGCAGCAGAGGACAATATTCGTTTTGGGTTGAATTGGATGATAAACGAGCTGTTTCCCAGCTTTATTCCCTTCGTTTCCACCCCTTCCAAGTTTTCATAATTTGCCTTTGCAAGGCCCCATTCTTGAACTTGTTTCCGGCGCATGGCCTCAATTGTCTCTGCAAATAGATTTTTCATATTCGTACAATTAATTCTACGCTTGCTTGTTCAATTGGATGCGCGCATCCAATTCCCAGCTCCTTATTCTGTCTTTGTAGGTGTTGTATGTATTCATTTTCACCGTGTCTAAGGACGCATCGGAATTGTCTTCCCAACGCCGGCACAAATAAAGCACATCGTAGATACGACCAATTTGGTATTGCCTCGAAAAATATAGTCCCAAAGCATAATCTTCTCCGTAACTTGTGTTTGGCACTTTTATTTCCCTCAATAGAGGAGTGTAAAATGCACGGGGAGCTCCCAGCCCATTGATGCGTAAGGCATTGTTGCGCCCATTTTCAGGAGTCCATTCTTTGTGGTCGATGATTCCCGGAGGCAACGTGTTGAGGTCGATGTCAGTCAATTTGTAAGTGCCTACCACCATCGCACAATTTTGTTCATAGAAGGCATCCACGATTTTCTGCAACGTATTTTCGTCTGCGTAAATATCATCGCTATCAAGTTGAATGGCAAATTTGCCGCATTCCGGATGGTTTACTCCTGCATTCCAGCAACCACCGATTCCTAAATCATGGGCTTCCGGAATGACGTGAACAATCCTTTCGTCGGAGAATTTGTCGATGGCTTCTGTTGTCCCGTCTGTTGAATAATTGTCGATGATGATCAGGTTGAATTTGAAATTTGTTTTTTGCAACAAGACAGATTCAATCGCATCGGCAATTGTCCTTACCCGGTTTCTGACAGGGATGATTACGGAAGCTTCGTATTTAAAATCAATTTCAGCGAATTTTACCGGTTTGAAGTTCGGTTCTAAGTAGGCTCCGATCTTCTTCAAGTGATCGGTGCAAGCCTGCTCCATCTCGATCTGTACAATCCGGTTTTTAGGATCCACATAATCAAACAGCTTTTCCCCGCTCTTCCTGTTGTCTTCCTCTATTTCGGTGTAAAGGCATTCGTTGATGTGCACAATCTCCCCTTTTTGCGAAAGTTTCAGGCGCAAGTCATACAAGCCAGCGTAGTCGTAAGTAGTTTCCACTGACTTTGCAGCATCCTTGAGGCTGTTGGCTTTGTAGAGCAATACGGATCCAAAGTTGAAATCATCTCTCAAGCTCCCTTTCTGGTAAGCTATCAGAGGATTGTTTTTTCTTTCGCCACCAATAACCTGGTAGTGGTCTGCATAAACCAATGCGGCTGACGAGTCGGTTGCTATTTGGTACATTCTTTCCAACCCGAAAGTGCCAAGTTGCAACTTGGCTGCTTTGGTATAAATGAGAGAGTAATCACTCTCCGACAAAGATGCGATCTTAGATATGGTGTCCGTGGACCAAAGCTTCGCCGTTTTAACGACCTTGACACCGGGAATGTCTATTCCATCATTGTTGTTTGCTAAAACATAGATTTCATTCACCAATGAAGAACTTCGTAACGACGACACTGTCTCTTTCAGTTGGTTGGGTTCTCCTTGCGGGAGAAAGCAATTGATTTTCATAAGGCCTGAATCGTATTTGTTATAGTTGTTATCATTTTCATATATGTATGTCTCTTATCTCTCTAAAGAACGATATGTTTCATTAGCTTTGCATGATGTTTTTATAACAGCGTTCCCTTTTCTAATATTGTAAGGGATGTCTATTTAGACTGAATGATAACTAATTTGATTTGTCTTTGACATCCTCACTATTTTTGCTTGTAATATATCGATTATTATCTTTAGTGCAAATGTAATTATTCAAAGATATAGATTTAGTTTCACTATTTATAAATAATATAAATTACATATCATAAACATAATTTAATTCAGTGAAATCTTGTTGCAAAATTAGAGCTTTGTTGTTTCGGATGTTGCTAAATGATATTTTATAGTCGTATCCATTTTCCTAGTTATTCTACATGTTATATAGCTTTTTTACACTTAAAAAGCATATAATTAGCATCTTGACTGTTGTGGATAAGAGCTGACAATGTTTGCTCACCGGGAGCTGTGTTTCTAAGCATCGTTTCATATTATTATGCCAAAATAAAAAATGCTATCATGTTTCTTATAGCCTAAGGCTGATAACATGTTTGCCTCCTTTTTTTTGCTTCCCCTCGCTTTATGTTGCCTTTGGTTATGAATAAATTTCATAATGTAAAAATAATGGTTCGTAAATACTTCATGTTGTTGTATTATTTATGAATATTCTGTCATTTGCATATGTTGGATCTAGTTGTTTTTTTAAATTGAAATATATGCATCTAAATCTTAATTAATATAAATGTTAATTGTAAAAATAGAAACAAGTTTGCCGTTTTAAAAAAAAGCACTTACTTGCATTGTAATTTTTCGGATGAAGCAGTTTACTATACCATAGGTTCTATCTAATATTTTGTATTTTAATACTGTAGATATCATATTCTAGGTTTCTCATGCGTTGAAATGAAATACCAAGATTCATACCAACACAATCTCAAAGCATATGCTAATAGTTTGGTGTATGTATCTGTTTGCAAATATAAGGCATTAATTTTTTGACATAAAACAGCGAGATGTGAATAGATGGTTATTCTTTTTCTTTTTTGCGCTATTTTGTGGTTTTGCCATAGAATCTTATTTCCAAAGAAGCAGATCCGACTTAGTTATAGATGAAGACAAGGTATCCCTTTTGCTAGTTGCACTTGCGGTTAATAAGAAAACGAAGGCAACGACAACGGACCTTGACGGGCGATACACCATTTCGGTAAAAGAAGGGGAGAAATTGCGTTTCTCTTATTTGGGAATGCCGAATCCCGTATTACTTATTATCACGATCTAATTGTTTGCATCCTGATATGACACATATGATGAATAAAAAAGGAATTAAGGATAAACCAGCATTTAAGGAGGTAGCTAAAGATGGTTACCATCTTATAATCCAAGACGACGGGCCATCCTTGGGCTATTCGCCTCAATCTGGCATAGGCATGGTGATAGAAGACGGATTAGTTTTCAAGGACTTTCGCAAGACGGGGAAACTCGAGCCTTATGCAGATTGGCGCTTGTCCGCAGAAAAAAGGGCTCAAGATTTGGCATCAAAGCTGTCGGTCGATGAAATTGCCGGTTTGATGTTGTACAGCCCACAAAATAAATTGCCGATGCTTGACGACACCTATGGGGGGAAATCGTTTGCCGAGAGCAATGCTAAGGCATCCGACCTGAGCGATTCACAAATAGAGTTTCTGGCAACAGGCAATCTTAGACATATATTGGTGTCGCAAGTTGAAAGCCCGGAAGTGGCGGCCCGGTGGAACAACAAGGTGCAGGCGTTGGTGGAAGGATGCCAGTTTGGCATTCCTGCAAATAATTCTTCCGATCCCAGGCATTCTGCTGTCGCTGATGCCGAATTCAGCGCAGGGAGTGGAGGTGCCATATCCATGTGGAGCAGCATGTTGGGCATGGCGGCAACATTTGACCCGGCCCTCATCGAGCAATTTGGTCGGATAGCTTCCAAAGAATATAGGGCATTGGGCCTAGCCACCGCCCTGTCTCCCCAAGCCGATCTGGGTACAGACCCCAGGTGGTATCGATACAGCAGCACTTTTGGACCAAATCCGCGGCTGGTGACAGACATGACCAGAGCCTATTGCGACGGGTTTCAAACAAGCGAAGGCAAAAACGAAATAGCTGATGGATGGGGCTATGACAGTGTGAATGCGATGGTGAAACATTGGCCCGGTGGTGGCACCGGCGAAGGTGGGCGTGACGCCCATTACGGGAATGGGAAGTTTGCGGTATATCCTGGAGGACAATTTGACACGCACAAGATTCCCTTCATCGAAGGGGCTTTCAATCTAAGTGGCAAAACGGGCAAAGCTTCTGCCGTGATGCCCTACTACACTATCGCATATAACCAGACAGCAGAAAATGTGGCCAATGGGTTTAATAAGGATATCATTGGCAGGCAATTGCGCGAAGAACTCGGATATGACGGAGTGGTGTGTACCGACTGGCTAATCACGCACGACGAGGTGGCTCCCGGTGTACACTCGGGAAAGCCTTGGGGCGTGGAAGAAATGTCCGAAACAGACAGGCATTATAAAGCCTTGATGGCCGGAGTGGATCAGTTTGGAGGGAACAACCGCAAAGAGCCCGTAATCAAAGCTTATGAAAAAGGTATTTGCGAACTAGGCGAAACGAATATCAGGAAACGTTTTGAACTATCGGCTTACCGTTTGTTGCTAAATATGTTTCGCACCGGATTGTTCGAGAATCCGTATGTGGACGTGGAAGAAACTGTGAAAACAGTTGGGGCGCCCGAACATATGCGCAGCGGTTATACGCAGCAGATAAAAAGCATTGTGATGCTAAAAAATAAAAACGGCGTGCTACCCGTCGCCAAGCGCAAAAAAGTGTTCATACCTCCTTACACCTCACCTGCCGGGCCTAATTTTTGGAGGGTGCAACAAAATGAAAAAACTTTTGATCCCGTGCACCACGCTCTTCTGGATGCGTATTTTGAAAAAGTTGCTTCGCCTGATGATGCCGATTTTGCGATTGTTTTCATCCGATCTCCCTTCAGCCTCCATATGGGCTATGACTCCAACGAAGTAGAAAATGGCGGGACAGGATATGTTCCCATAAGCCTTCAGTATGGCGGTTACACTGCGGAAGATGCGCGTGAACACAGCATTGCAGGAGGCGATCCATTCGAAGGGTTCATCAACAGGTCTTACAAGGGAAAAACGGCCCGGACTTTAAACGAGAAGGATCTCCTACAGCTTCAACAAGTCCGAACATCGATGGGAGACAAACCTCTCGTGCTTGTCGTTAACGTGGCGAATCCGATGGTCATGAAGGAGGTGGAGCCATTGGCCGATGCTATCATTGTGGATTTTGACGTTCAGAAACAAGCTGTTTTGGATATTATATCTGGCTCACACGAGCCTTCTGGCCTTTTGCCCATGCAGTTACCGAAGGATATGCAAAGTGTGGAGAAACATTGCGAGGATGTTCCGCAAGACATGGAATGCTATGTGGATTCAGAAGGTAATATGTATGATTTCGCCTTTGGCCTGAATTGGGATGGGATTATTGACGACAATCGTGCCCGATACTATAAAAAAAGGCCATTTTAAGTCTGGTGTTGCCAAGTGGCAAGCACAATAGGAAAAGCCAATAGCATTTCAATGGGATAGTTTCGGGCAAATACGTATGTCTCGGCGCTTTTTATAAAATCCATATTGAAACTGGAGAAGTCAGTTGGAAATATACTGCTGGTGCGAGCTCTAAAAGCAGAACCGCTTGCGCTTTCCTATAAAGTCATAAATTAGATGTTCCAATACGTATTAATGTTGGCTATGGGTACGAACATAATCCTGCACCTTTTGTAGAAAGAAACGGAAGTATTTATTGGGGAACTCGTGAAGGTCTTGTAGTCTCTATAAATAAAACACACGGCCGGAGGTGTGGGAGGTGAAATGTGGAAATTCAGGAGTAGTTAACAATATTGCTTTCAGCGATGATGGATGTTTGCCTGTCAGTTTGGTAGAAGGTCGAATCGTGATTTTTTTTAAAGAAATTTCTTTTGAATGACTTCATTATTATTTTAAAATATTTTTTGTTTCTTTGCGTTTTAATTCATCGGTAAAAGTGTTCATGCAATCATGTGTATGTGTGTGTTTTGTTTAAGTTTGATTTAGAATAGATTAAATTGAATTTTACAAAGACTCTTTTGGTTTCCCAATAGTTTCTAAGACAATATTGACACTAAAATTATACGGGTAAACTTTTCGTGCATCAAGTTGCTTCCAAATTCCGATAATGTTTTTTTGATAAAAGCCTGAATAGTATGAAATTAATCGCCGATAGTAGTTCCTCTAAAACAGAATGGGTGCTTATCGAGGGAAACCATGTCCTAGAGTATTCCTTTACTGATGGTATAAATCCCTTTTTTCAGACCCGAAAGGAGATCAGCAGACTCATAAGGCTTCAACTTCCCGAAAAGTTTTTTTTAAAAAAACTCGAAGAGATATACTTTTATGGAGCTGGTTGCACTACGGAAGAAAAGATGGATATTGTCAAAGCATCACTTATTGCTCAATTCCGTGTGCCAACAATCATTAAAAGTGACCTCCTGGGAGCTGCGAGAGCCTTGTTTGGAGAAGAAGCCGGTATTGCCTGTATTATCGGGGTAGGCTCCAATTCGTGTTTCTACAATGGCTATGAAATTGCGAAGAATGTCCGCTCCTTGGGCTATATCTTGGGGGATGAAGGCAGCGGTGCTGTTTTGGGTAAAATGTTTTTGAGCGATTGCTTGAAGAATTTGGCTCCCGAAGAAATTTCCAGAGAGTTTTACAATCTGTATAGGGTCACTTCCGACGATGTTCTTGAATTGGTTTATAACAGGTCCTCTCCCAATGCGTTCCTTTCATCCATTTCTTTCTTGTTGGCTGCCCATTTGGATAATGAATATGTTTATAACCTTATTTACAAGAATATAAGACGCTTTTTTGTCCGTAATCTAATGCAATACGACTATCAGGACTATCCTATAAGCTTTATTGGGGCAGTTGCAACAACCTATTCGACCATCTTGATTGATGTTGCGAAGGAATTCGATGTTGAAATCAAGCAAATCGTTGAATCTCCGATGAAAGGGCTCATCAAATACCACACAATGGATCTTGCCTATTTCGATGATTCGAAATAAGCAATTATTTGGCCTGTATGTCTTCTATATACGGCAACAATATACTTGTCCATATTGCATAGCCCTCGCTGTTGAGATGCAGTCCGTCGGTAGTTAATTTTGGATTTAATATGTCCTTTCGTCTAGGGTAAATTAATGATGGATAGATATTTATAAATGTTATTTTTTCATCTTTGGCAAAATTTTCGAGTAGTTTGTTCAATCTTTTCACCTCTTTTTCCTTTCCTAAAAGACGTTTGTAACGCTTGAAGTCGTTGTTGATCGGAAAGACGCTTTGGATATATATTTTGGTGTTTTGTGTTGCGGCTTGCAGTTGATAGACGATTGACTTCATGTTAGTAAATATTTTGTCGGCACTCCGGGAAAGTGAGATGTCGTTGATCCCCGTCAATAAGAACACAGCTTTCGGCCTAGCCTTGATTATCTCATCCAATCTGTTGAGTATTCCCAAGGTATTGTCGCCCGCAATGCCTCTGTTGACCATATGCCGGTCTTTGAAAAATAGGCTCCAATTGCCCCATTCCGTGAGGCTATTTCCTAAAAATACGATTGCGTCTTGATTAATCGGACTTTGTTTAAACTCGGCTATTCGGTCCTGGTAATGCTGGTTTTCCAATATATTCTCTTTTATCTCTTGGTCATAACTTGGCCAGCAGATAAAAAGAGCCAGTAGCGATAAATAGTTAGGTATTCCTGTCATCTTTCAAGCTCGACTTTTGAATATTTTGTTTTATATGAGTGATTGCATCGAATGTTTTACAGCTCAAGTCTCTTTCATTTTAGCCCAGTTGATACAACGTTTTAGCTGAAAAAAACCTTGCACAGCAAATGCTTTTACTTGGCATAGGCGATGAACTGATGATGCAAAAATATAAAAAAACGAAGAGAATTGCCTTGATCCCCCAATTACGATAAAGATTTGCGGAAGTGTGTTTCGATTCTTCCTAGTACGATGTCAGTCGTTTGGAAAGTGTTGTCTTGATTCCTTTTATCAATGCTGGATAAATGAAGTTGTAATATAGACAAATGAATTTAGGAAAAGTAAGGTGAGGTGCCGAGGTATTGCCATTTTCATTTTTCAAGATAATGCTTTCAGGAAAATTGCAATGTTCGCGTGATTTATAACTACTAAGGCAACACCATTCACCTGTTTACAATATATCTAAAGAAAGTGTTTGCTTGATAAAGACGAATCAGTTCTCGAAAAAACGACGAAAATCTGACACGAAATTCATTGTAAAAATTCCGGAATCTAAGTTTTCTCGGATTTCTTCCAAAGTCCAGAAGCGGCCATCAGATACTTCGTCGTGGTCGATTTGGATTTGTCCATCATAAATTATCCGGTAAACGTAGCTGAGTTCCCGTTCCACCTCATTTTCGATAATGTATTTTTCCAAAAATTCGGGATTGGAAACCCTAATGCCAAGTTCTTCGGAAGCTTCGCGGAGAACCGCAATATCTGCTGTTTCGCCATAATCGATATGGCCTGCAGATGAGGTGTCCCATTTGCCAGGTTGCACGTCTTTGGTCAGCGAACGTTTTTGTAAGAATAAATCGCCAGAGGAATTGAATATATGTAGATGTACCACCGGGTGCAACAGCTTGGAGCCATCATGGCACTTGCTTCTCGAAGCACGGCCTATCACATTACCCTCTTCATCCACCAACGGGAATATTTCTTCTTTCATACTGTTTTTGTTAATCGAACAAGCCTTCGGGAAGCTGTGTGTGTAAGACCTGCGCTTCTTCATCAAAGCCGGCAATTAGTTCTTCGGCAGCAGGAATCAGGATTTCTTCGCCTTCAGCAGAATTGATGATAAACAGCACATTGGCTGTGTCGTCGTCCACGTCATCGATCACTCCGATTTCTCCGTATTTGGCATCCACAACCCTAAACCCAACGAAAAAATTCCACGAATAATCCTCTTCATCCATCTCTTCCCCTTTAAACAGGGATCGGTGAAGGTAAACCTCCACTCCGTCGAAGCGGTGTGCTTGTTTCTCGTCTTCCACGCCCTCGAAGCGCACCAAGCCGGTGCTTGAAGCTTTGTAGCGGAAAGAAGATACGAAAAAGGGAACCAAAATGCCGTCGATGTCGCAAACTAGGTACGGGTATTCTCCCTGAGAAAAGACATCGTTGCGCAAGTTTAGTGCAATTTCACCTTTCACTCCATGGGGCTTCACAAAGCGTCCGATGTTGAAAACCTCTTCGCGGGTAATCATTTGTTCTTCTTCTGGTTGTTATTATTGCTTTTTTGCTGTTGCTTTTTTGTTTGTTCTTTGACATCCGAAAGCTTGATGTCGCTACCACGCAAATCTATTTTGCTTTTCGACATTTCGTACAAGTCGATAAAGATGCGTTTGTCGTCCACTTCCTTGTTCCATTGTACATAGGATTTCTTCATGTGGTTGGCAATAAGCAGGATAAGTTGTTCGCGCTGAGCTTTCTCGGGGTAGTCAATAGCCAGACGGATCATTTTTTCCAATGTTTTACCATAATGGCGGTATGTCATGTCAGCTTGGCTGTATTCCACTTTGCCCGGTTTGGAATACAAGTTTTCCTTTTTGATGATTTCATAAGGATAGTCGATATCGAGCTTGAAGTCGGCCATGATAGCCAAGTGATCCCACAAGATGTGTTTGAAATCATTCACGTCGCGCAAGTGAGGAAACATGTTTCCCATGATGTTGATGATAGCATTGGCACAGCGTCGTCGTTCATCACGATCCTGGATGCTGAGGCAATAATCCACCAAGTTCTGCATGTTGCGCCCGTATTCAGGCAAAGCCAATTTTTTTAGTTGCGTATTGTATTCCATTTGTAACAAAATAGTTTTCTTTTTTATTCTAATCGCTGAAATAACAGCATTGGAAGGTGATTCAAATTGAGGAGACATAAGATTTGTCAGCACCAGACGATGCAAAAGCAAGCCCTCCCCTACGCTCACGTAGTGCAAAAGTAATACAATTTTAGAAAAGCTGTAGGTTTTTGAGTATATATTCCTAATCCACTAACAATTATTATCTCAAAAATTCTTCCTCATATCTGAAAAAAATCGTTCCTTTGTCCGCAATAAAAAGATTCTGTTTGTCACGACAGAGGTATAAAATAAATATCATTTGAGATCCGTCCAATGAAGAAAATTCTGTTCCCAATCCTTTTGCTCGCTGCTTTGTTTGCGGCGAATTTTGCGCAAGCACAAGATAGTGATAACAAAAAATATTTCGAAATCAACCAAAACATAGAGATTTTCAATTCCATCCTCAAGGAGTTGGACTTGTTTTATGTGGACTCGCTGGATGTGAATAAAACGGTGCGTACAGGCATCGAAGCGATGCTTGAATCGCTTGACCCATACACGAACTACATTTCCGAAGACATGATGGGCGATTTCAAGTTCATGACCACCGGCGAATATGCAGGCATCGGCTCCATTATTTCCTATAAAGACGGAAAGGTGATCATCAACGAACCTTACGAAAATATGCCGGCGGCAAAGGCTGGGTTGAAAGCGGGGGACATCATTCTGGCGATTGACGGCTTGGACATGACAAAATCGACTACATCCGATGTGAGCGAAAAGTTAAAAGGACAACAAGGCAGCTCACTTTTGATTAAGGTGCAACGCCCAGGAACGAAGAAGCCCTTTGAAATCAAGGTGATTCGTGAAAATATCTTGGTAAATTCAGTACCGTATTATGGCGTTATCGGAAAAAGTACCGGCTATATTGCCCTCAATAGCTTCACCGACAAAAGTGCGGACGAAGTGAAAAAAGCTTTCCTCGAATTGAAGAAACAAGGCATTACCTCCTTGATGATCGACTTGCGCGACAACGGCGGCGGCATCATGGAAGAAGCCATCCAAATCGTCAACTTGTTTGTGCCAAAAGGGAAAGTGGTTCTTTCCACCAAAGGAAAAGTGAAACAATGGGACAGGACCTACCGCACCACCATTGAGCCGATTGACACCGACATCCCATTGGCCGTATTGGTAAACAAGGGTTCGGCATCGGCTTCTGAAATCCTTTCGGGATCGCTGCAAGACATGGATCGGGCCGTGATTGTCGGTACTCGCACTTTTGGAAAAGGCTTGGTGCAATCTACCCGCGATATTCCTTATGGTGGTAGCTTGAAAGTGACCACTTCGAAATACTACATTCCTAGCGGACGCTGCGTGCAGGCCATCGACTACGGCCATCGGAACGAGGATGGCAGCGTAGGCCGGATCCCCGATAGCTTGACAACTGTTTTCAAGACAGCTAACGGTAGAAGCGTTCGTGATGGTGGAGGAGTTATTCCTGATGTCGCTCTTGAGGAAGAGAAACCAGGCACGATTTCATACTACCTGCTGAATCAGTATGTGGTTTTCGACTTTGTGACCGATTGGGTATTGAAACATCCTAAAATAGACCCAATTGAAAAGTTTGCAATCAGCGACGAAGATTACACAAGCTTCAAAGATTTTGTGAAGGCAAAAAACTTTACTTACGACCGTCTCAGTGAAAAAACGTTGAATACCTTGAAAGAAGTGATGGAATTTGAAGGATATATGAAAACGGGAGGCGACGAATTCAAAGCTTTACAAGCAAAACTCGTCCCAAACTTAGACCATGATCTGGAAACTTTCAAACCCGAAATCAGCAAATTGATCAATCTTGAGATTGCCAAACGGTATTATTTCAAACGGGGTGAAAGCATCGAAGAATTGAAATCCGATCAAGTAACTAAAAAAGCGATAGAGATTTTGGATAACCCGCAAAAATACAAAAACATCTTGTCTCCGAATAGCACGGAGCAATCAACGGCCAAAAGCCTTTCGATGTCACTTCGCAAGGCCGACAATCTGACGATGGCCGATTTCAAAGAAAAGGCAAATTCTGACATGGATACACAATCGGTATAGCTCAACTCGAGACAAACCGACTGCAAGGCCATTTTTGTTGTGCCGAAATAAATAAACGCCCTTTCGCCAAATATATGAAGTGAAAAGGGTGTTTGCTTTTATTAACTGTTTTTCTCTGCCAAAAACTTCAATTGCCGCTCCAAAGTAGCCACACAAGGCATTTCCGCTCCTGCTTTTCGAGCTTCTTCCAATGGGCGGGAATAGATATACTCGATTTCTAAGGGGCGATGAAAATCGTAATCCAATTTCATGCTTGGAGCGTAGGGAGCCATCCTTTCGGTCATTTGCAACATTTGCCCGATCACTTCGTCCCCAATTCTATCCTTCACCGCTATAGCCCTTGAGGCTACCACCACTTCCTCCATCATTTGCCGAAGCAAGCTTCTTGTAGCTGGATGGGTTGTCAATTCATCCGTTTTCCCGTTCAAAACCACAGTCATCCCGTTGTAAGGAATATTCCAAACCAGCTTTTTCCATCGGGCAGATTGCAGATCAACCAAATGAGCTTCCACTCCTGCACGTACAAAATCGGCCACCACTTTTTCCACTATTTCCAGCTTAGCACATGAGTAAGATCCCAAATTGAGTGCACCGTAATCTTGATGTGCGATGTGGCCCGGGCCAATTTTTGAGGAACAGATAAATGCCAAACCTCCGGCAATGCTCAAACCGGGAAACTCTTTTGCCAAATCGGACTCTAAGCCTAATCCGTTTTGAATCAAAACCACCACGGTATCCTTGTGGATAAGTGGAGGCAAAATATCTTTTAGAAGGTGATTGTTTGTTGTCTTGAGTCCAACAATCACCACATCGCACCTTGGCATATCGTCTTGATGGGAGTACGCATTCACATGGGGAATTATGAAGTCGCCAACCACCGAATCTATTCGCAAGCCATATTCTTTCACATGGGGGTAATCGCTGTGGAGCAAGAAATGAACCTCTTCGCCGTTAAAAGCTAATTTTCCACCATAAAATCCACCGATTCCGCCAACGCCAACCACTCCGTATCTTAGTTTCATTTCCAAAAGTTTTTTCGGAAACGAAATTACAAATATTTCATCACAAAAAACATTCAAGATCACAAAATCCCGGCAAAGCGACACCGGCATTATCCTTCTTTTTTTGAACAGAATTACAAAAAATCTTTCCTGATGGGGTTGAAACTATCGATCAGCCTCAGTGTTGGGGTAAGCGATTGCACAGTGTGCGGCACGTTGGATGGCACTGCAAACATATCTCCTTCTTTCAAGTGTTTTTTTTCTTCACCAATAAACACGAGGCATTCCCCTTGCGCCACATACGAAATTTGTTCGGCCTCGTGCCAATGGGGTGGGTCAGGTTGGGCCATCGGGCCGTTTGAGAAATCAACAATCACCAACATCAAGTCGTTGAGGTGGGTCAAACGGCGGGTCACATCCTCATTTACTTGAGTGATTGGCAATTCGCTGTAATGAGCAAAAAACTGTTTACTTTCCATATTTTTATTCTATGTTAGAAAGGATATCCTATTGCAAAATGGAAGGCAAAATCGTCTCCGAAATTGAATCCATGAAACCGCCATCGTTTTCCGGCATCTTGTCCTGGGTCAAACGCCTTGAAGCCTCCGTCGAACCTCAACAGCAGAAATCCCAGATCCAATCGGAGTCCCATTCCGTAGGCAAGGGCAATTTGCTTGTAAAATTCCGAAAATTCGAAAAGGCCACCTGCGAGAGTATTCGCATTGTTGTCGATTACCCAGTTGTTGCCGGCATCGACAAACAAGGCAAACTGGAAATAGGTGCTCAGTTTTTGCCGCAACTCGATACTCAGGTCGAGCTTGATGTCGCCCACTTGGTTGGCAAATTCCACAGAATCTTTTTGGGGATGGTAAAATCCAGGGCCAAGACGGCGTGTGCTCCATCCGCGTACACTGTTGGATCCTCCCGAAAAATATCTTTTTTCGAAAGGCAGAATCTCTGAATTTCCGTAAGGCTTGGCAATCCCTATAGCTGCGTGGTAAGCAAGCGTGGTGAGTTCGCTTATCTTGTTTGTGCGGGCGAAATCCAAGTCCAATTTGGCATATTCGGCGTAACGGATGCCAAGCAATTCCTTATATCCTCCTGAACTGGTAGTGGTCCCGCCCAGCAAACCTGCCAGCCGGGGCAGAAATCCGGAAAACTCGATTCCTGAACGTATGGAAAAGTTATCCCGAGTATTTCTCCGCCTTGCACTTGTAAAGACGTTGCTGTAAGCCAGACGAGAAATCAATTGGTTTTGGTAGCTGTATTTCAAGAGTGGATATTTGTCGTTGTTGATATAGCTCTCTTCAAATTCGTCTGAAACCCAAGGCATACGTACAAAATTGACATCAAACAAATCCACCGTGTGCGAAAAGCGGTTGGAGTAACTCGACCATTTGTATTTCAAGGAAACATTGAAAAACTCCCGCGTGTATTCAGGCCGGTGCTGGTTTGTTAGGCTCACATTAAACTCTGTGCCGGCATTCGGCTGTTCTTTGATCTGAGAACTTAGCCAAGGAAAGATGATTTGAGGAAACAAAAGTGAGGTTTCCACTCCATATTCGTAGAAATTCTGACTCATCAAGTCATAAGATTTGCTTCCGGAGACAAATTCATAAGCTCCATGGAATTTCACATCTAAAATTTCAGCTCCATTGAAGAGATTCTTGTATTGGTAACCCAAGTTGCCTGCCACACCAAGGTCGCCTGCCGTATTTGTACCTTCCAGACCCGCCTGGAATGAGTGGACAGTACCTTGAGAAAGAATAATGCGCGCATTCAGGCAAGTGCTATCGCTGATGATAGTGTCGCTGAAATTCACGCCAACTTGCTTTATGGCCTCAATCCCACTGTAAGAAGAAATGGTGGAATTTATGTTTCGTTCCGCATACCACCTTCCGGGGCGTATAAAATTGTTTTTATAGATGGTTGAAGGACGGAGAAAGTGTTTTTTCCCATAAACTATTTTTATTCCTTTATAACCAACCACATTCAGGCTATCGGTCTTGTAGTCGGATTGCCCAAGAGCATCCGCTTCGGAGTAAACGGTTACAGAGCCTATGCGGTAACGCTTGCGGGAAAGGCTGTCGGGAGGAGGATAGAGTGCCATGCTCAGATCAACCAAATTATAGCCAAGAGTTGTGTCTGCCTTGTAATAAAGCCATTCTTTGTTGAAATTGTAGTAACCAACATTTCGCAACACTTGTGTTATTCTCGTTTTTTCTTCATCCAATTTCTCCAAGTCAAATAACATCCCTTTTTTTATCGTGCCGTTCCGTCCAACACGCATGGCAATTCGCTTGATGGTAGAATCTGTAATTTCGTTGGTGTAGTCTCTTATCTTATAAGGATTTCCTGGGTGAATGGTGTAAGCCACTTTCGCTTTCCTGCCTTTCAATGTAACGGAAGTATCTACGCTTGTTCTCAAAAACCCGTTATTAGAGGCCTCCAAGCGTATCTGGTCGGCAGATACTTGCGTTAGCCTTGAACTGTAGATCACCGGTTTTTCGGTAAGACCCGGTAGAATTTTTCTAAACCAGGCTACATTGTTCAGCCTCAATTTCACTTTTCCGAACAGCGGCCAGCTCGAATTGGGCTTTTGCCGAAGAAATTCTTTCATTTCGGAGGAACTTATCCCTTTCCCTTCCGTTTTCACAACCGCATCGTCCAAAAGATACCTGTCTTCCGGCACATGTTTGGTGACACTACATGCGCAACAGATAGCCGTAAAAATCAAAATGATAAGCGAATATCTACTATTCATAAGCGTTTGGGTACCGGTGATTCTAAAAAAGCAACATTTCTAAAAGCTAAAATTAATCAAAAATAACGAAGTAAGTAATTGGAAAAAGAGATTGTCGTCTTTTTTTAACGCAAAGAATAGAATAGCTTTTAGTTGAATGACCTTGCTACCTTGTAAGTAGCGGGTTCACTTCTCGATTGGTTCATGAAAAATCTATTTTGGTAATGTAAAAATACGTTTTAACAAGGAATTGATTGTAAATAGGCTTTTTGTAAAGCAAAATTTCTTTTCTGAAAAATGTTCTTTGGGTATGAAGGGATTTTTTTTTATAACTTTGCCAAAACCGACCGTCAATAAGCTTAAGGAAATTATAAATCAGATTATCACACTACTGATTTTTTAACAATGGGGAAACACAGAGATACCATATTTTACATATTTACTATCGGAGGATTTTCCGCACTGATATATTGGGTTATAATATTAGGTAAAAACAACCTCCAAAAAGGATTTCAACAGATAACGAATGATTTGTCTGGGAAAAATCCATGGACAAATTTTGTAGATTCCCTTGCCGATAATATATCCGTTTCCCTTTCGGTACTATTGCTTCAGATCATCATCATTCTCATCACTATACGTATCAGCGGATGGTTGTGTAAAAAAATCGGACAACCGGCTGTTATAGGCGAAATATTCTCTGGAATTGTTTTAGGTCCATCCTTGTTAGGCTATTATTTCCCCGGTTTCTTCTCTCATGTGTTTCCTGTCCATTCTTTAGGTTCGATTCAGATGCTTAGCCAGATTGGACTGATTCTGTTTATGTTCATCGTTGGAATGGAGCTAAATCTCAAGACCTTAAGGAATAGAGCTGGCAATGCCTTGCTAATAAGTCATGCGAGTATCATATTCCCATTCACATGCGGCGTATTGCTTGCCTATTTTTTGTATCCGCTTTATGAAACAAGGAATATTAATTTTCTCTCGTTTGCTTTGTTCATCGGAATCTCAATGAGCATAACGGCGTTTCCTGTGTTGGCTAGAATTGTGCAGGAGCGGGGAATCCACAAGACCCATATAGGCCCAATAGTCATCACCTGTGCGGCAGTAGATGACATTACCGCTTGGTGCATTTTAGCTGCCGTGATTGCCATTGTAAAGGCTGGATCGTTAGCAAGTTCTTTTTTCGTAATCGTTTTGGCAATCGCATACGTTGTGGCCATGCTCAAAATCATCCGTCCCTTCGTGCAGCGAATTGCCGATTCTCAAACTGACAATGGCAAATTAAGCAGGTCATACATCGCCTTTTTTGTCATCTTGCTTTTCCTGTCATCCTTCACCACGGAAGTGATTGGAATTCATGCCTTGTTCGGGGCCTTCCTTATGGGCGTGATTATGCCCAAAAGCGCGAAATTCAGAAGTTTGCTTACTTCCAAAATAGAAGACATTGTCTTGATCGTCTTTCTTCCCTTGTTTTTTGTATTTACAGGCTTGCGTACCCAAATTGGGTTGCTCAATGACATCAGCCTGTGGGGTATCTGCCTCTTGATAACGGTTGTTGCCATTCTAGGGAAACTCATAGGAAGCACCTTCGCCGCACGTTTTGTTCATTACTCATGGAGAGAAAGTTTGACAATCGGCGCCCTGATGAATACACGGGGGCTGATGGAACTTGTGGTTTTAAACATCGGCTACGACTTGGGGGTTCTTTCGCCCGAAATTTTTGCGATGATGGTTATTATGGCATTGGCGACAACCTTTATGACCAGCCCAATGCTAAATGCAATTGATAAAATTTTCAAAAACGACAAAAACGATGACATAAGTTTCCGTTCGGGAGAAAAGTACCGTATTTTGTGTTTTTTTGAAAATGTGGCTGCCGGAAAGAGATTGCTGAATCTGTCGAATGTGTTTATAAAAAGTCGCCAGCAAGCATCCGAGGTGACCATGATGTGCCTGACATCTGAAAACACGATGAACAGCGACAATTTGGAAGAAGAAGAACGGAATATGTTTTCGCAGGTGGAGGTGGAGGCTAAACGTATTGCACAGGACTTTAAACCCATTTTTGCTTTGACTTCTGAAGAAAATTCCAGGATTGTGAAAGTCGCCAATGATGGCGCCCATGATTTTCTTCTGTTGGAAGTCCGTTCTTCGGTATTTGAAGGCAATTTGCTGGGAAGCATCCTGAACCTGTCCTCGCAACTTTTCCATTTGCCCAATCGCCTAATCAACCAAATCTTCCGCCCCAAAAGAATTGGATCGATCAGGATTCCCAATGAAGAGCGGATTTTGAAGATTATATCCAAGAGCGAAATACCTGTCGGGATTTTTGTTGACAACGGATTTCAGTCTGTAAAAACGGTTTTTCTGCCGATTCTCGACGATGAAGATGCTTTCTTGGGAGAATACATGGTCCGCATGGCATCCAATGCCTACATCCGGTTCACTTTGCTCGACCAGGTTGGCATTATGGATAAGTCGATTGAATTTATCCGAAACGTTAGAGAAGTGAAAGCGGTCAATCCATACCTATTCTCCAACTGGGACCGATCGACACCGATCAGTGAGACATTCTTGTCCAAGCAAGACCTTGTGATGATGAGCCCCAGGAGCTGGAACAAATTACAAAAAGCGGATTTTCCTTGGAAAGATAAGTTGCCTTCTTCGCTTGTGATCACAAGTTGACATATTGCCCCATACGCAAGCCTTTGTGGCACAAATTTTGTAACTTTCC
This sequence comes from Bacteroidales bacterium UBA1309, assembly GCA_002307185.1. Classification (GTDB taxonomy): domain Bacteria; phylum Bacteroidota; class Bacteroidia; order Bacteroidales; family Dysgonomonadaceae; genus UBA1309. The sequence goes on from DBTT01000016.1 coordinate 114,634, forward strand.
AGTCATTAGACAAAGAAAGAATATGAATTACAACGAAGTACAAAATATACGAAACAAGATTCTTGAACTTTTATCCCTGAATGAAGTCAAAGAAGCATGTGCCCAATTACTCGTCCTGGCGGTGAATTTGCGTGAATGGCAAATCACCGAGAAAGTCAGTGAATTGGAAACGACTTATAGGTATATGCTTAACTATCAGTTTGATGGAGTGGATGACCCTCGCCGTGAGGAAGTCTTTGGTGGCATTATGAGAACCCTCTATGAACTCACAGACGACGCTACTGATGAACTGATGAGCCTTGACTCGCCAAACATTTTCTATGAAAAACTCCGGTTGGAATCATTTCGCAACCAGCCGACTTTGCCCGAATACAAATTGGCTCTCAAAGAAACCGAAGGGGCATTTAGCCTGACAGAATTGTTGGAGGAAAAAGATGACAAATTGTCGAAACTAAAACATTTGGCAGTCAAAAAAGAACGGTTGGCCACCGACTTGTTCAACACCATTTTTGTTGCTTCCCGCCTGTCGGAAGAAAACCAGGCCGGATACCTTGATTTCATTCACAACAAAGAACTTGCCGTCACCGACAAATGTCTCTTTGTATCGGCCTTGACATTAAGCCTGTTCCATCGTTTCGATCCACGTAAGCTATCGGTTATTATTGCTGCATCCGGAGCCGCTGATGCCGAGATTCGTGCAAGGGCAATTGTTGGGTTGGTGTTTGTGCTGGTTAAATACGATCAGCGGTTGAAGTTTTATCCCGAAAGCAAACGCGAACTCGAACTTGCGGGAGAAAACCATACCTTCAAAAAAGCCTTGCAAACAATATTGGTGCAATTGATCCGCTCGAAGCAAACGGAAAGCATCAGCCGGAAGATGATCGATGAAATCATCCCCGAGATGATGAAATTCAGCACGAAAATTGGGCGCAAGCTCAACGTGGATGATTTCTCGGACGAAAGCGATTTATCCGAGAAAAATCCCGATTGGAAAAAGGATCTTGAGGCTTCGGGCTTGTCCAAAAAGCTCCAGGAATATTCCGAATTACATTTGGAGGGAGCCGACGTGTTCCATTCCACTTTTGCAAACCTGAAAAATTTCCCGTTTTTCAGGGAATTAAGCAATTGGTTTTTGCCGTTTGACACTTCTTATTCCCAGTTGATAGAACTTTCTTCTGGAAACAAGAACAACGTTCTGCTAACTGCAGTTTCCAAATCGGGCTATATGTGCGATTCCGACAAATACTCTTTTAGCCTGAGCTTGTTGCAGATCCCCGAACAGCAACACCAGATGATTGCCATGCGCTTGGGAGAAGAGTCGGGTGAGCTCGAAAAGCTACAGAAAGAAGAAATGCTCTTCAATCCTCGCATCAGCGACGAAATTATTTCCAACCAATACATTCAGAATTTGTACCGCTTCTTCAAACTGTTTCCAAGAAGGGATAATTTTGACGACATTTTCACTTTCAATGCCAATTTCTACCAATATCAGTCGCTGGAATCTCTCATTATTGATGCTGGAACAATGACACGATTGGCCATGTATTGTTTTGATAAAAATCATTTTCAAGAAGCGGAAGCTATCTACCGCTTGCTGATCGAACAAAATCAAAACATCAACGATGAATGGTGGCAGAAAATCGGCTATTGCCGACAAATGCTCAACGACATCGAAGGTGCTGTGTCGGCCTACAAGCAAGCGGACATCCTCAATAGCGACAATAGTTGGACAATCAAGAGGTTGGCGCATTGCTACCGTCTGTTGAAAAAGCCCGAAATCGCCCTTGAATATTTTCGCCGTGTCGAAACATTGCAACCAAACAATACTGGAGTCCAAATGAATATTGGTCATTGTTACCTTGATATGGGCGACTACAACGAGGCGCTCAATTGCTATTTCAAACTGGAGTTCAACGATATTGCGGATGCAAAAACCCAACGCCCTATCGCCTGGACTGCTTTCCTTGCCGGAAAACTGGATCTCTCCGAAAGTTATTACCAGCAATTAATTGCTGGAAAACCATCGCTGCACGATTACCTGAACCTTGGACACATCTATTTGCGAACCAACCGGCTGAAACTCGCTGTGGAGAGCTATGCCCAGTCTCTGAAATTGGCTGGAAGCTACGATTCTTTCTTAAAACATTTTCGGGAAGATGAAGAAATCCTTCACCAAATGGGTGTAGATTTGGAAATTGCCCCCCGTCTATTCGATCAGATTCGATACAAGCGAGACAACCAATGATTGCAAGAAAAGAGAATCACAGTTAGCAGAGATCAGAAACAAATAGGTACTCAATTTGCCAAATTTGATTGACGAGATCGACCCCACAAACCTTCCATGGTGCTTTGTCTGGTCGATTTTTTGCCGTTATAGAATTCGAGATTACTAAACACTAGGTTCTGCTGAAAAACAACCAACAAATTGTCAATAAATATCATATAGCTATTTTTGTGCTCCTAGATGCAGGAAACATGACTTTAACCAATAAAAAGCATGCATACGTGCTGGAATATGTAAGTTACAGCTGGAGGGTTTTGAATCTCCATCCATGCAGAAGCTGAAACCGACAAACCGTTGGGTTGTGCTAGCATAACTTATTCCCTGAGTGCTTTTTGTGAGTTCTTCAAATGTTGTGCAATATCAAAAATAGAAAACGCTAAAAGATTAATATGAATCTAATAGCGTTTCTATTTGTGACCCTGACGGGAATCGAACCCATATCAAAGGAACCGGAATCCTCCATTTTATCCATTAAACTACAGGGCCAAAATATTGAGCCTCTCATGGGACTCGAACCCACGACCTATTCATTACGAATGAATTGCTCTACCAACTGAGCTAAAGAGGCAAAACCGAGCGCAAAAATACTACTTTTTTTTAATTAAGGTTCGCTTTATTGCCTTTTTTCGCTTGAGGTATCAAGGAGTGGTGAGTATATTTATGTCTCGTGCTTTTTTGTATTTCACTCCATCCGAGCCTTTGGCTTCTATCACAACGAAATAGACTCCGGGTGTCACAAACTTGCCGTTGTATTTCCCATCCCAACCTTTCGAAGGGTCTGTCCATTGATAGAGTTTGTTGCCCCAACGGTTGAAGATGGTGGCCTTGAAACTCACTAAGGATTTGTAGGCTACTTTGTATTCGTCGTTTTCTCCTTCTGAGGCATTGGGCGTAAAATAGTTCGGCAAATCGAGGAAGGATTCGGAGATGGAAAACTCAACCGAGGCACTGTCTTGGCAACTGGATGTGGAGTTTGTTGTAACTAAATAGACGATATAATCTCCAGCATCGTTGAAGGTGTAGCTAATCGACTCGTCGTTATATCTGGCAATCCAGTTCGTGAGATCCGTTTTTTTGTAAATGGTCCAAGTGTAATAAGAGGCAACGGGTTCATTTGAATATCCATTAAATGTGATTTCGGCAGGTGCTGAACCTCCTAAGCTGTCTGTTCCCAGAGAATCCACTTCGTTATCGGCATCAACAGATGTTTGTGAACTTACAATGTGCGATTCTGTGAATTTTTCCTCGTACGCCTCAGATGACACGCTTTGTGAAATGCCGAGGTAGTCGGCTATCTCATCGCCGGTTAAGGTGAATTTCGTATCTTCTAGAGGTGCATCCACTACGAGTGAGGTTTCCACAGTTTGCCAATCGGATGTGAGGCTGGAAGAGATGAAGGCACTGGATGCGGTATTCCAGGTTAGCTTGTTGTACTGCAATTTGTATTGCATATCCAGGCTGTATTCGGTTCCATTTATGCCATAATAGGTAATTTCGTCAGATTTGTCGATTGTAAGGGTGACGCTTTTGCTGCTGCAATCGTCACTTGCCTTGGCTGTTATAGTGTTGAGTTCGGGCAGGTGCTTGCTATAATCTATCATCCATAGTGTGGATTTCAATACGCCGTCTTCTTCCACAAGATAGCCGGAAGCATCTTCGGGTGCTGTGATGCTGTATGTGCTGGTAGAGCCGTTGTTTGTCACATTCACAAGGGATGTGCTGACTTTTGTTTTGTCGGCCAGAGATTGTTTGTAGCTGTACCAACTGACGGTTTTGCTATTGTCGGCGGTGTAACTGATGGTGACGCCATTTAACCCGTTCGCAATATAAACTGCCTGAATGCCGCTACTGGCACTCACGGAATAGGTATATACAGTGCCATCGACACTATATTGTGCAAACGAGTTGGCGAATTGCCACAAAAAAAGCAGCAAACCAAGTACTCTCTTCATCGTTGATTGAATAATGCCAAAATAAAAAAGTTGCTCTCTTCTGTTGAAACGTCAGAGAGCAACTTTTAGTATAATTGAAAATGTGAATTATCAGGCTTTGCTGGCAAAAACCTTGTTTTCGGGAATCACGTCCATTTCGCGGAACACCTTGTAGATTTTGCTAAATGCAATATCTATTTGTGCTTTGGTGTGAGTTGCCATCAACGAGAAACGGATGAGGGTGTCTGTCGGCGAAACGGCCGGGGAAACTACCGGATTCACGAATATGCCTTCTTCAAAAAGACGTTTGGTGATGATAAATGTTTTTTCGTTGTTGCGAATAAACAATGGAATGATCGGGGTAGCTGTGTGTCCGATTTCGCAACCCATTTCCCGGAAACCATCCAATGCATAGTGGGTGATCTCCCAAAGGTTCTTCACGCGTTCTGGCTCTGTAAGCAATATATCCAAGGCTGCACTTGCAGCAGCGGTAGCTGACGGGGTAGCACTTGCCGTGAAAATATATTCACGCGAATTGTGTCGAAGATAATCGAGCACAGGTTCGTCGCCGGCTATGAAGCCGCCGATGGAAGCCAACGATTTGCTGAATGTACCCATAATTAGTTCCACGTCGTCTGTCAATCCGCATTGGCTTACCAAACCTCTACCGTCGAAATTGGCACCCAACACACCCAAGCTATGGGCTTCGTCCACCATCACGCTGGCGTTGTATTGTTTTGCAAGCCTAACAATTTCGGGGAGCTTGGCGATGTCGCCTTCCATACTGAAAACGCCATCCATAACGATCAATTTCACTTTGTCTGGTTCACATCTTTGAAGCTGCTTTTCGAGCGACTCCATATCGTTGTGACGATATTTGAATTTGGTGGAAAACGAAAGTCGCAGGCCTTCAATGATGGAAGCATGGTTCAACTCGTCCCAAATAATAAAGTCTTCACGTCCTGTTACGCAGGAAAGGACTCCTTGGTTGGTATTGAAACCGGTTGAATACATAATTGCGTCTTCTTTCCCAACAAATTTGGCTAATTTCTTTTCCAATTCGATGTGAATGTCAAGCGTGCCGTTGAGATGACGGGAACCAGCCATGCCTGTCCCATATTTTTTCAGGGCAGCAATAGCAGCTTCTTTGACTTTTGGATGATTAGTTAATCCCAAATAAGCATTTGACCCAAACATCAACACCTTTTTACCGTTAATGATAACTTCGGTGTCTTGGTCGCTTTCAATTGCTTTCGCATAAGGGTAGATACCGGCTGCTCTCGCATTACGGGCAGCATCATACTTGTACAACTTATCTCTTAATAAGCTCATTGGAGTTGTTTAAATAGGTAATAATTGAATTTGAAATCTTTAGGTTAAATAAAAAAAGGCATTTCAAATACAAGTTGCAAAATTAATCAAAAACTGATTACTTTTGTATATTTGGTGCTTTTTTCTGAAATTTCCATTATATTACTTTTTGGGGGTGGTTAGTCAATTTGTTGAATATTAGAAAGATATTTGCTTCTGTCTTTTACTGATTCCATAAGTAAAATGTAACTTTGCGACTTTGAGTTTAAAAAAACGCGGCATTATATCTTAGACTGTACTTGCTTGCTATTTTGCACCGAAAACCTATGTGCTACTTCACCATTAAGCAATTAAATTTGGAACAGGCGACTAGTTACCTACAAAACAGCCTCGAATGTGTTTAGCCCGCCGATTGTCACTCACATCAAGAACAACTTCTGGCAAGCCAAGCCTATCGGGAAATTAATTCTGCTCATCCCCGTCACTAGGACTGAAAAGAAGAATTGATCAATTTCCGTAAAATAGCGAAGTCTAAGAAAAGCCTGCAAATAAGCTGGGGGAAATTTAAACAGCCTCTTATTTGGGCGGCTCATGTTATTTTGCCAATTTTGCACTTATATACTAAACGAGCCGATGAAAATTATAGCAGATGCCCACATCCCTTTTTTGAAGGGGGTTGGAGAACGGTATGGAGAAATCACTTACCTGAACGGAAATGAATTTACTCGTGAAACCATCCAGGATGCCGACACCTTGATTGTTCGCACGGTCACCCATTTCGGAGAAGAAATGCTGGAGGGTTCAAAAGTGAAGTTGATTTGTTCGGCCACCATCGGATTCGACCACATAGACACTGCCTATTGCCAAGCGAAAGGCATCCGTTGGGCGAATGCGCCGGGATGCAATTCGGGTTCCGTGCAGCAATATATTTCCTCTGTTTTGATTGAAATCAGTCGCCTAAAGGGCTTTTCCCTCGAAGGAAAAACCATCGGGATCATTGGTGTGGGAAATGTGGGAAAAAAAGTGGCAAAAATAGCCCGTCTGGTTGGGATGAAGGTATTGTTGAATGACCCACCAAGACAACGTGCAGAAAGCGGAAATGAATTCACCGACCTCGATACCATCAAACGGGAGGCCGACATCATCACCTTCCACACGCCACTCACAAAGGCCGGGCAAGACAAAACCCACCACCTAGCGGATGAAGAATTCTTTGCCACGCTGGGCAAAAAACCGATTATTATCAATACGGCCCGCGGCCCAATCGTGGAGACAGTCGCCATCAAAAATGCCATTCGCCAAGAAAAAATTTCGGGTGCCATTATCGATTGCTGGGAAAACGAACCGAACATCGACCTCGAATACATGAAGATGGTGGACATCGCCACCCCGCACATCGCCGGTTATTCTGCTGATGGCAAAGGAAATGCCACGCGCATGTCTCTCGAAACTTTGGCTGAATTTTATGGGCTTGACAAGACACCCATTCTCAAAATCAATATTCCGGAACCGGAATCACCGACCATTGACTTGAATTCGTTTCCGGCAGACAAACGAATCTATCACGCCTTGTTGCACACCTACAGCACGCAGGCCGACAACGATAGATTGAAGGCAAATCCGCAAAACTTCACATATTTTAGAGAGCGTTATCCTTTACGGAGGGAAAACATAGCCTACAACGTAATAAACTATTTGCCACAAGAAAAAGAAATTCTTCAAGATTGGAGGTTTAGACTGTGAAAAAGTGACCGAGTGATCAAGTAACCGAGCGACCTTGCAGTCTTGGCTACACGTTACCTATTCAATCCTTCATCACACCTTCTCTATCAACGCCTTGATGTCTGCTGGAGGAGCGAAATACATCCACGATGTCACCAGTACATCCGCTCCAGCTTTGGCATACTCGGCAGCATTAGAGCCATTGACCCCTCCCGCTGCAATCACCGTGATGTCGGAGCAAATTTCTCTGCATTCTGTTTTACAGCGGGTGAAATCGGAAGGAGAAAGCTTGTCCATCTGCACAACATGCGCACCGGACGCAGCCACTTTTTTAGCCTCTTCGATGGTGTGAGCCTCCACCACAATTTTCCGCTCTTTCTGTCTTTTCTTGATGGGTGCCACCACCTCATGCAACTTGTCGTAACCACCCGTAAAAAGCAAGTGCTCCCGAAAAATCAGGATCGTGTCCGACAAACCTGTTCGATGAGGTTCGCCACCACCTGCCAAAAGAGCCTTTAAGGCAATCTTTTTCAAATAAGGCGGATGTTTGCGGGTGCCTGCCACTGGCACATCATTTGCCACTGCACGAACAGCCTCCACCAATTGGCGGGTGCGGGTAGCGATTCCCGATGCAAATTCAATCATCGACAAACCCGAACGCCACACTAGATGAAGCATTCTGGCATCGCCCTCGGCCTCCAGCATCTTTTCTCCTAGTTTCAGGGCGGTTCCGGACGGAACAATATAAGTCACTTCCAGACGGTTTTTCAGGTACATCCGCTCCGCTTCTTCCGTGCAACACACCACCATGTCATGGCGTGCCAACAAGGTGATTCGTCCTCTTTGCCCCTCAAACGCCAACAAGTTGGAAGTCATGTCGCCCATTGGCACATCGTCTTCAATCAGGCGGTCGATGTCGTTTTCCGTGAAATAAATCATAATTTCTTTTTACAAACTGGTTTCAACTAAAAGATAAAGTACAAGGATTGTACCAAAAGATAGCTGGCTAATTTGAAGCCGAATATACAAATTAAAGCTTACATGAATGTGGTCATCAAAAAAGAAAAATGACATAAATGTCACATAAATGTTAAGTAGAGTCTGCAGAAAAAGTCAGACAGCTAGAGGTTTTGTTTAGTACTTAAATGGGTTTACAAAAAAAGTAAGAAAAATTACAGCATTTACATATAATAACTCTGAACAAATTTCCAGACGATACAATACGAACAATGCGGGTAAAGAGACTGGAGAACTTTATCACATATTGAGCTTGTTTGCCTTGCAGTTTTAAAGCCCAGTGTGTATTTTGACTAACCCTCACCCCATCGGCACTTCCATCAACAACACTTCCGCATCGTCCGAGAGTGACTTCAAGTCAAGAGCGCTTATATCCGAAATGCCTAGTCCATCACGTTTATCCAAAATTTGCCCATTTACGACGAAAGATCCCTCGATGACAAACACATATACTCCATTTTCAGATGAATGTAATTTGTAATCGAAAGCGGTTTCCTTTCCGAAGACACCAATATTGAACCAAGCGTTTTGATGTATCCACAACCCATCGTCATCGTCTGAAGGCGATACAATTTGCTGTAGGCCGTCCTTCTTGGACTCGAAGTCGAAAGCAGCTTGCTGGTAACGAGGTTTCACCCCTTTTTCCTTTGGAAAAACCCATATCTGCAAAAACTTGACGGGAATATCCTGATTCTTGTTGAATTCACTGTGCTGAACCCCTGTGCCGGCACTCATCACCTGCACTTCGCCATGCCGGATCACCCCATGTGTTCCCGTGCTATCCTTGTGTTCCAAGTCGCCAGACAAAGGAATGCTGATAATTTCCATGTTGTCGTGCGGATGCGTTCCAAACCCTCCTCCACCAGCCACAGTATCATCGTTGAGTACACGAAGCGCACCAAAATGAATCCTCTCGGGGTCGTAATAATTTGCGAAGCTGAATGTATGAAAAGAATTGAGCCAACCATGATTGGCATGGCCTCGGGTATTTGCTTTATGAAGAATCGTTTTCATTGAATAATTTTTCCTTTCTTTTTGATGCGGTGTATATTTATTTTGTAGGCTTAAAGCTTGCCGATATTTCACTTCCTTTGTTAGGAGAAGGTTTCATTTGTCCATTTGATATACAGAGGTGTGCTGAAAGGTTTTGAGAATGTCATTTTTAACTTCCATCCCACATTAATCCTCCCGTGAAAAGGTTGTAACCACTCTATTCAAAGGCTTTTATCCCATCAGGAGAAAAGGTCAAAGTTCCCGTTTTACTTGACGAAGATCGAAGCAAAAGGGGGGGATGCTAAAGTTATTTCTCATTCCTGTTTATTTATTATCTGGATTTTGCTATTTAAAACACTATTTCCTTCGTTTTGTTTCAGGAAAAGACATTTTTTGATGAAGAAATACGGAGTCGTCTTTCATCAAGAGGGCAGCTCGAAATGGCGCATACTTCAAGAATATGTTTTACAGCAAGTTTTCGAAATATCTTATTGTGATAATTTTCATAAACCAACAATCGTTTATCAAACATAAATTTTGCCTATAAATCAAGGGTTTCATATCATATACCACACAAAAAGAGATGTCTTATTATTGTAAATATTACTAATATCAATTATCTGTATTTCAATTATTTAACAGCATTATTGTTTTTAATTATAAAACAAATTAATATATTTGCATTACTGAACGCTTGAAAAGTCTAATATTATGAGTCAACAATTCATCCATACTTTTCTGTCCGTCGATTGTGTAGTTCTTGGATTTGACAACGAACAACTCAATGCTCTTCTCGTCAAAAGAGATGTGTCGGTTGAAGAAGCTGGTTCGCTAAAACTTCCGGGTAGCTTGATTTACGACCAAGAAGATGTGGACGATGCAGCCTCAAGAGTACTGTTTGAGTTAACAGGTATCAAAAAGATGCCTTTGCGTCAATTTCGTTGCTTTGCTTCGCCCAACAGGGCCAGCCGTGCGGAAGACCGGAAATGGTTGAACCAAGCTTATCAGCCAAATATCAACCGGTTGATAACAGTGGCTTATATTGCACTTTGCAAAATCGACAGGAAACACCACAATATTTCGAAATACAGTTCAGAATGGTGCCCGTTGAAAAAAATACCGCAAATGCCGTTCGACCACAACGAAATATTGCTTGCCTCGCTCGGAGAAATCCAGAAATGGGTGGAAATGGAGCCTTCCATTATTTTTGACCTGCTGCCGCAAAAATTCACTATCAGCCAGCTTCATCGCCTCTACGAATCAATATACGCTAAAAAAATCGATATTCGCAATTTCCACAAAAAAGTGGCTGCCATGCCGCAAGTGGTAGCTCTCGAAGAACGGGAAGTGGGTGTGGCTCATCGGGCTGCGCGGTTTTATAAATTCGACAAGAAGGGATATTCAAAACTTAAAAACAACTTATAAGCTATGTATTTATTGGGCTATGATTTAGGAAGTTCATCGGTGAAAGCAAGTTTGGTGAATGCAAAAACCGGCGAATGTGTGTCAACCGCATTCTTCCCGAAAAAGGAAATGGAAATCAAATCGGTGAAAGCCGGTTGGGCCGAACAAGACACCGAAACTTGGTGGAAAAACCTGAAACTCTCCACTCAAGTGGTACTCGAAGAAGCCGGAATAAATCCCAAAGACATCAAAGCCATCGGGATTTCCTACCAAATGCACGGATTGGTGCTGGTGGACGAGAATCAAAAAGCGGTTCGCGATGCCATCATTTGGTGTGACAGCCGCGCTGTACCTTACGGACAGAAAGCGTTTGATACCATCGGAAGCGAAAAATCCTTGTCACACCTGCTCAATTCTCCTGGTAATTTCACCTTGGCAAAACTGGCCTGGGTGAAAGAAAACGAACCCGAAAATTTTGCCAAAGCTAAATATTACCTTCTTCCTGGCGATTACATTGCCTTGCGCATGACAGGAAAAGCTGCCACGACGGCATCCGGACTTTCGGAAGGAATCGGTTGGGATTTCAAAGCCGAAGCTCCTGCCAAATTTTTGTTCGATTATTTCGGATTCGAAACCAGCTTGATTCCTGAGATTGTTCCCACTTTTGGACAGCAAGGCAATCTCAAGGCTGACATTGCAGCCGAACTGGGATTAGCCGAAGGAATCCCTGTGACCTACCGTGCAGGCGACCAACCAAACAATGCCTTGTCGCTGAACGTACTGAATCCGGGCGAGATAGCTGCCACTGCAGGCACTTCGGGTGTGGTGTATGGGGTGAACAGTGATTCGAAATACGACCCACTTTCACGCGTCAATTCGTTTGCACACGTGAATCACACCTTGCAAGAGACCCGTGTCGGTGTATTGCTGTGCATCAACGGAACAGCAATTCTAAACACTTGGATCAAAAACAATGTAGCTCCAGAGAGTATTTCGTATGCCGAAATGAACGAACTGGCGGCAAATATTCCTGTGGGAAGCGAAGGGGTGAGCATCATTCCATTCGGGAACGGATCCGAACGGGTATTGGAAAATCAAGAACCCAACTGCTCGATCCACGGAATCAACTTCAACCGCATTTCGAAAGCACACCTTATCCGTGCAGCGCACGAAGGCATCGCTTTTTCATTCAAATATGGGATGGACATCATGAATAACATGGGTATTGAAACCAAAACCATCCGTGCCGGACATGCCAACTTGTTCCTAAGCCCTATTTTCCGACAAACATTGGCAAACATCACGGGTGCAACCATCGAATTATACAACACTGACGGATCAGTTGGAGCTGCAAGAGGTGCCGGGATTGGAGCCGGGATTTACAAAACGCCGGAAGAAGCATTTTCCTCTTTGAAGAAGATTTCGGTCATCACTCCCGAGCCCGAGAACATTGAGGCTACAAGAGAGGCTTACCGATTGTGGTTGAAATTTATTTGACATCAAAAAAGAAGGTTTACAATCATACAACTATTTAATTTAACTTAATAACTAAAAGCACCGCCCAAAAGCTCCTTCATGGGAAGCGGGGGCCAACAAAAATTATGGCAACAAAAGAGTATTTTCCATCCGTAGGAAAAATCAAATTTGAAGGAAAAGAGAGTAAAAACCCACTTGCATTTCACTATTATGATGCTGAAAAAGTAGTCTATGGCAAAACAATGAAGGAATGGTTCAAGTTTTGCATGGCATGGTGGCACAGTCTTTGTGCCGATGGAGGCGACCCTTTTGGCAGCGGCACACAAAAGCACCCATGGGTTGGGGCATCCGATGCCGTTCAGGCTGCAAAAGACAAAATGGATGCAGGTTTTGAATTCATGCAAAAAATCGGCATCGAATATTACTGTTTCCATGACATTGATTTGGTCAGCGAAGGAAACAGCATCGAAGAATACGAAGCCAACCTGAAGGCAATCGTTGAATATGCCAAACAAAAACAAGCCGAAACAGGCCTCAAACTAATGTGGGGAACAGCAAACGTGTTCAGCCATCCCCGTTATATGAACGGAGCCAGCACCAATCCCGATTTTGATGCAGCAGCACGCGCTATGGTGCAAATCAAAAATGCAATCGATGCAACCATCGCTTTAGGAGGCAAGGCATACGTATTCTGGGGCGGTCGCGAAGGCTACATGAGCTTGTTAAACACCAACATGAAACGCGAAAAAGAACACCTCGCACGCATGTTGACAATGGCTCGTGATTATGGTCGTGCGAAAGGGTTCAACGGCGTATTCCTTATCGAACCCAAACCAATGGAACCGATGAAACACCAATACGACGTGGATACTGAAACCGTGATTGGCTTCCTGAAAGAATATGGTTTGGAAAATGATTTCAAAATAAACATCGAAGTAAACCACGCAACTTTGGCTGGACACACCTTCGAACACGAATTGCAATGCGCCGTCGATGCAGGCATGTTGGGTGCTATCGATGCCAACCGCGGCGATGTGCAAAACGGATGGGATACCGACCAATTCCCTATCGACATCTATGAATTGACACAAGCCATGCTCGTTGTTCTTCAAGGAGGAGGCATGCAAGGCGGTGGAACAAACTTCGATGCAAAAATCCGTCGCAATTCTACCGATTTGGAAGATTTGTTCATTGCCCACATTTCAGGAATGGACGTGATGGCACGTGCATTGGAAGCGGCAGCAGCCATTCTCGAAGAATCTCCTTATAAAAAGATGGTTGCCGACAGATATGCTTCTTATGATGCAGGCAAAGGAAAAGAATTCGAAGAAGGAAAATTATCTCTGGAAGATGTGGTTGCATATGCAAAAGCTAAGAACGAAGAACCTGCGCAAATCAGCGGCAAACAGGAACTTTACGAAACTATCGTGAATATGTACATCTAAAATAAGTGAACCTATGAACCTGTAAACGAGTGAACAGCAAGCTAAAATATCTTTTCAGAGCTTGTTCACTCGTTCACTTGTTTATTTCTTCACCATTTCAACCACACCTTTAAATCATTATCAACCATGGCATTTATTGATACCGGAGGGAGCAAATCCAACTCATTCCAAGAAGGGAGCAAGCTCTACATTTTCCTATTGACATTAGTAGCCACCTTGGGTGGGTTGCTATTTGGATACGACACAGCCGTTGTGAACGGGGCAGAAAAATCACTCGTCGAATTTTACATCTACAAGGTTAGCGGAAACAGTTACATCTTTGACACTTCCACCATCTTCAGCCTCATCAGCCAATATCGCCTGCTGATGGTAATTGTGCTTTCCCTGGTGTTTTTAATTATCAGCGGACAAATGATACGCTTGTTCGGGAAGAAAAAAGGAAGCATCGTAGGCCTGGTGTTGCTGGCAGGACTGGCAGTTTGGGCTGTGGGTTTCCTTAGCAGCAGCCTTCCATCGATCGACGATGTGGAACAAATGAAAAACACAGCCGATGCCGTGAAAGGCTTCGTGATTGCCAGTGCGCTGATCGGTTGCATTATTGGTGGAGCAACAGCGGGATTTATATCTAAATCGTTCGGTCGAAAAAACGGACTCTTTATTTCTGCCATTGCTTTCTTTGTGTCCGCCGTGGGTGCATGGAAACCAGAAGCGTTCAATTTCTTCGGCACATTGGATGTCTATTCCTTTGTGATTTACCGCATCATTGGCGGCATTGGCGTGGGAATCGCTTCCATGATTTCGCCCATGTATATTGCCGAAATTGCACCGGCTAAGGTACGTGGCAAATTAGTTTCATTCAACCAATTTGCGATCATCTTTGGTATGTTGGTGATCTATTTCGTGAACCTGATTATTTCGCGTCAAGGCGACGAACAATGGCTCATAACCAACGGTTGGCGCTACATGTTCTTGTCGGGAGCAATACCGGCAGCCGTATTTTTGATCTTACTCTTATTTGTGCCTGAAACTCCGCGCTACCTGGCCATGAAGGGGCAAGACGACAAAGCGCTGAAAGTGCTGGAAAAGATTGCCGGGAAAGGGCAAGCTAAAAACATTCTTGCCGACATCAAAGGGACCTTGCACGAGGCGAATGCACCTTGGCTTTCGTATGGCTTTGGGGTGATTATCGTGGGGATCTTGCTTTCCGTGTTTCAGCAAGCGGTCGGCATCAATGTGGTGCTGTATTATGCCGGAAATATTTTCCGTGACATGGGAGCATCCACCGACTCCTCTCTTTTGCAGACCATCGTCGTAGGCCTTGTCAACCTATCGTTCACGGTGGTAGCGATCTTGACAGTGGACAAGTTTGGACGCAAACCCCTCATGATTATCGGTTCCGTCGGAATGGCCATCAGCATGATTGCCTTGGGATTCACCTTCTATTCCGGAAATGTGGGCATAGCCGCACTCATTTTCATGTTGTTCTACACAGCCGCCTTTGCCATGAGCTGGGGCCCTGTCTGCTGGGTGTTGCTGGCCGAGATTTTCCCAAACTCCATTCGTGGAGCTTTGTCAATCGCCGTAGCCGCCCAATGGATTGCCAACTGGATCGTGTCTTTCACCTTCCCGATGATGAACGACAACGTGTGGCTCAACGAGCTGTTCAACCACGGGTTCTCCTATTGGATCTACGGGATCATGAGCATCCTTTCGGCTATCTTCATGTGGAAATTTGTACCCGAAACAAAGGGACGTACATTGGAGTCGATCGAAGAATTGTGGAAGAAAAAATAAACCCTATTCCCATATAATTTGTTTATTGAAGAGGCTGCATCCATTCCAGGTGCAGCCTCTTCTATTTAGGGAGTTCGGTCGGCGCTGTAAGTTTTAGGGGCAAGACCGGCTATTCGATGCCAGCAGCAATTTTGCTGGTCGGGTAACTTCGAGTCGTCCGCCATATTCATCCGCAACCTATAACAATAATCCCTATCACTTCAGCGCATACTGCTTGTTATCAGCCTCGCTCACGTGCGTCATAAATTCGCGGAAAGCGGCATATTGTTCAGGTGTGACAATTTCGCTTTTACGGCGGAAAACCCGTGTCCCGATCAGGCTTCCCTCTTTGGATTTTTCGAAACGGAGGTCGAAACTAGCATTGGCACATTCCAAATGAACGTTTTTGGGCATTTCCACAAACGCCGTTCCTTGCGGAAGGATGAATTCGAGTCGTTCCTTCTCTATTTCTTCCGATTTGTAGGACCACAATTCAAAAGGCGTGTTTCGCTTTTCGAGGGTGAGGTCTTCCAACGAAGCAATTTTATCCGACCAAGGCAAGGTCAGCACTTTCATGCCAGCCACGTCTTGCATGGCTTTTTTGACATCGATGTTGCAGGATAGGGTCGTGCTGTCGGCGAGGTTGTCGAGATTGGTAAAAGTCAAATCTGTCACCTTCACCGGCACAGTGAAGTCACCGGCAATTGCCTGGCTCAAATTTTTAAGCCGTTCCTCGTCACCCAAATCACGGAAGTAGCTCCGCATGGAGGAAGCTCTAGCAGCATAGGAAATCGTATGGTGTGAAATTTGGTAATCGTTGCCTGTTGCCGTGATTTTGTCGTTCCTCAAGGTCCAGTTTGCTGGGCGAAAAGGCATTTCCAATGTTACCAACTTGTCCCCAATAGGTGCATTGTCGAATGGAATAGGCAAAATATTGGATTGCAAGTCGGATGATTCTGCCGCACCAAAAGGGAGGAACGAATCCGTCAGTTCAAGGTAGTAGGTTTTTCCCTCCACATTGAGCTGGGCGATGCAATGGTTGAAGTTGATGGTTGGCAAGGTCAATTGGTTTCTTCCGTTGTCACGGGTGGAAATCAGCACCAGGTTTGCATCAATTCCCGCTTCCCGGCAAAGTGCCACAAACAGGGTTGACACATCCTTGCAATCTCCCAAGCGGGTGGTGATAGTCCGGGAGGCCTTCTGCGGAACAAAGTTGCTGTGCATAAACGAGATGCTGGAATAGGCTATGTTGTTGAGAATGTATTCATAAAACAGTTTGGCTTTTTGCAGCGGGCTGTCTTGTTCGTGTCCCTTCAGGATAGAGGCCGAAGTTTCTTTCAGCACATAGTCCGAGTTGAATTTACTGGTGGTCAAGTCTTTGTACCAACTGCTTACAAATTTCCAATCGGGAATGCTGGTGTAGAAGAGAGTCGGTACCACATCGTGAAGCATGCTCATATAAGGTTCCGACTTGATTGCTGGTTGATTCACAGATTCCCAAGTGTATAACTTCATCCCTTCCACATCGGAAATAGTTGGTTGAACTGTTCCGTTAGCAACCACGTATTTAAACGGAGTGTTTTTGGGCGAAAGAATGCTGTACCTGTTCAGCACCGAAGGAATAGTGTACCTGAAAAGGAATTGGTCGAAAAATTGAGTGGCTAATGCGCCCGATGAAAAGTCCTGAACCCGGTAGTCTAGGTGGAGCACATCGCCAATTTCCAGATTGGTGAACACTACCTGGTTGTCATCGGTTTCCGCTTTTGCCACATTGCCCGAAGACTTGAATACTTCGGCTTTGTCGATAATCAGTTTCTGTGTATTGCTGTTGTAATCGATGCCATATTCCTTCCATGCATCAATCCCCGACTGGTTGAAAATTTTCACCGCAATCTCGTAGTGGTATTCTTTTGCACCTTCGGGATACACCACCAGTTGGTTGTTATTCAACAGAATCACCGAATTGTCTTCAGGGTAATCTTGTGCGGAAGGCGTTTTTGCTATCAATGCTTTCACATCCGTTTTTGGGAACAGGTCAAACACCTCTTTCTTGTTCTCAAGCAGGCGGAGCTGCGATCTGGAATCGTATGATGTGGGGCCATAATAGATCGATTTGGAGAAACTTTCTTTGGCTTTTTCCACCTCTTTCATTCCTTTGTAGATGTATCCCCTGGTGTTGTAAACCCCGGGAAGGAAGGGAGACAGGGCCAACATCGAATCCGTTGTTTTCAGCGCATCTTCGTAACGCTGCATTTGATAATAGGTCGAAGCCAAATTGTCAAGATAACCAGTAGCATAAGGCATGTCTGCAATCCGTCGTTTCAGCATCTCAATCGCTTGTTCGGTTTTGCCTTGCTGCATATAGATATCCGAAAGCAATCCCAAAGCTTTTGGGGTGGAGTAATGTGCACAGTAGTCTTCCACCACTGCGGTTGCTTTCGGTGAATTCTTCGAGACATTGTTCTCTATCGCCCAATTGAGATACATAAAATCATAGCTGAAAGGATATTGTGCATAAAATTTCTTGCCCATCGAAATGACATCTTCCATCCGTTTTTGGAGAGAGGCAATACCCAATTCCCAAGCTTCGATGGTGGGGCTTTCGCCGTATAAAGATTTTGCTTTGTTGCAAATGTCGGTTGCCTCGGTGTATTTTTCCGATTTGGTGGCTTCGTTGTAGAATTCTTGCAACGCGATGAAAGACTCGGGGTCGTTCTGCTTGATATTTTCAGTCTCCTTGTCGTAATCCGTTTGGTTTTTTGCCCGTTGATACGCTTCCGCCAATCGATAAGAAACAAACGACGATGTTGGAGCGAGGGCTTCTATCTGTTTCAGCACTTGGGTGGCTTCAAAGGCTTTGTCATTGCGCAAATAAGTTTCTGCTAAAACCAAATAATTCAGGTAATTCTTGGGCGATGCTTTCAATTGTTCTTCAAAATAGCTTTCCGCGAAGAAAGGCAACATCGGAGAGGATGACGCTTCTGCTTTAGTATAAGACGAATAATTGGCTTCATCGGTCAGTCCTGGTATCGGATTTCCGTCCGCATCGGTTAGCCGCAGGAGGAAGTTTGCCCCCGATATTTCACTTTGTCCGATTTGCACTAGAATGCGGTTTGGCCCCTTGTTGAGGTTGATTTTGTAGCCGTAGATGTCCAGGTCGCAGTTGCGTTCTTCGGGAACGTTGGCTACCAATGCGTCATTTACCCAGATTTTCAGCGAACCCGATGTTCCTGTCCGCATATACACCTCTTGGTCAACCGGGCTTTTCACAAACGACTGCGCATACATGATGGTGCTGTTGAGGTTGAAATAATAGTCCATGTAGAACCAATTGTCGGCTTTGTTGTAGGGCGGAGTGTACCATTTAACGGTTGCACCCACTTTATTTTTAAATACGTCCGTGGCCAATGGTTTGCTCACTGCTCCCCAATCTTTAGCAAAACCGCTTCCGGAAATATTGTCGAACGAACCAAGCACCTGCCAATGATTGACCGTGCCCATTTTGTGAAAAAATCCCTCCGCCTTTTGCTTCTCTTTTTTAAACTCATAATAGTTTCCCAATTGTCCGTAAATCATTGATTTCAATGTCCCATTCAGTTTTGGGTCGGATACTAATTGTTCCAAAAATGCCAACCTCTCGGGTTCGATATACTCCCTCGATGCAAACGTGAATGGCAATGTGAAGAAGGCATACAGGTAGGGATAAGGATTCGCGCTGCTTTGATAAAAACTCCGAAAATGGACGAAAGCACTGTCTTCTTTTTGTTCCATCCAATCCACCAAACTCAAACTCAGGAATGCGTCTGCCTTGGTTTCGGATACCTTGGTTGCCTCGACAAAGGCAATTCGGGCATTTTTTCGGTCATTTTTCAAAAAAGCATCCCAACCTTTTTCGTAAGATTGAGATGAAACGGCGAAAATAGAGCCTGCAAAAGATACTATTGCAAGCAGCAGGAGGAGGCGAGATTTTGTAACCATTCTATATTCAGTTATTTATGAAACCTTAAAAGTTTGTAGCGGTTTTGCGAAAAAAACACGAAGCACAAAGATGCAAATTATTTCTTTTTGTTTTGATTTGAATATTAAAAAATAGGTTGAAGTATGTCAATTTAGTTTTGAGGACAATCCGGTAAACTCTATTCTTTTTCCTTTTAGAGGGAAAAAGGAATCGATTTCCATAAAATCGAGGTTATTTCTGAAACTTATCCGATAGATCGACTAAAGTTGGTCGCTCGGGTTCTAAACGATTTAACGAGCAGGGGCGTTAGCCCTGTATTTGGTTTGATTCGATGAGGGTCTCTCTATTTCGTCAACCCAAAAAACATCTCTTCGATCGACTCGATGGCCTCTGATTTTTCATACGCACGTATTTTTCCTTCGTGAATAATCAGGATGCGGGAACAGATCTTTTGGGCTTCTTGCAGGGAATGCGTGGAAAGAAGAATTTGCTTTCCTGCGGAATAAGATTGGATGGCTTGAAGAATCTCTTCCTGCTGGTTCGGATCGAGACCCGCAGTTGGCTCGTCGAGAATCAGGAAGTCTGGTTTGTGGATAAGGGCTTGTGCTAATCCGACACGCTGCCGGTTTCCTTTGGACAGAGTTTCGATTTTTTTGTGGTATTCTTTTTGGAGGCCGCATGTTTCCACCATTTCGTCAACGGCGTTGCGGATGTCTCCCTTTGGCAGATAAAATGCGGCGGCGTATTCGAGGTATTCTCTCACATACATTGTGCCGTAGAGTGGATTATCTTCCGGCAGGTAACCTATTTTTCGCTTGCATTCGATTGGAAATTGAGAAAAATCTTTACCGAACATCAGCACCGAACCTGAGTCTGGAGCTAATGTTCCGGCAAGTATTTTCATGGTGGTCGATTTCCCGGCACCGTTTGGTCCCAGGAAACCGACTATTTCTCCTTCTCCAATGTCAAAACTCACCTCGTGAACAGCCTTCTGCTCACCGTACGATTTGGATATGTTGCTGACTTGGATCATTTTGTTTTTAGATTGAATTTTTCACGCAGAGGCGCAACGGAAATTGCCCAGGGAATGCAGAGTGAAATCGTTCTTGAACTGCTAACCGGTTTGCGTCCCTATTTATTGTCCTTCACCTTCAACAAAGGGTTTGTGGCTCTGCATTTCCGATTTTTTACTTTTTTGAATAGTGGTATTTCATCGATATAATATATACCTCCACTGTGTCTTCCCGAACAGAATACACGATCCGGTGTTCCGAATTGATTCGGCGTGACCATTTGCCTGTCAGGTCATATCTCAGGGCTTCCGGTTTGCCGATTCCCGAATAGGGATGCTTGGCCATGTCTTCTAAAAGCTCGAATATCTTCTTGATTATTTTCGTGTTGCCACTCGATGCCCAGTGCGAATACTCTTTGCTGGCTTGTGCCGTAAATACTATTCTGTACATGCGATCCTTTGCAAAAAATCGGCAATGCTTTCACCTTCTTTCTGGGCGACAACATTCCCGTTTTGTATTTCCTCCTCTCCCTTGCGGATAATTTCCACCATGGCCGGGGAAGTCATTATGTATTCTGCCTCCTTTATTGCGTTGTATTCGTCCAATGATATGACCACGACACTTTCATTTCCCTGACGGTGTACCAACAGCGGCTCACTATCGTTGATTACCCCATCCAGATAACTCTTGAGGTTGTTTCTCAATTCAGTGTAATTTGCCGTTTTCATAACTTGTCGTTTTTAAATACGCAAATATAGGTACTCGTTTCCGTACTTACAATGGCTTTGGCGTTTTTCCATCGATTTCGGAACACGATATTATACAATTTCCCCCTCGCTTTACGAAAGCGAAGGGGATATGTTTTTTGATGAAGAGACAACTGATAGCTATTAACTCTTCTCTGATTGTATTCTTTCATCCATGGCTGCGGCAGCTTTCCGCCCGTCACCCATGGCCAGGATAACGGTTGCTCCTCCACGTACAATGTCGCCTCCGGCATATACGTCAGGCAAGGAAGACTGCATGGTATCTTGGTTGACCACGATGGTTCCTTTGCGGGCCACATCCAAACCGAGGAATGTGGATGGAATCAGCGGATTGGGAGAAACACCGACACTGACGATCACTTCGTCCACTTCCACCCATTCGGTAGCACCTTCGATGGCAACAGGACTTCTACGGCCTGAGGCATCGGGCTCGCCGAGTTCCATTTTTTGAAGCAGCATCCGTTGCAGGTGTCCTTTTTCGTCTCCTTCGTAAGCGAGCGGATTGTGCAAGGTAAGGAATTCCACGCCTTCTTCTTTGGCATGTTTGATTTCTTCGAGACGCGCTGGCATCTCTTCTTCCGAGCGGCGGTAAACAATCATGGCGCGTTCGGCACCGATCCGTTTGGCTGTTCGCACGGCATCCATCGCCGTGTTTCCGCCTCCGATGATGGCTACCTTTTTGCCCAGCTGTACGGGGGTGTCGCTATCGGGATTGGAAGCGTCCATCAGGTTGACACGGGTGAGGTATTCGTTGGAAGACATCACTCCGATGAGGTTTTCTCCGGGAATGTTCATGAAGTTGGGAAGGCCTGCGCCGCTGGCGGCGAAAATACCTTTGAATTCCATTTCGTGCAAATCTTCGTAGCTGATTGTTTTGCCGATGATGCAATTCTTTTCGAATTTGACGCCCATCTTGCGCATGTTGTCAATCTCGGCTTCCACAATGCTGTTTGGCAAACGAAATTCGGGAATGCCGTATTTGAGAACGCCGCCGATTTCGTGCAAAGCTTCGAAAACAGTCACGTCGTAGCCCAACTTTGCCATGTCGCCCGCAAAAGCCAAACCTGCAGGTCCCGAACCGATAGCGGCCACTTTAATGCCGTTGGGAGCTTGCATTTCAGGAATCGACATTTGGCCGCTTTCCCGTTCGAAGTCGGCAGCAAAGCGTTCGAGGTAGCCGATCGCCACAGCTTCCTTGTTCATCTTCAGGGTATAAACGCATTGGCTTTCGCATTGCTTCTCCTGTGGACAAACGCGGCCGCATACGGCTGGCAACGCACTTGTTTCTTTCAGCACTTTGGCGGCCTCGAGGAATTCGCCACGCTCAATGTTTTTGACAAAAGTAGGAATGTTAATTTGAACAGGGCAGCCGCTCATGCAAGTTGGAGTAGGGCAATCGAGGCAACGTTTTGCCTCCATCAGAGCTTGCTCTGCCGACAATCCTTGGTTTACTTCTTCCTTGAGTTTCGTATTTCTATAGTTGGGAGCCAATTCCGGCATGTGGACACGCTCGATGGTGGTGCGTTCTTTGGCTTTTACGTTTTTCCTAAGCTCTTCTCTCCAAGCTTCGTTTCTTCGGGCTTGTATTTTTTCAGTATCAATCATTTCTTTGATATATCTAAGTTGAGTTCTTCGATTAATTATAAGCCTTGAGGCGCATCAGCATTTCGTCGAAATCCACTTTGTGGGCATCGAATTCTGGGCCGTCCACACAAACGAACTGGGTCTTTCCATCCACCGTCACGCGGCATGCCCCGCACATTCCGGTGCCATCCACCATGATGGTGTTGAGGGAAGCCATGGTCGGAATCTCGTATTTTTGGGTCAACAGCGACACGAATTTCATCATGATCGCCGGGCCTATAGTGACGCACAAATCTACTTTCTCACGTTGGATAACACTTTCAACGGCATCCGTGATAAGTCCTTTGCGGCCAGATGAGCCGTCGTCGGTGGTGACAATCACTTCGTCGGAATATGCCGCTACTTGTTCTTCAAGAATGACCAAGTCTTTGGTTCTTGCAGCCAACACGGAGATCACCCTGTTGCCGGCTTTTTTCATTGCTTCTATGATCGGCAGCATGGGTGCAACACCTACGCCTCCTCCGGCACAAATTACTGTTCCGAAATTCTCGATGTGTGTGGC
Organism: Bacteroidales bacterium UBA1309; assembly: GCA_002307185.1. Lineage (GTDB taxonomy): Bacteria > Bacteroidota > Bacteroidia > Bacteroidales > Dysgonomonadaceae > UBA1309. The sequence continues at coordinate 137,874 of DBTT01000016.1, forward strand.
ACGTCCCAAGGGCCCTACAAGGTCTGTGACTTCGTCGCCCACTTCAAGGGCGCAGATTTTGGACGAAGAATTTCCTACGTTTTGAATGACAATGGTGATTGTTCCCTTCTCCAGGTTGGATGATGCAATGGTCAATGGGATCCGTTCCCCTTTTTCTCCCACTTTAAGCATTACGAAGTGGCCTGCCCTACGGCTTTTGGCAATCAGAGGGGCTTCAATATCAAGCTTGACGACATTGGTCGAGAAATACTCTTTATCTACGACTTTATACATGCTGGTGATTTGATTTATGAATATATTAGTTAAGTGAGTAAATGACTTTATTTATTGATAGTTAAGTTATTGGGTTTAATATTGCCAATGCCTCGTTTTCACGCTGGGTCATAGCTTCTCTTTCTCCAGGACCTTTGTCGTTGATACCGCAAAGGTGGAGTATGCCGTGGATGATGATGCGGTGGATTTCCTCCAGATAAGGTGTCCCAAACTGTTCGGAATTGCTTTTCACGGTGTCGAGGCTGATGAAGATGTCCCCCGAGATAACGTCTCCTTCTACGTAGTCGAAAGTGATAATGTCCGTGTAGTAATCATGCTGGAGATATTCCTTGTTGATTTCGAGAATGCGGTCGTCGGCGCAAAAGACATAAGCCACATCGCCTACCTTCTTTTGGTGGAGGTTGGCCACGGATCTGATCCAAGAAGAGACTATCCGTCTTTTAATTGCGGGTAATTTCACACCTTCTGCCTGATATGTGATAGCCATAAGTGAGATTTTTCAAATTGCTTCCAAAGTTAGCACATTTCGAGCAATTGTCAATTAATGATTGGAATTATTTTGTATAATCAGAGGCCTGTTTTGTATAAATATACACTTTTATTCAATAAAAAGAGGTTCTTCTGTGATATTCTGATAGATCTAGTTGGGTATTTATACCAAATTGAAAGAATAATTATCAAAAGCAATTTTTTGAGTTAAATTAATATCTGTTTCGCTATTATTTTGACCTTTCGAGTTGAATTCTGACTTTTTGTTTAACAATCTGAATCAATTAATTATTTTTCTTGTCAAAATGTGAGTAAATTTCGAGAATAGTGCGTATATTTGTCACCCCATTATAATGGGTATTGGTCGTTAATTTCTTACATCTTTATATCAACTAAAAATATGCAGGATTTAATTTCAGCGGAGCAGCATGGATTATATGACCCCGCGAACGAGCATGACGCATGTGGAGTAGGATTGGTACTTCATATGAAAGGAACCAAATCGCATGCGATTGTTGAGAATGGTCTCCGTGTGTTGGAGAATTTGATGCACCGCGGTGCAGAAAACGCTGATAACAAAACGGGAGACGGTGCCGGGATAATGTTGCAAATCCCTCACGAATTTATTCTCCTTCAAGGGATTCCCGTTCCCGAAAAGGGGTATTATGGAACTGGGCTTGTGTTTCTGCCCAAAGGAAAACAAGAAGCCGAATCTTGCCTGAACACGCTTGCCTCATTTGTAGAAAAAGAAGGCCTCAAACTTCTTGCAGTACGCGATGTGCCTGTCAACAGCGACATTCTCGGTGAAATTGCCGTTGAAAACGAACCCGACATCAAACAAATCTTTGTTGTGGCCGGCGAGCAGGTTTCTTCCGAAACTTTGGAGCATAAGCTCTATTTGCTCCGCAAAAAAATCGAAAAAGAAATTTTCAATTCCAAGATATTCTCCAGTGAGACGAAACGGGCATTTTATATTGTCAGCCTATCCACCAAGCGGATTGTTTACAAAGGAATGTTGTCTTCAGAACAATTGAGACACTATTTCCCAGACTTGTTGAACCCACATTTGACCAGTGCGATTGCGTTGGTACACTCTCGTTTCAGCACAAACACTTTCCCAACTTGGGATTTGGCTCATCCTTTCCGCATGGTAGCCCACAACGGCGAGATCAACACTATCAAGGGAAACCGTTTGTGGATGGAGGCGCGCGAAAGTGTCCTGAAATCTGACAACTTGGGTGATATATCTGAGATTTGGCCCGTTGTGCAGCCGTTTATGAGCGATAGTGCTTCGTTCGACAACGTGTTGGAATTCTTGGTAATGTCGGGTAAATCGCTACCTCACGCTTTGGCTATGATGGTGCCGGAATCTTGGAACGACAAAAATCCGATTTCCCGCAATTTGAAGGCTTTCTACGAATACCATAGCCTCTTCATGGAGCCTTGGGACGGACCCGCAACGATCCTGTTCTCGGACGGTCGTTATGCCGGAGGCGTTTTGGACAGGAACGGATTGCGTCCTGCCCGCTACCTGATTACCAAAGGAGACGTGATGGTGGTTGCTTCCGAAATGGGAGTGCTACCTTTCGAACCATCGGAAATCGTAGAAAAGGGCCGTTTGAAACCCGGCAAGATGTTGATGGTGGACACCGAAACAGGCACTATCCAATATGACCCTGAATTGAAAGAGGAATTAGCGACAGCTTATCCTTATTACAATTGGTTGTCAAAGAACCGGATCTCTTTGGATAATATTTCGTCGGGACGCTCCACGAAATATACCGTGGCTAATTTCACAAAATTGCTCAGAGCATTTGGCTACTATAAAGAAGACATAGAGAGGATTATTATCCCAATGGCTATGGAAGCTAAAGAACCCACCGCTTCTATGGGGAATGACACTCCTGTGGCCGTTCTTTCAAACAAAGAACAGCGGCTGTTCAATTACTTCCGTCAATTGTTTGCGCAGGTAACCAATCCTCCGATAGACCCGATTCGCGAAGAGTTGGTAATGTCGGTAGCTGGATACATTGGCTCGCTCCACAAAAATATATTGGAACCAATGCCAGAACACACCAAGATGGTGGGGCTTTCCAGCCCAATCCTCACCAACCGTGAGTTGGACTTGCTGGTTCACTTGGAATATAAAGGATTCAAAGCTGAAGCAATCCCGATGCTGTTTGACCCGAAACAGGGTGCTGACGGTTTGGAAAAAGCGTTGGATGACTTGTGCGCTGCCGCTGAAAGTGCGGTTGACAAAGGAAACAATTACATCGTACTTTCCGACCGGGGAGTCGATAAAGACCATGTGGCAATTCCCTCTTTGCTTGCTGTTTCGGCTGTCCATCACTATTTGATCGACCGTCGCAAACGTATGCAAATTGACATTGTGGTTGAGACCGCAGAGCCTCGCGAGGTAATGCACTTTGCCTTGTTGTTCGGCTATGGAGCCAATGCGGTGAATCCTTACTTGACATTTGCTGTGCTTGAAGATTGCGCCAAGAAAGGTGAAATTCAGTTGGACTTCCACACTGCCGAAAAGAATTACATCAAGTCTATCAACAAGGGATTGCTCAAGACGATGTCCAAAATGGGTATCTCAACTCTCAAAAGTTACCTTGGAGCACAGTTGTTTGAAGCTGTCGGAATCAGTTCGAAAGTAATCGAAAAATATTTCACCGGCACTACTTCTAAAATCGAAGGTATCGATCTCGGAGACATTGCAAGTGATGCGATTGAACCTTTCTACGAAGCATTTGAAACCGAGTTTACCGACCCAACATTGGTGAGCCAAGGTATTTATGCTTGGAGACGAAACGGTGAAAGCCATGCATGGAATCCTGAAACAATTTCGAAACTGCAAGTGGCAACCCGGCTTGGAAGCTTCAAATTGTTCAAGGAATATACAGGCATCATTGATCATAAAACAGAAAAGATATTCCTACGTGATTTCTTGGACTACAAGAAATCTAATAAAGCGATTGATATTTCAGAGGTTCAACCAGCTTCTGAAATCACAAAACGTTTCGTCACAGGAGCCATGTCATTTGGCTCAATCAGCCGCGAAGCACACGAAGCGATGGCAGTTGCCATGAATGCTATCGGAGGAAAAAGTAACACCGGTGAAGGGGGCGAATTGCCCGAACGTTTCGCCACGAATGCCCGTTCTTCGATCAAGCAGGTGGCTTCGGGACGTTTTGGTGTGACCACCGAATACTTGGTGAATGCGGATGAAATCCAGATCAAGATCGCTCAAGGTGCTAAGCCTGGAGAAGGGGGGCAATTGCCCGGATTCAAGGTCGATAACGTGATTGCAAAAACACGTCACTCTATTCCTGGAATCTCATTGATCTCTCCGCCACCTCATCACGATATTTATTCCATTGAAGATTTGGCCCAGTTGATTTTCGACTTGAAGAGCGTGAATCCGACGGCACAAGTCAGCGTGAAATTAGTATCTGAAAGCGGTGTTGGAACGATTGCTGCCGGGGTGGCGAAAGCCAAAGCCGACCGCGTGGTGATCAGCGGATGCGAAGGGGGAACGGGAGCAAGCCCAGCAAGTTCTATCAAACATGCCGGACTTCCTTTGGAAATCGGGTTGGCCGAGGTGCAACAAACCTTGGTGTTGAACAACTTGCGTGGACAAATCTATTTGCAAACGGATGGTCAGCTCAAAACAGGACACGACATTGTTGTTGCAGCCATGCTCGGAGCAGAGGAATATGGTTTTGCTACCAGTGCATTGATCGTTCTTGGATGTATCATGATGCGCAAATGCCACTTAAATACTTGCCCAGTGGGTGTGGCTACTCAAAACGAAGAATTAAGAAAGAAATTTATCGGTCGCAGCGAATATTTGATCAACTATTTCAATTTCCTTGCAGAAGAAGTGCGTGAGCATTTGGCTGCTTTGGGTGTGAAGTCTTTGGACGAAGTTGTGGGTAGAGCCGATTTGCTCGAATATGTTCCTGGAGGAAACCAAAAGGCACAAAAATTGGATTTGTCCCGATTGATTTATTTCCCACAAGAGGCTAAAGAAAATGCTCTCCACAGAGTGAAGGCGCAAGACCATAAGCTAAGCGAGGTGCTTGATAGAAGCCTTATTGTGACTTCCAAATTGGCAATCGAAAAAGCGATGCCCGTGGAATTGGAACGTGTCATCCACAATACCGACCGCACTGTAGGAGCTATGCTTTCCGGAGAAATAGCCAAACGCTATGGAAATGCGGGCTTGCCGGTGGATACCATCCAATGCACATTCAAGGGTTCTGCTGGACAAAGTTTTGGTGCATTCTTGGCTCACGGGGTAACATTCAAATTGGAAGGTGATGCGAACGACTATGCAGGAAAAGGTCTTTCTGGTGGTAAAGTGATTATTGTGCCGCCTAAAGTGAGTACCTTCAAGCCGGAAGACAATATCATTGCAGGTAACACTTTGCTCTATGGAGCTACATCTGGCGAGATTTATATCAATGGCCAGGTGGGCGAACGCTTCTGCGTGCGAAACAGTGGGGCTGTGGCTGTAGTGGAGGGAGCTGGCGACCACTGCTGTGAATATATGACAGGTGGGCGTGCCGTGATCCTCGGAAGAACTGGACGTAACTTTGCTGCAGGTATGAGTGGCGGTATAGCTTACGTTTACAACGAGTTTGGCGATTTCGACTATTTCTGCAACATGCAGATGGTGGAATTGACTCTGATTGAAGATTTGGCTGACAGCCGCGAAGTTCGTCAGTTGATCGCGAACCACTACCACTATACGCAAAGCCCCTTGGCAAAACGTATTTTGGATAATTGGGACGTGGAAGTAGATAAGTTCATCAAGGTGACTCCTATCGAATACAAGAAGGTGTTGCAAGATGAAAAACTCGAAGCTATCAAGAAAAAAATTGCAGAAGTAGAATTTGATTATTAAAAACACACCTCCCCCCTGCCCCCTCCAATAGAGGGGGAGCTGGCGCAAGCAACTCCCTCCCTATTGGGGAGGGCGGGGTGGGGTAGAACATTAAATAGCGTTATGGGAAATCCTAAAGCATTTTTAACCGTAAAAAGAAAAGAAGCCGGCTACCGTCCTGTTCAAGAGCGCATACTTGATTTTGGTGAAGTGGAGCAAACGCTCAACACGGAAGACCGCCGCGAACAAGCAGCCCGTTGCATGGATTGTGGAATTCCATTTTGTCTCTGGGGCTGTCCGTTGGGAAACAAAATGCCGGAATGGCAAGACTATATTTACAAAGGGAATTGGAAGTTGGGCGCAGATGTGCTCCAACAAACGAACGATTTTCCTGAATTTACAGGCCGTATTTGTCCGGCTCCATGTGAAAAATCGTGTGTGTTGTCCATACACCGTGAGCCTGTTACAATTCGAGAAAACGAAGCGGCTGTGATGGAATTGGCATTTAATGCAGGGTTTATTCTTCCTTTGCCTCCCAAAAAGCGCACAGGGAAGAAAATAGCAGTGATTGGTTCAGGTCCTGCGGGATTGGCGGTTGCCAACCAATTGAACCGCAAAGGGCACGATGTGACTGTTTATGAAAAAAGTGCACATGTCGGTGGATTGCTCAGATACGGTATTCCTGATTTCAAGTTGAACAAAAATATCATCGAACGCCGTATTAACTTGATGACGGCGGAAGGTGTGAAATTTGTAACCAATGCGGAAGTTGGTAAAGATATTTCGGGGAAAGAATTGCTTGACGGCAACGATGCCGTATGTTTGGCTATCGGTTCACAGGTGCCACGCGATTTGAAAGTGGAAGGCCGCGATTTGAAAGGTGTTTACTTTGCGATGGAATACCTTGGCCAGCAAAACAAGTTGGTTGGCAAAGAAGAGGTTCCCGCCGACCAGATCATCAATGCCCGGGGAAAGAGAGTACTGGTGATTGGTGGTGGAGACACGGGTTCCGACTGTATTGGAACAGCTAACCGTCAGGAAGCTGCAAGCATTTTGCAGATTGAAATCTTGCCTAAACCGGAGGCACTGGAAAATATGGAAAACCCATGGCCAAATCCCTATCCCGTGGTATTGAAAACATCGTCCTCTCACAAGGAAGGATGCGACCGCCGCTGGTCCTTGAACACCAAACGCTTTATCGGTGAAAACGGCGTGCTGAAAGCCGTGGAATTGGTGGAAGTGGCTTGGAGCAAGGACGAGAAAGGCAATCACGTGATGTCTGAAATCGGCAAACCTGAAATCATTGAGTTTGATTTGGCATTCCTTGCTTTGGGATTCGTTCATCCGATTCAAGAAGGTTTGTTGGCAGAATTGGGCATTCAAGTGGATGGCCGCAAGAATGTGGCGACAAACGGTTCTCGTTTGACAAGCACATCCAAGGTGTTTGGTGCAGGTGACTGCGTGAGCGGACAATCCTTGGTGGTGAAATGTATCGCTTCAGGCCGTGAAACTGCCGCACACATGGATGAATTCTTGACAAAAGAATAGAATTAGAAAATTATATATTTAGAAAAGACACCTCGTTTTGGGGTGTCTTTTTTATTGTGAGCTTATTTAACGTTGATGGGAGTTGGTAACAAGTGAACAAGTGATCTGGTAATCGAGTAATCATGCGAACAAGATTATAAGGTTCTTGGTTACAAAAATCAGTTCGATGAATAATAAGATTTATGCATAAACAGATTTGAATTCCACGCTGAGGGCGCTGCGATTTAGCTCCGCTGATTTTCAATCTCAATCGCAGATTAATAACATCGGCGGTTGAAAACCGCCGCACCCAAAGGGGCGTTGGCATCCTCTCATTATGTGGTCTTGACCTTTGCTACCCAAAAGCCGCATCTCGGCGACCACCTTAGCAACCCTGTGCGCTAGCGCAGGGTATAGGCATAAAAGCAAAAGAACGGAAGCCGCCATAGCGGCGAAAGCTATCTTGGCAATCGATGAGAGGCAATCCACAAGATTGTAGTCGCCACTGGCGCGGCTCCGGGGCACATGCTCAATCTCCTTTTCCCTGCGCTTGCGCACAGGGCTACTAATATGACGCCACTACGTGGCTAGAAATGTGTTCTCTTTTCGTGCGCAAGCCAGCTCTCCCCTTTCCTTGGGAGAGGGGTTGCCATCTTTAACTGAGGCCGGGATGCCCCCCAACAGATAGAGACGTAACACATTACGTCTCTATAGATTTACTTATGCGCACCTTTTTTGTGTGCGCAAGCCATTCCCCTCTCTTTGGGAGAGGGGTTAGGGGTGAGGCTAAAAAAAAATCCTTACGGGCTTCACAGCCCATAAGGATCACAAAAAAATAAGTTTATTTACATCCCGGTTTCCAAACTTTCAATTCAAAAAATAACGTCCAAACCGGGATAAACATCATCCCCCCCAAACTTCCCAGCCTGCAAAGGGATGAACAACACAAAAACTACCTGCAAACGAGATAATCTTTGGGTGTGCCACCGTGTTGAAAGAGGAGGAGGCTACAGGGGGTGTGACTTCGAGTCGCTGCCCAGATTAAGCCTTCAGATAGAGGAGCCTTAGCTCCTACAAAGATCCCCGTCCGCTTCACTCGGGCGATAGCGCCGGTCTATACCGCCCGGTATCGTCACCTTATATCGCCCG
>DBTT01000014.1:0-41119 GCA_002307185.1 Bacteroidales bacterium UBA1309
GTTAAATCCGCTAAAAATCAGCAGCATGCCAAAGAAAAGCATGCCGGAAAAACTACCCGGAAACCGGGTGTTTGAACAGGGATAATATGGAGGTACGATCTTGTCCAAGATGCGGATGTAAAATTTAGTTACGAACGCTTATTTTATCTAAAGATAGGGTATTCCTATATATGTAGGTTGCGCACCGCCCGCTGTTTCACTTATTTTAAAACAATGGATTGGCTTCCGGGGGAAGTCCCGGCAGATCGATAATATATATTTTATTTGCGTTATTGAAAAATGGAGGGAAGGGGTAAGGGTAGTTTTCGTTATGTTTATTTAACATTGCGGCAAGGGCGGATTTTAACTGATAGTCATCCGGTAAGTGCGGTTCGGCGGATGAAGATGAAACTGAATTTAAAAGCTGGTCGAAAGATTTTCCATGGAAAGATACGTTTTGCAACGACAAAGGGATGACTGGGGTGAATTACAAAACTACCGAAATTCTTGCTCTAAATAATATTTGTAGATCTCTATACGCATGGCTTTTGAAAAATATAACTACATTTGCAAATACTGCAGTTGTATGATTGTGCAATAAAATGATTCAATTGATCTTTTTACCTTAAAGCGAATCAATACAGGCAACGGTCAACTGCCGCTTTTAGACCGGCTAATAAAATAGTTGTATGAAAAAAGTCACGTCTATATTTCTCCTTATGGTCATGCTGTTTATCGGAGCGCATCCGGTAGTAGCCATGCACTTTTGCGGGGAAACGCTTCACTCGGTGGCGATGACTTCGAAAGTGGATGGCTGCTGCGCGAAGGACAATGCGGCTGAAAAACAAGAACTGGCATTTAGCGGTCAAGACTGCTGCAAGACGCATCAGGTACATTATTCGACAGATAATTTCAGCGTTGATTCATCTTCGTTCACCCTCAACCCTCACCCATCTCCCACGTTTTTCGTGTGGTGCAGCGAACAATTTTCCTTCCTGCCTATTTCTGTTCCATCAGATAGGATCGACCGACCGCATTTTCCTCCTGACGGTCATCCACTACAAAATTCCGATATTCTTACCTACATCCGCATTTTCAGAATTTGATTTTTGATAAGGAGTAATCACGTGAGGACGTAAAAAATTTACGCCCCTATCATTCGTATTATTCACTTGCTAATTTGCCGTCAATCTATTGTCTTATTGGCATATTAGCACCTTATCAAAAATTTCTATGCTAAACAAAATCATCAAGTATTTTCTTGATAACAAACTCATATCCGTACTGCTGCTGGCATTGCTGGTTATCTGGGGATTAGTGGTGGCACCGTTCAATTGGCACGAAGGATTACTTCCCCGTGATCCGGTGGCGGTGGATGCCATCCCCGACATCGGCGACAACCAACAAATCGTAGCCACGGAATGGATGGGGCGTTCCCCAAAAGACATCCAGGAACAAATAACCTATCCGTTGACAAGTGCCTTGCTGGGCATCCCGGGCGTGAAAACCATTCGGAGTACTTCCATGTTCGGGATGTCGTTCATCTACATTATTTTCAACGACAAGGTGGAATTCTACTGGAGTCGTTCCCGCATCTTGGAGAAACTGAATTCGTTGCCAGCGGGAACATTGCCGCAAGGTGTGCAACCTGCCCTTGGCCCGGATGCCACAGCCCTCGGGCAAATCTTTTGGTACACGTTGGAAGGACGCAATCCGAAAACCGGAAAACCAGCCGGCGGTTGGAATCCCGATGAATTGCGGACTTTGCAAGACTATCAAGTCAAATACCGCTTATCGGCAGCGGAAGGCGTTTCCGAAGTGGCATCGGCTGGAGGTTTCGTGAAAGAATACCAAGTGGAAATCAACCCGAATGCGCTGAAGGCCTACAACGTCACTGTGATGGACGTGATGAATGCCGTGCAAAAAAGCAACCAGGACATTGGAGCGGAAACCATTGAACTCAACAAGGCCGAATACCTTGTCCGGGGATTGGGTTATGTTAAGAATGTAGCCGACTTGGAGCAAGCTGTTGTCGTCGCCCGAAACGGTGTTCCCGTGAAAATAAAAGACGTTGCCTTCGTGAATCTCGGGCCTGCCACACGCCGTGGCGGATTGGACAAAGAAGGGGTGGAAGCCGTGGGCGGAGTGGCGGTTGCCCGATATGGCTCCAATCCGATGCAGGTGATTGAAAACGTGAAAGCCAAAATCAAGGAGATGGAGGCCAGCTTGCCGCAAAAAACGTTGTCGGACGGAACCGTATCGAAAGTAACGGTAGTCCCTTTTTACGACCGTTCGGGATTGATTCACGAAACCATCGGCACATTAGAAAGTGCATTAACACATGAAATATTGATCTGCATCATCGTGGTGATTGTGCTGGTATTCAATCTCAGGGCATCGATTATTATTTCGAGCATGCTGCCTGTAACGGTGCTGACCACCTTTATTATCATGCGCTACACGGGTGTGGAAGCCAACATCGTGGCACTGTCGGGAATCGCCATTGCCATCGGCGTGATGATCGATGTAGGTGTGGTGTTTGTCGAAAACATCTTGCGGCATCTCGAAATGTCCGAAAACAAAGGAATTTCGCAAGGTAAAGCCTTAAGCAACCTGATTTACAAAAGTGTGAGCGAGGTGTCGGGAGCTATCACGACTGCCATGCTGACTACCGTGGTGAGTTTTCTTCCCGTGTTCGCCATGGAAGCCCAAGAAGGCAAATTGTTCAAACCCTTGGCTTTCACCAAAACCTTTGCTTTGGGCTCGGCACTGATTCTGGGGCTTGCCTTGTTGCCCACGATTGCCTATTACATCTTTTCGCTAAAAATATCTTCTCAAACGGTGAAGAAAATAGCGAATATTGCCTTAGTGGTTGCCGGCATAGCCTTGAGCATTTGGTCGGGCATGTTGCTGGCTTTGGGGATAAGCCTCTTTGGAGTAAACAATTTGCTGTCGTCTTTCTGGAAGAATCCGAAAACAAGCACTTATATCAACATTGGCATCGCACTCCTGATCGCTGCTTATTATTTGACCTCGGAATGGCTACCGATTGGCCCTCAAGAAGGAATGCCTGCCAATTTCGTCTTCGTTATCCTTTGCATCGCCTCTATTCTTGGAATGCTGTGGATTTTGGTCATTTATTACGAACGGATTCTTCGCTGGTGCCTCCATCATCGCTGGAAATTCATGTGCCTTCCGCTGTTTGTGCTGCTTTTCGGTTTACTTATTTGGATTGGTTTCGACAGCACATTTGGAATCATTGCGAAGGGATTCGAAAAAATCGGATGGAAAGAGGTTCGGCAAACAGCCTTTTGGAAATCATCCGTAAATCATTTTCCGGGTATTGGCGAAGAATTTATGCCGAATCTGGACGAAGGTTCTTTCCTGCTGATGCCAACCAGCATGCCACATACGGGAATCGAGCAGAATTTGCAGTATGTTAAGACCTTGGACAAACGGATTTCTAATATTCCCGAAGTGGAAACCACAGTTGGGAAATGGGGACGTGTCAATTCGGCCCTCGATCCTGCTCCCATCCAGATGTTTGAAAACACGATCAATTACCGGCCTGAATATATCCTGAATGAAAATGGCCACCGGGAACGGTTCGAAGTGAACCGAAAAGGGGAATTCCTCTTGAAAAATGGAAAAACCTACAATCCGGCAAATGGCTTCCGATTGGTTCCGAAAGACAGCTTGGTGGTGGATAGCAACGGGGATTATTTCCGGCAGTGGCGTCCCGAGATCCACAAGGTGGACGACATTTGGCAGCAAATCATCAATGTATCACATATTCCAGGAGTGACTTCCGCACCCAAGCTGCAGCCAATTGCAGCACGGCTCGTGATGTTGTCCACCGGAATGCGTGCACCGATGGGCATGAAAGTGTCAGGACCTAATTTGGAAGCCATTGAACAGGGCGGCAAGTTGTTGGAAACGGCTTTGAAAAATGTGCCTTCCGTGCTCCCTTCCACCGTCTTTTACGACCGGGCGGTGGGCGCTCCTTACGTGGAAATAAAACTGAACCGCGAAAACATGGCACGCTATGGCATCACCATAGCGGATTTGCAGGAAGTGATCGGCGCAGCCGTCGGCGGAATGGCTTTGACCACCACGGTGGAGGGGCGCGAACGTTTTCCGGTACGCTTACGTTATCCCCGGGAGCTGAGGGACAACCCGGATGATTTGGCCAAATTGCTTGTCCCCACCTCTTCAGGAGGGCAAATCCCATTAGGCGATGTGGCCGACATTGAATATACCAAAGGAGCCCAGATGATCCAAAGCGAAAACACCTTTTTGCTGGGCTACGTGATCTTCGACAAAGTGGAAGGCAAAGCCGAAGTGGATGTGGTGAAAGAGGCCGACAACTATATTCAAGATCAAATCGCCTCGGGCAAATTAACCCTTCCCGCCGGGGTGACTTACAAGTTTGCCGGAAATTACGAGCAACAAGAGCGAGCAGCCAAGCGTTTGCTCATCGTCATTCCTCTGAGTTTGCTGGCTATTCTGCTGATATTGTATTTCCAATTCAAGACCGTAACTGCCTCGCTGATTCACTTTTCGGGAGTGTTCGTGGCTTTTGCCGGAGGCTTTATCCTGCTTTGGCTCTACGGCGAACCGTGGTTTATGGACTTCCCGTTTGCGGGGATGAACTTGCGGGACATGTTCCAGATGCACCCCATCAACCTGAGCATTGCGGTGTGGGTGGGATTTATCGCCTTGTTTGGCATCGCCACCAACGACGGCGTGCTGATGGGTACGTATATCCACGACACCTTCTTGGAGCGAAACCCTAAAACCAAAGAAGAGATCAGGGAAGCAGTGATTCATGCTGGACTCCGGCGTGTTCGTCCTGCCGCCATGACCACCGCCACGGCCCTTATCGCACTCTTGCCTGTACTCACTTCCACCGGAAAAGGAGCGGACATCATGATCCCGATGGCTATCCCCACTTTCGGCGGAATGCTCATCCAATCCATGACAATGTTTGTCGTGCCTGTGCTGCAATGCTGGTGGAGAGAAGGAATCAGCAAATCAAAAAACAGCAAAATTAGAAATCAACATGAATAAGATAAAAAAACTATCCCTTCTAATGGGAATCGTCCTGAGCATGTTGCCTAAGCATGGTTCGGGGCAAACGGCTGATTCGCTGAGCCACTATTTGGAAGTGGCAGGGCGAAACAACCGGAACGTGAAGGCTGATTTCCTGCTCTATCAGGCGGCTTTGCAAAAAGTCCCGCAAGCTGGCGCTTACCAAGACCCGCAATTGGAAATGGGCTTTTTCTTGAAACCTATGGAATTAGTGGACGGACGGCAAGTGGCGCAGTTCAAATTGATGCAGATGTTTCCTTGGTTTGGCACTCGCAAAGCAGCACGAACCGAAGCGCAACAAATGGCACAAATGACATTCGAGAAATTTCGCGAAACACGGGACAACCTGTTCTTCGACGTCTATTCGCAGTGGTTCGTGCTTTGCCAGTTGCAGCAACAAATACGCAACAGCCTAGAAAACCAACAATTGCTGGAGCAGCTCCACAGCTTGGCCGTTCGGAAATTTTCTTCCCCTTCGGGAAACGGCTCCTATTCCATTCCAACACCTGCTCCACGTCCTGCAAATTCCTCGCAAAGCAATTCCTCAAGTGGCATGGCAATGGGTGGAAACTCTGTCTCATCTGCGCCAAGCTCTTCTAGCGGAATGAATGCGATGGCAAGCCCGGCAGCAATGCCTGCTTCGTCGGGTGGAATGTCGGACGTGTTGCGTATTGAATTGGAACAAGCCGAATCGGACAACAGTATCGAAAGCCTCCAATCTCAGCTAAGAGCCGAAAAAGCCAAGTTCAACGCTTTGCTCAATCGCCCGGCGGATGCTTCGGTGCTACTTCCTGATAATTTTGAGAAACTCCCTTTTCTGTTGGATGTGGAAGCGGCGAACCGCCAGATGAACAGCAACAATCCGATGCTGGCCATGATTGATGCTGAAAAACGCTCCTTCGAAGCGAAGGCGGTGATGGACAAAAAAATGGGTTATCCCATGTTCGGTATTGGTTTTCAATACATGCTGATAAACAAAGCAGCCACCAATTCTTCCTCCATGAACGAAAGCAGCATGGGCGGCATGGACATGGTGATGCCCATGGTGTCGGTGACGATTCCTCTTTACCGCAACAAGTTCAAGGCGCAACAACGGGAGACAGAATTTCGCCGTCAGGCGAGTATCGAAAAGCAGGAGGCCACCCGACAACAGCTCACGGCCCAATTGTTCAGCGAAAAGCAAGCCCTCGGAAATGCCGACCGAAAGATTGCCCTGATGGATAAGCAGACGGCTCTTGCACGCACCACTTATCAATTGGCCTTGCAGGAATTCGCTTCGGAAAAGAATGATCTATCGAACGTCATCCAGATCCAACGGCAACTACTGGATTACCAACTGAAGAAATCGGAAGCCATTGCGGATTACAACACCCGTGTGGCGGCTATCAAAAGGTTAGTGTCTTTTGAGCTGACAAAGGATAATTGAAACGGTTAGCCGAACAGAATTCACAAAATTGACAGAAAGAAAAATCCAAATGAGTTATTTGAATTCTGTGATTCTGTCCAAAACAACAATACGTAAAAAATACATTTAGAATATGAAAATAAAACCATTCATACAAAACAAGTACCTCAAATATGCGCTGGTACTATTTGCTGGACTGATCTTGGGCTGGCTGATTTTCGGCAGTTCGGGCAATGCCGACAAGCACGAAGAACACAAGCACGAAGCATCTGAAAAACAAATCTGGACATGCTCGATGCATCCGCAAATCAAGCAGGACAAACCCGGAAAATGCCCTATCTGCGCCATGGACTTGATCCCATTGAAAACCGCTTCGTCCGCATCCGATGCGACAGTGAACCCCAACAGCATACACATGTCGGAGGAAGCCATTGCCCTTGCAAACATCCAGACAACAGTTGTCGGAACAGGCAATACCAACAAAGCGATCCAATTGTACGGCTCCATTCAGCCGGACGAAAGGTTCTCGCAGAGCCAATCCTCTTATGTGAGCGGAAGAATTGAGAGGCTCTTCGTGAATTTCGTGGGTGAAAGCGTCCGCCAAGGGCAAACCATCGCCACCATCTATTCGCCAGAACTGCTCAATGCCCAACAAGAATTGATCGAGGCCGCCAAATTGGTAGCAAGCCAACCCTATTTGCTACAGGCGGCACGGCAAAAACTGCTCTACCTGAATATGCCTGAAGACCAAATTTCTCGCATTGAAAAATCGGGCAAGGTGACTCCCGTGGTCGAAGTGAAATCGAACACCAACGGCATTCTCGTGCAGAAAAATGTCAATCAGGGCGATTATGTGAATCAGGGAACGGTGATGTTCAAAGTGGCGAATCTTTCGCAAGTGTGGGCCATGTTCGATGCTTACGAATCGGATCTGCACTTCCTGAAAGTGGGGGAGCAGCTCTCCTTCACGCTGAAAGCCTTGCCTGGAAAAACATTCTCGGGAAAAATTTCGTTCATCGACCCCATCGTGGACAAAACCACCCGGACTGCCAAAGTTCGGATCGTCATCCCCAATCCCGGCCTGTTGCTCAAGCCCGAGATGTATGCTACGGCAACCGTCAATTCTTCTCTCAAGCAATACAAGGATAGAATTGTAATTCCAAAATCCGCAATCCTATGGACAGGGAAACGCTCCATCGTGTATGTGAAGCAACAAGGGATAAGCTCGCCGGTGTTCAGCCTCCGCGAGGTAGAACTAGGCCCATCCCTGGGCAATGCCTATGTTATTCTTTCGGGTCTGGAACAGGGGGAAGAAATTGTCACCAACGGCGTGTTCTCGGTGGATGCCAGCGCACAGTTGGAAGGCAAGCAGAGCATGATGAATAAGGATTAAATTACCCAAAGAAAGAAGATACAGGCGGTTTGGATTCAAGAAAATTCTGTAATTCTGTAAATCCTGTCAAAAAGACAGCATATACTACTTAGAGGATAGTATGTATGGCTTAGAGGATGATATATACAGCTAAGAAGATGGTATATACAGCTAAAAGGATGATATATACAGCTAAGAGGATAATATATACAGCTAAGGGGATAATATATACAGCTAATAAGATGGCATATACTGCTAAGAGGATAATATATACAGCTAATAAGATGGCATATACTGCTAAGAGGATGATATATACAGCTAAGAGGATGGCATATACTGCCTAGAGGATAGCATATACGAGCAAGAGGATGCCATATCCTGGATCAAGGATGCTGTATGATGATCCAAAAGAAACAGATAAATAAATTTAGAAAGAGGTTATTTACTCTGATTATTCATTTTTTAATTTTAATTGTATGAAAAGAATCATTTTGTTTTTAAGTGTAGCTACCCTATTGTCGATTAACTCGGCTGTAGCAGCCAGCACAAGCATGAGCGCGGAAATGGCAGCTGCCCCCAAAAGTGCAATCAAACACGCAATGTTGAAAGTGAAAGGCAATTGCGAAAGCTGCAAAGATCGTATCGAAAAGGCGGCTTTATCCGTAAAGGGGGTGAAATCTGCCTCTTGGGATCAAAAATCGGGTGTGCTGCACCTCGAATTGGACAGCAAAGCCACTTCTGTTGCGGCAGTCAGCAAAGCGATAGCCAAAGTTGGACACGACACCGAATTTGACAAGGCGGATGCCAAGACCTACAACGCGCTGCCTGGTTGTTGCAAGTACAAGAGGTAGATCTCTGAAAAGAGACCAGCCAAGAATCCGAAAGGGAGGACTTTGAATAAAAAGAAGTCCTCCCTTCTGTTTTATCACTTAGTATTCAGTTGTCTGCAATTATAAATACAAGTATCAAGCCCCACTATCTGCCGATGATGTAAAAGGGATTCTTTGTAAACGAATTATAGTTATATTCTATAATATATTTATCTTTATAAATTTTGTCGATATAGATATACTCACTACATTTGAAGTAGAAAAAGAAAACAAACAAATTAAAAACAATTGAGTTATGAACACAAAAACATTAAGCAGCGTGCAGGGAATTGCAACATCTGCGAAAGAAACCGGAGATTTTTTGGGAAAAGTAGTATCGTTCAACAACAGCTTGAAATTGTATCATTGGCACGTGACCGGCGAAGGAAGCTATGCCCAACACATTGTCATCGACCAAGCTTTGGGAGACTTGTTGGTTGTTACTGACCGATTGGTGGAAACTACCTACGCTCAAGCGGGTGATGTGGAGATTGTAGTGCCTGCGACAGTAGCACCCACCAACATCATCGACCATGTGAGCGGGTTTTATGACTTTATGGAAGAAGGCCGTAAGTTGTTTACGGAAAACTTCACACAGGCCATAATCGACGATTACCACGAGGCATTGCAACAGTTATTGTACAGATTGCAACGGTTGAAATAAACCGAATCGGATAGTCGAAAAAAATGCTCCTCCATTGATTTGGGGGAGCATTTTTCTTTTTGCAATGATAGCCGGAGTTCTCCGGTCTTACTCGTTGTAGGTGGGCAAGCTCGAAAACTCCTTCGAGTAGCGGAGCATCTGCCCGGTATAGCTTTCGCTGTAAGTCACTTTCACATCTTTCACCTTGCCGTCATTGCCTTTCACCAATTCAAACACAGGGTTTACAAAACCCTTGTACGGTTTCAGATTCAACGCCTTGTAGCGTTTCAACACTTCGGCATGGAGAGCGGGATCAACTTTCACGGCATAGGTTTCCACCAGATTCTTGCACCCTTCGTAATCGC
Organism: Bacteroidales bacterium UBA1309; assembly: GCA_002307185.1. Lineage (GTDB taxonomy): Bacteria > Bacteroidota > Bacteroidia > Bacteroidales > Dysgonomonadaceae > UBA1309. Next base: position 9,725 of record DBTT01000014.1, read on the forward strand.
CTTCCGATTTCACGCGTTGCACTTCGGCCAGTAACTTTCCGAAAAGTGTACGCAACTTCGCATAATCGTTAATCACCACAAAGGTTTTCCCGTCGCGTTGGCGGAACTCCACCACGTTGTCGGCCTTTCCTTTTTCATACACCCAACGGGCAATCAGCTGGCGGTTGCGCATGTGGGCTTCCTCGATATTTTTTCCGGCTTCAATGCGAGTCAATTGGGTCATCAAGCCATTCATCATAAAACGGTAGTACTCGGCCTTGTAGGCATCTTTGTTGGGCAGGATTCCCAATTCCACGAGCTTGTCGTCGCCAAGATAATACAAGCCGAACAAGTCGGCACGAGCTTCTTCAATAGTGGATCCATATGCTTTCATGGCATCGGAACTCACTCCGGGAAGCAACTGTCCCGAACCATGCCCAAGCACTTCGTGCAAATCGGTGTGCAGCACGTCGGTAATGAAGCCGTAATTGTGCAGCAAATCGAGCTCGGTTTTCGACCAGACAAATTCCTGGCTGAATCCCGAATGTTCGGAGGCCTTGTCGTAGGCTTCCATGATGTTTTCGATGGTCACCGATTTCGAACCGTGTTCTTTACGAATCCAATCCGCATTCGGCAAATTGATCCCGATGGGAGTGGAAGGGTAGCAATCGCCACCAAGTTGGGCTACTGTGATTACCTTTGCGCTGACTCCTTTTACGTTTTTCTTCTTAAACCTTGTATCGACAGGAGAATTGTCTTCAAACCATTGGGCATTTTCGCTGATGATGGTGGCTCGCTTGGTGGCCTCGAGGTTTTTGAAATTGACAGTTGACTCCCAGCTCGCTTTCAATCCCAGCGGATCACCGTAAGTCTCCGTAAACCCGTTCACAAAATCCACTCGTGAAACCGAATCTTTCACCCATGCCACGGCATAGTCGTCGAATGTTTTCAAATCTCCTGTTTTATAAAAAGAAATCAGCTTGTCGATATACGCCTTTTGTAATTGGTTTTGGGCAAGTGCATCCGCTTTCTGCAACCAGCCCACGATGCGCTCGATGGCTGGAGAATAGAGCCCTCCCACTTTCCAAACCTTCTCTTCCAGCAGGCCGTTTTCTTTCACCAAACGGCTGTTCAAGCCATAAGATATGGGCGTTTCATCGTTAGGCTTCTTCATCTTGTTGTAGAAATCTTCCACTTCTGCCTGAGTGACACCTTCTCCGTAATAATTGTTGGCAGATGTCCGGATCAGGTCTTGCCCTGCTGCTTGATTCACTTTTTTCGACATTACAGCCGGATCAAACATCACGGGGGTAATCATTTTCAGGAATTCGGCAACTGATTGCTTGCCCTTGGTTGGCACTTTTCCGAGAGGCAAGGCCTTCACTTGGGCTTCGAAAAATGAGAGGGAAAACCCGGGCAAGAATTTTTCCTCTCCATAGTGGTGGTGGATCCCGTTGGAAAACCAAACACGCTTCAAATAGACCACAAATTCTTGATAGTCCTTATTCGACTTGTCTCCCTTGTAATTCGCATAGATTGCTTCTAAGGTGCGGCGGATGGCAAGATTGTATCTGTTGTTTTGGTCGAAAAGAATATCACGCCCTTCGATAGCTGCTTGCGACAGATAATAAATCATCTCCTTTTCTTGGAGACTCAGCAGGTTGAAACCGGGTACTTGATAGCGGAGAATCTGTAAATCTGCAAATTGATCCACTTCGTATTTAAAATCATCATTTCCACCCTTGGCGGCGGCATTGTTGCTAAAAGATGTAAGAATCATAGCTAATCCTAAAATGGTTAAAAATGAGTATGTTTTCATACTTTGCTCGTTTTTATATGTATTTTTGAAAGATGAGAGCTTTAAAAAATATAAAAGTACGAGAAAAAAGCTACTTTTGAAAACTAAATCTTTTCCATTGAACAAAAAAACTCAAATGCCATGGACAATATTGTAGAAATAGCCCGTTTCAAGAATCCGATGGATGCCCAGGTTTTACTTTCCCTCTTGCGGGCCGAGGGTATTGAATGCAATCTCCGTAATGAGCTGACAAGCCAAATTATGAGTGGCTATGCCGATACTGGCGGTGCCATTGTGGAAGTGCTTGAGGCTGATGTCCCTCGCGCTTTGGACATTCTCGAAGAGGGTGGCTATGAAGTGTATAGTGGCGATGCGGAAAATGTAAAACGAATCAATTGGTTGGGTTCATTCACCGACAAGATTCCAATAGTGAAGAATCTTTCACAAGAAGCAAGGATTATTATTTTATTGGTCGCTGTCGCCCTCATTGTTACCGCCATATTGTTTCCATTTATAACAAGATAGCTAAACGGAAAAAATTTAACTAGATTTCGTGTGCGACGGTGACCATGTAACCGAGTAGCAAATAAACAAAAGGGAATTGTGCGTCGCACAATTCCCTTTTGTTTATTATTATATTTTAGATTTAAGTATTCTCTTAGAATATTTTACTTCTCATAAACATGGTTTCTATAAATGAGAAATTAACATTTAGCATTAAGTAGTTTTCTTTAACAAAGCCACTTGGGGCTGTCAAGTTACTACCATATTCAAGTCCTATTCCGAGAATTCCTTTTTGCGTCTGTCCTGCCCTTAAGGGGAATAAAATTCCTGTTGTAAGGGCATAATTCCATGCAGCCTTATTCTTCATTTCAATATAAGATTTATTCAATGCAACTCCAAACTGATATTGCTTCGCAGAATGTGCTGTGTACAAATCTCGGTAGGGAGTGTAACCCACACCTGCTTTAATTTTGTGCGAATCACCAATTTTCACATTGTCAACATTCGAACTCAATCCAGACCAACCTTCCCATTCATAATCAGCAGCAAATAAAAATTTTTCTTTTTTCCATGAAATCCCCGCTCCAATATTCTCCGGTAGAAATTGATTGATCGTTTTTAATTTTTCAGAAGATTCTTCTGTAGTTCCTGAATAAATTGAGAAACGTCTCTTGACTCCTATATTTTGCTTGTAGCCATATGTTGCCCCAACCACCCAATCTCCTGAACCATTAGTCAATTGGTATTGAGCACCCAATTTATTATAGATCTGAGTTAATCTGGAGGTTGTCTTATAGCTATACGAAACTTGATCTTCGATATTGGTAAAAGTACCCGCAATCATGCTTGTGATTACCCCAACCGATAGCTTATCGCCTAACTTTACCGCATTAATTGCATAAAGGCTATACAATCCGCCTTCCCCCTCAAAATAGATGGTCTTGGTGGAATTTGAACCTTCCACAGCCACATCACTGGCAATGCGGTAGCCAACATTACTGAATGGCCTGATTCCAATGGATATACTCCATACTTTATTAGCCCGGAATCCAAAAGCAATTTTCCTTAAGTTTCCAGTAAAGGCATTGTCGTTGTAACTGTTGGATTTATAGTTGGATGCCTTCCCATAAACGCCAACGTCAAAGACTCCCGACATGCTATCCAGTGCACTGACTGCAGCCGGATTCGAGGTATTTAAGAACGAGCCGTTTCTGACACCAATGCCTACCCCGGCCATACCGGCGGTACGGCTGTATTCACTTGACACAATTTCACCTAATCCGAAGGACGAATTGGGGGAATACGTATTCTGCTGCGCTTTTGCGCAAAATAGGGAAATCAAGCATGCCAGAATAGTTCCGGACACATATTTAATCATAGTTATAAACCAATAATTGAATTACTAATTTGATTCGATAATTTGAGTCCGAATAATTGGAGTCGCCGATTATCAAGCGTTTGAGGGAGTTTGCCTTGTCTGTGTCAGACAAGTCTAGCTGTAGTGTGCCTTTGTCTATCTCGGCAGCTTTAATCTCGGATGTAATAAAACTAGTCACGTCGAAGGCATAGTAATATCTACCCGACAATGTGGCATCTTCCGTCAACACCCCAGCTACCAACGAAGTAGTTGATGCAACATAAATATCCTTGACATCCCCCACTTTGTTCACAAAATTGAGCTTTACATTCTTGGGCAGTGGCGTGAAGTCGCTATACGAGTCTTTTGCAGGGTAAACATAGAGGTATGCCGCCGCTACATTCGTATATTCCCCGTACTGCATCAGTTCATTGATGTAGGGGAAAGTCATTTGGGTAGATACCCCAACCATTCCCTGCAAATAGGCCTTGTTTTCGGTGACTGTGGAGGAAATGTCGTCGTCACTTGTCAAGTCAGCCAATAAAGTATTCGACCTGTCTTGGTCTATATGAGAAAAAGCATAAGATGTGTTCGCTTCGATATCAATCGTTTTTTCAAGAGGTGTGACATCATAGGAATGATAATAAATCCGAATCTTCGGTGCCGATGATGAAGTCATTTTAAAGGCATTTATACAATATTGGTCATCATCGCCAGGTGAGAGCTTGAATCCTTTGAAAAATTTTATGAAATTGGCTTCGCTATCGAATATTGCTGATTGCGTTTTCATGGAGTCTAGGAATTCTTGTCCAAATTCATCCGAAAGGCGTATAATCAGGGTCGAGTCATTTTCTTGCGAGGCCCGTGGCCGGCTAAATGCCTTCGTCAAGAAAGGAGTTGTCTCGGCTGTGACTGACTGATTGGTATAAAACACAGAATTGTGATCTGTGTATAAGTCGTCCAACCTTTGGGTGAGCAGGCTGATATTGATGGTTTGAGCCTTTGTGGTGTCGCCATAGGAATATTTGTCATACGGTAGAATAAGGCAAACCGAATCAAGTTTGGTCACGATCTTTGACGTGGAGCTAAAGTCTGACGTGCTGTAAGATGGTACAGAGAACGACACGAATGCTTTGGCACTGGTGAAACCAAGCTCGCTGGATTGGTAATTCCCCATGAATATTTTACTGATACCCGAACTTGCCGTTGAATCGGAAAGCACTGTTTGCAGGCTTACCGTAGTGGTATCGACGATTATATTCTTGACTTGCTCGTTAAACAACGAACTTCCGGCAGAAAAGTCGCTATCAGCGCAAGAAGTTATGACTATTAATAATGAAAGGAGACAGAAACTGATATGTTTCATTATATCTTTTACTTAAATTGTGGCTGTTTTGAAATACGTGCAAAGATAGAAACAAAATTCAAATGAGGAAATGGTGCATGGCGAATTATCCTCATTTTATGTTCAGTTAATATTTTGACTGAAAAATTCTTATTCTTTATGCTTTCAAAATGTTGATTTTTTGAATAAAAGTGTATTTTTGCAGACGAATTTCACGTGAAGTGTCTTTTTATTGGGATAGACACCCACTGTTTCAAAGAAATAACAAACTCTATATTATAATTATGAACAAAAAATTTGGATTATTGTATTGTCTCGTCCTTATTGTATCATTGATGACCACCTCCTGTGGCAATAGTGATGATGATTTGATTGGAAACTGGGTTGCGGCTTCAACCGATTTTGCAGGTAAAGTACGCGGTTACGCTACCTCTTTTACCGTTGGCAGCGAATTGTACGTATTTGGTGGATACAACGGCAAAACCCATTTTCAAGATTTATGGAAGCTGGATTTATCCTCCACTGATGGTTCTTGGACTCAACTGGCCGACCTTGATTCAACTACTGCCACCATTACGGATGCCACTACTGCGCATTATGCCCGTAAGTATGCTGTTGGATTTTCTATTGACACAGATGGCTATATCGGATGCGGATGGAATGGGAATGATTATATGAAAGATTTTTGGAAATACGATACCAGCACAGACACCTGGACTCAAATCGCCAACTTCCCGGAGAGTGCGAGATATGGTTGCTATGGATTTTCGCTCAATAGCGTGGGGTACGTTGGAGGTGGAGTGAATGATGATGGATATTTCAACAGCATCAACAGCTACGACCCGTCAACCGCATCGTGGACAACGCTAACTGGTAAAGGAAAGAAAAGGGCATATGCTTCAGCTTTCGTTATAAGCGATGTCGCATATCTGTTTGGCGGTCTAAATAGCAGTGGCGCCCCAACCGACATGTGGTCTTTTGATGGAACAGACTGGGTTGAGAAACGTGAGATATACAACAAGACAGACGAAAGCTACGATGATGATTATTCGAATATTGCGCGCTACAACGCAGCCACCTTTGTCATTAACGGGAAAGGATATGTGACTTGTGGAACAAGCGGATCAGGTACTATCTTGAAATACACATGGGAATATAATCCAACAAATGATTTGTGGACGCAGAAAACCTCCTTTGAAAAGACAGCCCGTACGGGTGCGATTGGCGCGACGATAACAACTGGGGCGGGAATCGTAGTCACAGGTGCTAGTGGGTCAACTTATTTGGATGATGCAAATTTCTTCTATCCGAGTGCCGATTATAGCGACAATGACTAAGAAGGTTAAACTGTCCCTGGTTCTTGTTTCAGCAATCATAATTTTAATTGGCTCTGTCTATGGATATAGAATCTACAGGAAAAGCCAAGGTGTGTATATTGAAACGGTAAAAGGGACTACCGGAGGCTGGGGCTACAAAATTTACGTGAAAGGAAAATTAGTAGTAAATCAACCCAGAATACCTGCCTTGTCAGGTAATAAGCCATTTCCCTGCGAGGAGGCTGCACAAAAAACCGCAGAGTTAGTTGTACAGAAAGTAGGGAAGGGGGAAATTCCATCCGTGACGATCAACGAAATGAATGAAATACTGAAAAAAAATTGTAAGTGAGAAAAACAAATTAATCCTTTTTATAAATATCAAAAAGCGATGTTGGAAACAGCATCGCTTTTTCTATTTATCTCATAATGATTAGGCGTTGCCTTCAAGGATGTTTTAGTTACGACCGAGGATTTTTGTCATGTGAACCTTGATTACTCAGTTATACGCTCACCATTTCAGGCATTCACCTTACCGATTGCAAAAAACTCTTGATTCCGGGGCAATCCTATGTTTTGTAGGTTTGGGTGAATGCAAGGGTTTTAAATATTTTTCCAAATATGGTATTCATTCGACTTGCCTGAACTCCACAAATAGGCTAGTGAGCAAAAGTGGAAACAACTTGATCCGATTCATGAGCATTTTATTTTTGAGACAATGTTTATTCCCAGCAAATAAAGAAGAGACCTTTCTGGCGGTGTACGTGCCTAATTGTTGGTTGAGACAACGAGCTATCCTCGCTAAATTATGGGGATTGACTCACTCGACACGGGTTTCATCACCCCGACGGCCAAATATTTTTCCAATCATCCAGTCGTTGAGAAGAGTATAGCTATTTTCGGACTTCGATTTCTAGCCTTCAATGTCATTTCGAAAACCTTCGGCATTGGCATTGTCATTCCAATCGATTTTTGGTTTCGAAACAGCGCCGCCCAGCTGAACACCAGCAAAGCTACATCCCATATGCATCATAGAGAACAGCATCCAACTTGTAGGTCGTGTCCCAATAGCAAAACGACTTGGCTTTGTTTTGACTTTCGGACGAACAAGGGTAGATTCCCATCATTGCCAACAAAAAAATATGTTAATCTGAATATTGGTTTTCATTTCAGGCACACGGTTTAGTATCATGTTTAATTTTATGTAAAAATAAGGGAAAGAATAGAATTGATGCATACTACACAATGAATATCACATTTATTAATGGGAGATTGCTTTAATCTATCATCATTTATAGGTAAAAAGTTGCAAACATATCATAATTATTAGGTATTGTCGCTCGTCTCTAAGCGGAGTACTTTTGTTACAATCAATGACTTATTTACTTACTTAAAGTAAAACAATGAAAAAAGAAATTTCAACAATCGTTCTTCTTTTCATGCTTTTGGCGTATCCTTCGGGTAGCTCAATTGCTAGAAACGAAGATTCAACGACCATCAAAACAAATGAGCTTGTTCTCTCCGCAGACAAAATAGCAAGCCTTGAAAAACTTGTGAAGAGCCTATCCAAGCTCAAAATCGGCGGTTATGGCGAAGCCGTTTATTCCCGCAATTTTTACAGTGACAATTTCAACCGCTATTCGCAGCCGGAAACATACGATGGTAAAGGCTATCACAGTCGAGTGGACTTGCCTCATGTGACCTTTTTCCTAGGATATGAGTTTGGAAAAGGTTGGCGATTGAACACCGAAATCGAATTCGAACACGGAGGAACAGAATCGGCTGTGGAATTGGAGGCTGAAGAGGCTGGCGAATACGAAACTGAAGTGGAACGCGGCGGAGAAGTTGCCTTGGAGCAATTCTGGATTGAAAAGACTTTCAATGGGTCACTTAATCTTCGTTTCGGTCACATCATTGTCCCCATCGGATACACCAACGGAAATCACCTTCCCACACAATTTTTCACTGTTTATCGTCCTGCCGGAGAAAACACCATCATCCCCTGCACCTGGCACGAAACGGGAATCAGTCTTTGGGGATATCTCGGAAAGCATTGGAAATACGAGGTACAGGTAGTTCCCGGATTAGACTCGGAACTATTCAGCCGCGACAGTTGGATTAAGAACGGATCCGCGTCGCCATACGAATTTAAAGTGGCCAATAAACTAGCTGGAGTTGTACGCCTCGACAACTACTCCGTTTCGGGTTTGCGTCTGGGAGTGAGCGGTTACACGGGACAAAGTTTCAAGAACAGCATCAAGCCAAGCCAGGCCTCAAAATATAATGACGTGAAAGGAACCGTATATTTAGGCAGCTTTGATTTCGACTACAAAGGACACAACATCATCGCCCGCGGATATTTCGATTACGGACATCTGATGAACTCGAAAGTCATCTCAAGCTACAACAAAAGTTTATCCAAATATTCCCCTTCTCCCCGAACCAATGTCGCTTCAGGCGCATTGTGTACAGGGGTGGAAGTCGGGTACGATATCTTCTCTAAATTTGAGAAACTACAGGCAGAGAAGAAAAAACTATACCTTTTCGGAAGATACGAGTATTATGATTCGATGTATAAAACAGACGAAAGCATCGTGAAATCAGGTTGGACAAAAAGACAAATATATGTTGGCGGACTCAATTTCTTCCCAATCAAAGACATCGTGTTTAAGGCGGAATATTCGGCGGGAATACTTAGAAAAGGGTACAACAACGAAAACAGTTTTTCATTAGGAATTGCCTATGCCGGATTTTTCAACTGATTCATAACAAGCAAAACAATTTACTTACTATAAAAAATACAATTATGAAGAAACAATTTACACTGATGGCCATGTTTGCCTCCATGATGGTTTTTACGTTTTCCTCTTGCGAGAGTGAAAAAGAGGTAGAGGACACCTCTAATTCGGACGAGTTGGTGGCTATAAACGCACAATATGTGGACAATGTGGTCTTGCCTACTTATGATTCATTAGCGAACGCATCAATCAACCTATATAATGCTGTTGTGGCTTTACAAGAAGACAAAACGGATGCCAATGTGGAAAAAGTTGCTGCCCTATGGAAATCTACCCGTGTGTTTTGGGAAGAAAGTGAAGCATTCTTATTTGGCCCGGTGGATGTATTGGGCATTGATCCACATATAGACACCTGGCCAATGAATGAGTCGGCTTATCTTGAGGTACTGAATGATGAGTCTGTAATCAGCTCCTTGAATTCATCGGACGGAGACGAACTCGTGTCCCAAATATCCGAGCAAAGCGATGGCCTTCTCGGTTTCCATAGCCTTGAATACACATTTTTCAGGGATGGAAGTGTTCGTGCCGCTTCGGACATTTCAACCAATGAAATGATATTGGCCGTTGCTGTAGCCGGTGACCTCCGAAACGAATGCTGCTTGATCCTAGCTGGATGGGAAGGAGAAAGTGCTATCGGGTCCACAAGGGCTGGATATGCGCAACGTACGAGCAATTACGACGGACTGGCAACCTACTACTCCACCCCTTATGCCACCACGATGAAAACGACACCTAACGACTCGTATTCATCAGCATTGAGTTCGACCGCAGCTATTTTGGATGGGGCCATAGATATTGCCGATGAAGTTGCTTCAGCCAAGATCGGGCAACCTTATTATGGAGCAAGCGATGATGACAAAAATTATATTGAATCGAAATACAGCTACAATTCGAAAGTGGATTTTGCTGGAAACATCCGAAGCGTGAAGAATGCTTATCTGGGAGCTATCGGGTCATCCAACTCGGCTTCGGTAAGCACTTATCTGAGTGCGAAAAACTCGACATTGGATTCTGAAGTGAAGTCAGCAATCACAGATGCTATAGAAAAAATAGATGCAATGGAGGATTTCGAAACAAACGCAACGGGTTCAACAACAGCTTTGGCTGCGATGGAAGCTTGTCAAGCCTTGATGGACCAACTCGAACTAGCCAAAGCCGCATTGTCTGAATAAAGAGACGCGACAATATCATACATCCCCCAACACTCAAAAGATCAACAAAAAAAGGATGAAAATTCAATATTTACTATCACAATTTGCAGTTTTTGCTGTCATCTTTGCACTTTCGAGCTGCAAAGATGACGACAAGAGTTCTGCGACGACTGGCGACAGCGACCTTTCGGAAGAATACTATACAGGAGGCGAATTAGGAACTTCTTTCGACGACGGAATACTTGCTTACCAACAACCGACTCCCGCCGTGGAAGCTTCGGCGGATATGCTCGTGTTATTCAAATACGGAGAAGCTTTTTTTGAAAACGAATTTACTTCCGCCACTTCCGGGGTTCGTTCAGGATTAGGCCCGGCGTATGTACGCAGTGCCTGCATCACCTGCCACCCCGGATACGGACATGGACGAAGAATGACCCGTTACAATGCGTCTGACCATGGAAACGGGTATCTGCTTGTCGTATTCGACAAAGATACGGAAGCTTTTGTACCCGAACTGACCGGTATGCCCCAGACACGTGCAGCAACGCCATTCTTGCCTCCAATCAATGAGGCTGGAATCGATATCGAATGGAAAAATTACACGGATGACTGGAACAATACCTTTCCGGACGGTGAAACTTACAGTCTGATTTATCCGGAAATTAATATTGATTCGGCTTACATCAACACCAATCCGAAACCGACCAACTACGTCGTGAGACTGGAAGCGACAATCGGTATTTACGGAACAGGATTGCTCGACGCGATTCCCGATGACTCGATCATCGCAGAATACAACAGGCAGAAGGCGGAGGGTTACACGCTCAATGATGCGAAATACGTGGAAAGTGGATTTCTGAAAGGACTCGATGGCGTGAAACGTGTCGGCAGATACACCTACGGTCTGACTCGCGGATCTTTGCAGTTCGGCCCCGGCTCCAACGCTATTTGGAATATTACAAATGTCAACCGTTCCAATTATGCAGGAAATGACTCAACGGTCACCAATTATCGGTCGAACTACATAACGAAAGCTTACGCAACCGCAATGTCTCAAAACTCGGATATCCAGAAGAAACTCGGAAAAACGGCATCCGAAATCTACGACGAGTTAATGGCCAAAGATCTGACTCCCGAGCTATCGGATGAAGAATACATCCAATTTATGGTATGGCATCGGGGATTGGCTGTGCCTGCCGCCCGAAATTTGGACGATGCCACCGTGCAGCAAGGGAAGAAAAAATTCTATGCAATAGGTTGCACCTCGTGCCACAAACCTTCTTGGAAAACGGGTGCGGACGACTATACTGGAGATAACTTGGTGAAGGGCAAATTACCTCGCTATCCTTACCAAAAAATTTGGCCATACACGGACTTGTTGCAACACAAGCTGGCTATGGTGAACGATATTCGCACAGGCTGGTGCCGTACCATGCCTCTGTGGGGAAGAGGTCTTTCCGTAAAATGTACGGGAGCCAGCGACCACTTGCACGACATGCGTGCCCGGAATTACCAGGAAGCGATCATGTGGCATGGCTCGGCCGAAAGCGATGCCCGGTTTGCAGTCGAGAAGTACCGCAACCTGTCGAAGTCGGACCGCGATGCTATCATTAAGTTTCTGGAATCAATCTAAGCTGGATGAAAAACTTTCTGTTTAAGCGCATATCATTCGGACTACTGGCTGTGTTGCCGGTAGTCCTTGCTTTTATCACGGTTGTGGAAAAAATCTGGGGGCGGGAGATTGCCCTCGAAGGGTTTTATCATTCCTGGTGGTTTGCTTCCCTTTGGGGCATTTTGGCTGCTAGCGGATTGACCTATTTGATAGTCAAGAAAAGATATAGGCAGAAAGCGGCTTTCCTGCTCCACCTGTCTCTTATTGTCATTTTAATTGGCGCATTTATCACTTTCCTGACAGCCGAACGGGGTTATCTCCACCTGAGGCAAGGCAAACCGGCAACCACCTACACCGCCGAAGATGAAATGACCCAGAAACCACTTCCTTTCGAGATAAAGCTCGTGTTGTTTGAGATGGAATACAATAAAGAAACCGGCCAACCGACCAATTACAGGAGCTTTCTCCGGATAAACGGCGATGTGTGCATGGTGGCGATGAATAGAATCTACACGAAGGATCACTTCCGGCTCTATCAGCTTTCGTACGATTCGGACGAGATGGGCACAATACTTTTAGTGTATCGTGATCCGTGGGGAATCGGAGTGACTTATGCCGGATACATTTTGCTGGCCCTTTCCTTGCTTTGGGTTCTTTGGATGAAAATAAGTTGGAAAGGAATACTTGTCTTGCTGGTTCCCACCTTGGCCGTTTGGTTTTATATTTCTCAGATTCAGCCCATGACTCCCATTTTGCGAACCCCGATGCTGGCGTTGCATGTTTCGGTCATCCTGGTGGCGTATGTTTTATTGCTCCTGACAGCTGTGTTCAGTGCTATCGGGCTTGCCTCTTTTCCCAAAAGGCTGAGAATGTACGAATGGAACAATACCATCCTTTATCCGGCATTGGCGTTATTGGTAATAGGAATTTTCATTGGAGCCGTTTGGGCAAATATTTCCTGGGGGAGATATTGGGGCTGGGATTCGAAAGAGACTTGGGCCTTGATCACGATGCTGGTGTATGCGATTCCTCTTCACAAAGAGAGCTTGCCGATGTTTGCCGATCCGAAAAAGTTTCATTGGTATTGTCTCATCGCTTTCCTGACGGTACTGATGACTTTTCTGGGAGTAAGCTTCCTGTTGAGTGGGATGCACAGCTATATGTCGTAACGAATAAGAATAATTTGTTGGACAAAATGTGATAGGGGCGAATTTACATTTTCTTATTATTTTCAAATAAAATGAATAAACAACTAATTTATTGTTTGGAGGACACCTCCATTCCAGAGTGTCATGTGTCCATATCTCCCGAATATTCGTACAGCTTTGAAGAGCAATTGAGTGATATTGTCCAAGAGTTTGACAAGGTTCTCAACGAAAACAACCTAATGAAGAAGCACTTGGTTTTTGCCAAGCTTTTTTTATCCGATTATATCAATCAAAAGCCATTTATCGAGGAGCATAAACCATTTTCGTCTCTCCTGTCAGAATGTGCCGTTTCGGTCGTAGAGCAAGCCCCTTTGGACGGAACCAAAATCAGTGTGATCTTCTTTTTTCTCAAAACAGAAGACCTAAGGGTAGAGCGAAAAAACAACGCTTTCCTGATCTATGTGGAAGGGAAATTACACATCTACCACACGGTGAGCAAATTTACATCCTCCGATCCTTATTCCCAGGTTCAGGAAGCATTTCAATCGCATATAAACTTGCTGGCACAACACGGGCTATCGCTCAAGCACAATTGCCACCGCACGTGGATTTATTCCCGGGACGTGGACAAAGATTATGGGCAAATCGTCGATTCTAGGAATCGTATTTTCGATTTGCAAGATTTGACAAAACAGACGCATTACATCACCTCCACCGGAATCGAAGGGAAAGGTTTTGATCGCTCATCGGATGTGAACATTGACTTTTATTCGATTCAGGAAACAAAACCGGAGCAGGTTAAATACCTTGAGGCCTTGGATTATTTGAACCCTACGCACGAATATGGTGTGGCATTCGAACGAGGAACAAGCATCAGTTATGCGGATAAGAAACATCTATTCATTTCAGGTACAGCCAGCATCGACAAACATGGAGATTGTGTTTTCCGCAACGATGTGTTGAAGCAAACAGAACGTCTTTTTCTGAATATTGAAAAACTACTCGGGAGCGGAGGGGCTTCTTTCCATGACATCGCCCAGATGATTGTCTATTTGCGTAATGTATCGGATTATCCCGTCGTGAAAAATTATCTAGAGATCCATTTCCCGAATACGCCCAAAGCGGTTGTGCTTGCCCGGGTGTGCCGACCAGAATGGTTGATTGAGGTGGAATGTTTAGCCTCGAAAAGAATTTGAGAAGAGCCAATAAGGTTTCACACCGTTTACATTTATTTCTCCAATTAATAAACAGAAGAACCGATCTTCCACCCTTCCCCTGTTTGGATATTTTCAATACACGGTATTTAGTTCAAAAGAAAATCCCTGCATAATTCTTGCGAGTTTGTTTTCCTTCACAATTAGTCCTTTTCGATGAAAAAGTTTTAACTTTGTATATTAACCTTTACTCGACTCAAATGAAAAGATTTCCGTTTTTCCTGTTTTTCATAGGAATAACACATCTCGTTTTTGCGGATACCACATCAAAGGCGCAAATAGATTCCCTGCTTCGCGTTCTTGACGGTGCACTCAACGCATATCCAGTCTTGGATCACAAGAAAGAGGCGTATATCATGCACTTGAAGAGCAATCTTGCAAAAACTACAGACCACAAATCCAGATTTGATCAATATGGAGGACTATTCGACATTTATAAAAACTACCAGATGGATTCGGCAGTTGACATATCCATCAAGCGCAAACAAGAGGCATTGTTTTTGAATAACCCAAAAGACATAGCATCCGCAAACCTAAACTATGCCGAAGTGATGATGATTACCGGCATGTATCAAAATGCCCTGGACACGATACATCGTCAAGGGCAGAATGTTGTTGACCGGGACTTGAAAACATATATTTTCCATCTCTACCATTCTTCCTATTTGCTAATGAAAGAATTTGCCCTCACCGACAAAGACAGGGCGGGATTTTCCAAAATGATCCTGCAATACAAGGATTCTATCTTGTCCATCCTTCCCAAAAGCAATTTCGGATATTATTTGGTGAAAAGTTCCCAGCTCGTGGAATTGGGAAAATACAAGGAAGCCTTGCATTGGGCAGAGCAAGCCTACAAGAGGTTTTCCTTTAAACATTCCAAGGCGCTTTCTGCATCTGCCCTTGCCGATGCTTACGAATACCTGGGAAACAACGAAATGGCGAAGAAATACCTGATTATTTCGGCCATCGATGATATTGAGAACGGAGTGAAGGAGTATATTTCCCTTCGAAAACTGGCAGTCCTTCTTTACGGAGAGGGGGATATCGACCGGGCCTACCGCTACACAAAACGGTGCATGGAAGATGCTATTTTCTGCAACGCCCGGTTCCGGACGTATGAAATTTCCCACATGTTGCCCATCATCAATAGCGCCTACGATGCGAAGAACAAGCACGAAAAACGAAACCTGCGGATCGGCATCTTTGCTATTTCATTCCTGTCCCTGATCGTTTTGGGCTTTTTCATCTTCACCTACAACAGGCTTCTCGCCTTGGCGAAGGCGCGCCGTGCACTCAAGGAGATCAACAAGGAGTTGCAAAGCATAAACAATGACCTGACGACAACAAACAATAAGCTTTCGGAAAGCAACCATGTGAAGGAAGAATACATCGGATATGTGTTCACCATGTGTTCCGAATACATCGACAAGATGGAAGACCTTCGCAAAAAAGTCAACCGGAAGGTGAAAGCGGGCCAGATCGACGAACTGCAAAAGATGACAAGTTCCACAACATTTGTGGCCGATGAGCTAAAAGAATTCTACAGGAGCTTTGATTCTGTGTTCCTGAATCTGTATCCTGACTTTGTAGTGGAATTTAATTCTTTGTTGTTGCCCAACGAACAAATTATGCCGAAAGCAAACGACCTGCTCACTCCCGAACTGCGGATTTTCGCCTTGGTCCGTCTGGGAATCAACGACAGCATCAAGATTGCCGAGTTTCTGCATTATTCGCCACAGACAGTTTACAATTACAGGCTCAAGGTTCGGGCAAAAGCGAAAGCCACGAAAGAAGATTTCACGAATCAGGTCGCTAAACTCGGTCAGGTAAGGAAGTAATTGTCTCCTAACAGAACTGGGACGACTTACTTTTTCTTATTTCAATATTAAATATAAAATACTTAAAAACAAATAGTTAAATGAAAAAATCTATTTGAAAGCACTTACTTTATCTACTTACCATATCATCCATTTTCATCTTTCAGGCTTCTATCTTTGTTTTATGAACGAATCTGTGGAAAACTCATAACCTGGCTTATCAGCAAGCGGAGTTCTCTTGTGTATTCTTTCTCCTGATTTTAATCTTAATCTAATACTAAACGGAGTTATGAACAGAAAAATTACTGTAATCAACTTGCGCAGCTATCTATTCCTATTTATCCTACTTGCAGGAATAGTTGCGACCATGAATCTCTTTGCGCAAAAAAATGGAAATCTAACGATCAGAGGGCATGTAAAAGATGCTAAAGGAGAGGCTGTGATTGGTGCAACCGTCATCCAAAAAGGAACGACGAACGGGGTGACAACTGATTTTGATGGAAATTTCACATTGTCCGTTCCCGCAAATTCTACACTGGCAATTTCCTACATTGGCTACATAAGCAAGGAGATAAATGCCGGATCTCAAACAAATTTGAACATCACCATAGATGAAGATCGAAAAGTCTTGGACGAAGTGGTGATCATCGGGTATGGGACGGTGAAAAAAAACGATGCGACGGGGGCGATAGGTACTGTGAAAGCGGATCAACTGAATAAAGGTGCTATTTCCACACCCTCCGACTTGTTGAGAGGCAAATCGGCAGGTGTTGTAATTACCTCTGGAAGTGGACAACCTGGAGCCGGGGCTACCATCCGTATCCGTGGCGGATCGTCTTTGTCGGCCACCAACGACCCGCTTCTGGTAGTGGATGGCCTTCCAATAAGCAACAGTAGCATTAGCGGCGTTAGCGACCAATTGTCAAGCATCAATCCCAGCGACATTGAGTCTTTCACCGTATTGAAAGATGCTTCTGCGACGGCAATCTACGGATCCAGAGCATCCAATGGTGTGATCATCATCACGACGAAGAAAGGATCAAAATATGATTCGGGAAAGCCCAAGTTTAATGTGGACTTTATGTCTTCATTGAGCCAGAACACGAAATTTGTAGATGTGATGGATGCCAACCAGATTCGTCAGGCCATGATTGATTATGCAGGCGAGAGTTCCAGCGGTTATGCTGCCTTGGGTTCATCCAACACCGACTGGCAAAAAGAAATTTATCAGACTGCCCAAGCTTACGATGCCAATATCAGCGTGGGAGGTAATTTCAAATTTGGACAGAAGACCAAATTGCCTTACCGGGTTTCATATGGTTACATGGATCAGGCGGGAGTATTGAAAACCTCCAGCATGAAACGTTCCACAGCTTCCTTGAATCTATCCCCGACATTCTTCGATGACCATTTGAACGTAAACATCAATGCCAAAGCCATGTATATCAAGAATCGCTTCGCTAATTCGAGTGCTATCGGAGCAGCAGTGGCCTATGATCCGACACAAGCTGTTTATGACGACACTACCACTGGGCTCAATGGCTACAGGGTTTGGCGTGGCTCCGACGGCGAACTCAATACAATGGCTACCATGAATCCGGTGGCATTGCTGAACGAGAGGGTTGACAAATCCACTGCCAAACGGATGGTGGGTAATGTGCAGCTCGACTACAAGTTTCACGGATTTGAAGACTTGCATTATAATTTCAATCTCGGGTTGGATGTTTCAAGTTCGGACGGAAATATCGATACTCCGGAAGGCAGCGAGCAGTCTTATCACAGTACAGCGGAATCAGGCTCTGGATACCACGGCACATATGGACAGTTGAAACGCGATCAGACGTTGGAAACTTATCTGAGTTATTCAAAATCTTTGAGCAAGCACAACTTTGATATTCTTGGCGGTTATTCTTGGCAACATTTCTATACTAGCGATTGGTCAACGGCAGTGAAGCAATCAGACTGGACGGTGGAACTGACCGGTTCCGCTTACCATCCCACGGAATATTTCCTAGTCTCGTTCTTCGGCCGTAGCAATTATTCGTTTGATAATCGGTACTTGACAACTTTCACTATCCGCCGAGACGGGACATCCCGCTTCACAAAAAACCACTGGGGTCTCTTCCCATCAGCCGCTTTCGGATGGAACATTACCAACGAAAAATTCATGCAGGACAATTCCTTGTTGTCCAATCTAAAGCTTCGCTTGAGCTGGGGACAGACAGGCCAGCAAGACCTAAATGCGGGTAATTATCCAAGCTTGGCCACCTACACCACAAATACACTAGGCAGCTACTATTATTTTGGAGACGAACTCATTGTTCCCATCACTCCAAATGGGTATAATGCAAACCTGAAGTGGGAAACCACCACCACATACAACGCAGGTATTGATTTTGGTTTTCTGAAAGGACGCATCACTGGTGCCCTGGATGTTTACAAACGCAAAACAAGAGATTTGATCAATTATATCGCAATACCAGCTTTAAGTAATCTGACGAACTACCTGACAACGAATGTCGGCAATTTGGAGAATACGGGCCTCGAATTCGAATTAAACACCATTCCTTTGGAATTGAAAGATTGGAACTGGACGTTGGGAGCCAACGTGGCCTTGAACAAGAACAAGATAACCAAACTTACCACCAGTACTGCCGAAGACTATATAGGGGTCGAAACCGGTAGCATTTCAGGTGGTACAGGAAATACGATTCAGATCAATCAGGTGGAAAAACCGACGAACTCCTTTTACGTTTACGAACAAGTGTATGATACAGCAGGCAATCCCATTGAAGGTGCTTATGTGGACAGAAACGGAGACGGAACCATTACCTCAGACGATAAGTATGTTTACCATAAGGCGGCTCCCGATGTCACACTGGGCTTCAACACTTCGCTGACATGGAAAGCCCTCACGCTGGCTATTGCAAGCCATGCCAATTTGGGCAATTGGGTGTACGATAACATGGCCTCGAATTACGAACTTTTATCTGACCTATGGACAAACAATTTTGTGAGCAACCGCTTGGTTTCTGCCTCCAAAACCAATTTTTCGAGCCAAGCCCAATATTTTTCTGATTATTATGTTCGCAATGCTTCTTTCCTAAAGATTGACAACATCACCCTAAATTATAAATTTGACAACCTGTCGGCTCTGAAAAGACTTGGGCTCGGAGTCAACGTATATGCAACAGCTCAAAATGTGTGCACATTCACAAAGTACAAAGGAATTGATCCCGAGATCTACAGTGGCATCGACAATAATATGTATCCTCGCCCAAGAACCTTTGTCATGGGATTAAAAATCAATTTCTAAATCATTTAAAACGACGAACAGATGAGACGATATAAAAACATAATAGGATTATCAATTCTTTTGTTGGTTCTGAGCTTCAGCACCTTCACAACGAGTTGTACGGGAGACTTGGATGTCTCGCCCATTGATTCTACTCTAAATACAACGAGCGATGCACTGGCTATCGAATCAGACTACAAGGCTTTCCTGGCAAAATGCTATGCAGCTCTGGCAGTCAGCTCTTCGTCAGGGCCAAGCGGGACGGCTGATATTTCCGGGATAGACGGTGGCTTCGGGCAATATATCCGCGCCTTGTTTTACCTAAACGAAATGACTACCGATGAAGCTGTTATCGGATGGAATGACGGAACAATCCGCAACCTGCATGGTCTGTCCTGGACCTCATCCGATGTGTATGTCGGCGCTGCCTACTACCGCACGTTGTACGAAGTCTCGCTTTGTAACGAATTCATACGGCAAGCCAAAAAATCGGGCATCACTTCCGACAACATGGCTTATTACATTGCCGAAGCACGCGCACTCCGCGCATTGGCCTATTACCATGCACTCGACATGTTCGGGAATATTCCTTTCAGTACCGAAGATGATGACGTAAGTTCCACCTTGCCCGAACAAATTTCAAGAGCCAACCTGTATGCTTGGTTAGTGGCGGAAATTCAAGATTTCATAGGCGACCTGAAACCTGCCCGCGAAAATGATTATGGACGGATGGACCAAGGTGCCGCCAATATGATTTTGGCAAAATTGTATTTGAATGCCAACGTGTACGCTGATCTCGACAAATACAGTGAATGCGCCACCGTATGTAAGACGATTGCCGAATCATATTCGTTGGTGGATAATTATTCCTACTTATTCTTGGCCGATAACAACGAGACATGCCAGGACGAGATCATTTTCCCGGTGGAACAAGATGGAATTTATACGCAAAGTTATGGTTGCACCAATTTCATCATTTTTGCCGCAACTGGTGGAAGCATGCCAGCCAAAACCCTTATGGGTATTTCTTCTGGATGGGGTGGCTTGAGGACAACTCCCGAATTCGTAGATTTATTTGATACTATCAATGACACACGTGCGCTATTCTATACTGAAGGACAGGAAAAAGAGATTGCCGATCTCGGAACATTTACCGATGGATATGCTGTGACTAAATTCCGGAACATAAGGTCGGATGGGACGAATGGCTCTAGTTATGGATTTGTAGATACGGACTTTCCGCTGTTCCGCTTGGCTGACGTTTACCTGATGCTGGCCGAATGTGCGAAGCGAGGTGCTACCACTGCGACAACGACGGAAGGCTTGTATTACCTGAATAAGGTTCGCACTCGTGCGAATCTGGAGGCACTTTCGTCTTATACTTTGCAGAATGTTCTGAACGAACGTGGACGCGAATTGTACTGGGAAGGTCACCGACGTTCCGATTTGATCCGTTTCGGAAAGTTCACGCCGAGTGACTATGTGTGGGCATGGAAAGGAAATTTAGAGGCAGGAACAGGAGTAGCAGATAAATTCAATTTGTTCCCGATTCCGGATGATGACATCAACGCCAATTCCAATTTAGTCCAAAATACAGGCTATTGATTTTTTGAAGAGTTGTTATTCTAAAAAGTTTTGAAGATGAAAAAACATATCAATACATTATTTCTCCTGTTACTCGGGATGTTTGCCTTTTCCTGTAGCAATCCCGATGTGGATCCGGTTTATAATCCAGACAATGTGAAAGCGAGTGTGCTTGGTTCAATCGACTCAAGTTACACCCTGACTTCCGATTTGGCTAGTGACACCTTGGTGACTTTTAAATTTACGGAAGCTAACTTCAGCAACTTGAAATTGGCCGTGCAATATACGCTCTATGTAGATTTGGCCGATTCGAGTTTTGCAAATAAGAAATCACTGGGAACAACCACCGATATTTCTGCCAGCATTCCGGTGACCGTTTCAAAACTTAATTCCGTGCTCTTGGCTTTGGGGGCGGAAGCAGGCACGAGCACTGCCGTTGAGTTTGAAGTGGTGGCCGAAGTGTTGGGCGAATCTTCCACTTTGTCCTCATTCACAGCTCTCAGTTCGAACACTGTAAGTTCTACTATCACCCCTTATTCTACGGATATTGTGTACCCTTCCATCTGGGTTATCGGTGATTATTGCGGATGGAGTTTTGATACTTCGCAACACTTATATTCCTACACCCAAGACGAAGTGAATTACGAAGGAGTGATTGATTTCGGTACGTCAGCGGCAAATGGTTTCAAGATTAACGGCGCAGGCAATTGGAGCGATAGCAATGTCAATTGGGGTGTTGATGGTTCGGTCACGGCACCAAGCAGTGAAGCTTCGTCCATCACCTTGATTGCCAGTGGCAGTTCCGGCAACATCACTTGCTATTCGAAGCGTTTCTATAAATTCTCTTTTAACAATTCTTCTCTATTGTTGAAGCAAATGTATGGGTTTGACCAATTGGGTATTGTCGGCACGGGAGTTGGAAGCTGGACTGATGATGTGGTGATGAGTTTTGATTCGTCCACACAGGAATTTTATGTGGATATAACCCTTGCAACAGGGCTGATTAAGTTTAGGACAGATGCCTCTTGGACGTTGAATTTTGGAGGAGCGGACGGCACGTTAGTTGCCGGCGGCGATAATATCGCTGTCACGGCAGGGACTTATCGCATCACCGTCAATTTGAATAATTCCAACGGATTGATCTATACAGTAGAGTGAAAAAACAGCGTTAATCTACTTGGTGTCAGAGATGGATCAAGACCCCAAACCTATTTGCGCGGGGTCTTCCATTTCTTCGCCAATGACGCATAAAACGCAAGGTATGAAAAGAAAAACAGCATTGCTACTCTTTCTCTTTTTTCAATTGACTCTTTGCTATGCCCAAACATGGTGTGGAAATTCTTTCATTGTGGTCAACAACCTCTGGTACACCGGCAGCAACAGCTACATCCATCAAGGAGGTTTGTTCAATGGTGCAAATCTAGGAATCTTGTCCACCGAATTTTACCTGGCCGGAGAATTGCAAGTGTATCCCGGCACAACAACCCCCGCATCCCTCTATTACCGCATAGACAATGGCTCTTTCAGCTCCATTTCCCTTTCTAAGTCGGGAACCGAAGGAAACAACAGCAAGCATTACGGAATAGCATCGGTGCTTATCGACACCCTTTCGGCCGGAACGCATACCCTTGAAATCTATTTTCAAGCGGGAAATGTTTACGATAGCAACAGCAGCCAAAATTTCAAGGCTTCATTTACTATTGCGAGACCCGAAACTGCGGGTCCAGGGGAATTGGTGACGGCATCCTTGAATTTCCCAACTGCCGGGCAACCTTTGGATTTGACTTTTGACCTTTCGAAAGGAAATGCCGACTTGGCGAATATCAGCACGGATAGCCTTCTGTATGTCCATACGGGTGTTATCACCGACAAAAGCAATTCCACATCCGATTGGAAATACAACACCTCGTGGCTCGACAACGATTCAATCTATCAATTAAAATCGTTGGGAGACAACAAATGGAAGCTTTCGATAAGCCCTTCGCTTCGTTCTTTCTATCAGGTAGCAAGCATGGACTCGATAGAATACCTTGCGTTCGTCTTGCGGAACAGCAGTGGGTCTCTCACCGGAAAAGAAACAGGAGACAAGGATATTCTTGTCCGGGTGTATGAGCCTGGTTTGCAAGTAAAAATCAAGTTGCCTGATTCGGAAAGCCTCATCAATAAGGACTCAACCCTTCACATCAAAGCATTGGCTTCGGAATCTGCCGAGATGAAATTATTTTGGGACAACAACCAGATCAGTTCATCGAATGATACCACGGCCATTACTTCAAGCTATACTTGTTCCACTTCCGGTGCTTATTGGCTCATAGCTGAGGCTGCAAGCGGAGGTAGGGCCATTCGGGACAGTGTTCGGGTAGTGGTTCAAAAACAGGTGCAAACGATAGCCATGCCGGCAGATACCCGTTCAGGAATCAACATCCTGAATGATTCCACCGCCACGCTGGTGCTTTATGCGCCGGGCAAATCTTCCGTGTACGCCTTGGGTGATTTCAACAATTGGGCGTTGTCCAACGACTACATGCTCAACAAAGACGGCGATTATTGGTGGATCACGCTCCCAGGATTAACTCCCGGGCAAGAATATGCTTTCCAATACCTCGTGGACGGAAGCCTGCGGATTGCAGATCCATATACCGACAAAGTGCTTGACCCGTGGAACGATTCGTATATTCCGGCTTCGGTTTATCCCAACCTGAAAGCATATCCCACAGGGAAAACAACGGGTATCGTTTCAGTACTGGAAACAGGGCAAACCCCTTATCAATGGCAGAATACGAGCTATACACTTCCGGCAAAAGAGAAACTGGTGATTTATGAATTGCTTGTCCGTGATTTCACCTCCTCGCATAGCTTTGATGCCGTGAAAGAAAAGTTAGACTACCTCCAATCGCTTGGGATCAACGCCATAGAGCTGATGCCAGTAAACGAATTCGAAGGCAACAGCAGTTGGGGATACAACCCATCGTTCTACTTTGCCGTGGACAAATATTACGGGACTAAAAATGCTTGCAAGGCATTGATTGATGAATGCCACCGACGTGGAATAGCCGTCATCATGGATTTGGTGCTGAACCATTCCTACGGGCAGTCGCCTTTCGTGCAGCTCTATTGGGATTCGGCAAATTCACGCCCAGCAGCAAATAATCCATGGTACAACGTCACCTCTCCGAACCCCAGTTACAGTTGGGGATACGACTTCAACCACGAATCTCTTCAAACAAAAGCTTTGGTGGACAGCATCAGCAGTTACTGGATGAGCGAATACAAGATAGACGGTTTCCGCTTCGATTTCACGAAAGGATTCACCAACAAGGCTGGCGATGGCTACGCCTATGATGCCTCCCGCATCTCGATCTTGGAACGTATGGCCAATCAGATTTGGGCGCGAAACCCCAACGCTTATGTGATATTCGAACATCTGGCAGACAATTCGGAAGAAACAGTGTTGGCAAATGCTGGAATCATGCTTTGGGGCAACACCAACAACGCTTATTGCCAAAGCATTATGGGATACACAACCGATTCCGACCTCTCGTGGGGCATATATTCCAATCGCAATTGGGCGCAACCCAACCTGGTGAGCTACATGGAAAGCCATGACGAAGAACGGATGATGTACAAGGCGTTGACTTATGGGAACACGGTGGAGGCTTATTCCGCAAAGGATCTTTCTACTGCTTTGGATCGGGCCAAGATGTGTGTTGCGTTCTACCTTCTTCAACCGGGGCCGAAAATGATTTGGCAGTTTGGCGAATTGGGATACGACTACTCCATCAACACTGCCAGTGATGGCGTGACAATCGGCGACGCGCACCGCACAGACCCAAAGCCTATCCGTTGGGATTATTACGATGTTCCCCAGCGAAAAGCCTTGTACGATGCGTATGCGCTATTGAACGGATTGAAAAAGAAATACCCGGTGTTTTCTACCAATGATTTCACAGCCTCTGTAGGGGCTACAATGGCTCGCTCATTTGTGTGGAAAACGGCTGATATGAATGCTTTTGTGGTGGGGAATTTTGGAACAATTGCCATCACGGCCACCGTCACCTTGCCGAAAGCAGGTGCATGGTACAATGTATTCACTGGGCAATACGAAACTTTTTCGTCAACCTCTTATTCCGCCACTTTGGCTCCGGGAGAATTCAAGCTGTTTACGGATCAAGCTGTGTCGTCCATTCACAACAAGGGCGACAATGATGCTTCTGTTTATATTTCCGGAAACACCATCTGGAACAAGAGTCCGGACAAAGCAATCATTGGTGTATATGACTTGGCGGGACGGATGCTTCTAAGCCAAACAATCACCGAATCAGTAGATATTAGCCATTTGCAGCAAGGAATTTATCTTATGCAAGTGAAACAAAACGGGAGATTCTATTCGATAAAATTTTTGAAAAAATAACAAAAGTATAATCCCAAAGATAAAAAACAACATTAATCAGAGAATATGATGAAGAATTGGATTTTAACCCTAGTGCTATGCCTTGCCTCTTTAGTAGGCTCGGCTCAAACCCTTAAATCTCCGAATGGAAATCTGGAGATGAAATTTTACCTTCAGGATGGAGGAATACCCACTTATATCCTTACATTCAAAGGAAAGGATGTGATTAAACCAAGTAAGTTGGGGCTCGACCTGCGTCCAGATGGGGTGACTCGCACATTTTATGATTTTTCAGACAAAGGTGCAAAAGTGGAGAAGAATTCGTTGTACGACGGGTTTACCATCTCGAACATGCAGGCATCCACTTTTGATGAAACCTGGCATCCGGTGTGGGGCGAAGAAAAAAATATCCGCAACCATTACAACGAATTGGCTGTCACATTGCACCAGGCATCCAAAGACCGCAGCATCGTGATCCGCTTTCGCTTGTTCGATGATGGCTTGGGTTTCAGATACGAATTTCCGCAACAAAAGAACTTGGTATATTTCGTAATCAAGGATGAGAAATCCCAATTTGCCATGGCTGGCGACCACACGGCAATTTGGATTCCGGGCGATTACGACACACAGGAATACGATTACCACACTTCCAAATTGTCGGAAATCCGTGGCTTGATGGAAAAAGCCATCACGCCTAATGCCTCGCAAACGGCTATGGGGCCAACGGCTGTCCAGACTTCCTTACAGATGAAAACAGCCGACGGATTGTATATGAACCTGCACGAAGCGGCTTTGATCGATTATTCGTGCATGCACCTGAATTTAGACGACAAGAACTTCATCTTCGAGTCAGCCCTTACGCCCGATGCACAAGGTTGGAAGGGATATATCCAAGCACCCGCCAAATCGCCTTGGCGCACCATCATTGTGAGTGATGATGCGCGCAACATCTTGGCTTCGAGAATCACGTTGAACTTGAATGAACCAAGTAAGATCAAAGATACTTCCTGGATTCATCCCGTAAAATATGTAGGTGTTTGGTGGGAAATGATTACCGGAAAAAGCACCTGGGCTTACACCGACGACCTGCCAAGCGTGCAATTGGGCGTGACTGATTACACCAGGGTGAAGCCTAATGGCAAACACGGCGCAACCACCGAAAACGTGAAGAAATACATCGACTTTGCCGCCCTCCATCGCTTTGATGCCGTTCTGGTGGAAGGGTGGAACGTAGGATGGGAAGATTGGTTTGGAAATTCAAAGGATTATGTGTTTGATTTCCTCACACCTTATCCTGATTTTCATGTGGCAGAACTGCGCGACTATGCAAAAAGCAAAGGAGTGAAACTGATTATGCACCACGAAACATCCAGCTCGGTACGCAACTACGAACGCCACTTGGATGCCGCCTACAAATTTATGAAAGACAACAACTACGATGCCGTGAAGAGCGGTTATGTCGGAAATATCCTTCCCCGCGGTGAACACCATTATGGACAATGGATGAACAACCATTACGTGTATGCCGTGGAAAAAGCAGCCGGCTACAAGATTATGGTGAATGCCCACGAAGCTGTTCGCCCCACCGGATTGTGCCGCACATATCCAAACTTGATCGGCAACGAATCTGCTCGCGGAACGGAATACCAAGCCTTCGGCGGAAGCAACGCGAATCACGTGACGATTCTTCCTTTTACCCGCTTGATCGGTGGCCCAATGGATTACACGCCCGGCATTTTTGAAATGAATATCAGCAAATTGAACCCGAGCAACACTTCGCACGTCAACAGCACCTTGGCCAACCAGTTGGCTCTCTATGTGACGATGTACAGCCCATTGCAGATGGCTGCCGATTTGCCCGAAAACTACAACCGTTTCTTGGATGCGTTCCAGTTTATCAAAGACGTGGCTGTGGATTGGGAAGAAAGCAAATACTTGGAAGCTGAACCGGGACAATACATCACCATTGCCCGCAAGGCGAAAGGAACAAACAACTGGTTTATAGGAAATGTGGCCGGATATGAAGGACACGCTGCGAATTTTGCTTTCGACTTCCTTGATCCAGGAAAACAATACATTGCAACCATTTATGCAGATGCACCGAATGCAAATTACAAAACCAATCCGCAGGCTTATACTATCCGGAAAGTGGTGGTGACAAACAAGTCGAAATTGGTTCAGCAGTCGGTTGCCGGTGGTGGATTTGCCATCAGCGTGATTGAAGCAGACAAAGCGGCGCTGAAAGGGTTGAAGAAGTTGTAATTGCATTTCGGATAGTATTCTCCGCATCCTCTGCGTGAAAAATACAGTCCCACGCAGGGGATGCAAAGAGAACACCACGCAAAGTACACAGAGAAACAAGAAATAAAACCTCTGCGTCCTCTGCGAAAAATCTCTGCGAACCCTGCGTGAAAAGAGATTTTTTTTTCAAAAGTCAAATGTAAATCAATTATTTAAGGGCGGGCTCTAGAATAGACTTAGCCTGCCCTTTTTATATCCTAATTTGTATGAAAAGACTATATTTCCTCCTGTTTGCATTCGCCATAGGATGCCAATGCCTGCATGCTTTTGAGGTAAAGCGTGTGGAACCACAAAACTGGTGGGCAGGGATGCAAGATTCCATTTTGCAGGTGATGATCTACGGAAAGAATGTTGCTTCGGCGAAAGTTTACGTTTCCTCATCTGATATCCGGATCAGCAAATTGGTGCCGATGGAGAATCCAAATTACCTGTTTCTCTACTTGAATATTGGCAGTGCTACGCCTCAAAAATTCAATCTCAATCTTACGGTAGGACGGCAGAAAAAAACAATACCCTACGAACTACGGCAAAGGGAAGAGTTTTCCCGAAACCGTGAAAGCTTCACTTCCGGCGATGTGATTTATCTGCTGATGCCCGACCGTTTTGCCAATGGGAATCCGGCGAACGATGCAGTGAAGGGAATGCTTGACACGAAAGTGGATCGTAGCAATCCGTATGCCCGCCACGGCGGCGATTTGCGTGGATTGACCAATCACTTGGATTATATTGCAGACCTGGGCGCTACCGCTATCTGGCTCACCCCGTTCAATGAAAACGACATGCCGGAAGGTTCCTACCACGGATATGCCATCACCGATTACTACAAGGCAGATCCCCGTTTGGGTACCAACGAAGAGTATGCTTCCATGGTGAGAAAGGCTCACGAGACAGGCTTGAAAGTGATTATGGACATGGTGTTCAATCATTGCGGAAGCGAGCATTTTTTCTTCAAAGACCGTCCTTCGCACGATTGGTTCAACAATCCGGAGAGCTATGTGCAGACCTCTTTTCGAACAACCACCCAATGCGATCCGTATGCTTCCAACTTTGATAAAGAAGCATCGGACGACGGCTGGTTTGTGGAAAGTATGCCCGATTTGAACCAGCGCAATCCGCATTTGGCAAAATATTTGATTCAAAACAGCATCTGGTGGATCGAATATGCCGGGATCGACGGCATCCGCCAGGACACATATCCTTATGCCGACTATGACATGATGTCGAATTGGTGCAAGACCGTGACAACGGAATACCCCAAATTCAACATCGTAGGCGAAGTTTGGTACGGAAGCAACATTGGGACATCCTTTTGGCAAAAAGACAGTAAATTGGCCTTTCCCCGCAACTCCAACTTGCCTTCGGTGATGGATTTCCCGTTGTTTCTGGAATTTAGCCGATCATTTGGCGACAGCATCGATTTCCAGAAAATATACGAACTCCTGGGGCAGGACATCGTGTATGCCAATCCGTTGAATGTGCTCACATTTTTGGACAACCACGACACCTCCCGCTTTCTGAAGAATGCCAAGGATGCGTCCGACTTCGACCGATACCGGCTCGCCCTCACGCTTTTGCTCACCACCCGTGGCATTCCCCAACTCTATTACGGTGACGAGATCGGGATGTTTGGCGACAAGAAAGACGGTGACGGCGCCCTGCGTCCCGATTTCCCGGGAGGTTGGGCAAGGGATGTGCAAAATGCGTTCACCCAAAGTGGGCGGACAGCGGAACAAAACAAGTTCTTTGATTTGGAGCGAAAGCTGCTCCATTTCCGCAAAGGGAACGAAGCCATAGCCAAAGGTTCTTTGAAACATTTTGCTCCCGAACGAGGAGTGTATGTGTATAAACGCCAATATGGAAACCGTTCCGTAGTGGTTTTTCTCAACGGATCGGGCAGCAAGCAAGTGTTGAATGCCGCAAATTACAGGGAAATATTGCCTGCGGAAGAAGCCGAAGACGTGCTGAGCGGCAGGAAGATTCCGCTGAAAGATACAATAGAAATAGGTGGAAAAGACGTGTATCTGTTTGGTTTTTAAGATTTAGGTTATTGATTTGATAGGTTTTTGTGGCCAAGGGTTTCGTGAGAACGATGCCCTTGGTTTGTTTTAGAGATCATGACGCCGCCCTCAAAGCCGGAACAGATTTGAGCCGTTAAAGAATCCCCATCGACAACTTAGATATTTAGGGAAACACACTGCTATTACAATCATTTATGATATATTTGTGAAAATATATTATACAAATCAACATTTTCTATATGAGAAACATCGTGCAAATATCTGTTTTTTGCAAAACATTAATATTCAAAAAGATGAACACTTTACAGAATACGCATAAAGCGGATGTAAGAGAAACTGGGTATCCCTTACAGGATATGGAGTGTCGCATATTGGGATGTTAGCTGCAAGCGTAAAAAACCGACACATACACATTGACGAATGACTGAAATAGACATCTTAAAAAGCATAGCCGAAAACTTATCAGAGCGTAAGTCAACCGCTGCATTGAACAACTATGAAGTTCTGTGTAACAACATCAAATATGTAAACGACCTTTTAACTTGGGGAGTTAATTCATTAAGAATAGTGCAAAGCCAAGCTGACACAGCTTTCAAAAATGACAGTTTGGTTTTAGCAGACTTTAAGGACAACACAAAACCTCACTTCTATTTTAGAAATATAGTTCCGAGAATTATTCTGAATGACATAAGTGTTCTTGATAAATTTATTTCATATACAGAGCCAGACAACAGACAAGGAATAACAGTGGGAAATGTTGGTAAACTTCAAAAGTCATTTACAGATTACAACAATTTGGTAACTTCTGCAAGACAGTTTATTGACAGCTTGGTTGCTGACGCTTACCAACTGACTTTATTAGAAGCCAAATCAACTAACTACCAAGTTTTAGTCTCTTTAAACAGTTTTAGTAAATACACAACAAAGTCAATTAGACAAGGACTTTTTAATGCCGCAATTGAAAACTCACTGAATGAATTTGAAACTTTGAATTACAATCAATGGGCAAACTCACACATTACAAAGTGTGCTCACAAAAATTTTGGAGATAAGGTTGACTTTCTATTTACAAATCTCAACTTAACGGCAGAAACTGACTTTAAAGAAGAAATTAAAAATCTCTTTAAGTTTTCATCAGAGTTTACTCATATCGGATATGTTTCAACTTTCTTTACAAGTTCTGACATTTCAGAAGTGATTTTCACCGACAGTATTAGCCCTTATCTGCCAAGTACTGAAAATTTTAGCGAACTCAAATATGAAATCCTTGAAACGGCTACTAAGTTTTATTCAAAGATTTATTTGCCGACTTTGCTTAACTCATTTAAAAAATCATTTGAGCCAAGCACTTTTCAAATCTTTGAAACTTCGCTAGCTCAGCTTCAAAGCAAAATTATTGAAAACCTAAAAACAAGGAACAATCAATACTACTTTTTTATCAAGCAGGGTTTAATAGCTTCCAATAGTGTCATTGACTTGACTTGTATGTGCGGAACGACTAACAATTGGCAACCACCACACGACTTGGCAAACATTTATTGTAAATGTTGCGGTAGTAAATTCAACCTGTTAGAAATTGAAGGAGACCCAGGATATATTATGACAAGCAGTGGACCAATTAAAGTTATAGGTTCAAGTGTTCCAGACTTTGACGACCTTTCGCCAGAGAGGAAAGTTGAACTTTTAAAACAATGGGAAGAACTAATGAAAAAGAACAAATTATAATGACGGATAGAAACGCCAGCAGGTAACACGCGGTATAAAAAATTGC
>DBTT01000014.1:41388-95424 GCA_002307185.1 Bacteroidales bacterium UBA1309
TTCAGTAGGTTATTCAAGGGTTGTATCCCGCTTCAACTTTTGTGTAACTTGATAGGACATCGCCCGCAATCGGCAACTTTTCATACCGCCACCGTTAGGCGGCAAGCGAAAAAAAAAGAAAAACACGAAATTTATGAACATATATCAAGTCAACTCATTTACTTCTGAAAGATTTAAAGGAAACCCAGCAGGCGTATGTATTTTGGACGAATTCCTGGAAACAGAAATTATGCAATCAATTGCAACTGAAATGAATTTATCTGAAACTGCATTTGTTGAGACAAGAGAAAAAATATTTAAAATAAGATACTTCACCCCAACTCAAGAAGTTCCGTTGTGTGGTCATGCGACATTAGCAAGTGCTCATATTCTTTATGAATTAGGTGTTATTCCGACAAACGACGAATTTGTATTTAGAGCTAAAGAGTCTGACCTAACAATTTCATATAAAGACAATTGGATTAAAATGGACTTTCCTGTATACAAACTGACAGAGAAAGAAATAACGACAGAATTTTGTGAAGTTATTGGAATTAAACCTATTGAATTGTATGAAAGTGACAATAAATGGATTGTAGCCAGAGTCGAAACTGAAAAAGAAGTTCAAGAGGCAACTCCCGACTTTGGAAAAATTCAAGAGAAAAATATGGGATTGGTCATTGCTGTAACCGCTAAAAGTGAATCTTCAGATTTAGACTTTGTTGTACGAGTGTTTTGTAATCCGATAAGTGGAATTACAGAAGACCCGGTAACTGGTGCCGCAAATTGTATATTAGTACCTTTTTGGAATATGAAACTCGAAAAGACAAATTTCAAATCAAAACAGTTATCAAAACGAACAGGCGAATTAAAAACCGTATATAAAGGCAACAGAGTTGAAATCTTTGGAGAAGCGAAAACAGTATTTCGAATTGAAATGATTGAATAACAATCGCCTAGTCCCTACACACGCCTTGTATTATTATTGCTGCAATTTCGCTGTTGAAACTTATAAGCCCACATATTATTCCATCAGAGAAACAGATTGAAAAATTAAACAGCGTAACTGATTTTTATTTCGACTATTTTAATAAAATTGAACAACTTTGGTTCGACCATTATAACGATAGAATAAATGACGAAGAAGCCCAAACAAAATTTTATGAACTAAAGAATACGGAAAGAGAAACAAATAGCCACTACAAGCCGCTAAAGAAAAAGCAACCGAATTGCTAAAATCAATAGACGAACAAATTGACAAGCCGTTAATAATTAAGGAAATCGAGGATAATGACTTCTTGCTAGGTCGAAGTTCATATTCTAATGTAGCTGTTGGGCAGTACAAAGAGGAGTCTAAATTAGATACTGATTATTTGGAAATTAAACCGATAAAACTAAAATACGCCATGTTTGCCCGGTTTAAAATCAAATAGAAACAGTGCGGTGGATGCAAAAAATAGCGCAAATAATTAAAAAAACAACCATGAAAAATTCAATCAAAACAATCGGCTTATTCCTGCTCATGATTGCTGGACAAGTTTGCTACGGACAGAATGCAAATGAAAAGCTCAACGAAGCCATCAAACTAATTTCTTAAAAACAAAAAAGATCTCTTTTGTGGAATTCCCGAAACTTCCGCCTCTATTAAGTAAAGCAAGAGAATTGAATAATTCGATTAATTAACCTCTTAAAATTTACTATTATGGCAGAAGTGAATACCGTTAGCAAAGAAGGGCGAAAAGGCAGGCCCAACCGCACGAACCTTCGCGTGGATTTCACACCGATGGTGGATATGAATCTGTTGTTGATCACATTCTTTATGATTTGTACAACGCTTAGTAAGCCACAAAGCATGAACCTTACTTTGCCATCCAATGACAAGGAGAATGTTGAGCCACCCAAAGTAACCGCAGACAAAGCCGTGACGCTTATCTTGGGCGAAGCCAACAAGGTGTATTACTATTTCGGCAAGCCCGATTACAAAGACTTGGCTTTTTTGAAATCGACCACTTATGATGCCAATGGTTTAAGGAAAATCCTCTTGCAACGCAACGCTTTGGCTGTGAAGCGGATGAATGAACTGAGAGCTATGCGTCAAAACAAGCAAATTTCAGAAGCCGATTTTAAAGCGCAATCGAAGCAGATTCGTAACGATGAAAACGGAATAGCGGTGATGATTAAGCCTACCGACAAATCCTCTTACGACAACTTGGTGAAGGTGCTCGACGAAATGCATATTTGTTGTGTGGGGAGATACACCATTATGGATGTGGCCGAAGGGGATAAATTTTTGCTGGATAACTTTGGAAAGAAAAATAGCTGATCATTCTGCTGAACTACATGCCGATAGCATTCTTTGCAGGTAATCGCACATATTTTCCAAAATCAGGCCTTGTTTTCACCTGTGATTTTATAAATTTGCCATCGCTATAAAAACAATGTGCACATGATCTGGATTTTCGATCGATGTGCATATTGGCATATTTACTTATCGGCACATTAAAATTATGGCTTCAACCCAGGCTTGGCTTTCGGCCATCCGTCCACGTACTTTGTTCCTCTCGGCAGCTACCACGATATGCGGTAGTGCAGTAGCTTATTCCACGGGTGTATTCAGCCTTTGGATTGTAGTTTTAACCATTTTGACGGCTACCTTGCTGCAATTGTTGTCCAATATGGCCAACGATTTGGGCGATTTTCAACACGGCACCGACACCACCGGCGAACGAGTAGGACCAAAACGCACCGTACAAAGTGGCGCCATCACCCCGAAGGAAATGAAGAGGGGGATTGCCGTTGCCATCGCTGCTTCGGCGCTGGTGGGAGCTATTTTGATATACGAAGCAGCTCAATTCATCAGCTTGTGGCACATCTTGTTGTTTTTCGTGATCGGGCTTCTCTCGATTATAGCCGCCATCACTTATACGGCTGGAAATCATCCGTATGGATACATTGGGTTGGGAGATATCTTTTCATTTGTCTTTTTCGGCCTCGTGTCGGTAGTTGGAACGTATTTTCTGCATACGCATACACTCGACTTCAGGCCTTGGCTTCCTGCCATCGGTATGGGTTGTTTTACTGTTTTAGTGCTTAACATCAACAATATGCGTGACATCGACAATGATATTAAATCGGGTAAAATCACGATTGCTGGCAGATTGGGTTACACCAAAGCGCGCTACTATCATGCTTTGGTCACATTGTTTGGAATCGGATGTTTCGCCACTTATTCCGTTTGCTATTCCATCCATTGGTATCAATTTTTGTATCTGCTGACCTCTATCTCGTTTATTAGAATTTTAATTACCATATTTCGCACGGAAGAAAAGCATTTGCTCGACCCTTTTTTGAAAAAAACTTCGATTGCTACCTTGATTTTGTCAGTGGCTTTTGCTGTGTTCGGTAATTGGTGATTTTGCAATTTCTCAAAATATGAACATACAACTTATACGAACCAACTCTGATTGTATTGATTTTCAGCAATTAATCGTCCGTTTGGATAAATTTCTGACAGATAGAGACAAGGCGGGTCACGACTATTGTACGCCATACAATCGGTTGGACAAAATAAGGCATGTCGTAGTGGCGTATTCGGACGCTCTTCCAGTGGGTTGTGGTGCGATAAGAGTATATCAGCCAAATATTATTGAAGTCAAGCGGATGTTTGTGGATGATTTTGCCAGAAGCCGGGGCATTGCCACAAAAATACTTACTGAATTGGAGGCATGGGCTAAAGAATTGGGATATACGCAAAGTATTTTGGAAACGGGAATTAGGCTTCCCGAAGCTAAAGCAATGTATGAAAAGAACGGCTATCACAGGATTCCCAACTACGACCAATATGCCTGCATTGAAAGCAGCGTGTGTTATGCAAAGGAATTAGTTTAAATCATCCCAATAGCTATTTTCTCTTCGACTTTGCAACAATATCCCTCGTTATTTGCTTCAAGTCTTCAGGATAACAGATTGTTGCAACATCTATATAGGACAGATACCAGCGAGCCAAGTGTTTGAGTGAGAATTTCATGAAATGGAGTTCAGTCCGATCTTTCTTATCTATTTCGTCCACTAAACCTTGGTAGTATTTGCTCTCTTCAATCAACGGCAAGTCTGCCCGATTCACTTCAATGATTGCCTTGTGCAACGAAGTCCCTCCCTTCAGTCCTTCTAAAAGCGATTCCAAAGGAGGCTATTCCTGACTGATGGGCACTTCCCTAAGCTGTACGTGCTTGATTCTCCCAACACGGAATGTTCGGTAATCGTTTCTCTGATGGCAAAATGCTACCAAATACCAATTTGCCATGGAAAAGAAGATGCCTACTAGGTCAACGACTCGTTGTGTCTGCTCATTTTGGCTATGGGACACATAAGTGATTTCGATTTGTTTCTTTTTTGAAATGCCGCTTAGCAGCAGTTGTAAAAAATCTTGCCCATTGAATAGGTTGGGTTTATGAAAATCCAACCCACCTATTTTGTCGTCCATGCTTGAAATCGTCTCCTTGTCTGCAACACGCATCCCGGCCCGTATTTTCGGGCTTTTGATCCTGGAGCGGAGGTGAAGAAGGCCCGAGGCAGGGTGTTGCTGTTCCTTGGATAATTCCATATACTCAGCAAACCCATGCCGGTTTAGGTCTGGCCAGGGTTATTGTCTTTGCTACATAAGCTGCCCACGAATCCGCCAAAAAGCATTCCTCCCAAGCAGTTGACCCAACATTCGGACGATAGGGGATAGGTACCCCAATAGCATCCCCAATAATACCAGTGTGCGTAACCCAGAGCAAGCCCCAGCATCATGCCGATGATACTGAGCCTATTGTTTACTGCAAATAAAATGAATTTTTCCATAGGATGCCTCTGCTGATTAATTCTCTCTTTCCAATCTGGCCAAGCGGTCGCGTATTATCTCGAGATTGGAGAGGGGAACAATTCCCACGGCTCTTTGGTTTTCTTTGCCGTTTTTGAAAGTTAATACCAAAGGGGTGAGGGAAATGCCGTATTTGTCGATTAAACTATCATTCCGATTCACATCTATTTGATAGAAGCGGATGGGTGATTTATTTTTATTTTTGAGTTCGATCAGCCGAGTTTGCATATAGGCTGACAACTCTGATCCTGGCGTGTAGAACAGCACCATCGCAAGTCCCTTGTCAATACTGTCGCCCAAATGTGGGGACACCACCTCCGGAAGAGCAGCATCTGGATTTGACATTTCATGTTCGTCAAGTATTTTGTATCCTGCAAAATAGCAGAACAGGAGAAGCAGGATAAGGGCTATCACAAAATACTGTGGTTTCAGGCGTATGGTTTTCATTGTTGTCAAATTAACGGATTAGGGATGGCTTCGCCCACACACATAATATGCGAAAAAACATTATTTGAAGCAGCTTTCGTCCTGCACTAATGGATTTATGAAATGACAATTTTGTTAAAATAATGGATACGCATTGGCGTCTGGATGCTTTAGCACCCTCCTGTCACTTGCAAATATTGATATGTGCGATGAATCTTATTCGAATGCAAAGATCTACCTAAATGCTCATGCTGAAAAGGTCTTAATTCCTTCAATTATGTCACAAAAGTCGCTTTTTGTGGATTCTATATATTGCAGTTGTCATTATAATTTGTAGTTTTGCACACTGTAAATAGGAGAACCAGTGAAATGAATATGCAAAAAGAAAATGTAAATTTCTCTACTATATCCTTTGATGAGATAGCTGGCAATGGAGCTTCCAAGGTGACTAACAAGTTCATCGTCTCTGACAAAAACATGCATCTTCCTGAAATATTTCCCTTCCATCCCTACATCATGGATGGCATTGTTTTTGTAATGTGCGTTGAGGGCAAGGGTAAGATTAAAATAAACTTGAAAGAATATGATTTTCAAAAAAACTCGATTGCTTGTATTTTGCCCGGATTCATAATCGAAGTGCAAGATTGTGTGGAGAATTTTTGTATAGAATATCTATTTTTTTCGTACAATTTCTTTTCCGACATGCGTATCTTCCTAAATGCTGACATCCCTTTTAAAATAGTGCAACAGCCCTGCTTGAGGCTCGACCAGGATGAAGTAAACATCCTACTTGAATATCACTCATTGATTGTGAAAAGATATACAAATGAGCATCTTCCATTCTACAACAAGATTATACGGAACTTGTTGAGGGCATTGCTTTATGAGATCATGTGCATTTATGAGAAGTCGAGTACAGGGGCGAAATTATTTACCAACCGCAACGAAGAAATTTTTTATCAATTTTCCGAGCTGCTGGTTCAGAATTATCAGAAAGAAAGGTCAGTGGCCTTCTACGCAGATAGGATAAGTATCACCGCCAAATATCTGACAAAAGTGATAAAGACTGTGACTGGAAGAAAGGCGCTCGAATTGATCAACGAGATGACCATCCTTCATATCAAAGCTTTGTTGAAATCATCCAACCTGACTGTTTTGCAGGTGTCCGAGGAACTCAATTTTTCAAGTCCTTCGTTTTTCGGGCGTTTTTTCAAAAAATACACAGGAATGACCCCCATAGCATATAGGGACAGTATTTGATTATGCTCATTTAGGGTCGGCAGGACTGAGGCATTGGAGGGAGTTGCTGGTAAACGATCAGAAGCTAAATACTGGCTAAAACTTTCTACCTTCGCCGATTAAAGGGACTTGAAATGTGATGCCTAATTTCATTTTGGATATATTAAATATTTGATTTGTATTTGTTTGTGTGTTTTTTGCGTGTCCTGAGAATTGAAAGTTCCAAAAACCGGCATAAGTCCTCATCCTTTTTTGACCGATAGGATATGGGCTATTTATCTCATTTTTTATATCAATAAATCTTTTCAATTTATAAATTCCAGAAAAAAGAGTAATGAACGCTACAATTAAATCGATAGGGATTTACCATCCTGAAAGGGAAATTACGAATTCCTTTTTTGAAACGTATTTAGAAACATCAGATCAATGGATTCGGGAAAGAACAGGTATTGAAAAACGTTATTTCTCATTAGAAAATGAATACACAAGCGATTTGTGTGTAAAAGCGGTGGAAGCATTGCAGAAAAATCACAAGACAGATGTGCAGGAGGTTGATTTTATTATCGTTGCCACCAGCACTCCCGACCAGATATTGCCCAGTGCAGCCAGCCGAGTGCAAGCAAAACTGGGAATACCCCATGCGGGATGTATAGACATATCTGCTGCTTGTGGCGGATTTGTGTATGGCATCATCTTGGCCAAAGGCTTAATTGCGGCACAAACTCATCGCAAGGTGTTGGTTATCGGTGCAGAAACTCTATCGAAAGCCATCGACCTCTCGGACCGGAATTCCTGTATCCTTTTCGGCGATGGCGCAGGTGCCGTGATTGTGGAAGTTAGTTCAGAAAATCACATATTCAATGCTCTTACCGATACTGAGGGCAACCTAGGAAAAGAATTGTTTATCTCGCATTTATCGGAAACTGTTGATGGAGAACCGATCTTGGCTGACCGCAAGATGCATCAAAATGGAAGAGCTGTGTTCAAATGGGCAGTCTCTACCTTGGTCAAAAATATCCCAATTTTAGTGGCAAAAAACAATTGGAAGTTGGATGACATTGATTTCCTAATTCCTCATAGTGCCAACATCCGCATATTGGAGGCTGTGTGCAAAAAGCTCGAATTGCCGATGGAAAAATGCGTGGAAAGTATCCGCAATTACGGAAACACTTCTGCTGCTTCAATCCCTATTGCATGGTACAACGGGTTGGTCTCCGGAAAAATAAAATCTCATGACCAACTCTTGCTTATCGGATTTGGCGGAGGACTCACTTGTGCCGGCATTTGTTTAGAGAACAATATTGTACTCGAAAAAGTCGATTGAAAAATTAAATCCCGCTCTTCTATCTGTGACACTGATTTTCCTTAGCAAGCAGATAGTCTAGTTGAGTTTTGTAAATTAGTTGAATGTGGATGAAAGGAGTACAGCGGCTTATAAACACAAAAAGGGCATTCCGCAAGGGATGCCCCATCTTTTATGTAAAGGATATTGGTCGTGTTAATTAATTCTTCTCGATGTAATCGACAATCCAGTCGCCGACTTCCGAGGTGGAATATGCCTTGCCGTTGGAAGCAATATCTTCCGTCACAACACCTGCTTCCATCGAAGCGTCCACCGCTTTGCGGATGAAGGAACCTTCGTCCATCAAGGCGAAAGCGTATTCAAACATCATGGCCGCCGAAAGAATCGTAGCCAGCGGATTGGCGATGTTTTTGCCTTTGGCTTGTGGATAAGAACCGTGGATAGGCTCGAACACGGATGTGTGTACACCGATCGAAGCCGACGGAAGCATTCCCATGGAACCGGTGATAACCGATGCTTCGTCCGTCAGGATGTCTCCAAAAAGGTTTTCAGTCACCAACACGTCAAAACGTTTCGGCCATTGGATGATTTGCATGGCTGCATTGTCCACAAACATGTATTCTGTTTCCACATCCGGATATTCTTTCTCGATTTCTTGTGCGATTTGTCTCCACAAGCGGGAAGTGGCAATCACATTGGCTTTGTCCACTACTGTCACCTTCTTGCGGCGGAGGCGGGCGTATTTGTAAGCCAAGTGCAAGATGCGTTCCACTTCTTCACGGGTGTAAACACAGGTGTCGTAGGCCGTGTTCCCGTCTTCGCTGCGGCCTTGCGGACGACCAAAATACATTCCGCCGGTCAACTCACGGATACACATGAAGTCTGCTCCTTCCACCAAATCGGCACGAAGAGGTGATTTGTGGATCAAAGATGGAAAAGTTGTCACCGGACGCAAATTGCCATATAGCTCCAGCTTTTTACGCATCGCCAACAAGCCTTGCTCTGGGCGAACTTTGGCGTTGGGGTTGTTGTCAAATTTTGGATCGCCGATGGCTCCAAAAAGCACGGCGTCGGATGCCATACACAATTCATGTGTTGCATCCGGGTAGGGATTTCCCACCTCGTCAATGGCGCATGCACCCACGATACCGTATTTGTAGGTAAGTTCATGACCAAATTTCTTGCTAATAGCTTCTGTCACTCTCAACGCTTGTGCAATGATTTCCGGGCCGATTCCGTCGCCCGGAAGAACTGCAATGTTTAATTTCATAATTATCTGTTATTATATATATTGTTTAGGTTTCATATTAATGTACCAATAAAAACTGATGTACGTCAACTAGCCAATTGGCATATTAGATCATAAATCTTCGATCAGATTCAGCATCTTTTCGGTGGCAATCACCGCTGCCTCCGTTTGGTCGGCATCCAATCCTTGGGTTTTGAATTCCTTTCCATTGAATCGCCACGAGATAAGTGTTTGCACCAAAGCATCTGTGCGGCCTCCCGGTGGAATATGCACGCTATAGTTGGTAAGTTCAGGCTTTGGTTTTCCCAGAAGGGTGTAGATTTTCCAAAGTGCCTTCGAAAAAGCATGGTATTGCCCGTCGCCTGGAGCGGTATGCTGGTATTCCTTTCCATCAATTTCAATCTTTACGGTGGCCGTGGCCCTCAACCCTTTGGTCAGGGAAAAAGCATAAGCAATGATCCTTATTTTCCGTTTGTCGGTTTGCTTCAAAACATCTGAAATGATAAATGGCAGGTCGCTTTGGGTGATGAGTTCTTTCTTGTCGCCCAGCTCGATTACGCGAGTTGTCACTTTCTGCATGTCTTCCTCCGACAATTCGATGCCGAGTGCCTGAATATTTTTGCTGATGTTGGATTTCCCGGAAAGTTTTCCCAAAGCATATTCCCGGATTCGTCCGAAACGTTCAGGAAACAATTCGTTGTAATAGAGGTTGTTCTTGTTGTCTCCATCGGCATGTATTCCTGCGCATTGAGTGAAAACATTACCTCCGATAATCGGTTGGTTGGCCGAAATCACAAGGCCTGAGTAAGATTCGGCAACGCGGCTCACCCGGTTGATTGCCTCTTCACGGATGCTGGTCTCTATTTTCAATTGGTCATGAAATACTGCAATCACACTCGACAAGGTGGCGTTTCCTGCACGTTCGCCCAAGCCATTCATCGTCACATGCACGCCTTTCACACCCACTTCCGCGGCTACCATGGTATTGGCCACGGCCAGGTCGTAATCGTTGTGTGCGTGGAAATCGAAATGGAGTTGAGGATAGCGTGTAATCATGCGGCGCACATTGCGCCAGGTGGTATGGGGTGTTAAGATTCCTAAAGTGTCGGGGAGCATGAAACGTCTGATTGGAAGGTGCTGGAGTGAATCCATCAGGAAATAGACGTATTCTTCCGAATCAATGATTCCGTTTGACCAATCTTCGAGATATAAGTTTACGGTGATACCCATTTCTTGGGCTAAGGTCACCTCTTGCGTAATGTCTGCGAGGTGTTCTTCGGGAGTTTTTCGGAGTTGTTCGGTGACATGTTTGTACGAACCCTTCGTGAGCAGGTTGATGGTTTGGCATCCGGCATCTTGTATCCATCTAAGGGAAGCCCCTTTGTCGATAAAACCAAGGATTTCAATCTTCTCGATGTTGCCGCTGGAAAGTGCCCAGTCAGCAATTCGTTTCACAGTCTCAAACTCACCGTTCGATACACGTGCGGATGCGATTTCGACGCGGTTAACGCCGAGTTCATCAATCAGTAGATGGGCCAAGCTCATCTTTTCGTGAGTCGAAAAGGATACTCCGGAGGTTTGTTCACCGTCGCGGAGTGTTGTGTCCATGATTTCTATCATAATCGGTTAATTAACATCCTTTTCCCCCGCCCGATCCTATTGGTGGGGCGGGGTAGGTGTGGATTATCTGTTCTTTTCGTATTGTTCAATCAAATCTTTTTTTGAAAGCAGGTAGTCGATATCGTCCAACCCGTTGAGCAAGCACTCTTTCTTGTAAGGATTTATTTCGAATGACTCTGTCTGTTGCGATTTGTTGTTGGTGACGGTTTGGTTCTGTAGATCTACAGTGATGGTTGCTTGTGGATCTGCTGTTACCTCAGCAAACAATTTAGCCAAGAACTCGGGTGAAACCACTACTGGCAACACGCCGTTGTTCAAGGCATTGTTCTTGAATATATCGGCGAAAAAGCTGGATACTACAACTTTGAATCCGTATCCGGCCACTGCCCAGGCAGCGTGCTCGCGGCTGGAACCACTACCGAAATTTTTTCCGGCCACCAAGATTTCTCCTTTGTAGGTGGGGTTGTTCAAAACGAAATCTGCTTTTGGGCTTCCGTCTTTGTTGTAGCGCCAGTCGGCAAACAGGTTATCGCCAAATCCGTTTTTGTCGGTTGCTTTCAGGAAGCGTGCCGGAATGATTTGGTCTGTGTCCACATTCTCGATGGGAAGTGGAATATAAGTTGAGGTTAGTGTTTGAAATTTTTCCATTGTCTTACCAATTTATAAATTAGCAAATTCGAAAATTAGCGAATTTAGATTTGTTTCGCTTTCGATGTGCCAATGATTTTGTTGAGTACTTTCTTTATTATTCTAACATTGATTAGCAGTTGAGAATTGAAGGGGTAGTTTTCGGAATGCTCACATAACAAAAGCCAGTATTCAGCCTCTTCAGCTTCTTTGGCTGCAATTTTCAATTTGTGGATGAAGTCGATTTTACTTTCTCCATTCTGAGCTTCCCTGACATTTGCTCCAATTGATGTGCCACTTTTAAGAAGCTGATTGGCAATC
This sequence comes from Bacteroidales bacterium UBA1309, assembly GCA_002307185.1. Classification (GTDB taxonomy): domain Bacteria; phylum Bacteroidota; class Bacteroidia; order Bacteroidales; family Dysgonomonadaceae; genus UBA1309. The sequence continues at coordinate 53,017 of DBTT01000014.1, forward strand.
ACGAACTTTTTTCCTTGCTCCAAGACTTCAGCAAAGGCAATAATGTCAAGGGCAAATTTGAAAGATAAGTCCATTATGGCATTTCCTGTCTCTTTCATTTCGGCATCAACTTATTATGTGATTTTTATTTGCTAATTTTCAAATTCTCAAATTTGTTCATTCACTTCAGGGTTTCGTTATCTTTCCAGTGATTGCTGCCGCTGCTGCAACTAGTGGTCCTGCCAGGATAGTTCTTGCCCCTGGGCCTTGGCGTCCTTCGAAGTTGCGGTTCGAAGTCGAAACAGCGTATTTCCCTGCCGGAACTTTGTCGTCGTTCATAGCCAGGCAAGCCGAACATCCAGGTTGGCGAAGTGCGAATCCCGCTTCTGTGAGGATGTCATACAGACCCTCTTCACGGATTTGTTTTTCCACCATCCAGCTTCCGGGTACCAACCAGGCAGTAACGTTGTCGGCTTTCTTTTTGCCTTTCACGTAGTTTGCAAACGTGCGGAAATCTTCGATGCGGCCGTTCGTACAACTTCCTAAGAACACGTAGTCGATCGATTTTCCTTCCAGTTTTTCACCTGGCTGGAATCCCATGTAGTCCAATGATTTTTGGAAAGAGATGCGTCCCGCTTCGTCGGTCGCTTCCAGCGTTGGAATGCTGTCGGTGATGCCCATTCCCATTCCCGGATTGGTTCCGTAAGTAATCATGGGAGGAATTTGTGAAGCATCAAACGTATATTCTTTGTCGAAAACAGCGTCTTCGTCACTCTTCAAGGTCTTCCAATAAGCTAATTGTTTGTCCCATTCTTCGCCTTTAGGGGCAAATTCACGGCGATATACATAAGAAAACGTTATTTCATCCGGTGCGATCATTCCGCCACGTGCACCCATCTCGATGCTCAGGTTACACACTGTCATACGCTCTTCCATCGACATGTTTCTGATGGCTTCCCCAGCGTATTCCACAAAGTATCCGGTGGCGCCGCCTGTCGTCAGTTGAGAAATCATATACAAAGCAAGGTCTTTCGCAACCACACCGTCTTGCAGTTTTCCGGTGAAGTTTATGCGCATCGTTTTGGCGCGTGTTTGGAGGATGCACTGGGTGGCAAGCACCATCTCCACTTCGCTGGTTCCGATACCGAAAGCGATGGCGCCAAAGGCTCCGTGAGTGGAAGTGTGGCTGTCACCGCATACGATGGTCATTCCTGGATGTGTGAACCCATTTTCCGGCCCGATGATGTGTACGACACCGTTTTTCTTGTTTCCCAAAGGATAGTAGAACGGCATGTTGAACTCTTTTGCATTTTTATCAAAGGTGTCCAGCTGGTTGCGTGAAATCGGGTCGTTCACAGGTTGGTCTTGATTGATTGTCGGCGTGTTGTGGTCGGCAGTCATAGTCGTGCGGTCGGGGCGGAAAACTTTCAGCCCCCGTGCGCGAAGTCCGGCAAAAGCTTGCGGACTGGTTACTTCGTGGCAGAAATGGCGGTCGATGTATAATTGTGTGGGACCGTTCTCTACGGTGGACACAGTGTGTGCATCCCAAATCTTGTCAAACAGGGTTTTGCCTGTGCTTGGTTTCTGCGAATCTGTACTCATTTTTCTTTTTCCTATTGTTTATTTATTTTACGAATTTATTTACGGCATTTATGAAGGCTTCGACGGCGGCGGCTACGATGTCGGTATTTGCCGAAAAGCCATAATAGTTTATCCCTTCGTGTTCCACTTGCATGTGCACTTTTCCGGTGTCGTCGCTCCCTTTGTTGATGGCTTGGATGAGGAATTCCTGGATGGTTGTTTGGCGGTGGATAATTTGTTTCACGGCTTTGATGGCTGCATCCACCGGGCCATTGCCTGTGGCGGAAGCTTCAAATTTTTCACCGGCAATGTCCAATCCAACAATCGCTACGTTGCGGATTCCCAATCCGGAAGTTACTTGTAAGTAATCTAACCGAATTCGGTGCATTTTGTTCGTTTCCTTGCCCGCTAAAATTAATACATCTTCGTCCGTTATATCTTTTTTGCGGTCGGCCAACTCCAAAAATTGTTGGTATATCTCGCTTAATTTCTCGTCATCCACCTCGATGCCTAAAATGCTCAGGCGATTCTTCAAGGCTGCACGTCCACTTCTGGCGGTCAGCACGATGGCATTGTCATCGATACCCACGTCTTTTGGATTGATGATCTCGTAAGTGGAAAGATTTTTCAACACGCCGTCTTGGTGGATTCCTGATGAGTGGGCAAACGCATTTCGTCCCACGATGGCTTTGTTAGGTTGCACAGGCATGTTCATCAAGCTCGAAATCATGCGGCTGGTAGGATAAATCTTTTGCGTGTTGATGTTTGTGTCGATCTCCAGCTCCTTGTGGCTTTTGATGGCCATCACCACTTCTTCCAATGAAGTGTTTCCGGCACGTTCACCAATTCCGTTTATGGTGACTTCCACTTGGCGGGCGCCGCTCAATACCCCCATGATCGAGTTGGCTGTTGCCATTCCCAAGTCTTGGTGGCAATGTGTGGATAAGATGGCTTCTTTCATCTCTACGTGGTCGATCAAGTATTTGATTTTTGCTCCATATTCGGTGGGCAAACAGTACCCCGTTGTGTCGGGTATATTCACCACCGTGGCTCCGGCGTTTATCACGGCTTGAACTACACGTGCCAAATACTCGTTATCCGTTCTGCCGGCATCTTCCGCATAAAATTCCACGTCTTCCATGTATCGCTTCGCATATTTCACCGCAGCCACGGCCCGTTCGATAATTTCTTCACGGGTGGAATTGAACTTGTGTTTGATGTGGTAGTCGGAAGTTCCGATCCCGGTATGTATCCTTTTGCGTTTGGCGTATTTCAGCGCGTCTGCTGCCACGTCGATGTCTTTTTCCACAGCGCGGGTCAAGGCGCATATCGTTGGCCAGGTCACCGCTTTCGAAATCTCCACTACCGAATTGAAGTCCCCGGGACTTGAAATGGGAAATCCGGCTTCAATCACGTCCACTCCTAATGTTTCCAACGCTTTGGCTACCTGGATTTTCTCAATCGTATTCAATTGGCATCCGGGCACTTGCTCGCCGTCGCGTAAAGTGGTGTCAAAAATAAATAATTTGTCCATATCTCAGTTACTTATATTATTTCTTTAGTTTTTTGTTCTACGCCCAAGCGCAATAAAAAAGCCCTTCCCGCATGAGTGAGAAAGGCTTTGCTTTGTATTTTAAATTTCGAAGATCTACAGCACAAATCAACTCACTCTTTGGAAACCACAGAGGAGGAGGATAATTGAGCTAATAATGTTTTCGAAAGATGTCTTCATTTCTATTTCGTTTATTCAACGCTGCAAAGTTATAAGCATTTGCTAATATAGCAAATATTCAGGGCTGTTTTTTTTGAAAAAAAATCATCTTGAAAGATAAGGAGTCAAATTAGGCAGATTTTACTCGCAATGTTATCTACTCATCCAGGCTGCCTTGATAGACATAGTCTTTCCGACACATAATTTATAACACAAGGTGCTTGGGTTAGGATTTTGGTGCAGTGTTCCTCATAGTTCAACCACAGAGATGTCTTTTTTATTATTTTCTGACACAGATATACTCCGATCTTGAACCTTGTTGTCGTCAGCATCTTTAAATTTTTATTAAAGATGTCTTTTTGTGTATAGGAAGGGGAAAGTTTACCTTCTTTTGACTATTTTTGTGAGCGTATTATGGATAAACGGAAATATACATATATAGCTCTACCAGTTTTTATTGCACTTGTCATTTTGTACTTGTGTTGCTTCCTGCCCCCAAGTGATATTCCCGAAGTTGATTCACCTTTTCCTTTTCCCTTCGATAAGATAGTACATTTTTTGATGTATGTGGGATTCGCTGGAGCCTCTTTTTTCGCCTATGTGCATTTGATCATTAAAGAAAAACGATTCAATTATTTCTCAGCCATCGTTTGGTGCTTTCTGGTGCCGGTTGTGTTTGGAGGTTTGATCGAAATCATTCAATACAACTATTGTCCGGGACGTAGCGGCGATTGGCTCGACTTGTTGGCAGATACTATAGGTGTGCTGTTTGTTATTCCGTTCGCAGTTTTTTATAAACGTTTTATGGGAAAAAGAAATGGCAGCAGATAGAATCCTTTTCAAGCTCGTTTTCTCGTTTTTGTTTGTGGCATTTTTCTCAAATATGGTCGTTGCCCAAACAAATGACCCTCAATACTTGGTAAAAGTGGGCGATCAAGCTCCCGATTTTGTGATGCAATTGCCCGATGGGCAAAGCATACGGCTCTCCGATTTGAAAGGGAAAATCGTAATGCTGCAATTCACCGCGAGTTGGTGCGGTGTTTGCCGGAAGGAAATGCCTTATATCGAATCGGGTATATGGCAAAAACACAAGAACAACACCGATTTTGCATTGTTTGGTGTGGATAGGGACGAGCCTGCCGAAAAAGTGCTCGGATTTGCAAAACAAACCGGCGTGACTTACCCCATGGGCTTGGATCCGAAAGGCGATATTTTTGCCAAATATGCTGAACGGGAAGCAGGAATCACACGCAATGTTATCATCGATCGCACCGGCCGCATTGTGATGTTGACCCGGTTGTACAATGAAGAAGAGTTTGCTGATATGACAGCATTGATTGACCAATTATTGAAACAAGAATAAATTATGGAGGTTGCCGTTGTTAAATACAATGCTGGAAATATATTTTCCGTGATGTCTGCTTTGCTGCGGTTGGGAATAGATGCTACCCTCACAGACGACAAGGAGGTCTTGCGCAGGGCAGATAAAATAATCTTTCCCGGACAAGGGGAAGCGGGCACTACGATGGCATATTTGCATCAGCACGGATTGGCACAACTCATCAAGGATTTGAAGCAACCTTTGCTCGGAATTTGCATTGGGATGCAGTTGATGTGTTCTCACTCCGAAGAAGGAAACACTCCCTGTCTGGGGATTTTTGATGTTCCGGTGGTGAAATTTCGTCCCGAACCAAACTTCGAAAAAATCCCTCACATGGGCTGGAATTCCATTAGAGAAGTGAAGTCTCCCATTTTTGATCCTTCGCTCGAAGATGAATACGTATATTTTGTTCATAGCTATTATGTGCCATTGACAAAGCACACTGCCGCTAAGACGGATTATGTGCAGCCTTTCAGCGCCGCTTTGCAAAAAGATAATTTCTATGCAACGCAATTCCATCCCGAAAAAAGTGGAAGCGTGGGTGAACGGATCTTGACGAATTTCTTGAAGCTCTGATATCCTCAACGGCTAATAGCTCGCGGCTATTGGCTAAAAGCTATAAAAAATGATTGAAATTATACCAGCCATCGACCTGATTGACGGAAAGTGTGTCCGCCTTTCGCAAGGAGACTACAACGAAAAGAAGGTGTACAACGAGAATCCAGTGGAGGTGGCCAAGATGTTCGAAGGAGCAGGGCTCAAGCGATTGCACCTCGTGGACTTGGATGGTGCCAAGGCTAAGAAAATCGTAAATGTACAGGTGCTTGAGGCCATTGCAACCAACACTTCTTTAACAATCGATTTTGGCGGTGGAGTTCAAAGCGACGAAGACATCCGGAAGGCGTTTGATGCTGGGGCTTCGATGGTTACAGGCGGCAGCATAGCCGTGAAGGATGCTGAAATTTTCAGCCGTTGGATTGACACCTATGGAGCTGGAAAAGTAATTCTTGGGGCAGATTGCCGCGATCGCAAAATTTCTGTTTCAGGATGGGAAGAATCCACATCGTTGGATGTCTTTTCCTTTATTTCCGGTTATACTCAAAAAGGTGTAAACAAAGTGGTTTGCACAGACATAAGCAAAGATGGTATGTTGCAAGGGCCTTCGGTGGAATTGTATAAAGACATATTGGCGAAATTTCCCGATTTATTCCTCATTGCCAGTGGTGGTGTTGGATGCTTTCAGGATCTTCTCGATTTGGAACAGGCAGGTTTGCCTGCTGTCATTTTGGGCAAGGCGATTTATGAAAACAGAGTAACCTTGAAAGAACTGGCTTCTTTCAACAGATAATAGAGCAATTTATGTTGGCAAAAAGAATTATTCCCTGTTTGGATGTAAAAGACGGCATGACCGTGAAGGGCACTAATTTCGTGAATCTTCGCGAAGCGGGTGATGCCGTGGAATTGGGAGTAAGATACAGCGAGCAAGGAGCAGATGAGCTTGTTTTCCTTGACATCACGGCTTCGCACGAAAAGCGCAAAACTTTCACAGAGCTTGTGAAACGGATAGCAGCCAACATCAACATCCCGTTTACCATAGGTGGAGGCATCAGCGAATTGTCGGATGTAGATCGTTTGCTGAATGCTGGAGCAGACAAGATTTCGGTGAATTCTACCGCGATACGTCATCCTGAAATTATAGGGAAAATTGCAAAAAACTTTGGTTCTCAGGTGTGTGTGTGCGCAATTGATGCTAACTTTGAGAATGGAAAATGGACTTGCTACACCAGTGGCGGCCGTCATCGTTCCGACAAGGAATTGTTTTCTTGGGCGAAAGAAGTGCAAGAATTGGGTGCCGGGGAAATCCTCTTTACAAGCATGAATCACGATGGCGTGAAGACTGGGTTTGCCAATGAGGCATTGAGACGCTTGTCCGAAGAACTGAGCATTCCCATCATTGCTTCGGGCGGAGCCGGCACAAAAGAACACTTCAAAGACGTGTTCGTGGAAGGGAAAGCTGACGCTGCATTAGCGGCCAGTGTGTTCCATTTTGGAGAAATTCCGATTCCCGATTTGAAAAGTTATCTTCGCAGCGAAGGCATAAGCATAAGGATAAAATAGGCAATTATATAAATAGCAGATCTGCGAATTCGCGAATTTACAAATAAACAGATCCGCATACTAAACTAACGATACGATGAATCTTGATTTTGAAAAAACAGGCGGTTTGATTCCGGCAATTATTCAGGACGATGAAACCAACATCGTGTTGATGTTGGGCTATATGAACGAAGAAGCATTGGCTGAGACTCAACGCTTGGGAAAGGTTACATTCTACAGTCGCACCAAACAACGCCTTTGGACAAAGGGGGAGGAGAGCGGCAATTTTCTAAACGTTGTCAGCATCACTGACGACTGCGACCACGACACCTTGTTGATTAAAGTGAATCCGGTAGGCCCTGTTTGCCATACGGGATCTGATACTTGTTTTGATGAGACAAACAAAGAAGACATTTTATTCTTTAAATATTTACAGCACTTTATTCAAAAACGCTATCAAGAAAAGCCCGAAGGCTCTTACACCACTTCGTTGTTCAACGAAGGAGTAAACCGGATGGCACAAAAAGTGGGTGAAGAGGCCGTTGAAACGGTGATCGAAGCCACAAATGGCACGGACGACCGGTTGGTGTATGAATCTGCCGATTTGATCTACCACCTTATTGTGTTGTTGACATCCAAAGGTTTAAGCATTGAGGATTTGGCTCGCGAGCTGAAAGGTAGGCACAAAATCAAATAACTCGGCATTTCTCAGGATATACAATTTGCATGCTATCAATTAAAACATATTTTCATGGAAAAGGAAGCTATCGTTGAATACTCGGGTGTGGAGTTGAGTCGGGATATCAACACCATCCTTTCGGATGTGAATGTCCAGATCCATTCCGGGGACTTTGTCTATCTGATAGGAAAAGTCGGTTCCGGAAAAAGCACCTTTTTGAAAAGCCTTTATTGCGAATTGCCCATATCGAAAGGAGAGGGTCGGATTTTTGATTACGAATTGCAAAGCCTTAAAAGAAAGATAATACCCTTGTTGAGGCGGAAAATCGGAATTGTGTTTCAAGATTTCCAACTGCTAATTGACCGTTCTGCGGTTAAAAATTTAGAATTTGTGTTGAGGGCGACCGGTTGGAAAAACAAGGATTTGATCCTGCAGCGAATTGAAGAGGTTTTGGCGCAAGTAGGTATGCAGAACAAAGGCTACAAGATGCCTCACGAACTTTCTGGGGGCGAGCAGCAACGTGTGGTGATTGCTCGCGCCCTGTTGAATTCTCCCGAAATAATACTTGCCGATGAACCGACGGGAAACCTGGACCCCGAAACGGGAAACCAGATTGTGCAATTGCTCCACGATATTTCCAAAGAAGGAACTGCCGTGCTGATGTCCACGCACAACTACTCCGTGGTTCAAAAATATCCGGGGCGTATTCTCAAATGTGAAGACGGTTGTTTGAAAGAAGTACTCTGATCAGTATTTTCTTGTTTGGCTCTTCATAAAAACTTCAGTCTAAATAAAACATTTCTTACTACGGCATATTTTGTTTAATTTTGCCGCTTTGTGAATCAGATTAATCAATAAAGGAACAATAGGTCGTGGCTGATACGAAGTACATTTTTGTGACAGGTGGAGTGATTTCTTCCCTGGGAAAAGGAATTATTGCAGCATCCTTGGGTAAATTGCTCAAAGCAAGAGGTTACAAGGTAACCATTCAGAAGTTGGATCCATACATCAATATCGATCCGGGAACACTTAACCCTTATGAACATGGTGAATGTTATGTGACTGTAGATGGGCACGAAGCCGACCTTGATCTTGGTCACTACGAACGTTTTCTAAGTACTCCTACATACAGAGGAAACAACATCACTACCGGACGCATCTATCAAAATGTTATAAATAAAGAACGCAAGGGTGATTATCTTGGAAAAACCGTCCAGATTATTCCTCATATTACGGATGAAATAAAACGTAATGTTAAATTACTTGGTGCCCAATACGATTACGACTTCGTGATTACGGAGATCGGCGGAACGGTGGGTGACATCGAATCGTTGCCTTTCATCGAAAGTGTGCGCCAGTTGCGTTGGGAACTTGGAAAGAATTGCCTTTGCATTCACTTGACTTATATCCCGTATATCGCGGCTGCCAAAGAGGTGAAGACAAAACCTACGCAGCACTCTGTGAAAGAACTGCAATCGCAAGGGGTTCAGCCCGATATTTTGGTGTTGAGAACCGAACATCAACTAAATAAGGATATCCTTCGCAAGGTGGCTCTGTTTTGTAATGTGGATGTTGACGCTGTGGTTCAGTCGGTGGACGTTCCGACAATCTATCAAGTGCCTTTGATGATGCAGGAACAAAAGATGGATGAAACCGTGTTGCGAAAATTCGGCATTACAGATGCTCCTAAAGCTAATTTGGAGCCTTGGAAAGCTTTCCTGAACAAAATGAAGGAAGCTACACAAACAATCCGCATTGGATTGGTGGGTAAATATGTGGAACTTCCAGATGCTTACAAGTCGATCAATGAATCGTTGCTCCAGGCAGCTACATACAATGACCGTAAACTTGAATTGCAATTCATCCATTCAGACAAATTGACAGATGCGAATGTGGAAAAAATCTTGTCTTCGTTTGATGGTATAATTATTGCTCCCGGATTTGGGCAGCGCGGCATTGAAGGTAAGTTTATTGCGCTCAAATATGTGCGTGAACACGATGTGCCAACCTTCGGGATTTGTTTGGGTATGCAATGTATGGTGATTGAATATGCCCGTCACGTATTGGGCTTGGAAGATGCCAATTCCACGGAAATGAATCCGAACACGCCCCACAAAGTGATTGACCTGATGGCCGAACAAAAAAATGTGACAAACATGGGCGGCACCATGCGTTTGGGAGCTTATGATTGTAAACTGGAAAAAGATTCGGTTGTGCATGGTGCTTATGGAAAGGATCTGGTGCAAGAACGCCACCGCCACCGTTTCGAATTCAACAACGATTATCGGGAACAGTTTGAAGAGGCCGGCATGAAATGCACCGGAACAAATCCGGGAACCGGACTTGTGGAAGTAGTGGAGATACCTTCGATGAAATGGTATTTGGGTGTGCAGTTTCACCCCGAGTACAACAGCACGGTACTGACTCCTAATCCGCTTTTTATTAGCTTTATCAAAGCTGTTGTAAAGAATAAAGATACTAAATAAGAGAATTATAAAGTTTTAATTAATAACAGATTAATGGATAAAAATTCGATCATTGGGTTTTTCCTGATTGCCGGTGTTTTCATACTTTTTTTCTTCCTAAACAAACCAACGGAAGCTCAATTGGCAGCACAAAAGCATTATCAGGATTCAATAGCCCAAGTGCAAAAATTGCAGACCGAAAATCAAAAATCGGCAGTTACGGAATCTAAGGGCCAGGCGGCTGATTCTTCCAATAACTTTTTGAAAGTGGAGGCTGTTGCCGATTCCTCAGCGCAGGCGGCTTCTTCTAATTTGACAGCAAAGGCGGATAGTGCTACAAAAGAGCAAATCGTTACTTTGGAAAATGGGGATGTTAAGATTGATGTTTCCTCCTTTGGAGGCCAGATGGTTAGCGCACAACTCAAAAATTACAAGCGTTATGACGGAAAGCCACTTTATTTGTTCAACAAGGATGCCAGTTTTGGTATTATCTTGAAAAACAGGGCGGGTGTCAGTTTCTCGACTATGTCCAAATCGTTCCAACCCATTTTTTCAGCTGATAAGAAAACGCTGACAATGCGTCACGCCTTTTCTCCTTCCCAATACGTCGATTTCACGTATAAGTTGTTGCCCAACAACTCCATGCTCAAATTTGATGTGAACATCGTTGGTATGACAGATGTGCTCTCAAGGGACAATGCGGAATATATCCAGGTTGATTGGGCTGAAAAACTTTTCCGTCAGGAAAAGGGTATTGATTTCGAAAAGCGTTATTCCAAGATTCATTTCAAATACCTTGGTGGAGATGTGGCCGACTTGAGCGATTCCAAAGATGCGAAGAAAGAAATTGCTGACCCCGTGAAATGGATTGCTTTCAAAGGACAGTATTTTACGACCACACTTATCTCCGATTACAGTTTGTCAAACGCTTCTTTGGATAGCCGCGTGTTGGAAAACGATGAATTTCTTAAATACTTTTCCGCTTCTTTCTATTCTCCTGTTGCTGTTACCGGAAAGAATCTAAGTGCCGGATTCCGGTTCTATTTGGGGCCTGTTGAATTTTCCAAACTCAGAAAATTGGATGCTGGAGTGAAAGATAAGGATCAGCAGTTGGATATGGACAAGTTGGTTCCGCTGGGCTGGACTTTGTTCCGCTGGGTAAACCAATACTTTGTTATTCCGTTGTTCAATTTGCTTTCTTCTTGGGGATTAGGAATGGGTATCATCATTTTATTGATGACGATCATTGTGAAATTAATTTTGGCCCCCTTTACATTCAAATCCTTTATGTCTTCTGCCAAAATGCGTGTGCTTCGCCCCCAAGTGCAGGCTTTAACGGCCAAGTTTCCCAAACAAGATCAGGCGATGGAACGCCAGAAAGCAACTATGGATCTGTATAGCCGAGCGGGAGTGAACCCGATGAGCGGATGTTTACCCATGCTTTTGCCCATGCCCATATTGTTGGCGTTATTCTCTTTCTTCCCATCGGCCATCGAATTGAGGCAGCATAGCTTCTTATGGGCAGACGACTTGTCAGCTTACGATGCCGTGATTCAGTGGGGTGGAAATATTCCATTGATTACCAAATATTTTGGTAATCATATTAGTCTATTCTGTCTTTTGATGACAGCTACCAATATCGTGTACATGAAATTCAATATGGATCAACAAGATACAGGCCAACAACAAATACCCGGAATGAAGTTGATGATGTATTTTATGCCTGTGATGATGTGGGTTTTTCTGAACAATTATCCTTCTGGTTTGACTTACTACTATTTTATCTCAACTTTATTTACTATCCTTTTGACCGTAGCATTCAGATATATGGTTAACGAAGATAAGGTATTGGCTAAATTAGAGGAAAACAAGAAGAAGCCGAAGAAGAAATCTGGTTTTATGGCTCGCTTGGAAGAGGCACAGCGCGTGCAGCAACAGCAAGCCCAAGCTAAGTCAAAAGGGGGAGCTAAAAAGCGATAATCACTTTTTCGGAATACCCTATAAAAAAGTTAGGCGGCTCATTCGAGCCGCCTAACTTTTTTATAGATTTCTGTACGTCCTTTCCGATCAACAGCCGCAGCTACTACCGCATCCGCAACCTCCACCAGCATGAGCATGAGCATGCTCGTGTTCATGTTCTTCTTCTCCGCTTCCGCATCCACAGCCGCTTCCACAGCCACAACCTCCACCGGAAGTCAATGCGGCAATTTCTTCAACTGATGCTTCTTTCACGTCTAATACTTTTCCTGTGAAATGAAGGGTTTCGCCAGCGAGAGGGTGATTGAAGTCCATTGTAACAACTGCATCGCCAACCGACACAACCGATCCTTGCAAGCGGTTACCATTTGTGTCCATCATGGGGAGAGTGGCTCCTTCAAACACAACTTCTTCATCAATCTTACCATCCACTTCAAAAATATTTTTTGGCAAATCGATTACATTTTCGTCAACGTATTCTCCGTAAGCTTCTTCCGGGGATAAAATAAAGTCAAATGAATCTCCTTCTTGCAGGTCCTCAATCTGCTTTTCGAATGCGGGCAGCATTGAGTTGGTACCAAAAATGAATTGAAGTGGGGTTTCGCTTGTGGCTTTTTCCATCAATTCCTGCTCTTCTCCTTCGCCAACATGCAAATCATACGACAAAGACACCGATTTGTTTTGTGAAATTTTCATATTCTGATAATTAAATAAATAGATAGTACATCTCTGCAAATACCATGCCTCAAATTTAGATATTATTTATCAAGGCCATAGCAGTTATAAAAATTACTGATGTTGTATATATGCTTCAACTAATTGTTGGAGCGATTTTTCGACAATCGAACGAGGCGTTCCTACATTCAACCGCATAAATCCATTTCCTCCAGGTCCAAACACGGCACCGTCATTCAATGCCAATTTGGCTTCGTTCACGAAAAATGAAACCAGATCTTTTTGCGACATACCCAATTCCCGGCAATCCAACCAAACCAAAAATGAAGCCTGGGGAATTGCCGCTTTCACCTGTGGAAAATTTTTCTTGAGATACTGGTCTGTGAAACAGATGTTTTCCCAAAGATAATCTTTGAGTTCCAAAAGCCATTCGTCCCCATCCTGATATACGGCTTGTGCCGCCAAATAAGCAAAAATATGTCCTTCTTCGAGCTCGCTCGCTTTCAGGTAGTTGTAAAACTTATCTCTCAAGTCAGCATTCGATACAACGGAAAAAGAGCTAACAATTCCAGCAATATTGAACGTCTTGCTGGGTGCCATGAATGTGATACTGTTTTCCGCCGCTTTCTCCGAAACGGATGCAAAAGGAACGTGCTTGTGCCCGTTCAACGCCAAATCCGAATGTATTTCATCCGAAATGACAAGCACTTTGTTGTCGTAGCATATTTCCGCCAACTCTACCAATTCTTCTTTGGTCCAAACCCGGCCTCCAGGATTGTGGGGATTGCACAAAATCAGCACTTTTGCGGTTTTGGCTTGCTGTTTAAGTGACTCGAAATCCATCCGGTAGTTTCCTCCGTCAAATATCAATTCGTTGTAAACAACCTCCCTGTGATGGAGCTTTGGAATGATCCGAAAAGGATGATACACCGGCGGTTGGATAATCACCTTGTCTTCCTCCGTGGTAAAGCAATCGATAACGAAGGCAATACCCTTCACTATTCCAGGAACAAAGCTGATCCATTCTTGCTCGATATTCCACCCATGATGTCTGCCAACCCACTTGATGATGCTTTGATAATATTCCTCCGAGGCGCAAGTGTAACCGAATATGCCATGTTCGGCACGTGCAGTGATTGCCTTTTTCACACAAGGGGGACTTGCAAAATCCATGTCTGCCACCCACATAGGAATCAAATCGGAACGTCCGTAACGCTGCTTGAGGACATCTAATTTCAAAGCATTGGTGCCTTCTCTGTTGATAATGGCATCAAAATTATATTTCTTCATGAAAAGCTATTGAATAAAGATAAAACACCAAAATTGGAACTATGTTCTAATTCCAAGCAAAAAAAGTCGTTTCTTTATTTTGCAAAATACTCGAATTCGAAGGACAAAGTGTCATATACCTCATTCCGAAGAGCTTCGTTATCCGTTTTTGAGCTTGAGATTTCTGCAAGTATGCTTTCTGCAAGATCGTGGTTACGACGACCGATTTGTTTGAAAGCGAGCAACGCGCTGCTCCGCAAAACGGCATTTTCACCCAAGACATCTACCCATATGTATGGAAGGGCAATTAACTTGTCAAACGAACCTAACTTGCCAGTGAGCAACAAACGTCCCAACAACCAATAGGCCGTAGCTCTTAGCGAGAGATTCTCGCTTCCAGCCCACTCAAGGGACAACTTTTCCGCATCAGGCAATTGTTGAAGCAAATTTATCGTAATCTGCTCCCTGATCTCTTGGTTTGGGATGTCTAAAGCCCATTTGCTAGCCCATTCACCAGTGAACTCATGGAGGGGAAATAGCAGCGTAGCCATTATCTTCAACTCGCGTGTGTCTTGAGTCCAGAGCAAAAGGGCTAATTCGGAATCCGGATTGTACCGATTTGCAATTTCCTTGATTTGCGAAATCATCAAACCAAAATTCAATTTGTAAACCAAGCCGTATTTGCGCATTCCCGCCGATGCGTCGCCGTTCATTGCTATTCGGCAACGTTTGCGGATTTCTTGTAATGTAGGATGGTGATCCATTTGTTAAATAAGGTAATCCACAGCTTTGCGTTCGCTTGCAGCTTCCCGCACAAAAGGCAAGATAGCCTGATGGAGTGGGTGATTCTGGTAAAAGTCGAGAGTTTCTTTGCCTTCCAGTTCAGAATACAATACGACGTCAAAATTTGCACCACCCAAAAAGTCGATACCCACTTCTAAATGGCGCAAGCCTTCAATCTTTCCATTTAGTGCCTCTAACTTTTCTTTAATGAGAGTGGCGTTTGTTTCTTTGTTGTTACCGTGGGCTTCATCTTTGAGCTTCCACATCACAATATGCTTTACCATAATGAAATCTATTTTTTTTCTAATGAAGGACAAAAATAACCCATTTATTTCAAGTGCGAAGGCTAAATAGATGAATTATTTGTGCTGTATAAAAAAAACAAGCTTTTTCAATCGTCGTGAAGCACTTTTCCAAGTCTATTAACTACCTTTGTGATAACTAAAACCATTTCATAAAATAGGCTTGATAAAGTACAATATCTTACTCGGATAACTTAATAAATAATTTTCGAATTATATGAAAAATAAAATTTTAGTGACGGGAGGAGCGGGTTATATCGGCTCGCATACAGCCGTAGAGCTACAAAATGCAGGCTACGAGGTAATTATTGTTGACAACCTGTCCAATTCTACCGCAGATTCAATCGATGGAATCGAACGCATTACCGGCAAACGCCCAATTTTTGAAAAACTTGATTGCAATGATTCTGTAGCGCTTGAAGTTTTGTTCCAAAAACACGAAGGAATATCCGGGATCATCCATTTTGCCGCCAGCAAGGCTGTCGGCGAATCCGTTCAAAAGCCGCTTCTGTATTACCGCAACAACCTGAATTCCCTAATTAATTTGTTGGATTTGATGCCGAAGTATCATGTGTCAGGAGTCGTCTTTTCTTCTTCTTGCACGGTATATGGCGAACCCGATCAAAACCCGATTGACGAAACGGCTCCCATCAAGCCAGCCATGTCGCCTTATGGCAACACCAAGCAGATAAATGAAGAAATCATTCAGGATTATATCAGGTCAGGAGTCAACATCAAAAGCATAATTCTCCGCTATTTTAACCCGATCGGGGCTCATCCAACCGCCGAAATTGGCGAATTACCCAACGGCATTCCTCAGAACCTTGTGCCGTTCATCACCCAAACGGCAATTGGTGTTCGCCAAGAGCTGAGCGTTTTTGGAAACGACTACAATACGCCTGATGGCTCTTGTGTCCGTGACTTTATCAATGTCGTGGATTTGGCAAAAGCCCATGTGATTGCTATCGACCGGATGCTGGGAAATAAATCGGAAGACAAGGTGGAAGTGTTCAACTTGGGAACTGGAAACGGCCTTTCTGTGCTTCAACTTATCAACGTGTTTGAAAAAGTCTCCGGAGAAAAATTGAATTACAAGATTGTTGGCCGTCGAGGCGGTGACATCGAAAAGATTTGGGCCGACCCTGTAAAGGCAAACACAGTGCTTGGATGGACGGCCACAGAAACAGTGGAAGACACGGTGCTTTCCGCCTGGAAATGGCAATTGAAGTTGCGCGAAAAGGGAATCATGTAATTTACTGAACACGCCCTTTGAAAAAACAATCCGGTCTGTTTAAATTATAATTGGATTCAACTAACAGGTCTTCTACTATTCCACAGCATTGCTTATAATAATCATTGATTTGCCGATGAAAACACTGGGTAATATTATTTGGCTTATTTTTGGAGGGCTTCCGGTAGCCATTGAATACTTCATCGCAAGTGTTGGTCTTATGGTCACAATCATTGGCATACCGTTTGGTATTCAGACGATGAAAATTGGCATGTTCGTGTTATGGCCATTTGGGAGCAAGGTAGTGCACAGCAACAATGGATTTGGTTGCCTCAACCTGGTGATGAATGTCATTTGGATCATTATTGGAGGATTCTGGATTTTCCTCACCCACGTATTGTTGGGACTTTTGTTTTTCATCACGATTATCGGAATTCCTTTTGGCTACCAGCAATTCAAACTCGCCCGCTTGGCATTTACCCCTTTTGGGAAAGAGATCAGGTGATTTTATAAATGACCATCTGATCGAGAAGCAGGGGGAGGTATAGCTCAGTCATAATTGCGGGATCGCATGGTCACATGTTTACTTGTTATATTTACTATTCGATGAACGTTTTATACGAAGACAACCACCTCATTGTTGTCAACAAAGCATCTGGCGAAATTGTGCAGGGAGACAAAACCGGCGATTCGCCCTTATCTGATACCGTGAAGGAATGGTTGAAAGAGAAATACGACAAACCCGGAAATGTTTTTTGTGGTGTCACGCATCGCCTCGACAGGCCTGTGACGGGCATTGTGATATTTGCCAAAACGAGCAAAGCGCTCTCGCGCCTCAACGAGATGTTTAAAAACAAGGAGGTGAAAAAGACCTATTGGGCTATTGTGAGGAATCGTCCTGAAAACGACGAGGCTGAACTTCGTCATTACCTCGTTCGCAACGAAAAACAAAACAAATCCTACGCTCACAACAAAGAAAAAGGCAATTCTAAATTGGCCATTCTTCATTACAAACTGCTTGCAAGTTCAGAAAAATACAA
Source organism: Bacteroidales bacterium UBA1309 (assembly GCA_002307185.1). Classification (GTDB taxonomy): domain Bacteria; phylum Bacteroidota; class Bacteroidia; order Bacteroidales; family Dysgonomonadaceae; genus UBA1309. Next base: position 70,187 of record DBTT01000014.1, read on the forward strand.
TTTGCTGGAGATCGATCTGCAAACAGGCCGTCACCACCAAATCCGCAGTCAACTTTCCAAAATAGGTTGCCCGATCAAAGGTGACCTGAAATATGGTTTCGACCGTCCTAACCCCGATGGTAGCATCTGCCTCCATTCGCATCGCGTTCGTTTTATCCATCCCGTTTCCAAAGAATTGATAGATATTACCGCACCTGTGCCTGACGAAAGGTTGTGGAAGGTGATGGAAGGGGCGGTGGTCTGATAAACTAGAAGAAAAATTTCTAATCATGCTCTTTTTGACGTAAAAGAAAAAGGTTGTCAAGTATTCTTGACAACCTTTTTATCCTTCTGGAAAATAATTTCTTATTCAGCACTTTCAGCAGCAGGAGCAGCGGCTTCGCTTTCTTCTGCAGGAGCAACTTCTGCAGGAGCAGCGGCAGCAAGTAATTCTGCTTTCTTCGCAGCCACTTGGTCAGCTTTGGCCTTGTTGGCAGCTTGTTCAGCTTCGAAGCGTGCCTTTTTAGCAGCAGCTTGAGCAGCAACGCTCTTGTTTGCTACCAATTCAGCAGCTTTTGCTTTGGATTCTTTCCATGCAGCAAATTTTGTTTCAGCATCTGCTTCAGTGAAAGCTCCTTTTGTTACACCACCCAACAAGTGTTTTTTCAACAAAACGCCTTCGTCAGAAAGGATCGTGCGAGTAGTGTCGGTAGGTTGTGCACCTGTTGTTAGCCAATACAAAGCTCTGTCAAATTTCAAATCTATTGTAGCAGGATTAGTGTTCGGATTATACGTACCAATCTTTTCAATAAATTTTCCATCTCGTGGAGCCCTGCTATCAGCAATGACAATGTGGTAGAAAGGATAGTCCTTGCGACCATGTCTTTGTAAACGGATTTTAGTAGCCATTCTTTGTTTTTAATTTGTTTTTAAAATAGACTTTTTGCATTAGCGGCTGCAAAGATAATAAAATTCTTTTTAACCTGCTATGTTTTAGAATGAAAAATCTACTCCGGCCCCAAACACTTTGTTGGTGCGGGAAAATACATCTTTCGAAGTGGCTGCCAATTCTGTCCCACTCACACTGATGCCTCCGCCAGGCTCTTTGGTGTAGTCGGAATAAGTTGTCCAAAAATAGCCAACATTGATTCTTACTTTCGGGGAGATATTTACTGCGCCACCCAGACCAATGGAATAAGAGCTACAAGCGAAGCTCAAGTCGCGTTGGTAAGCGTCATTCACACCGTAATCGGTGATTTGCCCACCAGCACTCACCAGGAACATCTTGTCGATTCTATATTCCAATCCAGCCAAATATTCATTGGTATTTCCTGCATTTTTTTGTTTGTCGTTTTCCATTTTGGCTTGCGAATCGAAGAAATGGTGATAACCTGCACTTGCTGTTAATTTTGGCAAAACTTTATAAGATGCGCCAGCCGATAACATCGCTGGCACATCATAAGCTGTATTCACGCCGTCTGCAAATAAGCCTGTGTCGTCAATCTTGGTGTCATTCTCCACATTTAGTGCTGTCCTGAATTCGTATTTTGCACCGATGTTCAACTTGTCGTCCCAATTGTAGTTGAAGCCAATAATGGGGGCAACTCCCCAGCCCGATTGAGTGCTCTCAAGTTGTATTCCTGTTGAGGAAGATGCTTTTGCTGCAAAGCCTGAGCCAACTAAAGCTACTTGTTCTGCGGCAGTTAGGCTCGATTTTGCAGCCAACGCGGTATAAACTCCTGTATAAGTGGCATTGGTTGTGCTTCCCAAAGCTGTGACTTGGAAATTCTTCAAATAACCTTCGTATTTGTTGTGGACAACATTCAGGCGAAATCCAGCATAGGCCGAAAAATTCTTGTTTATCTGGTATGTTCCACCCAATTGGCCTCCAAATATAAAGTTCGCACCTTTCATGTATTGGTCGTCAGTATAAGCCATATACCCCGTGTTGCCCGTCAAAATAGCCGTGGTATTTCCAATCAAAGATTCAAATGAAGGCAAACCTTTGTCAAAAGTAGCTTTCCCCCCACCGCCGACAACGGCAATACTACCGGAAAGCACCCATTTGCCTTTTTTGTAAGCAGCTTGAATGCTTGGAATGATAGGAGCGGAAGCCGTTCCCTTGAATTCACGAGTAGTATTTCCTCCATTATAAAAGAAAACAGGAGCAGTGGAAGTGATTGTCCGGGTTTGAAACGCACTTTGATTATTAATAGAGAAGTGGAATCCTTCACCAAGCATTACTAAGCCGGCTGGATTTGTGTAAACGGCATCAATTTCAGTGGAAGCGTCACGCGCAGGGTTGCGCAGAAAGTGAGCGCTCTGGTTGGTATTAGTCAATAAATCGCCCGCCATTGCAAAGCCTGCTTGCATAAGGGCCAAAAGGAGGAGTGTTTTTTTATGAATCATAAAATTAAATTTTATTAGAAATGGCGACAAAGATACACATTTTCTTTAAAAGTGTGCAGTCCTTCTGCTTTTCTACTTCGAAGTAATTTGAGAATAGCTATAAACTAATAGCCTTTAGCTGTTAGCTTATAGCTATTAGCCTCTGTCACTGCTAACTGATGATTGCTAACTGGTTTTAAGCCAGATCGTCCAGTTCCTTTTGCCACAAGCTTAAGGAACTATCACTTGGCATCCGCCAATCGCCTCGTGGAGATAGGTTTACGGAACCCACTTTTGGGCCATCGGGAAGACAAGAGCGTTTGAATTGTTGGTGAAAAAATCTGCGGAAGAAAATTTTGAGCCACTTGAGAATAACCTCTTTTTGGAATTGGCCTTCGAAGGCATTTTGGGCAAGGAAATAAATTTTTGATGGTGAAAATCCAAATCTTAAAACATAATACAGAAAAAAGTCGTGCAAGATGTAAGGCCCCACCACATCTTCCGTTTTTTGTGCAATTTCGCCATTTTCGTCAGCCGGTAAAAGTTCCGGACTCACTGGCGTGTCGATCACATCCAGCAACACGGCTTTGGAATCCGCATCCATCAGGGTGTCGGCAATCCATTTCACCAAAGTGCGCACCAAGGTTTTTGGCACGCCGTTGTTCACGGTATACATCGACATGTGGTCGCCGTTGTAGGTACACCAGCCGAGCGCCAGTTCCGACAAATCGCCAGTGCCGATCACCAAACCGTTCACCTTGTTGGCATAATCCATCAAAATCTGCGTGCGCTCACGAGCCTGCGAGTTTTCGTACACCACATCGAGCGTGGCCGGATCGTGTTGAATGTCATTGAAATGCTGCAAGACAGACTCGCTGATTGAAATTTCACGAAAAGTAGCCTTCAACGATTTGATCAATTCCACGGCATTGTTGTAGGTGCGGTCGGTGGTGCCAAATCCAGGCATGGTGATGCCGAAGATGTTTTCGCGGGGAATGCCGATTTTGTCAAAAGCTTTTGCAATCACGAGCAAAGCCAAAGTGGAGTCCAATCCACCCGAAACGCCGATAACGGCAGTCTTCATTCCTGTATGAAGCAAGCGTTTTGCCAGTCCTCCAATTTGGATGGAAAAAATTTCTTCACAGCGTTCGTGCAACAAGGCATCTTGTTTCGGCACAAAGGGCATCGGATTCACCAAACGCCCGAGTTCGTGTTTTTTTTCTGAATGATGATTCGGCACCGGGACATAACGGTATTCGACCTCGTCCAGCATCTTGTATTCAGAACGGGTGAATGACTTGTTTTTGAGTCGGTCGCCCTGCAACCTCTCCATGTCAATATCCGCAATAATTAACCGGCTATCAAATGAAAACCGGTTGTTTTCAGCCAATATTTCTCCGTTTTCAGCAATCAGGCTATGCCCGGAAAAGACAATATCTGTTGTGGATTCTCCATTTCCGGCTGCGGCATACACATATCCGGCCACACAACGGGCGGATTGCTGCGCCACCAAGCCTTTGCGGTAGGAAGATTTTCCCGCAGTTTCGTCACTTGCCGATAGGTTGAAAATCAATTCTGCCCCGTGTAAGGAATGGATGCTTGAAGGCGGAATGGGTGTCCACAAATCTTCACATATTTCCAATGCGAATCGAAAATCGGCAGCATCAAACACGATGTGGATCCCCACAGGTATTGATTCACCAAACAAGCGGATTTCTTTTTCTTTCAGTTCACGGGAAGACGAAAACCAACGTTTATCATAAAATTCGGAATAATTCGGAATAAAAGTTTTGGGAACAATTCCCCAGGTTTTGCCTTGGGAAACAACTGCTCCGACGTTATACAAGCGACCACCGATTTCCAAGGGAAGTCCTACGATTGAAATTAGCGGCAGCTCTTTTGTTTCGAGGCTGTATCGCTGCAAACCGGCAAGTGCGCCGTCAATCAGTAAGCGTTGATTGAATAAATCTCCGCAAGTGTAAGCCGTGATGCCAGCTTCGGGAAATACAACCGCAGAAACACTTTTTGCTGCAGCATCTGTTGCCAGCCGAATCATTTCTGTGACATTGTATTCGCAATCAGCTACTTTTACACTGGGTGTGGCGGCAGCTACCTTGACAAACCCGAAATTTTTCCTATCCATAAAGATTCTATGTTTCAATCCATAAAATAAAGAGAACCAACAGGACTTGTTTTGCCACTTCTGATTCACCGTTTTTCTAAAATGCTTCACAAATGTACATGAAAAGTGGTAAATACCATAAAAGAGACTGGACAAATAGGAGATTGTAGGGTGGGGGAGATCGAAAACAAAAAGCGCAACAGCCAAAACCGTTGCGCTTTCGTATCAATAAATGTATTTGCTCAAAATAGTGAGTCTTCTTTTATTTGTGAGACAAGTAGTCGGCGATGCCTTCTTGGGTCGCTTTCAATCCTTTCTCCCCCTTTTTCCAGTTTGCAGGGCATACTTCACCGTACTGTTCGGTGAATTGTAGAGCATCTACCAAACGAATGGCTTCTTCCACGCTGCGTCCAAGAGGCATGTCGTTTACCACTTGGTGGCGCACGATTCCGTCTTTATCAATCAGGAACAACCCACGGTAAGCCTGTGGGGCACCAACAAAAATTTCTTGGCCATCGTCGCTGTAGTCCGTTTCGCCGGCCAACACATCGTAGTTTTTAGAAATAATCAATGTTTGGTCAGCCACCAAAGGATATTTCACACCTTGGATTCCACCTTCATTTTGAGGTGTCTGCAACCATTTCCAATGAGAAAATGCAGAATCGGTGGAAGCTCCCACAACAGCCACGCTGCGGCTTTCCAACTCAGCGATCTTGTCTTGGAATGCGATCAATTCGGTAGGGCAAACAAATGTAAAATCAGCAGGATAGAAGAAGAACAATACGTACTTCTTGCCAACAAATTGTTCCAACGAGAAGCCTTCAACGATCTCGTTGCCATTAATAACGGCGCTCGTAGAAAAAGCAGGTGCTTTTTTTCCAACTAATACTCCCATAGTTTTGTTTTTTATTTTAAATGTTTCTTTGTGTACAAAGTTAGCAGGAGATCCAAGGAAGAGCAACTTAAAAGGAGAGAATATTAATTGAAAGAATTTATAATGTATAAGCAAAAAAAATACAGTTTGGTGTGTGTTTTTTCAAAAATACAATAACTAATACAGAATCTTAGGAGCTAGCATGTGCCATTATCTTTTAAGAGATTCTTGCGAGCGAGTATTGTCTCCATCGTCTTTTTCTTCTCCTTTGAGAGCTGGTAAATGGATATTGTATTTTGTAGCAACGACACGTATCAGTACCACTGTGGAAGCTGTGATGATTTCGTTTGCCGTAATGTTGACCCCCATGTGGTCGAGTGCACAAAAAACAGCACCTCCAATAACGCATGCCACGGCATACAGTTCGGCGGTGAACACCAGCGGAATTTCATTGATCAGAATGTCCCGGATCACGCTGCCCAAAACGCCGGTAACTGTCCCCATAATGATAATAACCCAGGCGGGATAGCCCAGCATAAGTGTTTTTTCGACCCCGACCACCACAAACAAGCTCAGGCCAAAGGTGTCGAACCAAAAGAAGGTATTGTTGAGGTGAACCAGGTATTTTCGGAAGAAATTCACAAACACCATGGCAAATATGGTGCACCAAAGATAAAGGCTGTTGTGTAGCCAGAATGGCGTGACACTGAGCAGCAAATCACGCACAGTTCCTCCGCCTACAGCCGTCACAAAGCCAACAACAAATGCGCCGAACCAATCGATTTTCTTGGCCGAAGCCAAACGTACACCACTGATGGCAAAGGTGATGGTTCCCAATACCTCAATCACATCCACCAGACGGATTTCATCCAAAAAAGCGAGTGAAGTAATCATGACCGATTTCCCTTAGAAAGTTATTAAAAATAAATTACCAAATTTGAGTATCCAAGAAGGATTTCAGCGTGCCAAGGCCAAGGCAAACCCCACCACGAACAAAGAACTGCTTGTTTCCATTCGTCACATCGAAATCGTATCCAGTTTTCACAAAAAAGTATTTGTAGTCGAGATACAAATTAGGCGTCAACACGAAACCGTCTTTTTGTCCACGCCGAAAGTCGAACAAGTAACCTGCATCGAGATTCAATAAAAGGGTAAACGGCGTTTTGTTAAAGAACTTTTCGGAGCCAAACCAAGAAAGCTGCAAAGGCTTGAGATCCAACCCAGCCATTTCAGCCCCACCAGAAGTGGTGTATTCCAATCCGCTCGAGATGAAACAGTTCAACGGATTTTTGGGATGGATGGTTGGAAAGGAAAAAGAAGCCACAAATTGGCCGTCAGATTTGCTGGCGTACTGTCCGCCCAAACCTAAAAATTGTGCCCGCCCCAGCATGGGAATCAGCAACAAGAGAATTGCTATTTTGTATGATCTTGACATAATAAATGAATAGCATTTAAAATTCGCAGAATAACTTACAGCGAAACGACCCGAAAGCATCTCCACATTCGGAAAAGTTGTGTCGATAGTCCAATCTCAAAGTGTAAGTCATTTTTTATAAACCGGCTATAAATAGGATTTTCAATTCCTGTTTTTTGAACTTTAGGAACACATGCAAAAGCATTTTGCTTATATATTCAGGTTTTGCATGTGTTTTGAAGCGTCAAAGATAAGATAAATTTTTTACAGCTTTGGTTCGAACCAAGGACTTAAAAGCAGAATCAGCAAATACACGCGATTTTGAATGGGGAAAGGGGTATGCAATCAAAACCCCGGGCTATGATTGCAGCCCGGGGTTAGATGATAGCATATAAATGAGTCGTTGAACCATTGTTTATTCAATCACAGGTATTTATTGAAATAGTCGCGCTTCTTCTTCTCGAAGTAACTTTTGTAAACACCTTCGTAGTGATGGTCTTGCCCAGGAAGAACTAGCAAATCAAAATCTTTCCCAGCTTGGATCAGAGCGTCCACAAGGCGGAAGGTATTTGCCGGATGCACATTCTGGTCAACGTCGCCCGTTACCAGGAGCAGGTGCCCTTTGAGACCGGAGGCAAGTTGCTGGTTGGTCTTCACCGAGAACTTGTTGTCTTCGCCAATTCCTTGGAAGGTTTCTCCCCAAGTGCGGTTGTAGATCGTGTTGTCGTAATTCCCGGAAGAGGCGACAGCGACTTTATAAAAATCAGGATAGGTGCAGATGGCAGCAGCAGCCATCATTCCACCTCCTGAATGGCCGACAATCCCCACACGATTGAGGTCAATGAACGAGTATTTGGTACCAAGCTGCTCCAGCCCTGCCTTGTCGTCCGCAAGCGCATAGTCCCGAAGGTTGCCATAGCCATATTTGGCATAAGCCGCGTTGCGGAAAGGGGAACCACCGCGATGCCCCATGCAAACGACGATAAAGCCACGTTGAGCAAGTGCTGTGTTGTTGTAACGGTCAAATACCGTGAAATCGGTCCAGACGGTTTCGGTTTGAGGGCCGGGATAAACTTGCGAAATCACCGGATATTTTTTGTTCGGGTCAAAGTCGAAAGGCTTCCACATGATTCCGTAAAGGTCGGTAATGCCATCAGCGGCTTTCAAGGTGAATTGCTCGGGCATTTTCCATCCATATTCGAGCAAACGGGAAATATCCGGTTGCTCCAGTGTCGTCAAGAGCCGGCCATTCGCATCGCGGACATTTGTGCGGGGCAAAGTGTCTATGCGGGAATAGTTGTCAATGATAAGACCGGTCTTAGGGCTGACAAACACCTTGTGCGTTGCATTTTCGGGCGTGAGGAGTTTTATCTTTTTTCCACTAAGATCGGTCTTGTACAGAAATGCGTAATTGGGATTCATCCCTTTTTCCCGACCATAGCCATAGACATAAAGATTGTTTCGTAAGGAATCTACACCACATATTTGTCCGGCAGTCCATTCCCCTTTAGTCACGGCATTGAACAATTTCCCATCAGTGGAATAACGGTAATAATGACCCCAACCCGTACGATCCGACCACAGCAAGACATCCTTTCCCTTGTTCAGGATTTGGCAGCTAAACATGTCTTCGTTGATGTAGGGCTTGCTTTGTTCGAGGCACACCACCTTCACGTTCATCGTGGCCACATCCACATAACACACCTCGAGCTGGTCGCGGGTGCGCTTTCGGCGAATGAAAAACACTTTGTCCGAAATGTCTTTGGTCGGTTTTATTTCCAGCAGCTGGCCTTTCCACTTATCTGTGTTCACGAGCTTGAGCTGCTGATCTACCGCCAGATTACAGAGGTAAAGCTGCCTACGGGCAACCACACTGTCGCCCGGCAGTTCATACTTGTAGGTTTGCGGCACTGGAGGTGTGGCGATTTGTCTCAATACGGCCAATGAACGGACGTTACGCTGGTCTTTGCGAGTGATGTAAAAAGAGTTGCTGCTGATCCACGTTAATTCTGCCGTTTCGAAATCGAAATCCTCTTGCCCGTCAAAGCTGAACTGTTTTGTCTCCCCCGAATCAAGGTATTTAACGAACAGGTTGTGGCTCTCGAATTTGACCTGGTATTTTTTGTCGGGAGAGACTCCCCAACTCGTACTTGCAAATGGCTTCGGGGTTACTTCCCTTACGCTGGAAGAGTCGGCATCATAGATAAATGTTTTTGACCTGATAGAGAATGAGGCATTTATCCCATTTGCGGTAAACTGAGGTGTATAGAACAACGACTTTTGGGGGATGTTCTTCTCCTCGAGGAAACGTGCGATCAGCAACGTGTCGTATAATTCTTGTTTTCCTTTTTGAAGGTCGTACTTATAATACGTTCTGCAGCCATCGGCATTTTCAAATGAATACCAGAAAAAGGGTTTTGACGGGTGAAAAAAGGGGATGACGGAGATTGTCCCAACCTTCTTGTGCAGATTAGGTACGTCGTATCTTTCCGTTTCCTCTTTCTCTTTAATTGGGGGATTTGAAGATCTCGGAATTTGGCTGTTTTGTCCGGACAGTTGTGTCGCAACAACTGCCAAGAAGGATAAACAGAGTATAGGTAGGTGACGCATCTTGTTATTTGTCAAAATATTCACGATTCATTTTTATGACCATCAATTGATAGTATTCGCGGCATTTGGGGTCGGTGTGCGATTCGCTCAAGACCTTCACTTTTCTGGCAATGCGCACCAAAGCCGAATGTATGATGGCTGATTCGTCTGTGACGCCCATCGCGATGCTGTTCTCTTTTGCGCAGCTGATCAATTGGCTGATCAGGTAGGCCTGCACATTTTGCTGATACAGAGTAAGGGGTTGTTTCGGGTCAAAATTTTTGAAAAAAACACGATCGATATATTCAAGCAAGTCATCGCAAGTGAATGCCTTGTTTCCCATTTGTCTTTCTGCCGCTATCAGCGTGGCAATGGTCTCTTTTGAGACAATATCCTTCATCACCACTTGTACTGTGCCTAACAGACGATCCTTGAGATCCAAGTTCTTTGCCATCAGTAAAGAATCGTTGCTCAACCAGGCGGGGATTTCGGTGAACAGGTTTTCCCGCAGATAGTCCAAAGCCCTCAGTTGTTCGGCTTTCGGCACATAAGTCACCGGAACTTCATTGTCGCCAGGGATAATCGGACGTTTGGAACGGCCACCAACCAGTTTTCCGATTTGATAAAGGTATCCGCTATGGAGCGAAAAGGCGGCAGCCGTTAGTTCAGACACTTGATCCCATGTGTTTTGGTCCGCAGGCATATTCCTCACGATGGAATTGATCCTTGGAAAAATAGCCTCAAGGGAGCTCATCCCTGTCTCACTAGCAGCGATCACGTCGCAGCTCATAAAGCCCATGGCATAAGGATCCGATTTGTCTTGAGCCACATAGAAAGTCGATTTCAGGGAAGGGGCCGACGTGCTTTTTCCATAAGCATAGGCAATGGCATCGTAGTCGTAGGTTGAAATTCGGGGCATCATGTTGCGCGGGCTCACCTTGTCGCCGGGTTTCAGCAAATAATTGAAAGTGAACTCGGATGTGATGGAAGCCGAAGTCCCGTATTGGCTCAGCCATTTTTCGGAACGAAAATTTTCAGGCGAAAAAGCCGTGGATGCGGTGTTGTTGTCCTTTAAACCCAAAACGTTGGCCAGTAGGGCTTCTAGTTGCACAGACAAAATCTCTTTGCGGATGTCGAGCGAATAGAAGTCTTTGAGTATGCGCGAGTCCACTTGGCTACACTGGAGAACATAGCGTTTGAGTAGCCCTTTGGCTATCTCGTCCATGAAATTAATCCTTGCGCAAAGAATTTCACCGTTGGCAGGGTTTGTGACCAGGGATGTGGTGTTGTCGTTGTATGAATTTCCCCACCTGAAGATGATTTTTTTGTAAGACAGTGCTGCATCCTTGTCATCTCGGCTGATCTTGAACACGTCTTTCCAGCCAGCTTTGAAAAAAGGGGCGTTCCATGCATCCACGGCTTTTGTTATGCTTTCAACAAAAGGAGCTGGGATCACTGGGTCGATATACACACAAATCTGCATTTGGGGGTGGACAGCTTCACCACGAAGCTGCCTTTTCCTATCCTTTGGGCTTGCATTTAGCATCCAGCGCTGAATGTAGTCATTCTTGAATACAGCATAACGCTTGGAGTTGTATTCCGACAGGGATATGGTGTTGAAGCCGTAAGCCAGGTGATTCTTCTTCAGGTCAACTTTGTGTTCCGGAATTTCCTGGACCACCATCTCGAGCAAAAAAGTGTTCACGATGTCTTCTCCGTGCCTGGTTGCAGGATTCACTTGATAATCAGTCTGGCTCCTTTTGACGGAAAACACAGCACCCCGGTCTATCGTGTGGAAGCCAACCACCCCGGAACGGGCAGGGTCGGGGTGGCTCAGTGTTGACAATGTGGTGACATTGAACAAGCCGGAAGCACTGTTCAGTTCGGAAGTCAATTCGATTATAGGGGATTTCCCGTCAGCGCCATACGCCACGATGGGGAATGATTTCGCCACCGGTATCAAACCCGAGTTTCTCAGGGCGGAAATCATGCACAGGTCGGTACTATCGGCACTCACTTCGCGGGATGCGGCTTTTATCAGGTCAAGCTTGTTCTCGCGGTTTTTCACCAGGCGAATCACCCCTGAAGCAGGGGAAACTAGCCGCGAATATCCACGTGCAACCTGTGCGGTGATTAGGATGTCGCGTCCGAGTCCTTTTTCTGGAATTTGCAAAAAATACTTGTCGCCGTTTTGATATATGGCGTAATATCCTTCGGCCACCTTGGTGGTGTCTTTTTTGTAGAAGGAGCTAAAACTTTTGGGATTGGAATTGCTCCGCTGCGTTTGTGCCGCGTACTGCAACATAGCCACGCAACACATTGCTGCAAGCAATGCACATTTTATCATCTTCATATTGAAATCGTGTTTTTAATTTTGCTGTTGGTTCGTGGATAGCAACTTCTTTTGGCTGCCTGTTTCCCAAATAGTAATGAAATTTTCCAAAGACTTGTAATGGGCTGCATCTACCGAGTTGGGGCTGGATAGCTGCGCTTTTTTGACATAGCCGTTGATTTCTGCAATAATCCTTTTAGCCAATGCGCCGCTCCCGTTGAAGAAATTAGCCTGGTTCTCCGCAGCGATGGTCAATTGGGTCAGAAAACTGCTCTGAAACATCCGCTCATACCTGGACAATGGCTTTCGAAAATCCTTTGACCCGAAAAACACTTGGTATAATTTGTCATGCAATTCCTCTGGAGTATATCCTGAAGGATCCAAGCTCTTATTCTGATTTAGTTTATACTGTTTAAGCATCAGTTTGCCAAGCAGCAAGGTGTAAGGGCCTTTTTCATAGGTGTCGAAGTTCAGGCCCAGTTTATTCATGATGGCTTCGTCAAACAACCATTTGGGTTCTTCAAATACATTCTTGCACAAGAAGTCCACCGCACGGCGCTGGTCTGCGGCATCAACCGGCTTGTAAAGAGTTGATCCTGTTTCTTCCCGGGCAGGGCCGTCGGTGTAACGTCCTCCGATAAATTTCAACACATGGTTCATGCATGTTTCATAATGCGACAAAACTGACAAATACCTTTTCCTGAGCACATAATAGCCATTGTCTGGAGTCGGGTTCCATTTTTCAAGGTTGCTCATTATTATTTTCAAATTATTTATGCACAACGAATTGGCAATAATTTGATCGCTGCCGCAATCTTCCGACTGGATGCGTGGATCGGAAGCATCGGTTTCGTAGAGGAAAAACAATTGGGAATCTTTTTCCCTTTTTCCATCCACCCATTTTTTCAGGGTATCTGCCACTTGGGTGGCGTTCTCTGTTTCTGGAAAATACCGGTATCCCCACTCGATGGCAAAATAGTCGTATTTTCCCAGCCGGTTCATCAGGTCTGCCCCGGTGAAGCCATCTCCCGGTTGTGCCAAATAATTGAAACGCTCGTAATCCATGATGGAAGAGCCGATTCCATTCTTGCGGACGAAATTCACGTCGCGCAGACTGTCCGCCGAGTAAATGGTGCTTCCCCTAAAATTGTGCAAAAGGCCTAGCGTGTGCCCGACCTCGTGTGTCACCACGCAGGAAGCCAATTCGCCCATCACCTCCTGGGAAAGGGGATATTGCCTGGCATTGGGTTCCACGGCGGAACACATTACGAAATACCACCTCTGCAAGAGTTCAAGCACCGAGTGGAATATCCCGACATGTGAATTAAGCACTTCGCCAGAACGAGGGTCGGTCACTATCGGCCCATAGGCATTGGGAATGGGCGAGGCCTTGTATGAAATCAGCGAATAGCGGATGTCTTCTTCCGAATAGGTCGAATCCTCTTCGGTTGTTGGCGCGAGTCTCGCCCTTATTGCATTTTTAAAACCCGCTTTTTCAAATACAGGGTTCCACGCTTCTACAGCTTTAATAAAATAAGGGACAAGGTATCCGGGAGTTGCCCGGTCGATGTAATATACAATAGGCTTTTGGGGTTCCACCAATTCTCCTCTCTTGTATGCTTCGATGTCTTCCGGTTTTGGTTCCAGCCGCCACCGATTGGCTACATTTAGAGCCATATACACATCGTCGCGTTCTTGCAAGCCTTTAATCCTGCTCTGGAAATAGCCCACGCGGTCATCCACGATACGAACCTGCATCGGCTTTTCTGGCAGAAGAAACCAAGACGTACCCACCAGCCAGCTTGTCGGACTTGGATCTTCCTTTTCGTTGGCCGACATATAGGTACGGTAAGTCTTAAAATTAATGTTTTCGGGAAAAGAAGTAATGCTGGAAATTGAAAATCGCGACTCGTCGTAACCACCTAATTTCAATTCCTCTTTTACACCGCTCAGCGAGATTAGGGGATTGTCCTGTTTCAAGAAATTGGTCACGTCTATGGTGTAGGAAGAATCTTTCTTCTCTGATTTTATGGGAAAGGATACGATGACGGGAGGAACTAGCGACTTGTTAAATTCGAGAAAAATCGATTTGTCCGATTCTCTCGAGAACACCAGAGGTTTCACAATAAGCAATTTGTCGCCATCCTTTACCAAACGGATCACTTCGTCATACACCGCATCGCCTCCATACCCGAAGCGCATGTCGCGGGAGCGGTTTTCTCGTGCCGAGCCTTGCAGGATGGTGGTGGACACCAAGATGTCCCGCTCTAAAAATTTGGCCGAAACTTCCATCAAGCAGGTGTCGTTCTGGATGCGTGCCTGTAAGAATTTTTGCTCAGCCGAGATCTTCGGTAAAGCAAAAAACAGAAGGATAAAATTAATTAGTGCGAATTTCATCTGATATTTAATAGTTTTTATTGTAATTGCCAATGGACTGAAGATCCATCCCATAATTATCTATGAAATAGTTGCGTACAATGGTGTATCTTTTCAGCATCAGTCCGTTCACATCCTTTGCGGAATTCAGGATGCCCTCCCACGCTGTTTCCGTGTAATTGGTGGTGGTAATAGTGGTTGTAGGCGTTCTGGTAAGGTAAGATTCGGGATAGGATACCATCATCAGCATGAAAAAATACCAGTCGCGGGCAGGCGTAACGCTATAGTAGGGTGGGAATACTCCGCGGGCCCAGCACAATGCGTTCGTGGTGAGGGTGGTGAGGCTCGTGTAGGTGGCAGAGGCTGTGAAATCGGTGGTTGGGGAGGAGAGGCCTCTTCCCACCATGCTTTCCATCAAGCACCGGTTGAATCCCATCGCAACCGTGGATGAGTCCTCGGCTGTTGTTACGGTGTCCACAGCACTGCTGCCATACGAAAGGCAGATATTGTCGTAATTATAATATGCAGGCGTATTGACGCCGACAAATCCATATACGGGGCTGTAAACCGCTTCGCAGCTCAGGATCGACGAACATAGCAGCACTTTTACGGGAAGGAATTTCTTTAAAAAAGAATCGGTGTAAAAGTCAAAAAGCAGGGCATGAAGCAGCTCCAACTGCTTTCCTATGTATTGCGTGTCGGCTGCTGCCACTATAAATCCGGCTTGCCCTCCGTCGGTGTAGGCCCCCACAACGCCGTTGTTCCAGGCGGAAGGTGTCCAATAGGCATCTTTGTCTGTGAACTTGTAGAGCAGGCAAGAGCCATACTTTTCGTAAAAATCAACAATTTCCGTGTCATAGTCCTGGTTTCCCTGCGGGACAGAATAGCCGGATTCGGTGCCTGAAGCGGTCAGGCTGTCTTCATCGTAATTGCAAGAAGCAAAAGTGGTGGATAGAATCAATAGAATTCCTGCACCGAATTTATATATTGTATCCATATTTTTACCGGGGGTTTTGTACTAATTTATAATTCCTTTCAATAGCCGTGTATGGGATCGGCAAAGCATAGAGCAAGTCTCCAGACTTGAGCGTGTACACGGTTTGGTTTCCTTCCGTATCCACATATGTGTGGGTGGCGGAAAGTCCCAGCCGTTTGATGTCGAACCAGCGGAAGCCCTCTTCCAGGCAGAGCTCGCGGAAACGCTCGTCGTGACAAAATTGCAGCAAGGAATCTGCATCCGTGATGGAAACATCCGTGTAGGTGTTTTGAGCGTATCGGCTGTAGCGTAGATCGTTGAGGTCTTGCAAGGCTTGCACCCTTTGCGCATCATCACCTCCAGATTTGTAAAGCCAAGCCAAAGCCTCCGCCCGATTGAGGTAGGCTTCCGCTATTCGGATGCCGCGGTCGCCGTAATTCTTTTGGGAAGTACCCACCTTCCGGCTGCATATTGGAAAAGTTAAGCCAGTTGATGTGTCTGTCAATCTATAGAAATAAGACTGGTACCGAAGGTCGTTCGTTTGGTCATACATATTCAACAAATTGGTTGATACGGTGTATGGTTCGATGTTTCCCGATGTTGTTGTGGTGTAATAGGTCCCGGATTGGTATGTAGGGAAACCATATATCCACAATGCCTCTTTGCTCACATCGGTGTCGTATATTCCCTTGTTCCCAAAGTTCGCCTTGAAACTATACAGGTTGGTAAGGTCAGGCCCTTCTTCGATGCCTTTTGTAGCGTAAGCGACTACTTTTTCCATATCGGAGTCGAGTCCGCGGTAGAGATAGAACCTTGAAAGCAAGACATAAGCTGCGGGCGCACCGATTCGGAATGCTGATTCCGGGTCGTAGTATGTTTCGAGCAGATTGGCGGATTCAAGGAGGTCTGACTCGATCTGGTCATACACTTCTTTCAATGTGTTGCGAACCGGATAGTCGTCCGACACGTCCATCGTGAGAATGAGAGGCACTCCCAGGCTCGTCTGCGGATCGATGCCAGTCCCGCTGTAGGGTTGGCCATAGGTCAAGACCAGTTTCAAGTAGTAGAAAGCCCTGAGAAACAAGACTTGCCCAAGCAGCGCATTCTTATCAGCGTCAGTTCCATAAACTTTGCTTAGATAGTCTTTCACCACGTTGCAACCTTTTATCTTGACATAATAAATTTTCCAGGAGTCGGCATCTGTGGGAAACGTTTCGTTGCCGTCAAACATCTCTGGGTTCCAAGAGAAAATAGCCGCTCCGTTTTCGTGATATCCCGCATAGGCTGTATTTTGAAGCCCGTTGCAAGTGTATTCGTCGGTAAGCAATTCCAAGTAGGCGCCGCTCGAGAACAGGTAGGGATAGGCATCGTTGTACATCAAAGCCCTCAGGTCGTCCACCGTGGAGGGTTTTATTTCATCCTGGCTGGTTTCCTCCAGAAAATCACCGCATGAGCAAAGGCTCATCGATAAAATGAAAATTCCTATGGTAATTTTATTAAATATAGCCATCTTGAGTTGGTTTTATTAGAATGAAACATTCAGGTTCATTGAATAGGATCGGGTACGAGGTTGTGCACCCGTGGCAACTTCAGCGTCGCGGCCTTTGAAATCTTTGCTGACAATGGCAAACGGCTGTGAGAGACTGCATGCAATGGTCAAGCCCTTGCAGGATAGCTTCTGGGCAACTTTCATTGGCAAGCTATAATTCAATGAAATACTGTTGCACCGCAAGGTGGAGGCACTCACCACACGGGCTGTGCTATAGTTGTACATTTGATAATAGTTGGTGTAAGTGGTGGTGCCGGGTATCAACATGTTTGTCAGGTTTTTGTCGGGCAGCCCCGGGAATACGGCATTTGTGTCGCCGGGTCTCCAGCGGGTGTTTAGCTCTGACGAGAGGTTTTCGTATTCTGAGGGCAACAAGGTGCTTTTGTAAGCAGGCGACAAGAACTTCTTTCCCCCCACTTGCAGATAGAAGCTGGCGGCCAAGGAAAAATTCTTATAACGGAAAGACGTGTTGATCCCTCCTGTGAAATCGGGCGTGCTCGAACCCGCATACTCCATGTAAGCAGTGGGGTCAGTTGCCGGATCCAGCCCCTCCTTGGATGTCAAATCGATAAGCGGGTATCCGTTTGTAGGGTTGATCCCTGTGTATTTGAACGCCCAGAAAGCGGTCGATTCATACCCTTCCTTGTATAAGCTCCCGCTGGCAGCAGTTTTCCAAGTGGGATTCTGGATGCCAACTTTCGTTATTTTATTAAAGTTTTTGGATGAATTTACCCCAAGGCTCCAGGTGAAATTTTTAGTCCTGACGGGAGTTAGCCCGACGGAAATCTCGTACCCGCTGTTTCTCATGCTGCCGCCATTGATGGGGATGTTGGTCACACCGTATTCTTCGGGAACTTCCAGGGTCACGATCATGTCTTTACCTATCTTGAGGTAGTAGTCCAAGGTGACGCGCACCCGGTTGTTGAGCAGGGCCAGGTCTATTCCGTAGTTTGTCGATAAAGTTTTTTCCCACCTCAAGTCGGTATAGGGGAGGTTGCTGATTGTCAAGAGGTCTTCACCCGTATTGACATCTACGGATGTGGAGGTGGATCCTGTTGGTATCTTGACGATGAGCTCCGGGCTGTAGCTGCTCGACATGTTGCGCTGGTAGCCAAGGCTGAACCTTGCGCTGAAATCCGAGACAAAGGCGTTCGGGTTGAACCACTTTTCGTGTCCTGCGTTCCAACGGACTCCTCCGGCCAAAGCAGGATTGAAGTTTTCGTTGGTGGTGCGCCCGAAGCGGTTGGATGCATCGGAACGAACGCTCATGTTGACGACATACCTGTTGTCGTAGGCGTAGTTCAATGTCAGATAAGACCCTATCGTGTTCGTTAAGCGGTTTGTTATTTTTCTCGAATATAAGGTGTTGAATATGGTGTTGGTATAGGTTGTGGTGGTTCCATATGTGGAAGGAACGGTGGCGAACGATTCGCCCCTGTCTCTGAGGTATCCGTATTGGGTGGATGTGAACCCGTAGTATCTTACGCTGGCAATGTCCGTACCGAGCATAGCCGTGATGGCATGCACTTTGTTGATCAGCTTGTCGAAGGACACCGTGTTTCTCCAGTTCCAGTTGGTCGTGGTGTTGCTCAGTGAGTTGTATTCTCCGCCGCGAGGCAATACGGAGTTTTTGTAGGCGTCGTCAACCGATGTGGCAGTCCCGTAATCGTAATTTCTGATTTTTGCAATATACTCGGTTCGCTCGGTGGCATACGAGTACCCTGTCGTGGCATATGCCGCAACACTGAAGAGGGATTGTAGTTTGATGTTTTTCGTGAGGGTGTAATTGATATTCAAGCCCGAGTTTAGGGATAATACTTTGTTTTGCAACGCAGTCTGGTCTCGTTCGTTGATTATATTGAATAAAAAACCGGTCGAAGAATATATTCCTGTGGAGGTGCTCTTTTGGTTCGAGTAATAGTTGAGATCCCCGTTGTCGTCATAAGCTTGGATCGTGCGGGTGGTTGTGGCGGCATAATTGTAGGGGTTCACGATGTAGAAACCGTTGGTCGTGGACTGGTTGCCGCCGAAGTTCAGGTTTACTTTTAGTTTCGGAGTCATGGTAAGGTCGAGTCCCACCCTTCCGGAAAACGAATTCGCATCATTGCCGATTGCCGTGCCATTTTTTGAGGTGTAGCCAAACGAAGCATAATAGCGGGTGTTGGTGGATCCTCCGGACACATTGGCTGCATGGCTAAAACTCACAGGGTTGCGAAACAAAATTTTAAACCAGTCCGTATTTGTGGTTTCCAGTTTGGCAATTTGGGCATTTAGCTCCTCATACGTGATTTCTTTCCTCAAATATTGGTTCATCGCTCCAGCATAGCCGATGGTGCCGTTTGTCCAGTTTGCAATAAGCCCACGGTCGAAGATCTCGCGAGAGACATCCACCCGTTCTTTGGAGGTCATCATTTCCAGGCGGTCGTAGGAAACCCGTTCCCCTGAATTTATTCCCAACGAGTAGGAGACTGTGGGCGGTCCTTCTTTTCCCCTTTTTGTCTTGATAACGATCACGCCATTCGCCGCACGGATGCCATAAATAGCGGTTGCCGAAGCATCTTTGAGCACAGTCACGCTTTCGATGTCGTTCGTGTTGAGCCACGAGATGGAGTTGCCGACATAGTTTCGGATATAATCGAAATTGTCCGTGGTAATCTCCCCCGCACTGTTGAAGGTTTGGGTGTTGAACGGGAGAGGGTCTTCCTGGATAACGTCGTCCACCACCCAAATAGGCTCTTGGCTACCTGTGAATGTTGAATTACCGCGGACCCGGGTTTGCTGCTTTACCCCTGTCAAGCCTGAAGTGTTTGTTACCACAACCCCCGGCAGCGTACCTTGCAATGCTTGTTCCAATGTGTTTGTACCATTAAGATACAAATCCTTTGCGTTAATAGTGCTCACAGCTCCTGCTATTCGGGATTTGTCCAAGGTTTGGTAGCCGGTCACCACCACTTCGTTCAAGGTTCTGGCATCATCGAGCAAGACAACGGTTTCGAGTTCCGACCCTGTGAATGACGAGTTGATATACTGCTCCTTAGGCTTCATTCCCAAGAACGAATAGAGCAAGCTTGCACTGATGTTTTCCGGAATCTGGATGTGGAATTTGCCGTCGGCATCTGTTATGGAACGGACAGGCGCACCGGACAATTGGATATTCACCCCAGCCAAGGGGGTTTTGTTGATGTCCAGCACTAGGCCTGTCACCATGCGCATTTTGGTGGAGGGATTCATCTTGTCGGTGATGATAATCACACCGTTTTCGCTTCGGATTTCATAACGTATCGGTTTGCCCTGGAGCAAGCCTTCTAGGATCTCCCTCACGTTTTTCTTTACGAAATTCCCGTTGGCTTTATAGCGGGCTATGTCTTCATAGTTGAATATGAATTTATAGCCGCTTGCTTTCTCCACCCGTTTGAAGGCATCGGACAGGCGCTCATTGTTAAAGTTTAAAGTAATCAATTTGGAGGCGCTGGCATTTTCTGCCGCAAGAAGGGGCATTTGGAGTATTTGCAAAAAAAACAACAAAACGGCTATTTTTTTTACATAATTCACCATTTTCACCTCATCTCGAGGTAAAGCAATCCATTTTTTTTTCATAAATTTACGCTTTTAAGTAATATAACTTCCCTTGTTTTAAGATTTGGCTAAATCTTAAAACAAATTTTATCTTACAATAAGGATTGGTTGCAGCCGATCCTTTTGTTTTTTGAATTAATTTTTTGTTGCCGGATACACTACCGCTTTATTAGGAGAGGTCATTTTAATGGATACCTTGCCGATTTGATTCAACATAGACACAGCATCCTGAAATGTTTGGCTTCGATCGGCCCAAAATTTGAAACGGAGATTCTTTAACCGGGGAGACGAAAATGTAATTTCAATGTTATACCAGCGGGATGCTTCTTTCATTATATCTTCGAGGCTGGCTTCGTCAAAATAGAAATAACCATCTTTCCATGCTGTATAATTTTCCGTGTCCACTTCTCGTATCACCAAGCCGGAAGAACCGACTGTTGCATTCTGTCCAGGGCTTAATACCGCAGTCTGGTCAGCCTTTTCCCCTGTTACTGCCACTTTTCCTGTTACAAGCGTCACACTCGCCTCTTCTTTCTCATAGGCTCTGACATTGAATTCAGTACCCATCACCAAGGTCGAGAGATTGTGGGTTTTTACGATAAAAGGACGCTTCGAATCTTTGGTCACCTTGAAATACGCTTCTCCATCCAGCTCCACCACACGCTGATCGGCCCGGAAACGTCTTGGAAACGTTATTTTAGTTCCAGTATTGATCCACACCTCTGTGCCGTCTTCCAAAACCAGCTGGTAGGCTTTCCCTTTTGGGATGTTCAGCATATAGGTGTAATTCTTCGGATTATTCGAAGGGGCAACTTTGGATTTGTAATTCAGAACATCATAACGCCCTTTCCGCTCTTTCTTGAGGCCCATCGACTCGGCTTTCTGCTTATCCACCGTTTCTACCGGAACAATCTCGCCGTCTTCTGTCTGCAAGACAACTTCTTTTTCGAACATCGCGGCCAGCTTTTCTTCCTTTTGTTTTTGCAGGATCCACGGGAAAATCAGAACGAAACTGATTACAATAGCGGCGGCAATCCAAGGCCATCTCGTCAAGTTGTATTTCCGGTTGCTTTTGGGCGGGTCGATTTCTGCGCTAAATTTCAGCCATTCAGATTCAATATCAGGAAAAACAGGTTTGTTTTCATTCAATGCGGCCTCCCTGAAGAAAGTACATTCGTCATACAATGCTTTGTGATCATCCGATTTCGCCAACCAGCTATGGAAATCATCGCTTGCGGCAAATTTGGGGTCATTCACAGCCTGTAAAACAAATTCGAGAGTAGAATCACATGTCACCCCGAACTTATTTTCTTTCTCATTTTTATCTGAATATTCTTTCATTCAATCAGGGATTCTAATTATATTATACGGCTTGCTGTTTTTTTTGGGTGATGGCTATTTGTCTTTTTTTCTACAAAAATTCATCTTCGTTATCAAACTCATCCCTAAGCAACCTTAAAGCTTTCATTATGTGGGTTTTTATCGTGTTCACGCTAATGCTCATTTCTGCGGAGACCTCTTTGTATTTTTTCCCATCCAGAAAACACATTTTGAACACATTCTTGGTTTGCGGGGGTAGTTTCTCAATCGAATCCATCACCTTAGCCATCCGTTCTTCCCGTTCTGAATAATAGTCATTTTCATTCATGCGGGTCGCATCGTTCAAGATATATTCTTCATAGCGTTTCAATACATCTTGGTGGCGAATGTAATCTATGCAGCTATTTTTCACGCGGACATGCAACAAGGCGATTACAGACAAAGACGGGTCAACCTTGCCATCGTAATGCTCCCAGACATAATGAAATGCATCGCTCACCATGTCTTTCGCATTCTCCGGATCACGGATCATGTTCAATGCGTAATAATATAACCTGCTATAATTTTCTTTAAACAGTTTTTCTATTTCTCTTTTTTGGCTGTTTCGATCCAACGTTTCAAAATGTTACAAAATACTGATATTGCATTTCTTTTTCAACAAAAAAAAACATATTCCCTGTTGTTTGTACAAAGAAAAACAAAAAAATGAAGGTTTAGTAAGATTTTATCCACGAAAATAAGATGAAAGCCAATCGAATATATCTATTGGAATTTTAAGCATAGATAAAAATACACGGAATAAAAACATATTAAGCACACATATCAGTAGAATCTTCCTTATGATGGTTCGTTGTATCCCGAATTATCCTTAGGCACTCCAGCCTGCGGAACTAGTACTAATTTTTTTTGAATAGATGTGGATATTAAAGAACGTCTGAAAAGAGTTTCGTATTTTTCATCTTTCTTTTGTAAGATGTTGTAATAGATTCTCTTTCGCTAAAGCTTAGGCAACGCGGCCGAAGTTTCCTCTTCTTTCCCTTCCTCGGCCGGGTTGCTTTATTTGTCTTTGCAGGCTTATAAGGCCCCAGTTTATTGAATTCTATTGAACCACGATTTTCTTGCTGATGGATTCTCCATTGCCAACAACTTTCACCACGTAGATTCCTTTTGACAAAGATTTGGCAGAAACAGGAGTTTCGCCTGTTGTTGTTCCGCTCATTAATGCTTCGCCTTGGAGGTTATAAACGGCTAGGGAAGCATCTCCTTCCACACCCAGCACCTTGATCTGAGCTGTGGTAGCATCATAAGCTATGCCCAGTTTGCTGCCTTGATCGACGCTGATTCCGCTGGTTGCAGTTCCCTTCAAAGCAATCGAAAAAGAATAAGTGCCCGCAGCAACTGCCTTCCAGTCCGTTGCAGTACCCACTTTTACCGGAATAGTGCTGCCAGTGCTGGTAGTGCCGTCCCCCAATTGTCCCGAAGCGTTGCTCCCCCATGCCCAAAGAGTGCCATCTGTTTTGATCGCCAGGGTGTGGTTGAGTCCGGCACTCACAGTTGCCCAGTCCGTGTCTGTGCCTATTTGTGTCGGAATAGTTTTGTTAACCGTGGTGCCATCGCCTAACTGTCCGTTTCCATTGTATCCCCATGTCCAAAGAGTTCCATCTGTTTTGATCGCCAAAGAGAATTGCGATCCGGTGAAAATCTGTGCCCAATTGGTATCCGTGCCTATTTGCGTTGGAACTTTCTTGTTGTTGGCAGTCCCAGTAGTGCCATCTCCAATTTGTCCATAATTGTTGTATCCCCATGCCCAAAGTGTGCCGTCCGATTTCAACCCCAGGGCATGGCTGGCGCCGGCACTAACTTTAACCCAATCGGTAGCCGTGCCTACTTGCGTCGGGATAGACCTCTTGGTTGTAGTGCCGTCGCCTAATTGGCTGTTGGCGTTGTACCCCCATGTCCAGAGTGTCCCGTCGCTTTTCACAGCCAGTGTGTACTGTTGTCCACCGGCAATGGCCTTCCATGTTTGCCCGGTTTCTATTTGTGTGAACGATGTCTTTCCTACAGTAGTGCCGTCACCTAATTGTCCATTCGTGTTCTCACCGGTCACCCAAAGTGTGCCGTCCGATTTTAGTGCTACGGTGTGGGTCATTTTGGCGGAAATAACCGCCCAGTCGGTGCCCGTTCCTATCTGCACCAGCTCTGTTTTGTTTACTGTTGTTCCGTCTCCCAGTTCCCCATATACATTATATCCAGACCCCCAGAGCGTGTGGTCGCTTTTCAATACCATGGTATGGTAAGAGCCTGTTGTGATTGCGATCCAGTTTGTCTGACTGCCGATTTGGGCAGGTGCTAAAACGTTCACTTTTGTTGACCCGTTAGCCAATTGCCCATAATCATTGCTTCCCCATGTCCAAAGTTCTTGTGCTTGCGTAGTCGAGAACGATAAAAACAGAAAGACTGCCAAAATGGCAACCATCCCGACTCTATTGAAAGATAAATTGAAGGTAGTCTTTTCTTTTTTCATAATTTTTCCATTTTTGTTTAATACTATAACTTCATAACAATCATTTTCCCAAAAGATCCTGCCCTTGGTATAAAAAATAGAGATGCTTCTGTCCGCAAATCTGCCTGAAGCCTACCATCATCAATCAGGAATTAGCCTATTGCTGCTTTTCAATTTTCTCTACTATTTTACCAGGGCTTTATAATAATACGGGTTGGCGAGCTTTTTGGGTGATGCCCGTTTGTCTTTTTTCTCAAAAAACAATTTTTTGCGAACAATTAGACCGAAAAAAGTGTCATTGACTTTCATATGGTACTCTTCTTTCCTTCTTGTGCAGACAATCAATTTTTTAATGTTAGCGTGATTTCGATCTAAAGGCTATAACCAGAAGGGCGTTTGGCCAAGAATAAGTTTAGCTGATTCTCTCACAGCAAGCCGCATAGCGGCGACAAGCTTCCTTGCCCTGTGCGTGAGCGATGCTACATGGTGGCATGGTTAGATATGGGAAATAGGATGATTCTCCTCAAACATATCTAGGATAGCTAAAAACATAATTCTTAGATTGAACTCACGTTAATTTAAACACAGAATAAAAAGAAACCTCGGTGCAACTTCTTTACTCCTTGGTGGAGAAGAAAATATCCCGTCGGGATATCCGCTCGGTAGAAAAGAAGGTAAAAGACGCATTGCATGCCGTGGGTATGCACCTTTTCCAGAAGGTTCATACCTACAGGATGATAAGGGCAAAGGCTAAATTTGTTCTACCGAACAGTATTTCCTGCGCAAAAAGAGTGGGATGCACAAATTGCGACATCGAATTCACCCTTTTAGTTAAAATTCGACACTGAAATAAAGTTAAATAAACATAACGAAAACCTCCCGGATTCCTTCCCTCCATTTTTCAATAACGCAAATAAAATATATATTATCGATCTGCCGGGACTTCCCCCGGAAGCCAATCCATTGTTTTAAAATAAGTGAAACAAGGGGAGGTGTACAACCTACATATATAGGAATGACCTATCTTTAGATAAAATAAGCGTTCGTAACTAAATTTTACATCCCATCTTGGACAAGATCGTACCTGCATATTATCCCTGTTCAAACACCCGATTTACGGGTAGTTTCCTTGGCATGCTTTTCTTAGGCAGGCTGCTGATTTTTAGCGGATTTAACTTGCATATATTGATTCTTTTGTTAACACACACACACACACACACCCACACAACACCACTAACCC
>DBTT01000005.1 GCA_002307185.1 Bacteroidales bacterium UBA1309
ACTCCGGCATACACGCAAAGCCAAATTGGCGCAGCAGAGCAGGACACAGTGGCCGTGATGCAAGACCTGGCCGCAATGAAGCAATACATAGGCAAACCCCTAAGACAATTTGTGGCAGTTTATGAATCGATACTTCCGCTACGCTTTATGGGAGCGGGAACCACCAGCCCCTGGATACACCCACAGGGAAAAGCCTTCGTAAATGATATAACAATATCTTACTGTGATGTATATGAATTAAGCAGACGGTATAATACGGGACAGATGAACTATTATCTTACGATTACTTTTCAAAATCCTGTTTTGGAAGAATCTTCTTTCGAAAATTTATTTACCGATACGATGAGTGACCGAGAGAAGGTGGATAAAATTGCCGATCTATATATTGTCAAAAATATTAGTTTCTATCGCAACCTGAAAAAATGAAAGTTTATTCACATTTAAACAAACTCAAAAATTATGCTTAAGTACAATTTGTTGGACAACCCTCTCACGGAGAGGCCCGACGACTATGCAGCGCAAACCTCGATGGGCGTAGGCTGCGTGAGGAAGCGTTCGGCATAGCTTTTAGCTATGTCGTAGTTAGAATCAAGGCTTTGCTTTGAATTTGGCAGATTTGCGTTTCTATGATGAAAAGCAGGAGCTTTTCTTTTAGCTGCGACGTAGGCAGAGCCTACGCCGAACGGGGGATATCAAGGGTTTTATAGCTCTTTTTTATATACCTGGCCTCTCCTTCCAAGTGTGAATGTAAAATAATATGTCATGAAAAAAAATATATTCCTTATTGCAATAGTCTTTTTGATATCATGTAATTCCAATACAAAAAATTCTGACAGATATAATTCGACTAATTCTGAATCGAATAATTCTGCATCGAGAAATTTATGTGGCGAATCACCCATGAGAGAAGCGCTCCCAATAGATTCTGCTGAGTTTGTAAATTTTTGGATATTATTTCGCAGAGCAATAGTTTCAGGGGATACGCCACTATTATCTACCTTGACCAAAGATGAACTGTTGGGCATGGGCATTGAAAGCCCGTCTTTGAGTAGTTTGTCTGAATTGTATAAAAATGGATTTCCTTTAACGTTTCATGAGGGAAAGGTTTCTAAAAACGAGTTTTTAAAGAAAATAAACGAAATTTTCATTCCCCAATTTATGGAATTGCTCAAAAGATATGATCTTAACAACGATTTGTATAATAACGGGCAACCCTACTTTTGCGTGGATCGAGTTAAAAATAAAGAATATTACATTAATGCGGAATATGATTATAGGACTAATGTAATCTCGTTAAAGCTGGATTTTTCAGGTGTTGACGAAGACTCTTCTACTGGTGTGGAATTTCTATTTTCAAAAGGAAAAGATAAGAAAATCAAATTATTTGCTGTTTCTTGTTATACGCTTTCTTTCTCCGTGTGATTAGTTGTCCAGTGATAAACAGGCGTACATGATAACGACTATATTATCAAGCCCGCTGTCCCGCCACCACGGATATATAATGGGGCTGGTCGGGGCGGAAACAGCGTTCGGCGTAGCCAATTTTAATCCGTCCCCCGATGGACGTAGGGTCTGACTCTTTCTGGCTGTTCGGCGTAGGCTTTAATGGAGAATTGGTCAGCAAACTAGGCTTTGACGGAGGCTTTCATATGTAAGCAATCCCAGTTCATCTCTTTCTTAAAAGAGTATCCATTGGTCTGTTTTCCATATTACAAATTCAAACAAACAATGTCAAGAAATGGATTCAATTATAGTCATGGGCAGGATATACGACACCGCATTGTTCCCGGATTTTATCCATCATTTCGGACAACAACCGGCTGTCATCAGGTGTCCACAGTTGGCTTTGAGTTTTACCTGCCAATAAGCATTTTGCCACTTCTTCTGCTTCAAATTCATACCCATTGCCTTTTACATCGAAGCTGAATATCTGGTCATTGCCGTTTTTGTTTTTTAGTTTTAGTGCGCCGGGACAAAACCAGAGATGTTCTAGCTCAATACTGCCCTTAGTCCCGTGGATAGAGGCAACAATTTCCGGATCGGCCAGAAAAGAAGAATACATGACCGACATTTTTTGTTCAGGATAAACAAAACTGCAACTGCAATTGGTGTCGATTCCCTGCTCACTTAGGGTTGCCGAAGCAGAAAAATTTTCGGGTTTCCCGAATAGAAATAAAGAGAGAAAGATATTGTATATCCCAATATCGAGGATGGTGCCTCCGCACAAATCGATATTGTAATGCCGGTGTTGGGGGCCATTTTCGGATCTTATGCAGAAAGTAGCCGTAAGCAGGCGCACATCCCCAATGACCTCAGCATCGATCAATTCTTTGGCCTTAATGATGTGGGGCAAAAAACGGCTCCACATAGCCTCCATCAGAAACAAATTTTTCTCAGCCGCCACCCCATACATTTGGTTGGTTTCACGCAAATTCACTCCCATGGGTTTTTCACACAAAACATGTTTTCCGTTATTCAGGGCCAGCAATGTGTTTTCGAGGTGAAGATTATGAGGAGTGGCAATATACACCACATCAATGTCCTTGTCTTGCACAAGTTCTTCGTACGAACCGTACGCTCGGCTTACAGGATAGTCATTTGCAAACAGGTCGGCCTGTGTTTGTGTACGCGAACCAATCGCATATAATTCGCAGTTTTGTGCCACAGCAAGTGCATCGGCAAATTTCCGCGCAATCCAGCCGCTTCCCAGAATCCCCCATTTAATCGTGTTGTTGCTCATTCGGAATTATCATTTTGCCTTGCCTTTGCTTCGGCGAACGATGTTTGGCATGTTGTTGATTGTCTAATTCGGCATATCACTCCACATACAGTACCAATCCTTTCAGGTATTCTCCCTCGGGATGATAAATATTGATTGGATGGTCGGCTGGCTGAGTGAGTTGATGGAGGATTTTCACGCTCCTTCCTGTCATGGCCGCTGCGCTGAACACAGCCAAGCGGAAAGCATCTTTGGTGATGACTTGCGAGCAAGAAAAAGTGAAAAGAATTCCGCCCGGCTTGATTTTTCGCAAGGCGGCAGCATTCAGTTTTTTATATCCTTGCAAGGCGTTGCGGATGGCATCGCGGTGCTTCGCAAATGCAGGAGGATCGAGGATAATGAGGTCGTAATCGTTCTCTCCAACATGCCCGAGGTAAGAAAAAGCGTCTTCTGCAAATGCTTTGTGGCGATCATCTCCCGGAAAGTTCATCTCCACATTTTGGTTGGTGAGCATAATGGCTTTGCCCGAACTATCCACCGAATGAACGAGCTTGGCTCCTCCACGCATGGCGTAGAACGAGAATCCGCCGGTGTAACAAAACATATTGAGTACAGATTTGCCATTGGCGTACCTTTCAAGCAAGGAGCGGTTTTCGCGTTGATCCACGAAAAATCCGGTTTTCTGCCCTTTGAGCCAATCGGCATGAAATTTCAATCCGTTTTCGATGGCGATGCTTTCGGTGAAATCACCTAAAAGATACCCATTCTCAGCCCCCAGCTCAGCTTTGTAGGGAAGGGTTGTTTCCGATTTGTAGTAAATATTTTGGACTTGGTCGCCCAGAACTTCTTTTATCGCTTTGCTGATTTCAAAGCGTGCTTCGTGCATTCCCACAGAGTGCGATTGCACCACTGCCGTGGAGGCATACACATCCACAATGAGTCCGGGAAGGTTGTCACCCTCGCCATGAATCAGCCGAAACGCATTGTTGTCGTCACGCACCAAACCGATGGATTGACGGTGGTGATAGGCTGTTGCAATTTTTTCTTTCCAAAAAGAAGAATCTATTTCCCGCTCGGCGAAAGAGAGAACCCGCACAGCAATGCTTCCAATCTGGAAGTGACCCATGGCGATGAAATTGCCGGAGGCTGTGTAAACCAAGGCCACTTCTCCTTCCGCAATGTCAGGGTCTTTTTGCTGGATAGCTCCTGAAAAAATCCATGGATGGAAACGGAGCAACGAATCTTCTTTCTTGGGCTTTAGAATTATCTTTTTGTACATATATTTTCAGTTGGCAGTTAACCGATTAAGTTGATTTTATAATTAGATCACTTTGAGTAAGCTAATGGCTGTCGGCTTTTTTTAATTCATTGTAAATTTTCAAACAGGCCCAGGCATCGATGGCGGCATATGCTTTTTGGGCTTCGGTGAGGGTATCGGCCTCCCAATTGCTCAGGCGTTGTGCTTTTGAAATCCGCTTGTTGAATAAGATGGCGTAAATTTTTTGGAGACTTTTGTCTTCAATGCCATAATCTCCCACAATGTTCTGCAAATCGATGAAACTGAGCATTTCGCTTTTGGTGCGTCCCGCCATGGCCGCAAAATCATCTTTAAGCGACAGTCCTATTTTGGTAATGGAGGAATCGTGCAATAAATTCCTCAGGCTGGCGGGAATCCCCATTTTGTTGAGACGGAATAGATAGCAAAAATCGTTGGTGGACAATTGGATAAGTGCAATTTTATTTTTTTGCCCTTTCTTGAAGTTTGGCTTTGTTTCGGTGTCAAAGCCAATAAATTTGTACTTCCGAAGTTCTTCCACCGCTTTGTTTGCCTCCTCTTCTGCATTCACCACATGTATTTTGCGGGGAAACACTTCCACATCGAGTCCAGCAATTTCTTCTTTGGTAATATATGCTACCATATGGCCTCTTCGTTGTCGGTTTCGTTACTGTAAATGTCTTCGTCGTTGTCCAAAGGCGAATCGTAGTGGAGAGAATGTAAAGCCCGAAGCACGTTCACCAATTTTTGTCCCCAATAGCTTTTGAAGTGTTCGTTGCAGGTGTAGAGCGCATCGTTCATGTTTTCGGTCATGCCTGTTTCATATATGCAAGCAAAATCCTTCACATCCTGATAAATATCCGCCAGGTCTTCGGAAATAAATGCCGAAATGGGTGTCTCGCTGTATTTCATGTCTTGCAAAAAGACTTCGAGATACGTGTCGCTATCTTTCAGGACGGTTGCTATTTTCCCTGTGACGAGTGCGTAAGTTTCTTCGTCCACGTAAGTCTCCACCTCTTCGTCGAGAATAGGCTCATTGTCAGGCAGCAAGGTTGCCTTGATATACAGTAATGGCAGCAGCTTTATGGTGGTGGCCGTAAATTCGGCTTTATCTTCCGACTCTAAATTTTCGAGATAGGCGCAAAAACGAACGGCAACCGTCACAAACTCTACCACTGCAGGAGAATAAACGATTGACTTCAGATAATCTTCTTCCATGATAAATTATTATTTGTGGTGCAAAAGTAAGAAATAAAAACTATTTAGCAGAGAGATTTTTAGGTTTAGCGATGAATGAATTTTCAGAACTGTTTCTCTGCGTTTTGTTTACTCAGGATTGCATTTTTACAATCTTTGTTTGGATAGTTTAAATCAAATCAGCTACATTTGCAACGTCAACCAATCTTCATTTAAAGACGACGGATAGACGGATATAAGACTTTTTTCTTTTGCACCAATTAATTTACCTGATTAACCCAAAAACTCAATAACAAGATGATAAGATTGATGAAAGACACAGACATTGATGCTGTGATGGATATTTGGTTTGAAACCAACATTACGGCTCATGATTTTATCCCGGAAGAATATTGGCTGGGAAATTACAATGCTGTGAAGGGAGAGTATCTTCCCAAATCCGATAACTATGTGTATGAAGAAAAAGGAAAGATCAAGGGTTTTATCAGCATCATGCAACCGTCGTTCATAGGAGCCTTGTTTGTTGCAAAGGATAGCCATAACAAAGGCATTGGAGGACAGTTTGTTGAATTCTGCAAAAGCAAATACGGATATTTGGATGTAGCCGTTTATGCCGAGAACAAGCAAGCAATCGGCTTTTATGAAAAGCATGAATTTACGAAGGTAAAGGAAAAAATAAATCCAACTTCTTCACATTTGGAATACATTTTGGAATGGAAAGACGAAATTGAATGATTATTTTCTTTTAAAAATACTCCGTGTGGGGCTTTCTTCGGATTGCCCCACTATTTTTTTGCTTGTGCGTTGGTTCTAAAACGAAAATATTCTTCGATGCTGAACAACCCTAGTCGAACAGGCGTTTAACCTCAATAAACCATGCGAGGCCGAACAATGCCGTTATTTAGAATAAATACCTTGCTTCGGTTTTGTTTTTAATTATATTTGTAAACGTGAAAGCAATACTTGTACTGAATACAGGAAGTCCAAAATCGGACCAACCAAAAGATGTGGGGCAGTTCATCGGAGACATGCTTTCCGATGGAAAAGTGCTCGATTTGCCTGCTCCCTTTCGTGAGATTCTTGCCCGCTGGATCATTGCTCCTCGTCGCCGTTACGAATCTGCGCATCATTACCAGTTGATTTGGGACTATGAACACCATTCCTCCCCGCTGGTATATCATGCTAAAAATCTTCGTCGTAAAGTGGAAGAGAAATCCGGTATTCCTGTCGAATATGCCTTCCGCTACGGACATCCCAATGTCGCGGATGCGATTTCGAAACTTGAGCAGAGAGTGCCAGGTATGACGGAGCTGGTGGTGATGCATCTCTTCCCCCATTTTGCCCAATCGAGCTACCAGACTGCGGTGGATGAGGTGTTGAAATATTACAACAAAACGCCCAAGTCTTATTCAATTCGGGTAATCAAACCTTACTATAATCATCCCGAATTTATCCGTGCATTGAGCCTTCAAGTGAAACCTTTCGTGGAGAAACCTTACGACAAATTGTTGTTCAGCTACCATAGTTTGCCGTTGAGCCATTTGAAACGGGAAGAAGCTCGTGGCAAAGACTACGATTATGTTTTCCAAACAGAAGAAACCCAACGGCTCGTTTCCGAATACCTTGGTTTGGATAAAACGAAAAATGCCATCGGTTATTCTTCCGCCATTGCCAAAAACTGGAAAGAGCCTTTTTTGGACGATGTGATCGAGCAAATGCCATCAAAAGGAGATAAAAATATCGTGGTGGCGTGTGCTGGCTTTCCGGCGGACAATTTGGAATCTTTGTTTGACATCGGCGTGCAAGCCACAGAAATATTCAAGCAAAAAGGAGGAGAAAACCTCTCGTTTGTGCCCGGATTGAACAGTGAGGACACCTGGGTGGATGCCATCTGGAACATCATCAACGATCCCAAGGCCTGAATAAAACTCGGCGATCTCCGCGTGATTTGCCTTTGCGATCTTCGCGTGAACCTTTTTTTTGCACGCAGAGACGCAGAGGAAAAGCGCAGAGAAGGCGGAGAGAAAATACAGAATGACTTTTTATGCAAAACTTTCGTTTACGTGTATTCCATACGGTAGCAACCCACCTTAGTTTTTCGAAGGCTGCTGATTTGTTGTTTATTTCTCAACCGGCCGTCACAAAAAACATCAAGGAGTTGGAATCTGAATGGGACATACGCCTGTTTGACCGGATGAAAGGGCGGATTTCCCTCACGGAAGCAGGAAAAGCTGCTTTGGAATACACAACGATGATCCTTCAGATGCACGACAAATTGGAGTTTGCCTTGTCGTCTCTCAAGAATAAATTTACTGGAAAACTGCGGCTTGGAGCCAGCACGACCATCGGTCAGTACGTTTTGCCGGAACTTTTGGCCAAGTTCAATGCGATCCATCCCGATGTGGATATTACCCTTGTGAATGCCAATTCACAACAGATTGAATCAGCCATCCTCTCCAAACAGATCGACTTGGGGTTGGTGGAAGGCGATACAAGCAATCCCCAATTGAAATACATTCCGTTTCTCGACGATGAAATTGTGCCCGTGGCAAGCACTTCGCAACCCGTGTCGAGGCACGATGAAATCAGTATCGAAACCCTCAAGCAAATTCCGGTTGTTCTTCGGGAAGATGGTTCCGGGAGTTTGGAAATTATCTCGAAAAAATTACTCGAAAAACATATTTCGCTCAACGAACTTCGCGTCGTGATGCACCTGGGAAGCACCGAGAGCATCAAATCCTACATCCAACATGCCAATTGCATTGGGCTGATCTCGATACATTCCGTGAATAAGGAATTGATTTCAGGGAACTTCAAGGTGATTGACATCGCGGATCTAAACATCGAAAGGACTTTTCATTTTGTGCATTTGCACGGCCCGTTGGGTGGTTTGGGCCAATTGTTTATGGAATTTGCTCAAAGATCTATAACTAACGGTTATCGTATATAAGCATTTTAAATAACCAAGATATTGAAATTCTGTCGAACTTTGTTGCATGAAAACAGCAGCAAGAACATCAGAACAAAGTAAGACGTGGAGTTGGAAAGAAATATCTTTCATTGCTGTGGCGGTAGCCACGCTACTCCCCGTAGTAGAGCCCCCCGTGGCACTTTTCGTTGGACTAGTCTTCTCTTTTACTCTCGGAAACCCTTTTAAGAAAGTAACAAAAAATCTTACCCACTGGCTTCTTCAGGCATCTGTAGTCGGATTGGGATTCGGGATGAACATCCACGAGGCGATGGCCGTAGGCAAGACTGGCTTTGTGTTGACAGCTTCCTCCATCACGTTGACTCTGAGCCTCGGGTTGCTGATTGGCTATCTTTTGCGAACCAACAAAAAAACGAGCCTTCTGATTTCTTCGGGAACAGCGATCTGTGGAGGAAGTGCCATTGCCGCTATGACCCCCGTGGTAAATGCCGACGAAGACGAGACATCCATTGCCCTGAGCACCGTGTTTGTCTTGAATGCGGTTGCCTTGTTTGTGTTTCCTGTGGTTGGACACCTCTTGAATATGAGTCAAGAACAATTTGGCACATGGGCGGCAATTGCCATTCACGACACCAGCTCCGTAGTGGGTGCTGCGCAAAAATACGGTGACCAGGCGTTGCACATCGCCACCACCATCAAGCTGGAGCGGGCACTCTGGATTATTCCCCTTTCGTTGGTGGCGGCACTTTTCTATAAAAAAGGAGGGAAGAAAGTCGCCATTCCCTATTTCATTTTTCTTTATGTGGTAGCCATGCTGGTGAATACATACTTCCCGGCCATCAGCACGATTTCGTCTTCCGTTGTGTTTCTATCCAAACGGGGATTGACGCTCACTCTATTTTTAATCGGCGCTGGCCTTTCACAAAGTACCCTGAAGAATATTGGCCTAAGGCCATTTCTGCAAGGCATTATTTTATGGATATTGATTTCTTGTGTATCTTTACTTGTGGTAATAAATTTGTAAATGCGTAAATTCCTGAATTTGGGCATCTGCAAATCTATATTTTACGATTTAAAAAAATCACAATAAGGAACTTATGACATTCGATATTGCTATTATTGGCGGCGGCCCTGCAGGCTACACAGCGGCTGAAAAAGCAGCTCACAACGGACTAAAAACCATTCTTTTCGAGAAAAAAAACGTGGGAGGAGTATGCCTCAACGAAGGTTGCATCCCCACAAAAACGCTCCTCTATTCTGCCAAAGTGCTGGATGGAATGCGTTCGGCAGCAAAATACGGCATCTCTGTGGAAGGAGAAGCAAGTTTTGACCTGAAGAAAATTTATGCCCGGAAAAACAAGACCGTCAGAAAATTGATCGCTGGCATCAAGCAAGGCCTAACCAATGCCGGAGCAATAACCGTTCAGGGAGAAGCGCAAATTGTGGGCGAACAAGACGGATTGATAGAAATCCGTTGTGGAGAAGAAACTTATTTTTGCAAAGACCTCTTGCTTTGCACGGGTTCGGAAACCATTGTCCCGCCCATCAAAGGCTTGGGCGAGGTGGATTTTTGGACCTCCCGCGAGGCTTTGGAAGGCAACGAACTTCCCGTATCACTCGCTATAATCGGTGGCGGGGTGATCGGGATGGAGTTTGCCTCGTTTTTCAACAGCATGGGAGTGAAAGTATCTGTTATAGAAATGCTTCCCGAAATTTTGGGTGCGATGGACAAAGAAACTTCGGCCATGCTTCGTGCGGAATATGCCAAAAAAGGAATTGGTTTTCATTTGAATAGTAAAGTGGTGGAAGTAACACCGGAATACGTGGTGGTGGAAAAAGAAGAAGGACTGATCCAAATCCCCGCCGAAAAGGTGTTGTTGAGCGTTGGCCGCAAAGCTGTTGTAAACAATTTAGGCTTGGAAAAACTCTCCATAGAAACGTCCCGTAGTGGAATTCCCACAAACGAATACCTGCAAACCAACCATCCCCATGTGTATGCTTGTGGCGATGTGAATGGAAAATCTTTGCTGGCCCACACAGCCACCCGAGAAGGAGCGGTTGCAATGAATCACATTCTAGGTGTGGATGACAAAATGAGTTACGATGCCATTCCGGGCGTGGTCTATACCAACCCCGAGATTGCAGGAATAGGCAAAACGGAAGAAGAACTTACCGCCAAAGGCGAGTCCTACCAGGTGCTGAAACTTCCAATGGCGTTTTCTGGGCGGTTTGTGGCTGAAAACGAATTGGGAAATGGTCTTTGCAAAGTGCTTGTCAATGATAACAAACAGATTATCGGTTGTCATATTCTCGGAAATCCGGCTTCTGAAATTATTGTTGTTGCCGGAATGGCGATTGAAGCCAAAATGACGGTGGCTGATTTTAAAAAGATTGTTTTTCCTCATCCAACAGTGGGGGAGATTCTGCATGAGCTAGTGAATGGTGTTGATTGAAATTTGTGTGTCAATTTAGTGATAATGGATTGATAGGCTTAAGACTGAATCCTCTCTGAAAAGCCATTCTTGAAAGCAAATTACACAAATTCACGTATGTTTGAAGAAAAATATATTCTCTATTGGGTTTATAATATTTGCGTTCTAATCTTTTTCAGAACGGACTCAAGCCTAAGATTTTTAGATGAATAAGAATATGAATCGAATATTTCGGATATACAATAAGTTGAATGCTTCTGTGTTTGATTTGATCGCTGGCGACTTGGAGGTATTTCCTTATTGCCATAAGGAAACCTATACGATTAAATACTCGACTACGAAAGTGCAACAAGTAGGTTTATAAAGAAACCCCACACAAATAAGCATATCTTTGTGAAACAAATAATCTTGAAATGACTTATCCGGAAACCATCGAATATCTATACAGCCAGCTACCCGTTTTCCAACACGTAGGCAAATCAGCCTACAAAGAAGGGCTGGACAACACCCTTGCTTTGGACGAATATTTCGGCCATCCGCACACCAAATTCCAAACCATCCATGTGGGGGGGACCAACGGGAAAGGTTCCACATCGCATTTGCTTTCTGCCATCTTGCAATCTGCCGGATACAAAGTTGGACTCTACACTTCGCCTCATTTGCTCGATTTTAGGGAACGCATCCGAGTGGATGGAAAAATGATTGACGAAAATTACGTGGTTGAATTTGTAGAAAAGCATAGAACGTATTTTGAGCCAATCGAACCATCTTTTTTCGAACTAACCACTTTAATGGCATTCACTTATTTTGAATTACAAAAGGTGGACTTTGCCATCATTGAAGTGGGTTTGGGTGGACGATTGGACAGCACAAATATCCTCTCCCCTATCCTATCTGTGATTACAAACATCAGCCTCGACCACACCCAGTTTTTGGGAAACACGTTGGAGAAAATAGCCTTCGAAAAGGCAGGAATTATCAAACAGCACACTCGCGTGGTGATAGGTGAAGCAGAGGGAGAAGTCCGGAAAGTATTTGAAGACAAAGCGAGGTCGGAAAATGCCCCTATCTTGTTCGCAGAAGATCTTTCACTGGTAAAATCTTTCGAAAGAAAAAACGGAAAATATGTTTTCCAAGCGGAGAATTATCCTAATTTGACAGGAGAATTGGGAGGTCTTGCACAACTGAAAAATGCAAATACAGTATTGACTGCCATTGCCGAGTTGAAAAACTTAGGGATTCTGATACCTGACAATGCGGTTTACGAAGGATTTTCGTCCGTCACCAAACTTACCGGGTTAATGGGACGCTGGCAAGTGATTCACCAAGGGCCAAGCATCGTTTGCGACACGGGACACAACGTTGGCGGCATTCAGTATGTGGTGGAACAACTCAAAAACGAGTCCTACCAGAGGCTACACATTGTCTTTGGAATGGTCAACGACAAAGACATTACCTCTGTATTGGCGATGCTGCCGAAGGATGCGGTCTATTATTTTACGAAAGCAAATATCGCGCGGGCCTTAGACGAAAAAGAGCTCGAAAAACAAGCGAAAGTGTACGAACTTCACGGAAATACCTTCCCTAGCATCCAAGAAGCTATTGAAAAGGCAATAAAAGAGGCTGTACGGGAAGATTTTATCTTTATCGGAGGAAGCAATTTTGTGGTTTCAGAAGCTTTGTCTGCCTTGGAATCGAAAGGCTACCTAATCCACTGATATCATTTGCTCCATTTAGATTGCATTTTGGGTGAAAAAAAGTTACAATACACCCATTATCCTTTACAGCCGCAAAAAAAAGTTATCAACCATTTGTCGTACAGAATTTTATAGTATATTTGTTTATCGCACTACAAACTAAATCTTTTAAAAAATGGGAGACAGTTCTAACGACATCAGCAAGTGCCCATTTCATAATGGGACGCTCAGCAAAGAAAAAATCAGTACTGAAGGTACAGACAGCAAGGATTGGTGGCCTAAACAGCTCAGTTTAGACATTTTGCGACAGCATTCTTCTCTTATCGACCCGATGGATGAAGACTTCGATTACAAGGAGGCATTCAACAGACTCGACTACAACTCTTTAAAAGAAGAT
Source organism: Bacteroidales bacterium UBA1309 (assembly GCA_002307185.1). Lineage (GTDB taxonomy): Bacteria > Bacteroidota > Bacteroidia > Bacteroidales > Dysgonomonadaceae > UBA1309. The sequence goes on from DBTT01000005.1 coordinate 12,648, forward strand.
CTCCACCAGCTAATGACCAACTCCCAAGATTGGTGGCCTGCCGATTTTGGACACTACGGTCCTTTCTTTATCCGTATGGCTTGGCACAGTGCCGGCACATACCGCATGCAAGACGGACGTGGCGGTGGAGGACGTGGACAACAACGCTTTGCTCCATTGAATAGCTGGCCGGATAACGTAAACTTGGATAAAGCGCGGAGATTGCTTTGGCCGATTAAACAAAAATACGGAAACAAATTATCCTGGGCAGACCTTCTGCTTCTAACAGGCAACGTCGCCTTAGAATCGATGGGATTCAAGACTTTCGGTTTTGGAGGTGGACGCGCCGATGTGTGGGAAGCCGACAAAGATGTCTATTGGGGAAATGAAAAAGAATGGGTGGCTTCGCACCGTGACCCGGAAAATCTGGATAACCCATTGGCAGCCACAGAAATGGGGCTGATTTATGTGAATCCAGAAGGACCCGACCGCAATCCAGATCCCCTCTTGGCAGCCAAAGCAATCCGCAAAACCTTTGGCAATATGGGTATGAACGATGAAGAGACAGTTGCACTTATTGCAGGAGGACACACTTTTGGCAAAACCCACGGTGCTGCGGATGCAGCCCATTTAAGTCCCGAACCTGAAGCCACAGGCATCGAGGAACAAGGACTTGGCTGGAGAAACTCCTTTGGTTCTGGAAAGGCAGGCGACACCATTACCAGTGGAATCGAGGTCACTTGGACACAGACTCCCGCAAAATGGAGTCATTATTTCTTTGAAAATCTCTTCAAATTTGATTGGGAACTGACCAAAAGCCCGGCAGGTGCTCATCAATGGGTAGCAAAAAATGCTGGTGAAATAATTCCCGATGCACACGACCCTTCGAAAAGGCATGCTCCGACAATGCTTACCACCGACCTCTCCCTTCGGCTTGATCCTATTTACGAAAAAATATCAAGACGTTTCTACGAATATCCTCTTGAATTTGCCGATGCGTTTGCTCGTGCTTGGTTCAAGTTGCTTCACCGCGACATGGGTCCAAAGTCTCGTTATTTAGGTCCAGAAGTGCCTGCCGAAGATCTGATTTGGCAAGATCCGCTTCCAAAAGCCGATCACGATTCGATTGACGAAAATGACATTGAAAATTTAAAGTCAACAATTGCCAATTCAGGCTTAAGCATTTCCGAATTGGTATCAACAGCTTGGGCATCCGCTTCCACCTTCCGGGGTTCGGACAAACGTGGAGGAGCCAATGGGGCACGGATTCGTTTGGAACCACAAAGATCTTGGGCAGTAAACAATCCTCCTCAACTATCCAAAGTATTAGAGGTCTTGGAATCGATCCAGCATGAGTTCAACTCCTCTCAGTCTTCGAAAAAGGTTTCCCTTGCCGACCTGATTGTCTTGGGTGGGAATGTGGGCATCGAAAAAGCAGCCAGAAATGCTAATTTTGATATTAAAGTTCCATTTTCTCAGGGACGGACAGATGCCTCGCAGGATCAGACAGAGGTGGATTCGTTCAATTATTTAGAGCCTTTTGCAGATGGCTTCCGTAATTATTTAAAAGCCAAGACAAGTGCCTCTACAGAAAGCTTATTGATTGACAAAGCCCAATTATTGACACTCACTCCTCCGGAAATGACGGTATTGATTGGTGGGTTGCGTGTGCTTGGGAACAACTACGATAGCTCGAAATATGGCGTATTCACGGACAAAACGGACACGTTATCGAACGATTTTTTCACCAATTTACTCACTATGGACACTGTGTGGTCGGCAACAGATGACTCTAAGGAGTTCTTTGAAGGTAAAAACCGCAAAACCGGTGAAGTAAAATGGACTGCTACACGTGCCGATCTGGTTTTTGGTTCGCATGCCGAGTTAAGGGCAATTGCAGAAGTGTATGCTAGTGCAGACGCAGAAGCCAAATTCGTAAAGGATTTTGTGAAAGCTTGGACAAAAGTGATGGATCTCGATCGTTTTGACTTGACGTAAATTGACATGGCCATATTTAAATCGACCCGACAAATCGCCTTGGAGCAATTTGTCGGGTCGATTTATTTTTCAGAATGATGTCAGCTTTGAAGAGGAAAGGATCTTAAATCCACTGATGATCTTTGTACCATTGGATGGACTCTTCCAATCCCTTACTAAGGTCGTATTTGGCAGAAAAGCCTAACTCTTTTTGCAATGGCTCTACCTCGCAGATCCAGTTGCGTTGCTTCATGATTTTGAATTTGTCGCGGTTCAAAGTAGATGGTTTTTTCGTGATTTTCGAAACTTCTTCCGCTATGACAGAAACCAAGCGAATGATAGCAAGCGGCATTTTAAGGCGCAGAACAAACTTCTTTCCCAAAACAGTACGAATCAAACCCGTATATTCTTTATCAGTATATATATTCCCGTCAGCGACGAAGTACGTTTTTCCCGAAACGGAGCTTTGTAAAGCCAGAAAAGCGGCATCCACCAAATCCCGCACATAAATGAATGTCAATCGTTGTTCCCGCATCCCGGCACTCACATCCAAGCCCGAAAGGATGGTTTTCACCATCATAAAATAGTCCTTTTCACGAGGGCCATAAACGCCTGTTGGACGCAAAATCACAGAAGGAAAAGCTGGTTTGGATTGTACGTATTGCTCCGCCAGCAACTTGCTTTTTCCGTAAGCCGTATTGGGTTGCGGTTTCGTTTTCAACAAAATGGGTGAATAATTCACCTCATCGCCCGGCCCCATCACACTTAAGCTGCTCATCAGCACAAATTTCTCGGGAACGGTATGGCTTTCGATCAGCGCATCAATGAAATTGGCCGTAAAGTGAAAATTCACCTTTTCAAAATCGTCGGGACGGATGGATTTCGTCACGCCTGCGTTATGGATGATATAGTCAAATTTCCCGTTGGCAGAAGCAAATTCGGCCAGTTGGGATTTCACCTTCTCTTTGTTGGAAAAGGCCAAATCTATGAAATGAATACGCTCGTCCTGAAGGTATTCGCGACTACTGCTTGCACGGACACCCGCCCATGTTTCGAAACCACATTCGAGAGCCTTTTCTACAAGAAAACTCCCGATAAACCCGCTTGCTCCGGTGATAAGTATCTTTTTTGCCATAGGGCAAAGGTAAGAATTTGAGGATAAGTGAGCAAGTGAAGGGGCAAGCAAGCTTTCAAAAAGATAAAAGAATTGATTTAGTGAGTATTTAAAAAGCATTCGCCATGATTCCAGTTATTTCCGTTTGCGAATATTCAAGAATAAGCCTACCTTTGTGGGTGGCCTCATTTGCCTGTCCAGGCATATAGGCGATTATTCAAACTATTCAGCGGACAGGAATTAGCAAGTTTCTATTTGACGAATTTCTTCCCACATAAAAAGAACCAAAAACAATAAAATAATTTCAGAATGGCAAAATTGAAGTTTACCAAAATGCACGGTGCTGGCAATGACTACATCTATGTGAATGGTTTTACACAAACAATAGAAAATCCATCGGAGCTTGCATTAGCTGTGAGCGACAGGCACTTCGGGATAGGTTCAGACGGGCTTGTCCTGATTCTACCGTCCGAAAAAGCCGACATCCGGATGCAAATGTTTAATTCGGATGGTTCCGAAGCGGAAATGTGCGGTAACGCATCCCGCTGTGTAGGAAAATACGCTTTTGACAATGGCTTGACTAATAAGACCGAGATCTCCTTGGAAACAAAGGCTGGTATCAAATATATTTCACTGCTCGAAGGAGATGCGAAAGCCCGCAAAGTCACGGTTGACATGGGCGAACCGATTCTTGATGCGGAAACTATTCCTGTGGTGGCAGACAAATCACCCGTATTGAACATTCCTTTAACGATTGACGGAAAAGAGTGGAGAATGACCTGCGTTTCGATGGGAAATCCGCATGCCGTGACTTTCACCGAAGGAATTAAAGACTTGGATCTGCCGGTCATTGGTCCAAAATTTGAAAAGAATCCAATTTTTCCACGAAAAACAAATACCGAATTCATAGAAGTGGTGGACAGAAAAACCTTGAACATGCGGGTTTGGGAACGTGGTGCGGGCGAAACTCTGGCTTGCGGAACGGGTGCTTGCGCTTCTGCCGTTGCGGCTGTATTGAACGGATTCACTGACCGCAAGGTGACCATCCACCTTTTGGGAGGAGATCTCCAAGTGGAATGGAGGGAATTGGACAATCGCGTGTACATGACTGGTGAAGCGGTAACCGTATTCGAAGGAGAGATATAAGAGAAAATAAAAATAACCAACAAAATATTCAAAAGAATCTATGGCTTTTATTAACGAAAACTATTTGAAACTTCCAGGAAGTTACCTTTTTTCGGACATTGCAAGAAAAGTAAATGAATTTAAAACGGCAAATCCCGATGCCAATATTATCCGATTGGGAATCGGCGACGTGACCAAACCGCTGCCAGCAGCGAGCATAAACGCTCTTCACAAAGCCGTGGATGAAATGGCTGCAGCAGAGACATTCAGAGGTTATGGACCAGAACAGGGCTACGATTTCCTTGTCAACACCATTGCCGAAAACGACTACAAAGCAAGAGGTTTGGATATTCAAGCCGATGAGATATTCGTGAGCGATGGTGCAAAGAGCGACACCGGCAACATTGGCGACATTCTAGGCGTGAATAACTTAGTGGCAGTCACCGATCCGGTTTACCCTGTGTATATCGACACTAACGTGATGGCCGGAAGAGCCGGAAATCTTCAAGCGGATGGAAAATGGGACAGATTGACTTATTTGCCATGCACAGCCGAAAACAATTTCATTCCGGAATTACCGAAAAAGAAAATCGACATCGTCTATTTGTGTTTTCCAAACAATCCAACCGGAACAACACTCACCAAAACTCAACTAAAAGTTTGGGTGGACTATGCGATCGAAAACAAAGTATTGATCCTATTCGACAGTGCCTACGAAGCCTTCATCACCGAAGACGATGTGCCTCACAGCATCTATGAGATTGAAGGAGCAAAGCAAGTGGCCATCGAATTCAGAAGCTTCTCCAAGACCGCTGGCTTTACGGGCACTCGTTGCGCCTACACCGTGATTCCAAAAGATTTGCTAGCCTATACCGAATCTGGCGAGGCCGTACCTTTGAACAGGCTTTGGAACAGAAGGCATACCACCAAATTCAACGGCGTGCCTTACGTGATCCAACGTGCTGCCGAAGCTTGCTATTCCGAAGAAGGGAAAAAACAAGTGCGTGCCGCCATCGATTATTATTTAAACAACGCCTCCATTATCCGCAACGGGCTGTTGGAACAAGGGTTAAACGTATTCGGCGGAGTGAATTCTCCTTATATTTGGGTGAAAACACCTAATGGTTTGAATTCTTGGGGATTTTTCGATTATTTGCTCAATGATTTGAACATTGTAGGTACCCCCGGCGTTGGATTTGGACCAAGCGGTGAAGGCTACTTACGACTAACTGCTTTTGGAACACTGGAAAATACCAAAGAAGCTGTAAGCCGTTTCAAAAATATCTCGCTTTAAATAGCTTATAGCCTTTAGCTGTTGCCATTGGCCTTTTTCAATTGCTAACAGCTATCGGCTAAAGGCTATAAGCTACTATATCACACACAAATACTCTTTTAAATTTAATAAGACATGACAAAACTACGATTCGACGCCGTAGCGAAGGCCTCATCACGGAAACCCGTTGAGGTGGATGCTCCGAAGGAAAAAACCTCGGAGTACTTCGGCTCCAAGGTTTTCAACCGGAAAGCAATGGCAAAATATCTCTCCGAGGAGACATTCAAGGCTTTATGCAAAGTAATTGACAAAGGCGAGAAGATGGATCGCAAGATTGCCGAACATGTGGCGGCAGGAATGCGTATGTGGGCTTTGGAAAAAGGAGTCACTCACTACACCCACTGGTTTCATCCGCTCACCGACGGCACTGCCGAAAAGCACGATGCCTTTGTGGAACACGACGGGCAAGGAGGGATGATCGAAGAATTCAGCGGAAAGATCCTCGCGCAACAAGAACCCGATGCTTCGAGTTTCCCTTCCGGAGGATTGCGTAATACCTTCGAGGCCCGCGGTTATTCGGCTTGGGATCCAAGTTCTCCGGCATTTATTGTTGGGGATACTTTGTGCATACCCACCATTTTCATCTCCTACACGGGCGAGGCACTTGATTACAAAACGCCTTTGCTCAAATCGATTGCGGCTGTCAACAAAGCGGCCACAGACGTTTGCCACTACTTCCATCCCGACGTTTCAAAAGTCTATTCCTTCCTTGGTTGGGAACAAGAATATTTCTTGGTGGATGAAGCACTTTTTGCTGCCCGTCCCGACTTGGCCCTTACTGGCCGCACGCTGATGAGCCACGAAAGTGCAAAAAACCAACAGTTGGAAGACCATTATTTCGGATCCATCCCGTTGAGGGTACTTCTCTTTATGGAAGAGTTGGAATTTGAAGCTTATAAATTGGGAATTCCCATCAAAACACGCCACAACGAGGTAGCTCCCAACCAGTTTGAGCTTGCTCCTATTTACGAGGAATGCAACTTGGCTGTCGATCACAACTTGCTCATCATGTCGTTGATGAGAAAAGTGGCCCGTCACCACAATTTCCGTGTCTTGCTTCACGAAAAGCCATTCAAGGGAATCAATGGTTCAGGAAAACACAACAACTGGTCGTTGGGAACTGATACGGGAATCAACCTGCTCTCTCCCGGAAAAAACACCGAGGAAAACCTATTGTTCATCACTTTCGTAGTGAACATCTTGGCTGCCGTTCACAAAAACAACGGCATGTTGAAAGCATCCATATCCAGCGCCACCAATGCCCATCGCCTTGGAGCGAATGAAGCTCCGCCCGCAATCATTTCCGTATTTCTCGGCACCGAAGTGAGCAATATTTTAGATAAATTCGAAAATAGCTCGTTGGAAGATGCCATTGTCGCCATCGGCAAAAAAGGCGTTAGCCTCGGCGTAGGACAAATCCCCGAAATCATCTTCGACAACACCGACCGCAACCGCACCTCGCCGTTTGCCTTCACCGGCAACCGCTTCGAATTCCGCGCAGCAGGCTCTTCAGCCAATTGTGCTTCCGCCATGACGGCTTTGAACGCTTCAGTGGCCGAACAACTGCGGGTGTTCAAAGTCGAGGTGGACGCATTAATCCAAAACGGAAAAAGCAAGCAGGAAGCCCTCTACCAGGTTTTGAAAAAACACATAAAGGAATCGCGGGTGATTCGTTTCAATGGAAACGGCTATAGCGAGGAATGGAAAGCGGAGGCAGCCAAGCGAGGCCTCGATTGCGAGACAAGTGTTCCCGTCATCTACGACAGCTACACCTCTACCCAAAGTATCAAAACATACGAAGGCATACTCAACGAAGTGGAACTTCATGCCCGAAATGAAGTGAAATGGGAAACCTACACCAAAAAGATTCAAATCGAATCGCGTGTTTTGGGTGATTTGTCACTCAACCACATCATCCCGGTTGCCATTCAATACCAATCCGTCCTGTTGAAGAACATTTCTCGATTGAAAGAAATTTATCTCGATTCGGAAAAGTTTCAAGAATTGGCAAAAGAGCAATTGCGGTTGGTGGAAAAGATTTCTTACCACGTAAACTCCATCAATGCCAAAGCTCATCAAATGAAAGATACTCGGAAAACGGCCAACGCTATCGAGTCCGAACGGGAGAAAGCCATTGTCTATCACGACGAAGTGGCCCCATTTTTCGACAGCATCCGCTACCATATTGACAAACTGGAGCTGATTGTTGACAACGAGATGTGGACACTGCCAAAATACAGAGAACTCCTGTTTATCAGATAAATTTAGATCAAAAAAGAAGAAATCCCAAACCAAGCAGGTTTGGGATTTTTTTAGTGATGCCCGAATATTTGTTCCATCCCCTTTTACAGAACTACAAAAGTGCTTCCTACTTGAAACAAATTGAAACAAATGCCTAACGCCTATTTCTCATGCTTCTTTTAGGCGCAGACTGAGTGCTTGTTTTTGCTTGTTTTGTAGTTGAGCTCTTGGCAGCAGATTTCTTATCTGAAAGAGGCTCATTGGTGCGTTTCTTATCATTTTTTGCAGATTTGCTTGCAGATTTTACCGGCTCTTTCTTTGCAAGATGGGAGATGCTGTCGCACTCAGCACATGTTGCCCAAAGACTTTTTTCAAACTGGGACAATTGTGCTTCAATCTTTGCCTGTTCTTTTTTACGAATCGTATCGTTTGGATAAATCTGAGCCAAAGCTAGATTTTTCATGTTAGTGGTTTTGTAGATCTCGCCTTGAAACGAATGCTTGCGAAAGAAATCATCCACAGTACCCGTTGAAGCGTTGTTCAGGCTGGATGTAATAATCGGCATCCGTGCAGCATAAGGGCGGATGTTTTCATAAGGAAGCCAAAACAACGGATTGGGAATCGCCACTGCTCCAAAATCATCCTGACGATACAATACCGGACAAATGGCCAATATCTTCACATCCACGACGGAGTTCGACTGGTCGAAATACCAAGCTTCCTTCACATAGTAAGCAGTCACTTCGTTGCTAGGAACATCGCTGTCATCGACAACGTACTTGCCACCTTCTTCGTGATAGAGAATCTTGAACCTGTCGAGAAGACCTTCCTTGAATTTGATCCGATATTGATCGGTGAAGATTTCTTTCCCATCTAGGAATTCGTAAGCATTGATACTTCCCGAAGCCAGCAACCTGAAAATCATGGTAAAAAAATTCATCCTATCGCCAATCGGCTCCACCGGATAATACAATGGAGCATTTTTTTCTTTGTTCAAATCCACCAGACGATAAATCTCACGCATCCACCTCACGTTGCTTATATCCTGAGTCAACGATTGGTTCATATTGGCCGCCCTTACCGACAATTGCGGAATGGAGTTGCTTGCTTGCTGCTGCGCATTATTTCTACGGTTAATTCTATCACGCGCAGTCTCTTGTGCCGAAACCGAAAAGGTCAGCAGTTGGCTCGCAAATACAATTGCCACTATTGCAAGAATATGTTTCATTTTCATCAACTTATTCATTTTAATTTACTCTAACCTCCATCGGGGAAATTTCCCGCTCTATCCCATCAGGACCTTTTGCCCTAACACTTGATATGAAGAAATACTTCCCTCTCGACAAGCGCTTGATTTGTTCTTTTTGCCTTTCGGAGAAATTCGAACCACTTGACACTTCAGGAATTGCATTTCCCATTCCATCGATAAATATGGTGCTGAAACTTAAGACCGTAAATGATATATTCAAGAAATCATCATCTATCGCCGCCTTTAGCCCCGATGCTCCTACCAAAACCGCCTTGGAAAGTCTTCCTCCTTTAAATTTCTTCAGGTTACCGCCATCCTCGTATTCGATGTATGGAGAGGGATCAGGCAAAGCGCGCACACGAAACTGCTTGCGGGCAACCTCCTGGGTGCGGTCGCCAACTTTAGCCGTGACTACGATTGTGGCTTCCTGACCCACACGCGAAGGACGGGCAAACCACTTGTTTCCATTGCGGCTTAACGAACCATTTTGCATCGTAGCAGATATATTCTGGCTGGGAACTCCCGGAACGGAAATGCTCAGCTCGTTGGGAATACCGGCATACAGCAAGTTCATCAACACCGGAGCAACGGTCGCCATGGGTTCTATAACCGTGTATTCGCTCGAAAACTCCCGCCTCAAAATAGATCCGTCGCCACGAGTAAGTTCGGCATAACCTTTGACGGGAAATGTACCGACAGCACCTGTGCCAACCCTAAAGATTCCACGCAGTACTCCATCCAAATACCTTCCATTGACAAAGAAGCGCGGCCTCTTTGTGGAATCTTCCGCCGAGAGAATTATGTTGGCCTCATAGCTACCACCTTTCATTATTATGTTAGATTTGGACACAACGTAAGCATTTATCTGGTTGACACGGAAATCCCCAACATCCACATTCGACAACAAACTCGACAAGATTTCTCCCTCCGTCTGCCGTATATCACTCTGTAATTTGGTCAGCATGGTGATGGATGCAATTACGGGCATTTGTTCAAAGAGTGATGCTTCCCAATTTTTCCCCTCTTTCGCAGCGTCCGCATGTGCAACGGTCGCTAAATTTTGCTCGATCACTTTTTTCTTACCTGGATCAGAAATCATTCCTACAGCAAGTTTCCGATACGCATCAACAGCCAATCTGAGGTTCTTTCCCCGATGGGTCAGCGGCGAAAGCATCACCACACCTGAGGCATTCAGATCATCCTTATGATTGATGTCCGCCAAAGTCGCATTTTCGCCATCTGCTTCCTTCACTATAAGTAGCTTCAGGGCTTGAACAGAGTGGTAAATAGAATCCGTTTTCTTTCTAAAATCCAAAGCCTTTTCATACCAAGGCCCGACTTTTGTTTTATTTTGATTGTATGCATCCTGAAATTCGCCCATAATCAACTGATTACGGCCTGTGGTATTCTTTATTGAAGAATCAATGCTGCTTTCAACCATCACAAGACCATCCAATACCTCGGCTGGAATATTCATTGCCATCAAGGCTATGAATACCAAGTACATGAGATTTATCATTTTCTGTCTTGGAGAATTTGGACTATTGGTTGCCATTTATTCGATTTTTAATCAACATTCAACACCCGTTAAGGGAATAAACTTGCGTTGATCTTTATTCTTTGTTTGTATCTATTGTTGTGTTTCCAGAAAAATTCGCACCCATGGACATGTTCACGGTCATAGCCTGCAGCATGCGGGCATACACCAGATTCAAGTCTTTCAACTGCTGCGCCAATTTTTCTGTTTCGGTACGGAATACGGCACTGTCAGGAATCGCACCTTCATACAGACTCTTAATTCTGTCCAGACCTGAATTGATTTGATCGATCGCATTGATTTGACTGCTAACGCCTTTCAATTGAATTTCATAAATCGTATTTAAGCCCGAAATATTGCGGTTCAGATTCTCCATTTGAGACACATACCCCTTGGTGCTAACCCCGATGCCTTCGGAATTATCCGTTATATGCTTGAATGAGTTCACCAAGACATCAGACAGTTGGTTAAGCGACTGAGTAAGCTCATTGAATTTCTCCACATTTTCACTCATGCGGTTCACCTGTGAAATGTAGTTTTCAGACGCTGAAGCCATATCTGGGGTAAATCCAGATGGCGTAGCGTTGGCAGCCCCTTCGCTTCCGGAAACCGACGATACAGAAGAAGAAGTAGCAGGTGGAACTATGGCTTCTTCTTTTCCCAAAGAAACCCCGGCAATATATGGAGAAGCAGATTGAATATCACCTTGATACACGCTTGCTGATGACGCTCCTGGCTGGGAGGGATAATAGGTCGTGACATTGGGAGAAGAAGAAACGCCCTTTTTGACATCATCCTCAACGACCAATTCGATGGCCGATTGTTGATCTTTTTGCCGCTTGCGTTGCTCGTAGAAACTCTTTTGCTCCAACTGTTCTGGACTAGCAAATTCAGGAAAAACTTCTTCCCACGGATATTCCTTGATAGGCTTGTCGAAAGCCGAAATCAGGAATATAAAGACTTCTGTACCCAAACCAATCAACAGCACCGTATTGCCAAATGGGTAATGGTTGAGCTTGAAAAGTGCCCCAAGCAATACTATAGCAGCCCCAATGCTATACGTGACATGGAAAAAGCGTCGCCCGCCCTCGCTGGCAAGAAATTTTTCCAATGCGTTTTTATATCTACTATATTTTTTTCCCATGATTCTGTTTTTTTGCAGGAAATTTGAATTCAACTTATTTTCTCGACTTTGCAAATCCGACCTGAGTTCTCACACACCGAAAACCAATGTACGAACGTGGTTGGTTTTGATATTCGCTTTCCCTCATGTCGGAACGGATAAATTTTTGAATATCTTTCCAAGAACCACCTTTCACCACTTTTTTCTTGAGTGCATAGGGGTCCTCCTTGGCCGCATTGTAGCTGTGTTGCGGATTCATGTCATTCATCAGTTTTGTACCCGATTCGGTGTATGTGGTAGATGTCCATTCGGCAACATTACCGGCCATGTCGTACAGTCCAAAACTATTTGGGGCAAAAGCACCCACACGGCTTGTAATCAAGCTACCATCGCTTGTGTAATCCCCTTTACCTGGCTTGAAATTGGCCATGAAACAACCTTTATTGTCTTTTGGATTATTACTGTCCCAAGGATATTTGTTTTCGGTTTTTCCACCACGTGCTGCAAATTCCCATTCTGCTTCAGTCGGCAATCGATAAGGTTCGATGTCGCGTCCCCTCGGCCCAACTCCCATTTTCAAGAAAGCAGTTCGCCATTCACAGAAAGCATTTGCTTGCTCCCAAGTTACTCCCACGACAGGATAATCGTTGTATCCTGAATGAGAGAAATAGAGCCTCACATAAGGTTCGTTGTAGGCATTGTTGAAGTCGTTCACCCAACAAGTGGTGTCAGGATAAATATTAACGATCCTGGTATTTAGAAAATCAAACAAGCTACTCAACTGACGAGTAACCGTGCGGTTGATGATTCTTCCATTTTCATCAATAAAGGCGGTATCTTTGGAGATCATCACCGGCCTGTTATCCACAGGAAGATCCGTGTTCAAATTACGTTCCTCAGGATTGAGCCTGTTTTTACGCTTGTTGGCTTCAGTGTAATCAAACCATTCGTAACGGAAATTCATCTTGGAAGCATCCAACCCTCGTTGTTTGGTGATTGGATTAATTACATAAACACTATTGATAGCCTTCAGCTCGTCTTCATTCGCATTTCTGGAAGGAATAGGTTTTCTCCAATTTAGAAAAGGGGTGACGGGATCCCCATATCGGTCTTCGGTGATTTTGAATGTTTCATCTCCGCCAAAGGCTGGGTCAGCCAATCTTTCGCGAATGATAGAATCCCGCACCCAATAGACATACTGGCGATACTCGGAATTTGTAATTTCAGTGTCATCCATCCAAAATCCATCAACAGAAACCCCTTTATCGTTTGCTATAATTCCCCACAAGGAATCATTCTCTGATGTACCCATGTCATATGTCCCTCGGGAAACCATCACCATCCCATAGGGAGCTGGCTCGGCCCAAGAGGAACCACCAACACCGGTAAGTTCACCGCCAACAGAATTCGAACCCACAGGATTGCCACATGCGTACATCAATAAACCAATGGCAACTATCCAAAATCTTTTTTTCATGCGATTAAAATTTTCTAAAAGGCGGCATGGAACGCCGCATGACTTTTTTATCGCTGACAATGGCGATTTGCCAAAGATTGTGCTCTGTTTCATATTTCTCATCTATGTGTGTTGCGAAACTTCGGCACACAGCCCAAATGTTTCGATGTCATTATTCAAATTATAATATTCTAACGCTCTTCGAACTGCGTTTCTTGCTTTTGTCCAAGTCGATGGGCATACTATATGTCACGTACAATTCATGAGAGCCACCACCAACCAAAGAAATGGCAGAAGTGGACCAATCATAAGAATATCCCACATTGAATCTCTTAATGGATGCTCCCAAAATGAAAACGAATCCATCATCCTTCCTCCAAGAAATGCCTGCGTTGAATAATTTATTATAAACAAATCTTGCCGTTAAGTCCATCTGCAACACATTGCCAGAATACTTTACCAGTGTGGATGGTTGTATCTGATACAACGGATTCGACAGGTGGATATTGCCTCCCGCTATCAAATAATAAGTTCTGGGAATGTAAGAGGAAAAATTTTCACCTAAATCATATTTGGGAGCAAGCACATGCGACGACGACAGGCCCATGTAATAATTTCGAGCAAGCCAAGTCACTCCAAACCCCGCATCAAGAACGGATGCCTTCTCGCTTGAAGTTGGTATGGCCTCATCCGTCGAAGAATGTGCATCGCTCTCTGGATTATATAGTTTCGTAGCATCGAATCCGATACTGGCCGTTCCAACTTGCAGACCGATATTCAATGTGTTTTTGCCAATTTTTTTTTTGTATACATATTGTCCATTGATGTATGTATTGGAAAACAATCCGATCTGATCATTAGACATATTCACTCCTACCCCATGTATCCTGTTCATAAATCGGATGGGCATTTCGGCTGAAGCCCAAAATGTTTTCGGAGCATTTTCCACACCCACCCACTGCTGACGCCCCAGTATCGATAGGTTCAACAAACTACTCTGCCCGGCAAACGCAGGATTATAGGTTTGCTTCACAACCCAGTAATTGCTTACTTGTGCATCCCATTGGGCCTTTGCGTTTTGAACAACACACAAGACAATAAAAATTGCAGCAATAAATTTTTGAACGGTCATGCCGAAAGCCGAGAGTTTAATTTTTACAATATATATTAACTCAAATCAGAACAATAAATTGTTCCGGTTTCCCGTTTTTATGTTGTTTTTGCACCATCCGGTGGTTTATCATAAGAATTTTTTAATTAGAATCTCCCCTCAACTTTTTTTGTACCGTAAGGTATTCGCATTTTTTTTGTCATAGAAATGCGGGGTATCCAAATTAAAGATTATTTTTGTCCTTATTTGTTTTAGTATATTAAATTTAACTGTTTCTCATTCAACAGAAAAAGAAAATGACTCATTCTCGTAAAATATCATTCTGCTTGGCGTTTGTTGTGTTTACATCAGCAATTTTGCTTTCGTGCAAAGAGCAAAATGAAAATGCTTTCGCAATCAAAGGGAATATTAAAAATCTAAAGGGAAATGCCATCATTTTCGTTCGCGACTATGCCGACTCAGTGGTTGTTGACACCATCAAAGCAGATAAAAGTGGGGATTTTAGTTTTGAAGGGGTTACCGACACATTAATACTTGGAACCCTATATTTCAACAATGGTGCATCCTATACCTCTCTTTTCGTGGATAAAAGTTCAGCAGTGAAAGTAAAGGGAGATGCCAATTTGCCTGATTTGATAGAAATCACGGGAGTGGATGTCAACGACGACCTCACTGAATTCAAAAAAAGCAATCAGTCAACGCTTCTCGCCCGTGCCAAATTACTTGAAAGCATACGCACAGGCATTACGCAGAAAGCCCAAGCACCAAAACCTAATCCCGATTTGATTTCAAAGCTGTCAAACCTGAATTACCAACTCACGAATAGTGCCTCGGAATACATCAAGAGAAACCCTGAAAAAATTGCCAGTGTGATCCTTCTTCAAGATTTTTTCAAAGACGACGATTCAGCAGACCAAATGGACAAAAAGCTACAAAACTTGAAAACTCCAGCTTCCAAGTTTTCGCTCACATACCAGCTTAGGCAATATATCAACCAAGTAAAGGCATCGCAGGAAGGAGCTATAGCACCTTATTTCACGGTGAAGGATTCTAAAGGAAACGAAATGCGCGGAGACCAATACCGCGGAAAATATTTAGTCCTGTCGTTTGTGTCAACCAATTGCCCGTTGTGTCTTAAAAACAGAGAAGAACTTCAAGAAATACAGAAAAAATACAAAGGCGACCAGGTGAACATCCTTTCTATTATTATAACAGAAGGGCCACCTCCTGGAAATATTGGGCCAAGACCTTCAAAGGATCCGAAAGTCGATTGGAAGGTCGTTCCGTTGGAAGAAGGGTGGGCTGCCAAGATACTAGCCGACTACAATATCAATGAACTACCTATCAATATTTTAATCGACCCTAAGGGTAAAATCATCGCAAGAGAAGAATCACCCGCCTTGATTCAGCCAAAACTACCCAAACAGCTCTTGATCCAGTAATTTTTACGCAAACAAATTGACACTTATCCAATTTTTCATTAAATTGCATCCATTCTTGCAGAGTAGCAATTAGATCCTGCCAGATAAATTAAGGGATGTGTCACAACCCGATCTATTTCATTCTTTACAAAAAACTATTTCTGCATGTTAGTGAAAGTTTACGGAGCCGCCGTTCAAGGCATCAATGCCACTTTAATAACCATCGAAGTCAACTGTTCCAAAGGAATCAAGTTTATGCTCGTGGGTTTGCCCGACGCCTCCGTCAAAGAAAGCCACGAAAGGATTGCATCGGCTTTGGACGTGAACGGCTATAAATTTCCACGCAAACAAATTGTCATCAATCTATCTCCGGCGGACATCCGAAAAGAGGGTTCGGCTTATGATTTATCTCTCGCTGTTGGCATTATGGCCGCAGACGGAAGCATCCAGGAAGAAAAACTCGGAGAATACATGCTAATGGGGGAATTATCACTCGATGGCACCATCCTCCCCATCAAAGGTGCTCTCCCGATAGCCATTATGGCTCGGGAAAAAGGATTCAAAGGATTCATTTTGCCAGAAAAAAATGCCCGTGAAGCCGGGGTAGTCAACAACTTGGAAGTTTATGGGGTAAAAAACATTCAAGAGGTGATCAGGTTTCTAAATAATGAAGAGGTGTTGCAAGAAACTATCGTTGACACACGGAAAGAATTTTTAGACAATCAACAATCTTTCGAGTTCGACTTTTCCGAAGTGAAAGGACAAGAAAGCGTCAAACGGGCTTTGGAAGTGGCTGCTGCCGGAGGTCACAACATCATCATGATCGGGCCTCCGGGAGCTGGCAAATCGATGATGGCCAAAAGAGTTCCATCCATCCTTCCCCCATTTACATTATACGAAGCCTTGGAGACAACAAAGATACACAGCGTTGCGGGCAAAATAGGCGGAGAAACATCGCTCATGTCGCACCGCCCATTTCGGTCACCGCATCACACGATCTCGGATGTAGCCATGGTTGGCGGTGGCACATTCCCCCAACCAGGAGAAATCAGCTTGGCACACAATGGAGTTTTATTTTTGGATGAGCTGCCCGAATTTAACCGGAGTGTGCTCGAAGTGATGAGGCAACCGCTCGAAGACCGAAAGATCTGCATTTCACGCTCGAAGTTTTCGGCTGAATATCCCGCCAGCTTCATGCTTGTCGCCTCCATGAACCCTTGTCCTTGCGGATACTACAATCACCCCGAAAAACAATGCGTTTGCCCGCAAGGTGCAGTGCAGAAATACCTCAACAAAATTTCAGGGCCATTGCTCGACCGGATCGACATCCACATTGAAATCGTGCCGGTTCCATTTGAAAAAATATCCGACACAAGAGCAGCAGAACACAGCATAAACATACGCGAACGTGTAGAAAAAGCAAGGAAGATACAAGAAGAACGCTTCAACGACACAGAAGGCGTTTATTGCAATGCCCAGATGAGTACCCGTTTGCTGCGAAAATATGCAACACCGAATGAAGCCGGCTTGCAACTGCTGAAAGTCGCGATGGACAAATTCAACCTCTCGGCACGCGCCTACGACCGCATTCTGAAAGTGTCGAGAACGATTGCCGATTTGGATGATTCATCAAATGTAGAACCACAACACATTGCAGAAGCAATCAATTACCGGAATTTAGATAGGGAAAGTTGGGCTAGTCAATAAAATTGGGGTTAAAAGTCTATCACTTAAACACAAAGACTAGAGGCTAAAATTATTATATATTATTAATATACAATATACGGAATCTATATTAACTAAAAATCAATCAATTACCGTTAAGCAGAAAATATCTTCTCCGATTTCTCTCATTCAATATAATTATGTAAAAACAATAAATCCTGCCATCTGTTATAGTGAAACAAGGCTATTGAATAATAATATACATATATAACATAAATCAAAAATAATTATGAATAAAGTTGCTATAGTGTACGGTTCGTCCACCGGTGTTACAAAAACAATTGCCGAAAAACTTCAAACCCTTGTGGAAGGAGCTGAATTGTTTGATGCAGCAGACGTTAATGTGGAAGATCTAAAACCTTTTGATTTCTACTTTTTTGGAACAGCCACTACCGGAGTAGGTGATCTTCAGGACGATTGGGATGTTATCCTTCCTAAAGTTGAAAAATTGGATTTTACAGGCAAAAAAATTGCTTTATTTTCATTGGGCGACAGCGCTTCATTCTCCACAAGTTTTGCAGGAGCGATGTATTACATATACAAAGCATTGAAAGGCAAAGCGGAATTCGTCGGCGCAGTTTCCACAGAAGGGTACACATTTGACGAATCTGACGCAGTGATAGATGGAAAATTCATCGGACTTGCACTTGACGAAGACAACGAATACGACCTCACCGACGAACGATTGAAAAACTGGTTGGAAGATTTGAAGCCATATTTGCAATAATAGTTTTAAGTACTAAATTCACAAGGTCTATGCCCTCCAATAGCTGGCATAGGCCTTATTTCATTTATGCAGTCCCCATCTATCTTTCGAATATTTTCCTGTTTCTGCACAAATAGTTATCTTTGCAGACCAAAAAAGCTAAAAAATGCAGAAACCATCCATCCCAAAAGGAACAAGAGACTTTTCTCCCGAAGAAATGGCCAAGAGAAATTACATTTTTGATACTATCCGTTCGGTGTATAACTTGTACGGATTCAATCAAATCGAAACTCCCGCCATGGAAAACCTCTCTACCCTGATGGGAAAATACGGAGAAGAGGGAGACAAACTGCTGTTTAAAATATTGAATTCGGGAGATTTCCTTTCCGATTTTACCACGGAGGAACTTTCTGAAAAAAACTCACTGAAATTTGCAGCAAAAGCATCCGAAAAAGGCCTTCGCTACGACCTCACCGTCCCTTTTGCCCGCTATGTGGTGATGCACCGAAACGAAATCACGTTTCCGTTCAAGCGTTACCAGATCCAGCCTGTTTGGCGTGCCGATCGTCCCCAAAAAGGCCGCTACCGAGAATTTTTCCAGTGTGACGCCGACATTGTAGGTTCAGACTCGCTTATCAATGAAGTGGAACTTATCCGCATCATGGACGAAGTATTCCTGAGATTTGGATTTCCGGTGGCTATCAAAATGAACAACCGGAAGATTTTGAGCGGGATCGCCGAAATCATCGGGCAAGCAGATAAGATTGTGGACATCACGGTTGCAATCGACAAACTCGACAAGATTGGGTTGGAAAAGGTAAACGAAGAGTTGGCAGCCAAAGGCATCAACGAGGAAGCCATCCAACAGTTGCAGCCAATTATTCTCCTCAGCGGGACCAACCGCGAAAAGATTGCAACGCTGAAAAATGTGCTGGCCGCTTCCGAAATCGGGCTAAAAGGTGTGGAGGAACTTGAATTTATCCTCAATAAGACTGATTTACTATCCATCGAAGCTCAATTGGATCTTGACCTGACCTTGGCCCGCGGGCTTAATTATTACACTGGCGCCATCTTCGAAGTGAAAGCATTGAACGTTCAAATGGGAAGTATCACGGGCGGAGGACGTTACGACAACCTGACGGGTATTTTTGGGCTTCCTGGAGTTTCCGGAGTGGGAATTTCTTTTGGAGCCGACCGCATTTTCGATGTGCTGAACCAGCTTAATCTTTATCCCAAAGACTCCACCCAAAGCACCCAAGTGCTGTTTGTGAACTTCGGATCGGACGAGGAAGATTTTATTTTGCCAACGGCAGACCAATTCAGACGGAAAGGAATCCGCACCGAAATTTTTCCGGAATCTGCCAAAATGAAAAAGCAAATGTCGTATGCCGACGCAAAACGCATTCCTTTTGTTGCAATTGTAGGTGAAGACGAACTCAAGTCGCAAAAAGTAACTTTGAAAGATATGCAAAGCGGCCAGCAAGAGCTTCTAAGCGTTGAGGAGTGTATTTTAAAAATAAAGGATAACCATGGCTAGAAACAAGCTCTGCCCACAATGCGACATCAGGCGCTTTTCCGTGAAAAATGATGCTGGAGAAATTCGCGTGGTAACCGTTTCAGAAAACGGAAAAATTGAATTGGTACATCCCGAAGAATCGTTGGACGGATTCGACCTTGATACTTTGTATTGCTTGGGATGTTCGTGGAAAGGCAGCGTGAAGTCTCTAAAATAGAAAGAGTATTTTATCGATCGCGGCTCAAAATCTCAGTATAGACCTCTTTCACCTGCAAGGCGATTTTATCCCAATCGTATTCGGTCAGGTCGTATTTGATCGGAATGTATTCTTTTGCTAATTTTTCGAGCAATCCTTGTTTCAACGATTGCAAATTGCCCGACTCAAAAAATGAATCTTCAGGCAATGCAGTAACAGCTTTGTTGGCCAATATGTTGCTTGCAAGAACATCTAGGTCAAAATTCATGGCCTCCAGCAAAGCAATAGGCAAACCTTCGTGAGTGGATGGGAGTACGAACAAACGGGCATGAGTTAAAATTTCACGCAACGGCTCACCTGAAATGAATCCTGGCAGAACCACCCGGCTCTCCTTGGCCAACGACTTCAAATTTGCCGAATAATGAGTTTCGTGGTCTGCATCACCAGCAATGACGAGCTTTATGTCTTTATTTTCAATCTGGTTGAAAGCTTCAATCAGCATATCGAAACGTTTCTCGGGAACAAAACGTCCCATCGCCAAAATATATTTTTCGGATTCCAGTCCCAAACTCGTGATATACGAGTTCTCACTTTTATTATTTGATATATCAGGTACACCATTGTAGATCAGGGTACTATTAGTATAACCATATTTTTTGCGCAAGCTGTCCTGAATGACATTCGAGATCACAATAACCCTGTTGGCGTAACGAGTAGCCGCTTTTTCACCAAGCCGCAAAGCCAATTTCGCCAAGAACCCCCATTTTTCCCGGTCATAATCGGGACCATGGTGGGTCACAACAACTTTCAACCCCAAGAACCGTGCCAGAGGGGTGAGCAATGCAGGACCTACAGCGTGGATATGCAAAATATCTGGTTTCATCCGTCTTGCGACAAACACCGCAATAAATGTGTGTAAAATAGCCTCCAAGTTTTTAGACCTGATAGCATACAAATCACGCATTTTCACCCCTTTATACTCTTTGATTACCTCTTTTTGGTTAAAATACGGCTTCCGGCGAATGATAGCCTTAGCCTATTATAACTATAAAATAGAAAAACGTTCATTTACCAAAGCTAAACCATGGGCAAGAAATAAGCAGCCAAATAAATGATAGAAAAAAAACAACAAGAAAAAATATTGTTTTAAAAAATTATATTATTTTTGGATAATAAAAAACAAACAATATAACTCTGCTTATGAAGGCGCACATTACCCTCGTTCTATTTTCGCTCTTTTCAATTGCGAACGCAATAAAAACAGAAGCACAAACCCAATACAAATATGGTAAAATTGGGACAAATGAATTGGAAATGAAAATCTATCCGCAAGATTCGTCGGCACGTGCAGTGGTGTTGTACGAAGACGGATACACCAATTACATCTACAATGAACGGACCTTCTTTACTGTACAAACAGAGGTGAAATGCCGCATCAAAATATTGAAACCAGATGGAGCCGAAAAAGCTACCATCTCAATTCCTATTTACAAAAGAGGAAGAACAGAAGAGACCTTAACCGGAATAGAAGCTTATGCCTACAACTTAGAAAGTGGAAAAATAGTGAAAACAAAACTCGAGAAAACAAATATTTTCGAAGAAAAAATCACAGACAACCTCTACCGCACAAAACTCGCCATTCCTGGAGCCAAAGAAGGGTCCGTTATTGAATACAAATACACACTCAACTCCCCATTCTATTACGATATTTCCGATTGGACATTTCAGCGGGACATCCCCGTGCAACAATCCAGGTATGAGGTTTTGATCCCCGAATATTTCATTTACAAGAGGGAAACAAAAGGATACGAGACTATCAATCTCACTGAAAAAGACGAGAACCAAACACTCACCATTGTTTATGGAGGACAGGCACACATGGTGAACTTCAAATCAAAGAATTACATATTCAAAGGAGAGAACATTCCTGCTTTAATTGGAGACGATTACATTTGGGAGATTTCCGATTTTCTTTCAGCCGTACGATTTGAATTATCCGCAACAAATTTTCCCGGGGAATTTTATAAATCATTCAATTACGACTGGAAATCGGTTGAGAAAACAATTAAGGAAGAGACTGACTTAGTAAAAAACACGCAAAAGACAGTGCCTTACAAAGAAGAGCTGAAGCAAATCTCATCGATAACGGATGAATATGAAAAACTGTCGGCAGTTTACGGACTCATCAAAAGCAAAATAGAATGGAATGGCAAATACGCATTCACCGGCAACCCGAACGAGGCCTTCAAAACAGGACTCGGTAACAATGCTCAAATCAATGGAGCATTGATCAGCGCTCTCAACCAAGTTGGAATCAAAGCATTTCCCGTTTTGCTCAGAAGACGTGTCGAAGGACGCTTGCCTTTAGCTATCGCATCGTTTGACAAAATCAGCACCTTTATTGTTGCCGCTCAACTTTCAGACACAACCCTGCACTTTATGGATGGTTCGGCAAAATATGGCGGAGTGGATATGCTTCCAACAGATTTGCTTGTGGACCGGGCACGGACATTAGATCCAAGCGGAAAAAATGATTTCATAAATCTGGTAAAAGCAGTAAAAAACCAAACTACCACTGTGAACATTGCACACCTTACGGAAGATGGCGCTTTGAAAGTGAAAAGCACAAGCTATTTCAAAATGCAGCCCGCCTATCGCTACAGGTCAGATTACGCAGCACTGAAAGACTCGGCAGAATACATAGAAAAATACGAAACAAACAACAAGCTGAAAATTGAAAATATTTCCATAACAGGCCATAAAAACAAACTCTCCAACCTGGTCAAAGAAGAAGTGGAATATACCAAGCAAGCTTCTAAAAGAGGAAATTTCATCTATGTGAATCCGCTACTCATACCACATTTCACCAAAAACTATTTCACTCAATCGGAACGGAAACTGCCTGTCGAATTTGGTTACCCATACACTTATCAGATCACATCCACCATCTTTATACCAGAAGGATATGCAGTGGAAGAATTGCCAAAAGACACCCGGCTAGTTTTGGAAAATAAGCAAGGAAGTCTAGCTTATATTGCTGTTCAGCAAGACAATGTTATTCAGGTAAGTTACCGCTTTCAACTAAACGAAGTGGTATTTCCTTTCATGAATTACTCCATGTTGCGTGATTTCTTTGGTATTGCGGCAACCAAGAATACAGATATGATTGTGCTAAAAAAACTGTAAAAACAACAATACAGAACTAATCATGAAACAAAGAATCGTATTCTTGACAATCCTTTTAGGAAGCGTGCTTTCCCTGAATGCAAAAGACAAGCCGGAATTGGCCGCCCTGCTGATACCCGAATCGCTCACAAAAGGTGCAAACAGTGTAGTCCGAGATGCACAAACACAATTTATCTATACTGACAAAACAAAGGGTACGGAAGTACAACACAAGGTAATAACCGTGCTGAACGAAAAAGGATTGCGGCAAGCTCATTTTTGGATTGTATGCAGCCAATACCAAAAATTAAAACAGTTCTCGGCAGTAGTGTACAATGCTTTAGGAAAAGAGATCAAGCAATATAAAAAATCAGATGTAGCCACATCGCAATGGTCACAAAACCTCACTACTGATGCCTTGAATTATATTTGGGACTGCCCGGCACAAAGTTATCCTTTCACCATCGTGTATGATTATGAAGTGGAATGGAAAAATGGTATTTTTACATTTCCCAGTTTTGCTCCACAGGAAGATTACAAACAGACAGTGCAACAAGCTTCCTACACCCTGCAAGTTCCTGCAAACACAGAAATTTTGACCGAGGGCAACAAATTCATTCCGGCTCCCTCTAAAAACGATATGCAAGACCTAAACACGTACAAATGGGAGTTAAAAGACATTCCAACCGTTGAGCAAGAGCCATTATCGCCTTCGAGTGCTGAACTAAAGCCCTTGCTTTTCACCGCTCCAAAGCAATTTTACTACGACGAATACGAAGGTTCTTTCGAATCAATCAAGGCAATGGGCGACTTCCAGAACAAACTCAACGAAGGCCGCAATACATTGACTGATGCTACTAAACAAAAGATCCTTGAACTCACCAAGAATGCAAAGAGCGACAAAGAAAAAGTAAAAATCCTATACGACTTCTTGGGTAAAAGCACCCGCTACGAAAGTATCCAATTGGGGATTGGTGGATGGCAACCCATTCCATCGGCCGATGTTTGCAAAAACGGATTCGGTGATTGCAAAGGGCTTTCGTTTTATCTGAAAGCGATGCTTGAAGTGGTAGGAATCCCATCCAATTACACCGTCATCAGGATGGATGAAAACAACAAACAGTTGAAAGATAATTTCACGGCTTTCTTGAATACCAACCACGTCATCCTGCAAGTGCCTCTCCCTCAAGACACACTTTGGCTGGAATGCACGGCTGCCAACAGGGTTCCGTTTGGGTTTGTCCACAACAATATTGCGGGCCACAATGCCGTAGTCGTTACACCAAATGGAGGGCTTATGCAAAAACTGCCAGATTATCCCGATTCAACCAATATTTCAGCAAAAGACATTAAGATAAAGTTCAGGAAAAATGAACCAACCGAAATCAGTTTGAAATGCGATTACTGTCTAAAACAGTACGACGACTTGATGGAACTGCAATTGGCAAAGCCAAATGAACAAGTGGATTTTGTGCGGCAAACCATACAAATACCGAACGCCAATGTTTCCCAACTCACCCTATCGGAAGAAAAATCAGCGACACCTTTCTTTTCCTTGAATTATAAAGTAACGGCATTTCCTTTCGGTACTTCCACCGGAAGCCGGTATTTTCTTCCGCTGAATGCGTTTCGGAAAAATGATTTCAAATTGAGAAAAAACAAGCGGGTGAACGACATTGTGGTGAACAACGGATGGAAAGAATCCGACAAAATAGAAATTGAATTGCCCGAGGGTGCAGAAGTGGAATACCTGCCGGCATCCATCTCGTTCAAATCTTCATTTGGAGACTTTCAATCAAACATCAGGCAAGTTGGAAAAACAATCCATATCAGCCAACAGCTTCTCTTCCATAACGGAAGATGGACTCCGGACAAATATAAAGACTTTCTCGATTTCTTGGACAAAGTGAGTGCTGTTTATAACGACGCCATCGTGGTGAAAGGCAATTAGCATCGTCAACACATAATCCCAAGGAGTGCAAATCTAAACGATGGGTAAGGCAGATATGTCTTGCCTATCGTTCGCTTATGCCGCATTATGAACAAAGATCACTTTGCTTCTCCAATCTTCAAGGGTATTCAAGCAACCGGAAAACATCGCATTACAGGCCAACGGCGAGAATTTTTTTTTGCCCTCTTATTTATACAAAAAAATTACGTGAAACCATGATGACATAATACAAAACACCTTGTCCCAGGCATTTCATAGATAAAACAAAAATCGCGCCTTTTTACCTTCAAGCCTAATTATTCTGATTTATACAAGTTAAAAGTTGACATATACCCGTTGGTAATCATATAAAAACAAATTTTCCCACGACTGAGTCATTCGGAATCACCGCAAACAACAATAAATAGCACTAAAATCAAATATCATGCCAGTAATTAAAATTTTAACCAATCTTGGT
Organism: Bacteroidales bacterium UBA1309; assembly: GCA_002307185.1. Taxonomy (GTDB): domain Bacteria; phylum Bacteroidota; class Bacteroidia; order Bacteroidales; family Dysgonomonadaceae; genus UBA1309. The sequence continues at coordinate 38,030 of DBTT01000005.1, forward strand.
GAGTTCAAGCAAAAAATGTCATCTGCAAATAGTAATATTGATTATTGCTTGGACATAACACTAAGGATATTGGATAATCCCGTAGCCCAATATTATCATGAAGTATATTTTGACTTTGGAATACTTGGAAAAAATTAAAAAGATATTTTGGCAAACGTGGAAATTAACGAAGATGACAATTTCTTTTCATTACAACTAGATTTAATCAAATAAGGAGGCAAGATCGATTTGTTCTAAGATCTCATTTTCCCTCCATTATTGAAAAAAGATTGACTGTAATGGGAATGCAAAGAAAACATGGTGATAGTAAATGAGTAATAAAATAGCTGGAATAAGTAGTTGTTGCAAAATCAGTCTGGTCAAAAGTACGCCCTGTTAGTTGTTTGCAAATACGCTATAAAAATACGACAATCTATTGAGACCACCACATTATATTATCCGAAGACGAGTAAATCTTGACTCAAAGACGAAAATACTTACTTTTTATTGAATCCATAGGACAATAGGCTAGATTACTGAATGAAAATAGATTAAGATTTCAAGTTAACCCACCATCAGCAAAGGATTAAATTGTCACTGAAAATATTTAGCAAAAAACCTCCTGTAATATTTG
>DBTT01000038.1 GCA_002307185.1 Bacteroidales bacterium UBA1309
ACGCAGCCTACGCCCATCGAGGGGATAATCCTGAGTTGGGTCAAATTCGCCTTCAGCATTGAACCACCGATTACAAATCGGCGGGAGCGAGAGTATTCTCTAAAGTTTCAGAACTTAACTACTACAACTCTTGTCTAGCATACAATACTAATTTTAAAGCATCTAATTTATTTAATGGCAAAGGAGAATATGTGATTTCTTCTTCGTATTTTATGAATTTAACATGAATTTCAAACTCTGTCAAAATTACGGAGGCCAATTCTATGTCTTCATTATTCGGTTCTTTTTCTGTGTAAATACGAAGCCTTAAACTGTCTTCATCCCAATTTACACAAATCATCCTAAAATTGCTACTAATGTTACCAAGTAAAGCTTGGTGCATACCTAATATTATTTCACTGTTTGATTTCATGGCGCTATATTTGTTGAAAGTCTTGGAACTATATGAATTTGCCCACTATTGTTAATATGAATGATGGCTTGATTTGTTGTGCCAAGGACAGAGCCATCTCGACCTACAACAGTTCCTATTTCATCATAATTAAATTGAACTATTGGCATACCTCTTGAGTTCGTACCCACAGGTATATAATTTCCATTATTCAAATCATTTAATAGTGTATTCTGATCCATATTTAAGTAACTTTTACCTTGTAGGTAAGTATCTTGATTATGATTTGCTTGTTTTGGAGAAAATGTCAAATCAACTTGGCCTACATCTGTATTACGGGGGGTGTTCAAAGATTGCAAAGATTGCCCCGTCCACGGATTCTTGCCTGCATTTTGTGCGGCTTTATACCCCCTATATCCACCAAGTGCACCACCAGTGATGCCTCCAGAGATAGCACCCTGGCCGGCCATGCCCCAAGCCTTATGGATATCACCTGTCAATGCCAATCCGCTGATAAAACCTCCTGCGGCACCGCTTGCACTGCCGGCTATTGCCCCGGAAATAAACCCGCCGATAGCTGATTTGCCTGACACCTGCAATGAGTTCAAGGCAAAGCTACCAATGTTTTTGGATGCCCAGCCGGCAAATGCTCCTCCTGCCACGCCTGATGCTGCACCTACAACACCCTGTATGCCACCATTTATCAACCCTTGCCCGAAACTTCCTCCATTCAGCCATGTGCCAACCGCACCACTCGTAAAACCACCGGCAGCGCCAATAATGGCACCTGCTGCTATAGTCCCCATTCCTGCTGTCGCCACGGTCACGGCAGCAACTACTACCACAGTTACGGCAACGGTGGCAATAGTTTTCCAATTTTTGCCGACCCAGTGGCCAACGCTTACGTACCAGACACAACCGTTATAATCGACAAAAGCTAACGGATTGTTGATGCAATAGCTGTATCTATTAAAGCTTTGGCTGAAATCCGGCGCCTGCACATACGGGTCAGGACTCAAGAACCGCCCCAGTGCCGGGTCGTAGAGCCGGGCATTCATGTTGATCAAGCCGAAGGCCGCCAGGTGTTCGTGGCTCGTGTAGCCCCTATCTAAGAACAACACTGGCTCGCTGCCGGGCGCATATGCAAGTTGCGAGCGCGGGTTGCGCAAGCGCCCCCACGGGTCGTAGCTCAGCTCCTGCACGGTGCTGCCGTTGGTGTCCAGCACACGGATGATGCTGCCTTGGTAGTCGCGCCCGATGTAATAGACCTGCCAGCTTCCCGAATTGGACTTCACGTACACTGCCGCCGCAGAGTAGGAGTCCCCGCCAAGATACAGTTTTTCCTTTGTCCCGCCAAGGGTTTGGTCAAATTCGTATTGGCCGCCAAGGTAATAGCGGGTGAGGGAATCTGTCCCGTTCTTTGAAACCTGCATCTTCGCCCTCTCGCCGTCGGCAGTGTAGGCGAGGGTGGCCGTGTTGCCGTTTTCGGAAATGGAAGCCGGCCGCATCATGCCGTTGTAGGTGACGGTCTGGTTGCGCAGGGCGATGGCCGTGCCGTAGGGGGTTACCCCGGTGACGGCATAGGGCTTGTCCGAGTTGCCGTAGGCGAACTGCCCGACGGCGGACATGTCGGTGATGTTGCCCTTGTCGTCGTAGGCGATGGTGCTGCTGCCGAAGGCTGTGAGGCGGTTGAGGTTGTCGTAAGTGAAATCCTCCTGTATGTTCCGGATGTTGTCCTTGCGCCAGTTGAGGTTGCCCGTGGCGGGGTCGATGCTGTAGCCGAAACTCTGGAGGGCGGTTCCGCCTTTGCTGATGCTGCGCGATGTAGGCATCCCATAGGCATCGTATCCGTAGCTGCGGGTGAGCAGGGCGTTGTTGCCCGAGGTGGCTTGCGTGGGCATCCCCAGGTTGTTCTCGGCGGTCAGTTTCCAGATGGAGGTGGCATTGTCTAATTTTATTTCAGAAAGCGTGCCGTTGGCGTATAGGTAGTTCTCGGTGGCGATGCTACCCGTGTTGGCCGTGTAGGCGATGGCCGCCACGTTGCCGGATGAGAAAGTGTAATCCTTTTGGAGCCACTTGCCGTCCGGGGCCGTTTCCTTCTCGGAGGTCGTGCGCATCAGGTTGTCGTAGGTGTAGGCTTTGCCCGTTCCGTTTCCGGAAGAAACAGCCTGCAACTGCCCGTCGGAGTTGTAGGTGTAGTCGGTGGCCAAATATCCCACCACTTCCTTGTGGGCCATCCGGTTGAACCCGTCGTAGGTGTAGGTGGTTGCCCGCCCTTCGGCATCGGTCTCCTGGCTGAGGTTGCCCGCATCGTCGTAGGCATAGCTTTTAGTCCCGGCACTGGGGTCGGTGATGGCCGTGCGCCGCCCGTAGTTGTCGTACGTGAATGTCGTGGTGATGTCTCCGGGAGCGGTGATGGAAGCTGGCTGCCCGTCGGGGCGGTAAGTGTAGGCGATTGTCCCTGCCGGGTCTGACACCGTCGCCACCTTGCCACTGGCATCCTTGGTGGTGGTTTTGGCCACCCCGTCGATGGTGGACGTGACGGACATCCCGCTGTAGGAATAGGAATCGGTTTTTCCGGAGGCATACCCAAGGGAAAGAATCCTGTCGTAGGCATCGTAGGTGTAGGTGTTCCACAACGTAGGGCTTGTTCCCTTGAAAGGCAGGGATCCGGCTTGCAACCTCCCGAGGTTGTCGTACTGCTTGTCGGTGTAGAGGTAGCTGCCATCGAAACGCATCGTCCCGCCGCGCACTTCCCTTCCGAGGGCATCGATGTAGGTTTGCGTGGCGGGTTCGCCCGTTTTTTCAGTGACCGCCACATAGGCGTATTGCGTTCCTCCGCTATTGTCCGCCAGTGATGACGGCACGGTCACATTCATGGCGGAGGCGATGCCCAGGCTCAGGCTGCCTGCTGAAGATGCGCTATAGGAAAAACCGGGGGCCAGGGTGATGGAATTTCCCGCCGTGATGGCGCCTCCCTGGGATAGTGGCGATGAAAGCGTCAGGTCGTTATTGCCGTTGCTCAGCACGGTGGCTGCTGTGCCCTGTCCGAAGGAGGAGGAACTGCCGCCCACCCATTTAAGCGTGAGCGATTCGACGACTCCGTCGGGCGATTCGGTCTTCAACTTACGCCCCCAGGCATCGTAGCTGTAGCTGGTCCTGTTCCCCTTGTGGTCGGTGACGGAAGCAACTTGTCCGTAAGCATCGTATGCATAATCTTGGTACAAACCCAAGGGATTGGTTTTGCGTTGCAAACGTCCGAGGTTGTCGTAGGCGTAGGATGTCTGCAAGGCCGTGGCGGAGGCATAGCTCTTGGTGCTGGCCTGGGTCAACAGGCCGTTGGTGTAGGTGTTCGTAACTTGCGACACAAGGTTCCCGTTGGCATATTGCTCCACCACGAGGGGTAGCCTCCTTGCCGCATCGAAGCTGGGGATGTATTTCCGTGTGTTTGAAGCTAGCCCGTTACGCACGCTGGTGACAGTCTGGCTGTAAAGCTCTCCAAGCACGTAGGGAGTACCCGTCAGGTTGTTGTAGTCGTTACCGGTAGTCACCATGATGCCGTCCCCATAGTTCACCACTTCAGAGGTGGGGTTTCCATATGTATCATAACCATAGGAGGAAGCCACCGTCTTTCCTGCGAGCTTGTCGGTTTCGGTTTTGTTAGCCAACGTGACAAGTGCAATTTTATTGGCACCGACAGAAACATTGTAGCTATAGGATGCGGACATGGTGGGGGAATCGACTGTTTTCAGCACCCCGAAATTGGCCGGGTCGAATGTCTGGGTGGAAGTCATGGAACGCATCTCGTCATAAGCACTGACATTCTCGAATCCCGAGAATCCCCGTCCCTGCAGGTCTATCATGCCCCGTGTGTAGTTGTACGAGACCCCCGACAAGAGGTTGTCGGAAAGGTAGCTTTCGGACGAGGCAAGCAGGTTAAGGTTACCGCTCAGGTTGCGGTAGGGGTAGGTGCATGCCGCTCCTATCGAGTAGGCGCTTTCATAATCTCCTGTCTGAATGTTGCTGTATTGGTGCCGGTTGACGACTCCCGCGCTGGTCACCACCCCGGTCAGTAACTGTTCCTTCTGCAGGTCTTGGGTGAAGGCGATGGTGGTCAGCTCGTAGTTGTTTAGGGAGAACAGCTGGCTCATCTGCCAGGCATTCATGACGTTTCCCGTGGTGAAACGCGCCCCGGAGGCCACCTTGACGGTTTGCTGGACGGGCGTGCCGCTGATTATGCCGTTGACGGATGGGTAGAAGGATACGGTGTCGTTGATACTTACCACCAGGTCGGCACGGCCGTCGCCGTTCATGTCCTGTAGCAAGAATTTTGTTTGGAGATCCGTATCGTTCCGTACAATATCTTTTGTCTGATAATTAAATCCGGATGCCGCTCCAGTTGAATAATAGATTTTCCATGTATTACCATTGTCATAATAATAAGGCTGGTCGTTGTCATCCCTCGAATCATAGGGGTCGTCCTGAGGATAAACCATATAGCTATCCCCCGGGTCAAACATCAGGTCTGTTTTACCATCGCCATTGACATCACCCAAGAGCATTTCTCTTGAACTAAAAAGACTCTTTGTCAAGCTGTATGAGGCAATTTCACTCAAACTTCCAGTGGCACTAAAAGTATATACCTTTGTTCCCGAACTATTGATATGGCACAAATCTGCTTTCCCATCACCATCGTAGTCGATCACGAAGAGCCTGTCGCTTGAATCCAGGGAGAAGCAGGCCTTGTCGTACAATGTCGATTTAGCCTTGTTGTCTAAATCAACCAGCGTGGCCCAAGATTGGACATCTTCCCCCTTGATATTTTTATTGTAAGTTATGGTCAGTACAGTCTGTTTGCCTGTGCCGAGAAAATCGCCGGTAAGCATCTGCTTGAAAGACGCGCTATACAAGTCTGACCACTCCACAACGCCGGGATAAGATGCGGTAAAAGAGTAGCGCGGTTTGGCGAAGAAGGTTCCAAGGGAGGTCGCCATGTCATAGACATTGAAAGTGACTGTTTCTGCCGAGGAGGTGACTGAACTAGAGTTTATTTTCACCAATTCATCCTTGCCGTCGCCATCTACGTCCATTGCGGTGAGCAACAACAGGCCGTCGTCGGCGGTCAACTCGGCCGGGATCGACAGGCCCCCCGACAAATCATACACCAGCAGCTTTTGCTCGCTGTTGTAGGTGCTTCCGTACCGGTAGCCGGTAACCTGCCCGAGCCAGTTCTTCTTTGTTGCCGTACGCCCGTAGGTGCTTTTTGCCGGATATTCGATCAACCCGTCGCTGGAACTGTTGAGCGTGAACTTGCCCTTCGACAAATTGAGGTTGGGGACAGATGTGTTGCTGAAATAGGAGGTGAGCAGCACACTGCCTTTTTTGAAACTATTTATGACGTTGTTTTCGCCATAATAAAACAGCAGGGGATTGAGCAACTTGTCGCCGGCCGAACAATCCACCTGTTTCAGCAGGGAAGAGACCCCGTTGGTATAGTTAAGCGTGTATGTCCGCAGCAGCTGCCCGTTGAAATAGCTGCTGATGCCTTTCAGCCTGTAGTCTTGACTGACGGCCAATCCCGCCACATAAACAGTGTACGTGTCGCTCCGGCTTTCGTAATTGAAGCTTACTTTCGCATGGTTGCCGATCGTGCTGTTACCCCCATAGTTTATTTCGCTGACATAATATACGTTGTTGCTTTCAGTGTAGGAATAATTAACCGTGTTTCCCAGCACATCCGTCATCTTGGTCAACGGATAGCTTGTTCTCGCCGAGCTATTGCTCTCGTAGCCATACACAGCCACGCTTCCGTTGGGGTAGTAGGCTTTGAAATAAATAACGACATTGCCGCTGTAATACATCTGTACCTTGATATTGCCCTGTTCCGATTGGTAGGATCTGTAGCTGCCGCTGGATGACAAATAGATGAGTCTCGTGCCGTCGAGCAAGAAAGCGTCCGAAAGGAGACCGGAAGCCGCTGCAGGAAAGCCATCGTAATAATAATTTTTATTGGTGACAGAAATCGATGAGATGCCTCCGATTTGCCAACCGTAGCCGGCCACGCCATTACCTCCCATTGAACTGTAGGCTAATTGAACCGTGGGGTTGAACCCATTCGAAGCCTGGTATAGCCCGATGGGGATGCTGTAGCTTAAAGCCCCGTTGGCACTACCCTGCGATATGCCGATTTCTCCTATGTCCTTGGAATTGTCGATCCCATAAGAAGTGGGGATATGCGAAAGGTCCATGTAATCCACGCCATAGGAAGAAGCACTCTTGGTGGTTGCGGCCTTGAGCAAATTGCTTTTGGCGGAAGTTGCATCGGTTGCCGGAGGGTGCAATTCCCATTTTTCGGGGACATATTGGTATATGGTGTCCCCGCTTTCAATACTGACAGTATATTCCCCTGTTGGAATTGTAGCTGTCAGTGAATCTGTATCTTGTGCCTTCAAGGCTGCCAGGCTTCCCCACAGCAACAACAGCAGCGTGGGCAGGTATGTCTTGTATTGTTGTTTCATAGATAATTGCAGTTTGGAAATCATTGGGTCACTGAATTATTGAATCCCTGAATCACTGGAGGAAGCTTTACCTCTTTTCAACTTGTCCAGTTCGTCTTTCAACGCCTTGATCTCTTCCTGCTGCTTGATGGAATACAAGGTGAGTTCCTCTACCTTCTGGAGCAGTTTCACCTGCATTTCCACCAGGCTCATCCCATTTTCCTTCACCTCCTGTGCCGAAGGGATGCCGGGCAGGTGCCCATTGTCCTGGATGAAAGTGTTTACTTCGTGGAGGCTGGGCAGGCGGTAGCCCTTGTCGAAGACGAAGTCGGCAAACTGATCCACGCTCTGCACCAGCACTTCGGTGGCGCGGATCTGCCCTTTCACGTCGAGCTTGTATTGGGGATTGGAGGTGCCGATGCCTACGTTGCCGGCATGGTATGCGTTGCCGCCGGCGTCGAAGGAATGGTAGAGGTTTGAATTTCCATAAATCCGGAAGGATTCATCCGTGTTGTCGTTCAGGTTGAGATCCAAGTGGCTGACATCTCCGGACTCATGCACCTTGCGCAGGGTGTATGGGTCGGAGTTGTCGCCTCCCCAGCCTCCATCGGCCAGGAAGTTAATTTCTTTGATAGATGCCGTGCCATTTACTTTGGCACCGCCCTCCACATGGAGTTTTGTTTCGGGGGAGGTGGTGCCGATGCCGACGTTGCCGTCGTTGGTGATGTTGAACCGGGGTACTGCCACCGCTCCCGTAAACATGCGTATGCCGCTATAGCCAGATAGCCACAAGTCAGCTCCCCCCGTTACGGGTACTGCTGCCACTCCATAGTTGGTCATCGAGTAAGACGAAGTCCTAAGGCTCGGTATGGTCGAATTGGTCACTGTGAACCGTGCATCGTCCCAAAAGGTGATCATTCCGGCGTTTGTCGTCAGGACGGTTGCCGCACTTCCATTGAGATGCAATTTTCCGTCGTTGACCTCGACGGTTCCTCCTGTAAAATATCCAGCCCATTTTTTGCTTGATGAACCTCCGGAGACCGAAGAATAAAGTCCATAAGCAGATCCGGAGACACTGTACGCTGTTGAATAAAGCCCATAGGTTGTTCCCGAAGAATAGTTATAGCCCGAAGAACATATTCCATAAACAGAACTTGTTGTTATTCTACTTGTGCTTGCCCTAAGGGCTGCATTTTCGGTTGAGTTATAAACGTAAAACTTATTTCCCGAAAAAGGGACCGTTCCTATAGCCGTCAAACCACTTATATATGCGTTTCCTCTTGTGTCCAGTGTTGCTTGAGGGTCGGTTGTCCCAAGACCTAATTTCCCTGCTGTAAAAGAATTTCCCGAGACATAAGAGTCTCCGGTGACAATAAGGCCATTCACTTCTGAACGGTCATCCACGGCAAATTGGATGTCAAAACCTGTATAGCCATCTTGATAGTTGACACTGCCATCGGAAGTAAATATGATTTTTACCTTTCCACTTTTGCTTGTTGTATATATCGTCCCTGACCGCGACCCGGAAACGGATAGCAGCAATGTCTGGCTGCCTGCATCATCTACGTTGTAAATATCTACATAATCACAGCCATCCTCCGTGTCAATATTGTATGCAAGTTTAACTGTTTTGGCAGCTCCAATGTTAATATTCCATTCTTGATTCATATTGTCAATATAGCCTTCATCAAGCGAGACAGTGCCGCTTGCCTGATTGATATCCGTTGCATTCAAAGGGGAATAGATTCCCGCCATAGCAAGCAAGAGTAGAGTTGCGAGGAGTATTTTTGTTCTCATATGATCTTTTTAATGAATTTGATGATATACCAATTGTGTCTGTTGGATGTAATAATGATTATGAAAGCCTAAAGCCTATTTATTCATGTTTCCCCGCTGTCTTTCTGCCCGTTTCGCCTCGAGCTGTTTTTTTTGCTCGGGAGTGAGCAAACTGTCAAGGGTGGCCTTGTAGATGACTTCTGCATTTTTCTTCTGTTCGGAACTTTCATTTCCCGTTCTTAGCGCAGCCATGCCCCGTTTTTGGAAAAACAATTCTGCGGCTTTTTTCAAAACAGTTTTTTGGCTATCTGTGAGCGTGATATCCGCCCCGGTCTTTTCTACCATTCGGGTGGCTAACTTTGTCGTTTTTGTTGCTTGCGGTTCAATGGCAAACAGCATACTGAATCCTGCAAAAACAACCATGCATACGATAAGGAATTTTGCTCTTTTCATAATTCTTTGTTTTATATTGTTCATTCTTAATCTGTTTGGGCTTTATATCTCGCTATGCTTCCCTCTTGTTCAGGCAATCTTTCGGTTTGGATTGGGGATTTAGTGGTAAGGCTGCGGCTTCAAATTGGGCCACAAAGGCTTACGCCTGTGGAGACACAATGCTTTGTGTCTCTACTGCTTGATAATCTTCCATGTGGTGTTTTTCTCTCCCGCAGTGATCTTCATCACATACGTCCCCACAGGTTGTCCGCCGATGTTGAGGCTAGTCCGGGAATAGGAAACGGGTTGCTCGAGGATTAGCTGGCCTTGCAGAGTGTAGATGCGGATAGTTCCGCCGGTGTCATCCGGCAAGCCGTTGATTTCCACGCTCAGTTGCCCCTTTGTTGGGTTCGGATAGACCTTCACTTGCATCTCTCCCAGCATTTCCGTCGCCGGGGGGATGCTGTCGGTGGTTGCGGTCTTGGCCAAGCTGTTTGCCAGGACGATGGTGCGCGAGATGCGGTTGCCGGCGGCGTCGTACCCGAAGGTGACTTGGGCAGATACCATAATGGCACCAAGCAGAAGGGTAAAAAGGAGTATTGCTTTCTTCATAGGGTGTAAATTTATTATGTCGTGAATGCGTTGAGCCGTAAATCCGTAAATCTGTACATTCGTAGATTTGTGATCCAGCCCTATTGCCTATTGTTACATTTGTCTTCCAGCACATTGGTTAGGCATGCCTGGTAATGCTTCTACGGTTTCTCCAAAAATAGCCGGCGGGTTAAGGTTGGAACTCCACGCCCGCCGGCAGGACTGGTTGAAAAATAGAAAAAGATACGTTGGATGCTGTTTTTGTTATCAGCCCACCACGGCGCTCACGATGGCGCTCCAGGGGCCGCTTTCGCCTCGGGTGTTGACCCACCGGAGGGCATAATAGGCTGTCTTGCCAGTCTTGTCGCCATCGAACTTTTGCACAAAGGGCGTGGCCGTGTCGGTGCCGGCATATACGAGTTCGGAAACGTCTTTGGGGGCATCGCCCACCTTGGTGTAAATTTCACATCCGTGCACCCCTGCCGGCTTGGCCTTTAGGCGCGGGGTGGTTTCGTCTGCAAAATGGATGGTGTGCTGCAGGCGGACGGAGAAATCGATGCTGGCCACCGGGCTGGTGGAGGGCACCGGCACGGCGGTGCGTGCGGTGTTCTTGACGGTGATGCCCATGCGTGTGCGGTCGGCATCGGCCACACGGCTGTTGCTGGCTAGCCATTCGGCCACGAATAACCGGATGGCCTTCTTGAGGTTGGCCGCCGCTTCGTCCTTTGCCTTCACATCGCCCGCCGTTCGGTTTTGGCGGTTGTTGGCCTTGGCCCAGGCGTCCGTCCAAGTAGCCTGGGATGCTTTCACCTGGTCGAGGTCGGATGCGGGAATTCCCCATGGGGTAAGGTTATCGCCGGCTATGGCCAGCAAATTGCTTTGCCAAATGTCAAATTCGGCATCGTTAAAAGGAATGTAATCTGCCATGATTGTAGTTTTTGAAAATGAATAATTAAATAATAGCCAGTGGCTGTTTTCTTTGTATTGTTTGGTAAACATTTGGCGTGTCTTTGAGGTCTTCCGGAAGCCTTTTCCTTGTTTTCTTGTTCGGGCTGGAATGTTTCCTGCTCCGGCAAAAAAGATTTTTACCCGGGTGAAAATCTTTTTTACTTTGGTGGAAAACATTCTTGCTTGGGTGAAAAGGATCCCGACCGTGGCAATGAAGTTTCTTTCCTTGTTGGAAACTCTTCCGGTTCGGGCGGGAATGTTTCCCATATGGGCGGGGGAAATATTGCCCATGGGAATTTTTTTTCCCGCCTTTGCCTGGAAGTTTTTTGCCGGGGCGTGGATGTTTTGGAGAAGGGAAAATCCATTCTGAATCAACTGGACTCGGATTGCTCCCGTGGTCTGGGTGGCGATGTTTCCGGTATCGTTTTCAACGGATAGGGTCAACTCGCCCGTCGAGGCGGTGCCGTGGTATTTTGGTGGATTGTCAGCGGTTTTCTTGTTTGGGGCTGGAGCTTGGGCCTGTCTAATCGTGACTGCCTGTTTGTCCGGTGGATTTTCGGCATTCACGCTACCGGCAAAATACCCGGACAGGCAGGCAAGCGATAATTTGTTGCAAGTGGTTTTCATCATGTGGGGGATGTTGAAATTGGTCGGCACAAATTTATGGAAGGTACGGCAGATTTGGAGCAAATATAGGGTAGCGAAGTTGAAGGTAACGCTGAAAATAGGTGTATAGTGTTGTTATACAGTTGTTTGAAAAAATGAAGTAACGGGGCATATATAGGTCGGAGGTTCTGCCTTTTGGGTGTGTCCCTCGCTTTTTTCCGGGGTGTTCCTTGCCGGAGGCCCCCGTCCTTGGGTGAGGAAGGGATGCCGGGGGCGGACTCATTGTTTGTGCCGCTGGTGTGCCTGCCAGAGTGGCAGGATTTGCAGGAAAACGCTTTGAAACTGGAAGTGGATGGGATGTGTGAACCATCTCGATGCGTGCACGCCGTGGGGATATTACAGGTCAATGCCGTTGGCATCCATCCCCAAGGTTTCGATTTTGGCTCTTAATTTGGCCTTTCGTCCACGGATGCCCGATTCGGAGGTGTTGAAGAGGATGGCTATTTGCCTGTTGTCGAGTTTCATGCATGAAAGCACGAGCAGCATTTTTTCGTTTGCATTCAGCGTGTCGGCATTTTCGAGTCGGATTCCTGTGAATTCTTCAAACTTGCTTTCAGACAGGAAACTTTCGGGGTGTAGGGCCGTACTGCCCACGAAATCCGCATATGTTTCCGCAATTTTGCTTGCCAACTGCTGGTTTTTGGAGACATGGGTGTTTGTCTTGAGGTCGGAAAGCAGGGCTTTGACAGCGGCGTTGCGCTGTGAAACCTGCTGGTAGAGCGGGAGGAGAAACTCCTTGTCGATCAACTCGCGCTCCATGTTTTTGGTTTGCTGGTGGAGCAGCTCGTTTTTTTGTTCGGCAAGCACTGCTTTCATCTTTGTCCGGTGCTGGCGTTGCACCAAGATAATGACCGCCGAGACTAATAAAATGACTGCAGCGAGGCTTGCCAAGCTGATCAGGACAATGCGGTTGCGGTATTCCAATGCTTTGTTTTGAGCCTCGGCCAAATCGTATTTTTTCTCCAATTCCATTATCCGTGTGTCCAATTCTTTGGAAACCGCTTTATCCCTTAATTCATAAGCTTTTTGGTAGGCCAAGGCACTTTGTTGCCATTTATCCATTTTAGCGGAAATTTCGCCAATGTTTGCGTAAAAGGAATAATTCTGGTAGAAACTTGTGTCGGCAATTTCCCGCCTGGCCTTTTCTGCGTAGAGCAATGCGCTGTCCAATGCCTGTAGTTTTAAGTAATCTTTGGAGATTTTGTAGTGGATGGAAGAGAGGTTTTGGTTGCGGGCAATTTCCCCTTCCCGTAGTTTTTGATTGACGGCCAAGGCGCTCCGGGGGTTGTTTGTCCGTTCGTAATACACCGAGAGCAAATAATTCCTGTCGGCTTTCGCCGATGTGGAGATGCCGGCTAGTCTGCCCAAGGAATCAATGCAGGTTTCAACGCTGTCGTATTTTTTCATTTGCATGTATGTCCAAGCGATGTCCCTGTATGCGTTGAACAAGAATCGTTTGTTTTTCAGCCTTTTTGCGGTCTCAATTGCTTTTTTGAGATAGTGTGCGCCGTATTCCATGCTGTTGTTTTCGGTGTGGATAAGGCCCAGGTAGTAGTAGCATAGATGAAAGAAAAGTGGATTTTTTATCTTTTTCTCTTTCAGGAAGTCGATTCCGTGCTTTATAGGCTCGTATGCCGTGCCGTCGTTGATGCCCATCCGGTGGCGCACAATGCCGCAATAGAGGAGCGAGCGGGCATAAAGGAGCGGGCGATCGTTTTTTGACTTCGAAAGGATTTTGGATGCCAAAACAATCAGGCTGTCGGATCGGAAGATGAAGTTGGTCTTGTCCTTGGCCACCACATCCAGCAGGAGGTAATGGCCGTGGTTGGTGCGGGAAAGTGCTTCGGCACCGATTTTCGTCAAACTATCCATCACTTTTTGGGGGTTGCCCTGCATCTGCGAATCCAACCGTTGAAGTCGGATCGAATCGAGCCTATCCTGCTTTGAGTCACATCCCGGGAAGAGTGTCAAGACTATCAATAGGAGAAAGCAGATGGTTCTCATGATTTGTATTTTTATTATTATTTTTTTACAAAAATAGCCTAAAATTCCTCATTAAGCAAAATAAAGCAAACAAGAAAACAAGTGATCCTGTGATCCTTTGATCAAGCTACCGAATGGCCTTGTTCGCTCAAATTGTCCCTTGGCAAAAATTCTGAGGACACCTTTTTTCAACAACATGCACCACATAAAGCAGAAAAGTTGTATTTTTGTAGGCAACAAAATTTTGGCTTACAAAAGCATCCAAGAAGTCCAACGGCCACCGCAGAGGCATTTCCGTCTGTTTTTCCTTGAACTTCCAGTGATGAGTGAAGAATCAGACACTAAATATTTTCAAATGAAGGTACTTAAATTTGGCAATATTTCGATTTCGACAGCAGACAAGATCAAAGCTGTCGTGAAAATCATCGTGGAAAGCAAAAACAGCCTTGTCGTTGTGTCGGCTCCCGACGAAACCGACAAGGCGCTCAAGGATATTTCGGATTATCTCTACAAGAAAAATCAAGAAGGAGCTACCGAGGTGATCAACAAGTTGGAGCAAGACTATTTTGCACTTGCCGACGAGCTGTTTCCGGATGCCACCTTCAAAACCAAGGCGGCGGATGTCATCAAAATCCATGTGGCCAATATCCGTTCGCTTTCCACGGATCTGTTCACCCTTTTTGAGGAGCGAATCGTGAGGGCGCAAGGCTCCACTCTGACAACCAACCTGCTGCACCTGCTTATCGAGCAGCATGGATTGCCAGTCGTCACCCTTTCGGCAATCGATTTCATGCGTATCGACAAAAATTCGGAGCCCGACATTGCCTATATCCGCGAGAAACTCCACAATATTTTGGCCGACTACCAGGGAACGGAAATTTTCATCACCCAAGGGTATATCTGCCGCAATGCTTACGGCGAAATAGACAACTTGCGCCGGGGGGGCAGCAGCTATTCGGCAGCGATCATCGGGGCAGCCATCCAAGCAGAAGAGATACAGATCTGGACCGAAACCGACGGGATCTACAACAACGACCCACGGTATGTGGAAAAAGTGAAGCCGATCGGGCAGCTGAATTTTGACGAAGCGGCCGAGCTTGCTTACTTCGAAGCCCAAAACGCATTGCATCCTACTTGCATTTTGCCGGCCAAAGTGGCCAACATTCCCGTGAAATTGCTCAACACCTTGCAGCCGCAAGCAAAAGGGACGTTGATATCCAACACCACCATCCGCAACAAGGTGAAAGCCGTTGCGGCAAAAGAGGGCATCACGGCCATCCAAGTCAAATCGGGGCGGATGTTGCTGGCACATGGTTTTCTTCGTCGGCTGTTTGAGGTTTTCGAAGAATTTGAAACGCCTATCGACATGCTGGCAACCTCTGAAATCGGCGTATCGCTCACAATAGACAACACGAAGCATTTGGACGAAATAGTGAACGACTTGAAAAAATACGGCACAGTGGCTGTGGATACAGACATGGCCATCGTGTCGGTGATTGGAGATGCCGACTGGCAAAGCCCGGGCTTGGTGTCGTCCATCCTCGTTGCCCTAAAAGAAGTTCCCATTCGGATGCTATCCTACGGAGGCAGCAGCTTCAACTTCTCTTTTTTGGTGAAGCTATCCGATCTGAAGAACACATTGCACCTGTTGAACATTCAAATATTTGAAAATAATTAATCATTAATACAATAGCACTAAAAATGGAAAAAGGAGCATTCTCCCCAGAAAAATTTAAGAACATAGCAACACCTTTCTATTATTATGACGTAGAATTGCTTTCAAAGACGTTGAAAGCTGTGAAAGAAGAAATAAGCAAGTATGGTTTTTCCCAACATTATGCTGTGAAAGCCAATGCCAATCAAAATATATTGAAACAAATAGCGACGGCGGGTTTTGGTGCGGATTGCGTGAGCGGAAATGAAATCAAAGCGGCAGCAAATGCCGGTTTCCCCACTTCCAAGATCGTGTTTGCCGGCGTTGGCAAAACAGACAAGGAGATCAACCTGGCATTGGACTACAATATTTTCTGCTTCAATGTGGAATCTCTTCCCGAACTGGAAGTGATCAACTCATTGGCTGAGAAAAAAGGGAAAGTGGCTTCCGTGGCTCTGCGCATCAACCCCAATGTGGATGCACACACGCACGAATACATCACCACCGGACTCAATGAAAACAAGTTTGGATTTAGCCTTACCTCGTTGGAACACGTGATCTACGCCATCAAGTCGATGTCGCACATCCAATTGATTGGAATCCACTTCCATATTGGATCGCAAATCACCGAAGTGGATACTTTTCTTCCATTGTGTGAGAAAGTGAACGAGCTGCAAGATCTTTTCGAGAGCAAGGGTGTCGCTTTGCAGCACGTGAATGTGGGAGGCGGCCTGGGAATCGACTACGATGATCCCAACAACAACCCGGTTGCCGACTTCAAATCGTATTTCGAACTATTCCACAAGCACCTGCAACTCCGCAAGGGGCAGCACCTCCATTTCGAGTTGGGCCGTGCCATTGTCGCACAATGCGGATCTTTGATTACCCGCGTGGTGTATGTGAAAGAAGGAGATTCCAAAAAGTTCGTCATCGTAGATGGAGGCATGACAGACTTGATTCGTCCCGCATTGTACCAGGCGTACCACAAGATCGAAAACATATCTTCGAACTTGCCTGCCGAGAAGTACGACATCGTGGGGCCTATCTGTGAATCGTCAGACGTGTTTGCCAAGGATTATGAAATCAACAAGACCACACGTGGAGACTTGCTTGCTTTGCGTTCTGCGGGAGCCTACGGGGAAGTCATGGCTTCGCAATACAATTGCCGCGAACTGCCAAAGGCGTATTTTTCCGATTCTCTATAAACTGATGTTTTGGGGAAGCTCAGTTTTACCGAAAGACTTATTAAATAGCAAAATAACAAGGTGATAAGACCGACCGTATTCAACGGAATATTGGGTCTTATTGCCTTAATCCACATAAAACAGAACATGTTTTCTTATTGGAAATCAGAAATTTCATTGACTCAAAAGGAAGTGGAATGTAAAGAATTTCCGATACTATTTTTGCAGGATGGACATTATTTCAGCATATCTTGATTTTGATACAGTAGATTTGGTTCTACTCGGTGTTTTTGCATTATTCTTTCTGGTAGAAGTTTTTTTCTATCTGTGTTACTATAAGGCACCACTCAGGTTTCGGCGGAAACAGGCGGCCATGGAAAGTTCATCCAAGGAGGCCTGGCCTCTTCCTCTTCCTTCAGTATCAGTCCTGATCGTGTCGAGCAATGCTGCCCATCACTTGCAGAGGTGTCTTCCGCTAATCTTGGAGCAAGATTATCCGAACTTTGAAGTGATTGTAGTCAATGACGGCTCAACGGACGAAACCGAAGACATCGTGAACAGGCTTCACAGCCAATACAGCAATCTGTATGGCACTTACCTTCCCAAAACAAGCGACAACATTTTCGGCAGAAAAAAATTAGCGATGACCATCGGCGCCAAAGCAGCCAAAAATGATGTGATCTTGTCCACCGAAGCCTTTTGCGAGCCAGCCTCCAGCAAATGGATTGCAACCATGGTGCGGCAGATCTCGAGTGAAAAGCCGATTGTGGCCGGCCATTGTTATTTTTCCGACAAGCCGCGTTCGTTTGCATCCCGCCTGATTGCGTTCGACAACCTGATGTACGCACTGCAATACATGTCGATGATAATCAAGCAAAAACCCTTTTCGGCGACATTCCGCAATTTGGCTATCCTCAAAAAAGTCTTTTTCGAGCACAAAGGATTTGCCTCGGTATTGAATCACCAGCACGGAGAAGAATTGTTTCTCAACCAAATTCTTTCGGGAGAAAACACTACTTTGTGCCTACATCCGGATTCGTTCGTGAAATCTGTTTTCGAAGATTCCGAAAATTACATCTGGAAAGAATATAAGATTGCTTACCAACAAATCAAGAAGCATTTCAAAGGGGTTGGAACTTGGATTTTCAGCATGGAAAGCTTCAGCCGCTATGCAATCCTGATCGTCTGGGGAGTTTTATTGGCAAAAAGCATCATCGACTTCCGATTCGGGGCCATCATCCTTGCCTCCATCCTGTCTGTATTGGTCGTGATCATCCAGCTTGTGGCCATCAACAAATCATCCAAGTTGTTGAAGTCGGGCAAGTTTTATTTTTCCTGGCCTATTTTGAACCTGATCCAACCCATCCGGAACCTCTATTTCAAAAGCAAAAAAAACAGATCGCGAAAAGCCATCGGAAGCATCCAATATTAAATTTTCCATTAGCTTACACAATTGATTGATTTTTTGAGTAGCTATGTTATCTTTGCTTCGAAAACCAAATTCAGAAAATGAATTATTCAATCCAACATCTTTTTCCAAAACATCTGGTAGCAATCCTTCTTGTGCTGGCATTGTGCAGCATGTTGGGTTCCTGCAAAAAGGAAAAACAGGAATATGTGCACAAGAAATACAACCCTGAATTTGTGCCCACCATCGACACCGACAGTGTAAGCATGAAGATTTCCGATTCGGGTCGGGTGAAATACAAGATGGTGACCAAGAGGATGCAGATTTTCGACAAGGCGAAAGATCCCCATTGGTTCTTTCCACGAGCTATCTACCTAGAGCAATACGACTCCCTATTTCATGTCAATTCCACCGTTCAGGCGGACACCGCTTGGAATTATACCCGGCGCGGAGTGTGGAGACTGAAAGGGCATGTTGTCATCAAAAACGTGAAAGGTTCTATCTTCAAAACAGAAGAGCTTTTCTGGGATCAAAACCAGAAAAAAGTTTATACCGATAAATTTATCAGAATCACCACACCCGACAGAGACCTCAAAGGGTATGGCATGGATGCGAGCCAAGATTTGACCTCATACCAAATACGCAAACCGTCCGGATTTATGAACATGAAAGAAGAGGGATTGTAAAAAACATCGTTACATGATTGCATCTGTCGTTTGCATATTGATTTCGTTGGGTGTCGGCTTTTTGCTGACCTTGCAGCAGGTGCATTTTGCAATTGTAGTCAGCAGTAAGTCCGAAAGTGAGCGGGGAACATCCATCAGGGATTCCATCGTGAAGGGTTTTTACCGAAAGCCCAAGCAGTTTTTAGGAGCGACCTCCCTTGCAAAATTGTTTTTCTTCAGCATGTTTGCAGTGTTTTTCTACAACTTTATTTTCTCCGAAACCATCTTGTTTCAAACACCTTTTAGATGGGTTGCAATCATCGGTTTTATCCTTATCGCCTCCTCCCTTTATATTTTTTGCTGTGAGTTTTTGCCAAGGCTGTTCTACAACTACGAAAGCAAACACCTCTCCATCAGAAGGCTGGTCGTGCCTATCACCCTCGTCTATGTGTTTTTCTACCCTTGGGTAAGCCTCTTCTCTCATATTGGCAATTTAATATTCAGGTACAAAAAAAACACCACAAAAGAGAAAGGAGAGAAAAATTCAGATTGGGGAGAATCCACCTTCGACATATCGGTGAAAGAGCAACTGGAAGGCAACAACGACCCCGAGATGGAGACCGAACGGCAAATCATCCGCAATGTCATCGACTTTTCATCCACACGGGTCAAAGACAGCATGATTCCTCGCACGGAGATTGTTTCCGTCAATTTGGAAACGGCTACAGTGAAAGAACTCAAAGAAAAATTTTCACTATCGGGGCATTCCCGCGTCATTGTCTTTAATGGCGATATCGACCACGTTGTGGGGTATATCCATTCGCTTGAAATGTTTCAAAACCAGAACAATTGGCAAGAACACATCAAGGAAGTGCCGTTCGTACCCGAAACAATGGCGGCACACGACCTGATGAAGGACTTGATGCAAAAGCAGAAGAATTTGGCCGTCGTGGTGGACGAATTTGGAGGAACAGTTGGAATCATTTCCCTCGAAGACTTGGTGGAGGAAATATTCGGCGAAATTGAAGACGAACACGACAAGAAATCCTTTATCGAACGGAAAATCAACGACAAGGAGTATATTTTCGCCGGTCGTATGGAGATCGATTACATCAACGAACAATACAATCTCAACCTGCCCGTTTCGGAAGACTATCTCACCCTGGCCGGATACCTCATCTACGTGAACGAACGTTTCCCAAAGCTCAACCAAGTGATAACGGTGAAGAACATTTCATTTACCATCCTGAAAATGTCGCCCACAAAAGTTGAATTGGTCAAAGTGGCGGTGAATTCCTGACATTTCATGCTTGTTCGATTAACACACTCCTTCTTATTATAACCCAAGCTTATTCAAAAGAAATCGAAATATCATCCACGTTGGGATCATATTTAGTTGAATTGGGATGATGCACCCCAAACTTCTTACAGGAAAAATCGTTCACTTGCACTTTCCACACTTTCACATTGCGCAATGCAGGCTCGGCATAAGTGAAAGCTTTTTCAGAATATTGTTTCATTAAAAGATCTAAAATGCGGCTTTTTTCTGAAAGGTTGTCATCTTCCACAAACTCCACTTTTCCTCTACAAACTACGCTTGAAGCCTTCATCCGATAGCTGCAAGCCACATCGGGGTGCTGATACACAAGCGAGGAAGGTGTGCTGAAAGTGATACAGATAGCCGGATTTCTTTCGACAGATTCAATCAGAAAGCCTCCTGGTGCGGAATGAAGATACAAAATACCATTTTGGTAGCCAAAACACATCGGCACAACATAAGGCAATCCATTCTTGTCGATAATTCCAATAAAGCATTCCTTGCATTGCGCAATCGTCTCCTCTATCACTTTTAGATCTTCCACCGTGATTGTCTTCATCTCCCGTTTATCTGAATCTGGAAACTTTTCTTTTCGTTCTTATCATTATAAAAAATGGGATACACATAAGGCTGGGTCACCCATTTCCCGGTGAAAGGGTTCAAATAACGGTTAACGCCCGCTCCTAATCCAAATTTATCGGAAATGCGGTATTCAACGGCTCCCCCATAATTGTTTTCGGGGTAGAGGGAATTTTGGTTCATCAGCGTTTGTTTGCCTCTGAGAGAATAAGCCCCGTGCAACTTGAAATTAAGCCTGTCATTCACCTGCAGATTCATACTGCTGTTCAAGCCATAATCGGTGATTTTCTGAAAAAACAAATCCATTCGGTTGGCATAGGTTCCTCCTGAAATGGAGAGCCAATCGGTCATTTTGTAATCCAATCCCCATTGAGCTTGGCCTAAAGGCATGATCGCCGAAGTACGCCCACCGGATATTTCAGAGGGGATAAACGAACCCATCATACTGCCCATCCCGCCGTCTTCCCTGATCAACGAATAATTGCCGGAGACACTCCATCGTAAGTCGGTTGCTCATCAGCCAGTCCATTCCCAGATTTGCTTTCAGGTCTCCGTATTGGCGTTCATGCATTTCCATTTTTTTGCCGGAAATCCCTCCGGAAAGAATCAATTTATTATTGAAAATGCGGTTGTATTGAAGTGCGGTTTGCTGAATTATGCCAAAAGTTGGCAAAGTTTTGCGGTCAGTTCCTCCCGAAAGCCAAGAATTGGCATCCAAAACCTGTATGCCGGAATAAGAATAATCATTGGCAAAAGGGAAGCGTGTGGTAGTATTCTCCTCCAGCAATCTTTTTGGGAAATAATTTACAGCCGGAAGCTTGTAGGTGATTTTGCCTGGCGATTCGGAGACACTTGACCCTGGCACAGGATAATTGTTTTCATTTGTTTGAAGGACACTTTGTCGCGATTCGGAAACAGAAGTCCCATCAACTGGCTTATCTTTTCCTATAACAGTTATTTTCCCTTTCCCCAAAATAGGGATGGAATCTTTCTTGGACTCACTTTGTGCGTGGAGCATCATACCCAAGCACAAAAACATGCAAACCGATGCGTTTTTTCGTGACAACATATCTTGGAATGCTTAATTTTTTTTCAAAATGCGAGATGGGCAAATATAATGATTTATCGATGAAAAACTGCCAATTTAATTTATTTAACCCCTAACAGAAAAACAATTATCTTTGCACCATGAACATGGACGAAGTTTTTTACAATGCCGTGGATTTGCTGAAAGAAATGATCGGCAAACCCTCTTTGAGCCGGGAAGAAAATGAGGTGGCAGATTTGGTGTGTCATTATCTGACAAAACAAGGTGCTACCCCTTTTCGAAAGGGAAATAACGTGTGGGTGGTTTCTCCGAATTTCGATGATCAAAAACCTACTATTTTATTGAACTCCCACATCGACACGGTCAAACCGGTTTCTGCCTGGACAAAAGACCCCTTCAACCCGGAAACCGATGGGGATATTCTTTACGGCTTGGGGAGCAACGATGCCGGGGCCAGCGTGGTGTCGCTGCTTCATGCTTTTTTGGTGCTGACGCAAAAGCCCCAACCCTACAACCTCGTTTTTGTGGCTTCAGCAGAAGAAGAAGTTTCGGGTAAAGGAGGGATAGAATCTGTCTTGACCGAATTGCCTGATATTGCGTTTGCAGTAGTTGGCGAACCTACCGAAATGCACCCGGCCATCGCAGAAAAAGGGCTGATGGTGCTCGACTGCACGGCTCATGGCAAATCAGGACATGCCGCCCGAAGCGAAGGCGACAACGCCATCTACAAAGCAGTGAGCGACATCGAGTGGTTTCAAACCTACCGGTTCCCCAAAAGCAGCGAATTACTGGGCGATGTGAAGATGAGCGTGACCATGATTCAGGCTGGCACACAGCACAATGTGGTGCCGGACAAATGCACGTTTGTGGTGGACATCCGCAGCAACGAGCAGTATTCAAATACAGAGATTTACGAGGTGATTTCTTCCAAAATACAAAGCGAGGTGAAAGCCCGTTCGTTCAGGCTCAATTCTTCGGGGATCGATGCAAAGCACCCGTTTGTAGAACGCGCAATCATGATCGGGAAAACTCCGTATGGTTCGCCTACCCTTTCAGATCAGGCATTGATGCCATTTCCATCTGTCAAAATAGGCCCGGGGAAATCTTCCCGATCGCACACCGCAGACGAATACATCCGCCTGAGCGAGATCCGCGAAGCCATCGAACTATATGTGCGTTTGTTGGACGGGCTACTTGTCTGAATGGTGTACTTTTTCCGATTGATAGAGCAGATCCCTCAACTCGGTTTGCGAATGCGAAGCAATCACCAGCGGAACGGTCTCCACGGTAGCATAAGATGGGTCAATATCATACATCTCCACATCTGTTGACGACACTTTTTTGATTTGGTTGTAAACGGCAAGGATTATCTGGCGTCCCAAATTCATTTCAAGATTTCGGAAGATACGGTCAACGATCACGAAAAGATAATCGCCCTTGATCCCCGTTCCCATCAGCGAGGGATAGCGTGTGGATAGATCCACTTGCCCTTTTTTCTCCATCTCGTTGCAAATCAATTGAACATATTTGTCCAAATGAACTCCGACCTTGAATCCACTGCGGATGTCGATCCGGAAAGCTTTATTGGGAATAAATGTTTTGACTGAATAATTAAATTCATACGGGTCATCCACCGTGGTTACGTTCACAAACCAATAGGTATCCGCTCGTTTTGGGCGTTTGTTGAACAGCGAATAGCTGATTTGGCTCTCTATCTGGTTCACTTTCTTGGCACGTGTCATATAAAACAAGTGCGTTGCCAGTTTGGGAATGGACGTGTCCTGGCTAACCCGCTGGATGTTTTGGAGTATATTGTCAATCGCAGTAAAACGGGTGTGATGGTTTTTGATCCGGCGACCGTTGTACCACGAAAACATGACGACAAAAATAGCCCCCGCGATAAGCAAAGACGCAAATCCCCCGTGCATGAATTTCTGCAAATTAGCCACCAGGAAACCAAGCTCAATCACTGTAAAAAAGATGGTTAAAGAAATGCTAACCCATAGTGGGCGGCCGTTTTTCTGCATATAAAGGAACAACAAGAAAGTGGTCATCATCATGCTAAGGGTAATCGCAAGGCCATAAGCTGCTTCAAGTTTCATGGAAGATCCAAACATGAAAACGATTATCAGGCAGCTTGCCATCAACAGGTAATTTACCGATGGAATAAACATCTGCCCTTTTATCTTGGTCGGGTATTTTATCTTCACGCTGGGCCAAATATTCAAGTGAATGGCTTCGCTGATCACCGTAAACGAACCTGTAATCAAAGCTTGGCTGGCAACGATTGCTGCCAAAGCTGCCAAAATAATACCGATAAAAGTGAACCACTCGGGCATGATTTCAAAAAACGGATTGGAAGAAGCGGTGATGAGACGCGGGTGGTGCAGAATCCAGC
Source organism: Bacteroidales bacterium UBA1309 (assembly GCA_002307185.1). Classification (GTDB taxonomy): domain Bacteria; phylum Bacteroidota; class Bacteroidia; order Bacteroidales; family Dysgonomonadaceae; genus UBA1309. The sequence continues at coordinate 23,539 of DBTT01000038.1, forward strand.
CAGCCTGACCCAAATAATTGACAATTAGCATTATTTTTACAAACACCCAAGCCGCGCGGATATTTTTCAACCCGGTGTGCCCAAGGTCAGAATACAACGCCTCGGCGCCGGTGGTACAGAGGAAGATTGCTCCAAGGATAAATAAAGTGTTAGGTGCTTCGATCAAAAAACGGATGGCGTAGAACGGATTAAACGCTTTGAAAACTTCCGGATAAAGGACGACCTGCCCCATTCCCATCAGCCCCATCATTACAAACCAGACAACCATGATCGGCCCAAAATATTTCCCCAAGGAGCTTGTTCCAAAAGGCTGTACAAGAAACAAGACAAAGATAATCAAGGCTGTGACAGGCACCACATGCACCGAAGGCATCACCGCATGCAAGCCCTCAACTGCCGAAAAAACCGTGATGGCCGGTGTAATCACACCATCCGCCAACAAGGTAGCAGCTCCAATCGCAGCAATGACATACGCCCAACGGTATTTTTTTCGAATAAGGGCAAAAAGGGAAAGGATCCCTCCTTCGCCTTTGTTGTCCGCTTTCAGCGTTATCAACACATATTTCACGGTTGTCTGCAAGGTCAATGTCCAAATGACGCAAGACACAGCTCCCAAGATATATTCCGGGTTGGAATAATGGTAATGCGGCAAAGAGTTCAAAATTGCCCGCATCACGTAAAGAGGTGACGTTCCAATATCACCGAAAACAATTCCAATAGCGGCAATTACGCCCAATGCGCTGAAAGGAATTTTATGTTGATTGTTTTGTTCCATTCAATTCAAAATTTCTCGGCAAATGTAAATCTTTATTTGGCAGAATAAAATAAATTTAAGAGAATTGTGTGTTAAGCACGGCAAAGGTGTCTGATAATGTTAAACAACAAGCCCACAAGTGAGGAAAACATAGCGAGGTTTCCCTAAAAAGCCGCGCAACTTTTGTGCAAAACCTGCGGTAGTTTTGATCCAAACCTGCGGTAGTTTTTCAAAAAGCAGCGCAGCTTTTTGAAATAGTGGGCAGGACAAACCTTTTGGGCGGTTTGTTGAATCCATCTCAGAGTCCCACAACTCATCCACCAAACTCGTTCACCCACCCAGCCACATATTCCACCTCCTCTTTGGTAATTACCGGCGAAATCGGCAAGCTCAACACCTCCCGGTGGATCTTTTCCGTAATAGGCAAAGACAAATGGCCCCATTCGCTATAAGCAGGTTGCAAATGTGGCGGAACAGGATAGTGCACCTGCGTCTGGATGCCTTTATCGGCCAAATATCTGCCCAGTTCATCGCGATTGCCACAACGGATCACAAACAGGTGAAAAACATGTGATTCGGGATTCTCCACCTTGGGCAGTGCAATCTTTTCGTCGTGGATAGCTTCGCCATACTGCCTTGCCGCTTTTTGCCGCCAAACGTTGTCAGCCTCGAAGTATTTCATTTTGACACGCAGCACAGCAGCTTGAATTTCATCCAAACGGGAATTTATGCCTTTGTCTTCGTTGTAGTAACGAATAGTGGAACCATAATTTGCAATGCTTCTCACTTTATCAGCCAAAGCCTTATCGGAAGTAGTGACAGCGCCGGCATCACCCAAAGCTCCCAAATTTTTCGACGGATAAAAACTAAAAGCCGTTGCATCCGCCAAGCTGCCAACTTTGCGACCTCCCAGGGCAGCTCCATGCGCTTGTGCGGCATCATCCACCACTTTCAGCTTGTGTTTTTTCGCAATGTCGGAAATTCCCTGCATGTCGGCCACCTGTCCGTAGAGGTGCACCGGGAGGATGGCCCTCGTCCGTTCGGTGATAAGCGGTTCGATGAGTGCTGCATCCAAGTTGTAGGTGTCAAGCCGCGGTTCACACAGCACAGGTTTCAACCCGCTTTGCGAAATGGCTAAGATGGAGGCAATGTACGTATTGGCGGGAACAATCACCTCGTCACCTTCTTCCATCACACCCAAAGACTTATAAGCTTCAAAGATCAGGCGGATAGCATCCAATCCGTTGCCAACTCCTACGCAATAATGCGTCCCGCAATAATTGCCAAATTCTTCCTCGAAAAGCCGGCACTGCTCACCGCGGATGTACCAGCCTGAATGGAGGGCAGATTTCACCGCTTCGTCCAATTCCGCTTGGAAACGGCTGTTCACGGACTGCAAATCGAGAAAGGGAATTTTCATATATCTTCCAGTTTTATAGGCAACAATACGACAAAATGTGACCAGCTTACTTGTCGTGACAGTGTAACGACAACCTCCAACTCAGGAAATGTTTCTGCAAATAGCATCATCCGGTACGGATTTTTTAGGCCGAAACTCCTAACGAATTTCTCTACTAACTATTCAATATTCTCCCGCACTTCGGTCAGAAACCCTTTCATCGCGTCCGAATCTTTTCGTTCGATGATTTCGAGCAGATCGGCCAAGCGTTTGCGTATTTGCGTAAGCTGCGCAGGAGTGTTGGGATTGAAGAGGATTTCCGTCAGTAGATAATCGTCCTCCGAAAGCAATCCCTTGGCAATGTCGAGATGGCGTTTGAAAGTGGTCCCCGGTGCTTCCTGGTGCTTCATTACGGCTGCAAAAACCAACGTGGAGGCAAAGGGAATCGACAAGGAATAGGCGATCGTTTCGTCGTGTTCCTCAAACGAGTATTCAAACACTTGCAAATTGAGCTTGTGGAAAAAGTCGAGGTAGAATTTTTTTCCAGCCTCGCTCGATTCGGAAATCACGATGGCCGCCTGCGTGCTGAGGTTGCGCAAGTCGGCAAAAGTGGGGCCAAACATTGGGTGGGACGAAGCATAAGGTTGTTTCACCGACATGTAAAACTCTTTCAAGCCTGTCTTCACCGAGGCAATGTCGGAAATAATACAATGGTCGCTGATATAGGGCAACAGCTTTTTGAATGCCGAAATGGTGTATTTTACCGTCACAGCATTGATAACCAGCTCGGGATCGAACGTCCGGATTTCTTCGGGGTCGCTCATCCGTATCACATTGTAGGTGAATTTCAACTTGTCGGGGTTCACCTCAAACATGGCCACCTCGTGGTCAAAACTCAAGGCATCCGCCAAGAAGGAGCCCATTTTGCCGGCTCCCATGATTAATATTTTCATTGTTTTCTTTTCTTATAATGAGGAAGCTTGAGGTAAATTTCAAACCTTTCGGTAAGTTTGCTCCATGCTTCAGAACCAAATTGCCTTGAGCGAAACAGCATCCATTTTTCAGTACTTTTGCGATAAATCACAATTTCATCGGGTCTTATTTCTATTCCATTGATGTCTTCAAACGAAATCTTCTGTAGGAAACACTGGGTGCAATCGTCAAAAACAACAATTTTCTGCGATAAGGAACTATAAACCAAGTATCCTATAATTCCGAGTCAATAAATGAAAGACAAAACGATCCTGTAAACCGAATCTTTTGGAGGAATATTCAACTTGTAGTAAATAAACAAAAAACCAACTACACACACCCCGAAGAATGTATGTAGCTTTTGGTATCCTTTGCCTATAGGCTTCCATCGTCGGCTTATTTGTTGAGGATTTCAACCTGCTGCCTCACAGATTCTTCGTGAATCGCCTCCAACACTACGCGCATAAAATCTTTGTCCATGCCCATTTCGGCAGCCTGAGCCACACGTGTGTTCATGATTTCATCGTAACGTCCGGTTTGCACCACAGTCAGTGAATGTTCTTTCTTGAAAGTGGCGATTTCCTTCGAAACACGCATCCGTTTCGCCAACAACTCCAGCAATTGATTGTCCAGTTCATCGATCTGACGACGCAAATCGGACAAATCTTCTGTGCTTTGTCCCTTGTCACGGATCACCAAAGATGCCAAGATTTCTTTCAAACGGGCAGGTGTCACTTGTTGAGAAGCATCGCTCCAAGCAGCTTCCGGATTGCAATGGGTTTCGATAATCAAGCCATCGAAAGCCAAATCCATCGCTTGTTGGCAAAGAGGTTGAATCAAGTCGCGTTTTCCTCCAATATGGCTTGGGTCGCAGATGATGGGAAGATCAGGATAACGACGTTTCAGTTCGATCGGAATGTGCCATTGAGGAAGATTGCGGTAAATTTTCTTGTCGTAAGAGCTGAATCCACGGTGAATGGCTCCGATTTTGGTCAAGCCCACATTGCTCAGGCGTTCCAAAGCACCAATCCACAATTCGAGGTCGGGATTCACCGGGTTTTTCACCAACACGGGGATATCCACCCCTTGCAAAGCTTCGGCAATTTCTTGCACGGCAAAAGGGTTAGCCGTGGTGCGTGCACCAATCCAAAGCAAATCCACACCATATTTCAATGCTTCGTACACATGTTTTTGAGTAGCCACTTCGGTGGAAACATACATTCCTGTTTCTTGCTTCACTTTCTTCAACCAAGCCAAACCTTCGCTTCCGATTCCTTCAAAGCCTCCGGGTTTGGTGCGTGGCTTCCAGATGCCGGCACGCATGATTTTCACTCCGTTTTCAGCCAACGCCTTGGCGGTGGTCATCACTTGCTCTTCTGTTTCGGCGCTGCAAGGGCCTGCGATTAGGAAAGGACGATTCGCATCCACTCCGGGTAATAAGATTGATTCTAATTTCATAGTCAGTTATTTGATATTTATTTTATTTTCATTGTCATTATTATCGTGTCGGTATAATAAGTCGTGTTAAACTTCACATTTCGGGGCAATCGTCCCGCTTGGGCAAACCCTAAGCTTTCGTAGAGCTTTCGTCCCACCTCATTTGCCTCGTTTACTTCTAAGGTCAAGGATTCCAAAGAAGAATGATCTTTCGCCCATGCGATAGCAGCCCCAAACAAGAGCCGGCCCAATCCGTTTCCCCGGAAAGCCTTCAACATGCCCAAACCGACAATCGCCGTGTGCTGAAGTTGTTTGCGTTTGTTTCCTGTCAAAGTGATGTTTCCCACTATCCTTCCATCTACAAGGGCAAGCAGCAACAAGCTATTCGGCACTTCGTGAAAAGATTCTATCCATTTTATCTCGTCTTCCAACGATAGCTGGTATTCATTTTCATCATAGGGAATAAATTCGCTTTCTTCCACGTACTCCTTCACTACCCGCCTCAACTCGTCGGCATCTTGGGTTGTCGCCTCACGAATGGTGACAGTTACATTGTCCTTTAATTGCTTTTGAATGGAGTGAAATTTCATATGCAGACTACAATTGCTTTTTTATTATTCTAATCCTTTTATCCGCACTAATGCCTCGCGCAACATTTCCTCGTTGCAACAAAGCGAGATACGAATGTACCTTTCGCCTTTGCTGCCAAAAATAAATCCAGGAGTAAGGAAAACGCGGGCATCATACAACACTTTGTCGGCTAGCTTTTCGCTACTTTCGCACGAATCGGGAATCCGTCCCCAGAGGAACATCCCCACTTGATTGTGATCGAAGGTACATCCAAGTTGTGTCATAATCTGTTCGGCATAATCCCGACGCTTGGCGTACAGTTCGATATTGTTCTCACGGTGCCATTCGGCTGAATTATTCAATGCTTTGACGGCAGCAAACTGCAAAGCCTTGAACATGCCGCTCTCGATGTTGCTCAACACCTTCAGCACCCATTGCACAAACTGCGGGTTGGAAGCCATCATGCCGATACGCCAACCGGGCATATTGTGCGATTTACTCATCGAGTTGAGCTCGATACAACCCTCTTTTGCGCCATCCACTTGTAAGATACTGATCTGTTTTTCGTTCAAAATCAAGCTGTAAGGATTATCATGCACAATCACAATGCCATGGCGGCGACCAAAATCGACAATTTTCTCAAACAGCTCAATCGAACCATTTGCACCCGTTGGCATGTTCGGATAATTGATCCACATCAATTTAGTTTGGGACAAATCCATCCGTTCCAAAGCCTCGAAATCGGGTTGCCAATTGTTGTTTTCATCCAAATCGTATGTCTGAATCTCTGCGCCGATCAACTTGCTGACCGAACTGTAAGTTGGATAACCCGGATTCGGCACCAATACCCTGTCTCCAGGATTGACAAAAGCCAACGAAATATGCAGGATTCCTTCTTTGGAACCCATCAATGGTTGGATTTCCTTGGCCGCATCCAGTTCAACGCTGTATGTCCTTTTGTACCAATCCGCAAATGCCTTGCGAAACTCGGGAACGCCCACATGGGGTTGGTAACCATGTGCGTTGGGCAATCGGGCAACACGCGATAGCTCCTCCACGGTTTCGTCCGACGGAGGCAAATCAGGACTTCCGATACCCAAACTAATTACATTTTTCCCCTGCGCATTCATTTCGGCTACTTCCTTGAGCTTGACGGAGAAGTAGTATTCGTTGACTGTATTGAGCCTGCAGGCTGGCTGTATCTTTTTATCCATCTTTTATTTAACTATTTCGCTTTGAACACCTTCAGGATATTCCCCCAATGTCTTAAATTCACTGATTAGTGGCTTTATGGCATCAAGACTTTGATGATAGCGGTCTAAGCTTGGAAATTTCAGATCCACATAAAACTGGTATTCCCATTCTCGGCCAATGATCGGGAGAGACTGTATTTTAGTGAGGTTGATGCCGTAGAAGGACAGCACGGACAGCACTTTAGCCAAACTACCTTCGGCATGGGGTGTGGTGAACACCACCGATGATTTGTTAATCACGTCGTCCTTTTGGATATCCTCCACCGCCCACTTCTCACCAAAAATAAGAAAGCGAGTAAAATTGTGTTTGTTAGTCTCAATTCCCCTCGCTAAAACATTTAGTCGATAAATTTCGGCAGCCCGCGTGCTACATATTGCGGCAGAATGCTTCATCTGTTTGGTTGCCACATCTCGGGCAGCCAAAGCCGTATCCTCGTGTTCCACCACCTTGATGTCCACAAGCGTATCCAAGAAATTTTCACACTGCATCAATGCAATGGGATGCGACATCACTTCACGTATCTCGTGTATGTCCTCGCCCGGCAATGCCGCCAAACAATGAGAAATGCGCAGCTTGTATTCTCCGGCAATAGCATATTTGTGCAACCGCAGCAGCTCGTAATTAGGCAAAAGGCTTCCGGCAATCGTATTTTCTATAGCCATAATGCCAATTACCATGGGATCTTTTTTGATTTCGTGAAAAATATCGCGAAAAGTCAGGCAAGGAATAATCTCCACTTCGTCTTCCTGAAAAAATTTTTCCGCGGCAATGCCATGATATGCCCCGAGTCCACCTTGAATCGCTACTTTTCTTTTCGCCATTGTTCTATGATAGTTTTAAAAAAAAATCCTACTCATTTGGTTGAGCAGGATTCATTATTTATTTTGTTCTGTATTTTCTTTACACAAATCATCCTGCCCTTACCTATTAAAGTAAAAGTAAAAAAAGAAATATGTGAAAAATCGTACAGCCATATTAGCGTTTTGTTTTTATGTGCGACAAAAGTAATATTAATTTTGATTATTGCGAAAGTATTGTAAAAAAAAATCTGCTTCGCATAATCTTTTTCGGTGTTTTAAGAACCCATCCCCCCATTGACCCACTCCAAAGCAAATTTAGTGTAGCTGAAGCATCCTATTCCTTCTTTAAATGCACAGAGTCCATAGTTGGGCATTGAATTCTCAGTTGAAGGCCCTATATCCAAAAACTTGATTCCTTTTCGGTAATAATAAATACCCAACTGAAAAGCCATAAAGTTCATTGACCTATATGATTCATATCCTTTAATATTACCCCAATAGATGACTTGTGCGACATCATCAGCCACACGAAAGACCATCGCCGAAGCGACAACAATACCTTGATCTATAGATACAAGAAAGAAATCCGCTTTCACTAATTCTGTTGTAGCGAACACATCTTTCAACGTCATTCGCAAGGGATACCCTCTCTCCAATCGATTTTTTTCTATCGTTTGGTAAGCGGTTGACTTTTCATCTTGCGTCAAACACCGATGGAAGACCATTTCGGAAAACTTATTCTGACCTTTGATTCGGCTGCAATCCCATGCTTCCAAATCGATGGCATGGCCCAAGTCCACGGTTTTTAGACAGAAACCATATCGAAAGAACACATTCAGCGAATTGGACAGAAAAGATTCCCTATAGAAAAAAGGAGGCAGCACAACCTTGAACATCGTACCTGCATTTTTACAAATGTACTCCAACAGGGCAACCACAGCTTGTTCTAATTTCTGAATCTCAGTATGAAGCCGCACAGCTTCAAACCCTCCGAAAGGTGCTGAAAATGGAGAAAGAAAAGTATCACCTATTTGACCAAGAATGATGCCTAAGCGATATCTATCGTCCTTAAATAGCAGATAATGCACTTGGTCACACTTCGAAGAATTCAAGGCGTTGAAAGAAGTCATATTAAATACATGACTGATATTCTCAGCCATAACGTCTCTATAAGCCTCTTCATTTACTCTTTCAATATCCATAAATCCGTTTTCAGAGAATATAATAGGCAAAAATAAGGAAATTATCAAGAAAATAGGTATGTGCGAAAGATAAAACAAAAGACCTAATTTTTAATTGGAAACAATAATTCACCCAATTTTAGGCCTTTTGGAAGGTTCAAAAAATAAAAAATGTTACACTCTAAAAAGACCTTGAGATTTCGAACTAATCAAATCCAAAAAACCATATATTTGTGATTCAATTAACAGAAGTATTCGTCCATGAATTTCTTTTGATTTTTTGCTATTTCAATAATGCCCACAAGAATGAAAATAGACAACAACATAAAGGAGTTTAATTTTTTCGTATCGGGATGTCTGGCGTTTTTGCTTAGCTCGTGTGTTTCTTCAGCAAGCATCTATTCCCTGTGCGAAAAAGACGATCATGGAAACTATGTCGTGAAGTGGGAAGTATCGCCCGATCCGCAAAAAGGGCAAGTTGAGATTTTTTCCTCCACAAACGACGCCTCCCTGAAAAATTCCAAAAACCCTTCGCTGGTGACAAATGTCGAAGACCGCGTAGCAACGCTTCGCTCGTCTTCAAAGAATGTACGCGATTTTTTTCAGCTAAAGGCAAACAATTCCTATTCGGGAATTATAACCAACCGGCACATCGGATTCGATGTAATCCAAAATTTCAGAGACCTCGGCGGCTACTTTAACGATGAGGACAAACAACTGCGTTGGGGAAAACTATTCAGGAGCGGCAACCTGTTTGCAATTACCCGCCAGGATCTTCAAACATTAAAAAACTTAGAAATCAAGACGGTGGTTGATCTGCGCAACGAAAAAGAAAGTCGAGCTTTTCCCGACGGGTTTCTAGGCTTTTTACATTTCCAAATACCGATAGACACACTGAATACTTTCGAACTGCAAAAAAAAATCGCAACAGGCACCTTCCTCAAAGGGGATGCTTTAATTTATATGCAAGATTCCTATCTATACATCCTTGAACAAAAGACGCGTGAACTCAAACAAATATTCGACATACTGCTTGATGAAAAGAATTACCCGATCCTGCTTCACGACAATTTGGGCAAAGACCGCATTGGCATCATATCGTATCTTATTTTAAAAAGCTTGAATGTGTCAACAGAAGATGCGATCAACGACTACCTGCTTTCAAATGACTACATAGACCTCGATGAATATACGAAGTTGATGAGTCAGATGCCCGAGTCCATACAAGAAGCCATGACTGTGATTGTACGGGCAGACGAGAACTATATTGATTTCGCTTTCGGGCAAATTGTCAAGAAATATGGCAGCTCGGATTTATACTTCGAAAAAGCCTTGGGATTGACTCCTGCGAAAAGAGAGAAACTAAAAAAAATAATGTCCTACTAATCACAGCTATCCTATCCGGAAACAAGTATTTAGTAAGAAACGGCATTAAAACAATGAAAATCATCTCACTAAAGTCACAAAAATCCTGCAATCTCAATAATAAATGACCGAGGATATTGCTTAAGCTGAATAAATACAGTATCTTTGCACAGATTTTTGGTGGACACATTCGCCGTTTTTCCCTGATTTGTGTCTTTCCAACTGCCGGGTAGTGTTTTTCTCTCCATTTTTTCGTTCGTAGATAATATATGGTGGGCAAAGGAGACAAAGAATATTTCCCTGTAGCGCAACATACGAACAATTAAAATTTTTAATGAAAACATTTGAAGAATTAGGTGTTGCCTCAACCATTTTGAGAGCAATACAAGAAATGGGATACGAGAATCCCATGCCCGTGCAAGAGGAAGTTATTCCTTATTTACTTAGTGAAGTACGCGATGTTATCGCTTTGGCCCAAACCGGAACAGGAAAAACAGCAGCCTTTGGCCTTCCTGTCATACAAAAGGTGGATGTGGACAAAAACGTTCCACAAGCTCTTATTTTAGCCCCAACCCGTGAATTGTGTTTGCAAATTGCAGGCGACCTCAACGATTATTCCAAATACGTTGACGGCTTGCATGTGCTTCCCGTATATGGAGGTTCAAGCATCGAAAGCCAAATTAAAGCCTTAAGACGTGGAGTTCAGATCATTGTGGCCACACCAGGACGTTTGATCGACTTGATCAATCGACGCACGGTGAATTTGGAAACCATCCGTTATGTAGTGCTTGATGAAGCGGATGAAATGTTGAACATGGGCTTCACGGAAAGTATCGACGAGATCCTTTCGAAAGTGCCTGAAACACGCTCGATGCTCCTTTTCTCGGCCACCATGCCCAAGGAAATTGCGAAGATCACCCGCAAATACATGACCGACCCGAAGGAAATCACCATCGGCCGTAAAAATGAAGGATCCAACAATGTAAAGCACGTTTTTTATCTTGTTCATGCAAAAGATAAATACCTTGTGTTGAAACGCATTGCAGACCATAACCCCAATATCTATGGAATCGTTTTTTGCCGCACTCGTGCAGAAACTCAAGATATCGCCGACAAATTGATACAAGACGGCTACAACGCCGACTCGCTTCACGGGGACCTTTCACAAGCCCAACGCGACTATGTGATGCAAAAGTTCCGTGTCCGCAACATCCAATTGCTCGTGGCTACCGATGTGGCTGCCCGCGGATTGGATGTGGATAGCTTGACGCACGTTATCAATTATGGCTTGCCTGATGACATCGAATCATATACCCACAGAAGTGGGCGCACGGGTCGTGCTGGAAAAACAGGAACTTCCATCGCCATCGTACACGTGAAGGAAAAAGGAAAAGTTCGTGAAATCGAGAAAATAATCAATAAACAATTCGAAAAAGGAACTATCCCTACAGGAAACGAGATTTGTGAAAAACAGCTCCTCAATTTTGTTGACAAAGTTGAGAAGGTAAAGGTGAATGAAGATGAAATCGGCAAGCTCCTTCCTGCTGTATTCCGCAAATTGGATTGGCTTGAAAAAGAAGACATTGTCAAACGTGTGATTTCGCTCGAATTGAACCGCCTGATTGACTACTATCAGGATGCCGATGAAATAGAAGAACCTCAGGAACGCAGAGGACGCGACCGAGAGTCGTCATTCTCCGACCGTCGTGAAAGAGGCGGCGATAGAGGAAGCGTTCGTGGAGAACGTAGCGACCGTGGACCAAGTGGGCCACGCACTGCTGAGAAAGGCTATACCCGTATCTTCATCAACGTCGGACGTATGGATGGGGTAAATCCGGCTACCTTGATGGGTGTCATCAACGATTACGTTCCGGGCAAAGTTCGCATCGGTCGCATCGACCTGATGAAAAACTTTTCTTTTTTTGAAGTTCCCGAAGGAGATACTGGAAAAGTGCTGAAAGCTCTTCAGTCAGCCGACCACAACGGTCGCCGCATATCGGTGGAAGTTGCACAAGCAGATGGCTCAGGATCAAGCAGCCCAAGATCTGAAAAACGTTCATTTGGTGGCAGTGACCGGGACGACAGAGGAAGCGACAGAAGGTTTAACGACAGAAAATCTCCAAAAAAGGAACACCGGAAAGGTGGATCCCGTCCAAGGTATTGATTTATAACACTATAAATGAATGGTGGCCGTCTCGTTTTCGAGATAGCCACCATTCATCATTTTCAAACACTAAAATTCACTCAGCACGACTTCCCTGTGTTTCTGACCCCAGGCAACAATCGCTTCGATGAGCGGATCTAACGACTTACCGTGTTTTGTAAGGCGATATACAACGGTTGTGCCAGCCGAGTCATCCGCTTCACGGCTGATCAGCTTATGCATCTCCAAGTATTTCAACTCCTTTGTTAATATCCGGGGGGTGATGGGACCCAAGTCTCTTTTTAGTTCGTTAAACCTCTTTCCATCAGCACAAAGGCTTGCCAGAATTGCACCACGCCAACGTCCGCCAATCACATCAATCACATCTTGGACATCTCTCAACTGAACTTGCTTTTGTTTATTTCTCATAAAATTTTCCTTTTACAGTATCCTAAAAGATAGCGGTATTTTTCACAAATGTAATAGATTTTAGATTCCATATCTATATTTTTGCAGATATAAAGAGTTGTGGATATATGAATATAACAATTATTGGTGCTTCGGCTGGCGTGGGGCTTGAATGCGTAAGAAGGGCCTTAGAACGAAATCACATCGTGACAACTCTTTCGAGGTCCGACATAAGCCTGCAAGCTAGCAATAACCTAATCAGACTGAAGGGAAGTGCTACAAATAAAGAAGATTTGAAAAGATCCATTTCCTCGGCGGATGCTGCGATCATAGCACTGGGCACTGGCAAAAGTTTGAAAGAGACCACTTTGTATTCTGATTTTGCAAAACTGCTAGTACAAGTTCAGCGGGAAACACAAACTCGAATCCCATTTATTGTATTGACGGGTTTTGGAGCAGGAGATAGTGGTGCATACAACAGCTTCGTCATGAAATTATTTTTCAAATTCCTTCTCAAAGATGTTTATGCAGACAAAACAAAAATGGAAGAAATTATTTTACACTCCCACATTAAATGGGAAATTGTAAGACCCGGTCTTTTGAAAGACAAGCCACTAACGGAGAACTATAGAATAGAAACCAAACTTTACAAGAACATGCGCATTGGGAGCATTAATCGGGCTGACGTAGCAGATTTTTTAGTAAAAGAAGCCGAAAAGCCAACCCAACTATACAAATATGTGTCACTATCAAATAAATAAACATATGGCAAAGCAAGTGTTGAAAACCGGAATTCCAATACCAGTAAAGATTGTTACGTGGATACTAATATGTGCCGGCTGTTTTTTCTTTTATGTATATACTTTCAACCCAAGCATAAGCTTCCCCGATGCAAATCTTGGATCATATTCTGCTAAAATGGGATTTGCAAGCGCTGGGGTTCGCATTTTGGGTAGCGTAGCAGTTCTTTTAATTTCCGTGATAGCAAATAATCCAAGATGGCTCTTCATAACACTTATTTCAAGAATTTTTATTGAGTTAGGCGACGCAGTTACCGGACTTATTCTGGATGGAATTACTGCAAATACTTTTGCTCTTCTAGTGTTGGCAAGTGTTGAAATTTGGTCAACACTCCTACTTTGGAGAACCATAAGGCCTAATCCCTAGAAGTAAAAACTGCACAAGAACAATAGAAGCCAACCATTTGCAGGTTGGCTTCTATTGTTCTTGTGACAGTTCGATTTTCCGAATCCTCCTTTCGAAAGTTAGCTTGCGTTTTTCGAAATATTAACGTCGTTTATGGATACTACAAACCATTTTCTGACTGTGCCCATTACCTGTTTACTTCCTACGGGATGAAGCATGAGTAAAAAGAGGGTTATAAGCTTTATTCCAATTTCGCATAATATAGATTCATCCAGTCAGTCTTTAAATAAATGGCTACTTCTCTAAAGGCTTGTCTTTCTCGATCAGCATCCTCGAATCCACTGCAACAATTTCCTTTTCTGTGGCCAAAAGTGGGTTGATATCCAACTCTTTGATTTCGGATGCATAGCGAAGCAATATTGAAAGGCGGACAATGATTTCCACAAATTTATCCTCGTTGATCCCTTTTTGGCCTCTTGCCCCCTGGATGATTTTATACGATTTTAACGAGCGAACCATCGAATAAGCTTCCGCAAAGTTCAAGGGAGCCAACCCCGAGGCCACGTCCTTCAAAATATCCACAAATATTCCACCTAATCCGCAGAGCAGCACATGCCCGAAAGTGGGTTCGTGTTTAGCACCGATGAAAAGTTCTTTTCCTGTCAGCATGGGCTGAATCATCACGGCGGTAGCTCCGGGTATTTGCATCATTCGCTCCACTTCGCGCGCCAAGTATTCAGGGGAATTGATATTGATACGAACTCCTCCCACATCCGACTTGTGGATAGGGCCAACCACCTTCAGCACAACCGGGAATCCAATCCTTTCGGCTTCGCCAACAATCTCCTCTTTCGATGTGGAAACAAATTGGTGTACCATCGTGATACCTGTCATTTCGAGCAATTTTCTTACCTGCTGGGGTGGAAGCCAGCCATCTTCGTGGTTGTGGATAATTTGTCGGATAGCAGGTATGTCTATTTCTGGAATAGGGGTTTGGCTTGGCAAGGGTGGCGCCGTCGAAAGGACCTTGGAAAGAGCAGTGGCCAACACCACCTCGTCCGAAAAATTGACATGCCCTTTACTCACGAAATCACTTGTCTCTTCAGCAGCCATCACCACAGAAGGTAATATCGGATAGATCGGGATCGGACTGGTCTTAATCTTTTCATGCAACACGTTGTATGCTTCAATCACTTTCGTTACTCCGGGATTTCCGTAGATCACGGCAATTCCATCAATTTCTTTGAAATGTTGTATGCAGTAGTCAATCGCCAGACCGAGGTGTTTGCCTGTGCCGGTTCCAAGCAAATCAATTGGATTGCTTACCGAGCTGCCAGCCAACAATTGGTCTCGAAGCCCTTCCGTAATTTCCTCTGGTATCTCAGGTACATTGATTCCAGCCTTCGACAGCGCATCGGTGAGAATCACAGCAGGGCCGCCGGCATGAGAGATAATTGCAAGATTTTTCCCTTTCAATGGTTTCAACGAAAGCACCGCACCTACCGTGGCTAACTCCTCCCGTGAATAGCAGCGGATAATTCCCGCTTTACGGAATAAAGCCTCAACGGCTAAATCGGAGGAAGCAATTGCTCCCGTATGGGAAGCTGCTGCGCGTTTTCCCGATTCAGTGGTTCCCGATTTGATGGCGGCTATTCGGCAGCCTTTCCTGATAAGAGAAGACGTGTGTTTCAGTAGTTTATCGGGATCACGAATAGTTTCCACGTAGAGCAATTTGATTTTTGAGCTTGTTTCAGGATCGAATGATTCATCCAAATATTCAACAATATCCTCCACCCCTATTTGTGTGGCATTGCCAACTGCCCAAACGGAATTGAACCGCAAGCCAATGTGAATGGAAGATTCGATGATGAACGAGGCAGTGCCTCCTGAACTCGATACCATGTCCACGCCCTTGGGGTCGATCACCGGAATCGGCTGCGTGAAAAGGCTTTGATGGTGGATGTTGAACATCCCGCTGCAATTGGGTCCCAACATGCAGGCTCCGGCATCGTTTATTTTTTTTAGTATTTGTTGTTCTAATTTGCCACCTTGCGGTGTTCCTTCGCCAAAACCAGCAGAATAAATAATAAATGCTTTCACTCCCTTTTTGTAGGCAAGCACATCTATCACCTCCAAACAAAATTGCGCAGGAATGGAAATTATGGCTAAGTCTGCATTCGGAATCTCGGAAACATCGTGGTAGCATTTAATGCCTTGTACAATATCTTCCTTGGCATTCACGATGAATACACTGCCGGAAAAAGTACCGTTTAAAAGATTCCAAAGAGAACTTCCTCCCGGCTTCATTGTATTGTTCGATCCGCCTACAACTACAATGCTGCGAGGATTGATCAACTGCTGATTAATCATACGTATTTTTAGAAATTAGTCCAATACAAATATAAGGATAATGAATGTTTAAATTAGACTTATCTATGTCCTAGATTTCAACTCTCAAAACAGTGTTTAAAAACAGATAAGCATGCTCCCCGCAGATCTTCGAGGCAGATTTGCCAATTTGTGAACAAATAGCTAGAATCATCGATCAGGCTTCTAGACCTATTCCCGCTTGATTACTGATGCAAATCTTTCCTCTTTTTATTTTTGTTCCTGAAAAACAATCGTTGGAAATCAATAAAGCCCCATCCAAATCGGCAAAATCAGCCAGTGGCGACAATTGTGAGGCAGCCGAAATAGCGCAGGAAGTCTCGGTCATACAACCAATCATCACTTTCATGCCTAAACATTTAGCTAAGTTTGCCATTTTCCAAGCTTGACGCATGCCTCCGCATTTCATGAGTTTGATGTTGATCCCTGAGAAAATACCTTTCAAGTTGGCCACATCTGCCAATCCTTGAACCGACTCGTCGGCAAAAATAGGCAACTGACTCTGTGCAGTCACCTGGGCGATATTCTCCAAATCGTGTTTTGGCATCGGCTGTTCGATCATCACAGCCCCTTTTTCGTGAAGCCAACCAATCATATCGAGTGCCTGACCCACCGTTTGCCATCCCTGATTGGCATCTACGGATATCGGCAAACTGGACACCGAACGGATGGCTTCGATCATCCCTTTGTCTTCGGCTTCGGAACGGCCCAACTTCACTTTCAGAATGTTGAAATCGCTTGCGACTTCGCGGGTTTTTTCTTTCACGACCTCAACCGTGTCGATTCCAATGGTGTATGTGGTGTCGGGAGCTTTTTCGGGATTCAGTCCCCACAAGCGATGCCAGGGTTGCCCGATTAGCTTCCCGGATAAATCGTGCAGGGCAATATCAACGGCAGCTTTTGCCGCCATGTTTCCCTCTTCCAGCCCGTCAAGGTATTCCCATATCTCTTCCAATTGCAAAGGATCGTTGAAAGTGCTCAGATTGATTTTTTCCAAGAAATGCGACACCGATTGCTGCGTTTCCGGCAGATAGGGTGGAAGTGAGGCTTCACCATAGCCAATCATTCCTTCGTGTTCGATTTGCGTTAACACCACAGGAGTCTCCGTGCGTGAGGAGTTAGCGATAGCAAAAATATGCTTCAATTGAAGCGTATATGGTTTCCATGAAAGTTTCATAGGATGCATCCGATTGAATAATGCGCAAAGATAATAATTTATCATGCCCCAGCCTTCACGATAAATCTTTATCTTCATTAAGAAAGGATGGATAATCATGCCACGAAGTGCTGGAAGTAAGGTGCTTTCAGATAAATTTCGATAAGTCCAAACCCTTTTTTTAATTCAGTAATTCAAGGAAGGGGTTTCATGCTAACTGCGATGTTGGTAGAGCCAAATAGCCGACGGCTGAAACTTACACTCATCCGAGAATATATGGGAAAGCCACCTCAAAGAAAAATAAATTGCAATCAGTCAACCGTAAAAATATTTTGTATTTCCCTTCTTCGGGCTTATATTTGCTGTACCAAAATTATTTAGGTATCCGCACATTGAATACAAGCATCGACATATCCAATCCCGAGCAGAAGAGTGCGCTCGATTTGATTACCCACACGCGGCAATCGATTTTTCTGACGGGCAAAGCAGGAACGGGTAAATCCACGTTCCTGAAGAATCTGTGTGAAACCACCAAAAAGAAATTTGTAGTGCTTGCCCCTACTGGAATTGCCGCCATCAATGCGAATGGAGTCACTTTGCATTCCTTTTTCAAGCTGCCGTTCCGTCCCATGATGCCCGACGATCCCGATCTCGATTTGAAAAGCGGGCGCATTTTCGACTTTTTCAAATACAAGAAAGAACACAAGAAAATTATCCGTGAAGTGGAGTTGATTATCATCGATGAAATATCGATGGTGCGTGCCGATACGATCGACTGCATCGACCGCATCCTGCGAGTGTATTCCGAAAACATGCGGCAGCCTTTTGGAGGCAAGCAGGTTGTGTTTGTGGGGGATATTTTCCAGTTGGAACCCGTTGTGAACGGCGAAACGCGGGAAATTATCAAGCGGTTTTATCCAAATCCTTTTTTCTTTTCAGCACGGGTTTTCAACGAGACAAATCTGGTGCCGATTGAATTCACGAAAATATACCGTCAGAATGACGAAAGATTCATTTCCATCTTGGACACCATTCGCAATGGAAAATCGGGAATGGCGGAATTGGAGATGCTGAACGAGCGGGTTGATTTTTCTTTCAAGCCCAAAGACGACGAAATGTACATCACGTTGGCTACTCGCCGTGACAATGTGGATTATATCAATGAAAAAAAATTAGCGGAACTACCCTCTCCTGAATTTGTGAGCCGTGGCGTGGTTGACGGCGATTTTCCCGAGTCGAGCTTGCCCACCTTGTTGGATTTGACCCTCAAGGAAGGCGCTCAAGTGATGTTTATCCACAACGATCACGAATGGCCACGTCGTTGGGTGAATGGCACGTTGGGTATAATCTCAGGCATCGACGAAGAGGGAAACGTGTATGTGTATCTCGAAAATGGACATGAATATTTGGTGGAATTGAACACTTGGCGCAATTACCGCTATCGTTACAACGAAAAAGAAAGGCGCATAGAAGAAGAAATTATCGGCACATTCACTCAGTTGCCCTTGAAAGCCGCTTGGGCAATTACGATTCACAAGAGTCAGGGGCTTACTTTTTCGCATGTGGTGGTTGATTTCACGGGAGGTGTTTTTGCCGGAGGACAAGCTTATGTCGCTTTGAGTAGGTGCACATCGTTGGAAGGAATCGTTTTGAAAAAAGCGATCGAGAGCAACGATATTTTTGTGAGAAGTGAAATCCTCGAATTCAGCAAAAAGTTCAACGATGCCCGCTTGGTGCAGAAGGCTATGAAAGAGGCCGATGCCGATATTTTGTATGGGCAAAGCGTACTACATTTCGACAAACAGCAATTTGGAGATGCCATTGACACATTTATCAAAGCCATTCGTGCCCGATACGATATGGAGAAACCGTTGGTGAAACGTTTTATCCAGAAAAAACTGAGCCTTATTTCGCAATTGACAGTGGAAAACAGGTTGCTTAAAGAGAAAATGCACCGGCAGAACGAAGCATTGCAGCGTTATGCAAATGAATATTATTTGCTAGGAAACGAGTGTGTAGTTTCCTACAAAGATACGCGTGCTGCGTTGGCGAATTTCAACAAGGCTTTGGAAATGAACCCCACTTTTTTGGATGCTTGGGTGCGCAAAGGGGTGACTCTTTATGACTTGGGCGATTTTTTTGAGGCAGATGTTTGTTTCAACGAAGCCGTCAGGTTAAGCCCACTTTATTTTAAAGCTTTATACAACCGGGGAAAAAACCGCATCGCGCTGAAGGAATACCAATTGGCAATAACAGACTTGGACAGGGCTTCCAATGTTAATCCCGAACACCCTTCTTGCCATGACTATTTGGCCGAAGCTTATAGCCATGTTGGGGAAAACGACTTGGCAGAGAAGCATCGCCAAATTGCGGAATATATCCGTCAAAAAAAATAAGAAAACAGCAATGGACAAAGAGACCTTCAAAAAAGAGGCACAGCAGAAACTGGATTTGCTGGCCGAAAGGATTGAGGAACTTCAAAAAAAACTGGAGCCCGCCGCTTCCGAACTGAAAGAAGAGGCGAAAGTGGTCCTCGAAAAATCGCTCGTAGAAGTGAAAGAACTACAAGCTAAATTGCAGGTTCGATTTGATGAGCTCCAACAAGTGGCTGGCGCAAAATGGGAGGAGGCGATGAGACGTTTTGATTCGGTGTCAGATGAAATGATCGGGAAAGCGAATGTGAAAGTAAACCAGATTTGGGAAAAATTGAAAGGATTCTTTGAATAATACATAAGTGTTACTATTTAACTATTTGTTTTATAGAGATTTTATTCCATTGTTGAAAACTCTATAATTGATAGATAACAATTTTTCAACAAAATGACTTACCTTTATTCCTCATTTCTGAAGGGATAAATTATGCAACCATTTGTACATCTTCATGTGCATTCTCAATACTCGCTTTTGGATGGTCAGGCGAGCATAGCTAGGCTCGTTGACAAGGCAAAAGCTGATGGCATGAAAGCCATTGCTTTGACCGATCACGGCGCTATGTTTGGTGTTAAGGAATTTTATAATTATGTAAAAAAGAAGAACGCCCCGCACAATGACGAAATAAAAAAAATCAAAGCTGAAATCACTGAACTGCAAAAAACTGATAGTTCTGACAAGGAACAGCGGATAGCCGTTTTGGGAAAAAAACTGGAGGAGGCTAAATCCCATCTTTTTAAGCCCATAATTGGTTGTGAATGTTATGTGGCGCACCGGGGACGAAAGTTCAAAGAGGGCAAACCGGACATGAGCGGCTGGCATTTGGTGGTGTTGGCCAAAAATCTAACAGGTTATAAAAACCTGATAAAAATGGTTTCTTATGGTTGGACGGAAGGCTTCTACATGCGTCCGCGCATAGACAAAGAACTCTTGGAGAAATACCACGAAGGCCTTATCGTGAGCACGGCTTGCCTTGGAGGTGAAATTCCAAAAAAAATCACGCAAGGCAATTTTGAAGCAGCAGAAGAGTCGGTCGCTTGGTTCAAAAATCTATTTGGAGATGATTTCTACTTAGAAATGCAACGGCATAAAACCACCCGTCCCGATACAAATATGGAGGCTTATCCTTTGCAAGAGGCCGTGAACAAAGAGCTCTTGCGTATTGGCGCCAAGATGGGTGTAAAAGTCATCGCTACCAACGACGTGCACTTCACCAACGAAGAGGATGCGGATGCCCACGACCGCTTGATATGCCTAAGTACAGGAAAAGACTTGGACGACCCCAAGCGGATGCGTTATACCAAACAAGAATGGTTGAAAACAACGGCAGAAATGAATGAAGTGTTTGCCGATGTGCCACAGGTGCTAGCAAATACGCAGGAAATAGCAGAAAAAGTGGAATACTATTCCATTGATTCGGGAGCCTTGATGCCATTTTTCTCGATTGATGAATCATTTGGAACGGAAGAAGGATACAAACAAAAGTATTCCGAAACAGACCTTGTACAGGAATTTGGAAATGATGCTTTTGGGCGTTTGGGCGGATACGACAAAGCAATCCGCATCAAGCTCGAAGCAGATTATCTTGAGCACTTGACAATGATTGGGGTCGAGAAAAGATACGGTGCAAATATGAACGATGAGATAAGGGAACGGATAGACTTCGAATTGAACACAATGAAGACGATGGGTTTTCCCGGTTATTTTCTCATTGTGCAAGACTTTATTTCTGCAGCGCGCGAAAAAGGAGTTGCCGTGGGGCCAGGTCGTGGTTCGGCTGCCGGTTCTGTGGTGGCCTATTGTCTTGGTATCACCGATATTGACCCAATAAGATACGATTTGCTGTTTGAGCGTTTTCTGAATCCCGACCGTATTTCCATGCCCGATATTGATGTCGATTTTGACGACGATGGACGTGGTGAGGTGTTGCGTTGGGTTACCGAGAAATATGGACAAGAACGTGTGGCGCACATCATCACTTATGGAACGATGGCAACCAAATCGGCCATCAAGGATGTGGCACGCGTGCAAAAATTGCCTTTGGCTGAGTCCAACCGATTAGCAAAATTGGTTCCGGACAAGATTCCGGACAAGAAAAAGGTGACGCTCCGAGATGCTATCGCTTATGTGCCGGAACTGGCAGAGGCCGCCAAAAGCCGCGATTCTGTGATGTTCGACACGCTCAAATATGCCCAGATGCTCGAAGGAAACGTTCGAAACACGGGTGTTCATGCCTGTGGGGTCATCATTGGACGGCAGGATATTTCTGATATTGTCCCAGTTAGTACGGCTGAAGATAAAGAAACGGGTGAGACCATGCTCGTTACGCAATACGAAGGCTCGGTGATCGAAGAAACCGGGCTTATCAAAATGGACTTTCTTGGATTGAAAACCCTTTCCATCATCAAGGAAGCCCTTGAAAACATTGAGCGTACCACCGGTGTGAAAGTGGATATCAGTGCAATCCCGATTGACGATCCTAAAACGTATGAATTGTACAGTTTGGGAAAGACAACCGGAACCTTCCAGTTCGAGTCTGCCGGGATGCAGAAATACTTGAAGGAGCTTCAGCCATCTAAGTTTGAAGACCTCATTGCCATGAATGCCTTGTATCGTCCCGGCCCCATGGACTATATACCGCAATTTATCGCCCGCAAACATGGAGAGGAAGAAATTACCTACGATATTCCGATTATGGAGCGTTACCTGCAAGATACCTATGGAATTACGGTTTATCAGGAGCAGGTCATGCTTTTGTCGCGCTTGTTGGCTGATTTCACCCGTGGCCAGTCGGACGAGTTGCGTAAGGCAATGGGTAAGAAATTAATCGACAAGATGAACGCCCTGAAAGAGAAATTCCTGAAAGGCGGAAAGACGAATGGTCACGAAGAAAAGGTACTCAATAAAATTTGGGCTGACTGGGAAAAATTTGCCTCCTATGCTTTCAATAAATCACATGCTACTTGTTATTCTTGGATAGCGTACCAAACAGCTTGGTTGAAGGCCAATTACCCTTCGGAATACATGGCAGCCGTTCTTTCCCGAAACTTGTCGAACATCACCGAAATCACGAAGTTTATGGACGAGTGCAAGGCGATGGTTATCAAAGTGTTGGGCCCCGATGTGAACGAGTCGTTGCTGAAGTTTTCCGTAAACAAGGCGGGCGACATTCGCTTCGGTCTTGCGGCCATCAAAGGGGTTGGGGAAAGCGCAGTGAATAATATTCTCGATGAACGAACCAAAAACGGTCCTTTCAAAGATATTTTCGATTTCGTGGAGCGTGTCAATCTTAGCACCTGCAACAAGAAAAACATCGAATCTTTAGCACTGGCGGGAGGTTTTGATAATTTCTTGGGCATCAAGCGTGAGCAATTCTTTGGGACAAATGGGAAAGGGGAAGTCTTCTTGGATTCGTTGATCCGTTACGGAAATAAGTTCCAAACGGATAAGGCACACGCTACAAACTCCTTGTTTGGAGACGACACGCTCTATGATATTGCCCATCCCGATATTCCCAATGCCGATTCGTGGTCTGACTTGGAACGGCTCAACCGTGAACGAGACCTCATCGGGATGTACCTTTCGGCCCATCCATTGGATTCATATGCCATTGTGCTTAAATATGTGTGCAATGTGCATCCCAACGAATTAGATGACAAAGAGGCACTAAACAGCAAGGAACTAATTTTCGGCGGAATTGTCAGCGACTCGCGCGAGGGTATCACCAAAACAGGCAAACCTTATATGATCGTGCGTATCGAGGATTTTGAATCGAGCGGGGAAATCCCATTTTTTGGCGACGACTACATCAACTTTTCAAAATATGGGAAAAAAGGACTGAGCCTTCTTTTCAAAGCAAGAGTCCAGCAGAGTAGATATGGAGATCGCTTGGAATTGAAAATCAATTCAATACAGCAATTGAGCGAAGCTCAAAAAAACATGGTGGAAAAAATTAGAATCACATTGCCTCTGCATGGAATGGATAGCCGGATGATTGACGAACTGTCCACGTTGATAAAAAATAATCCCGGAAATACCTTGTTGTATTTCGAGGTGATTGACGGGGAACGCAACATGAGAGTGCAGCTTTTCTCTCGTGGCATAAAAATTGCAATAAGCAAAGAACTCATCGAATATCTTGAAACAAGCGATGCTGTTTCTTTTAAAATAAATTAGTGCGTCGAATATGGCTAATTGAATAACAACTATATTTTATAAACATTAAAAACAATTGAATTATGGCTCTTGAGATTACAGATGCAACTTTTGAAGAAATTATTGGTTCGGATAAGCCAGTAGTTATTGACTTTTGGGCAGAATGGTGTGGTCCATGCCGCATGGTGGGTCCAATCGTAGAAGAATTGTCAAAAGAATACGACGGCAAAGTGGTGATCGGTAAAGTGGATGTTGACAGCAACGATGAAATTACAGCTAAATTTGGAATACGCAACATTCCCACAATCTTGTTCTTTAAGAATGGTGAGGTAGTTGACAAACAGGTTGGAGCAACCCAAAAATCTGTTTTGGCAGACAAAATCAACAAACTTCTTTAAATAGAATAGATCTTCGATTTGATAAAGTGCGGTAATGCTTGCGATGTGTTACCGCATTTTTTCATTTAATTGTTGAACGAAATTTAAGAAAAGACAAAAAAACTTGTTCTTTTGCCTATATGAGACATTTTCCAATCAACTCAAATAGGAAACAAGAAAATCGTTGTACATTTGTCGGAATATTAACGAAATAGTATGTTGTTAGGACTTACCCAAAATGCTCTCAATAACTTAGTTCGCTCTCTGACAATAATATTGTCTGTCTTTCTCTTCATGTCTTGCGCAAGTAGAGGAACTCCGGGGGGCGGCAAGTACGATCTGGATCCACCAAAATTGGTAAGCATCGATCCCGAAATGAATGCCCTGAATGTGAGTCACGTGAAAAACATCACCATGGTTTTTGATGAAAACGTACAGTTGGAAAACCCTTCCGAAAAAGTTATCATCACGCCGCCGCAAAAGGTTGCCCCTGTTTTCACCACAATCAACAGAAAAATAAAGGTCGAAATACGCGACACACTCATTCCAAATTCGACCTATGTGATTGATTTCACGGATGCGTTGGCTGACATGAACGAGAAAAACGTTTTGGAAAATTTCGTTGTATGCTTTTCTACTGGAAACAAAATCGACTCGATGGAAGTTTCAGGAAAGGTTTTGCAAGCCGATAATTTGGAACCCGTTTCAGGTATCTATGTAGGGCTTCATTCCAATTTGAGTGATTCGGCATTTGTCAAACTTCCTTTCGGCCGCATTTCCAAAACAAATAGCAAAGGAGAATTTACGATTCGTGGAGTCACTCCAAACAAGTATCGTTTGTATGCTCTCAAGGATGCTAACCGCGATTTCAAATATGACAGTCCGGCGGAACAAATTGCTTTTCTCGATTCGTTGATTGTCCCTTCTTCAATACCCGCTACCCGTGTGGATACTGTTTTTAAGGCTAATAAGAAAACGGTTGATTCATTAGTGACCAAATCTTACACCCGGTTTTTGCCTGACAACATTATCCTTCGTTCATTTACGTCTTCGTTTAAGAGGCAGTTTCTTCAAAAATACGAACGTCCCAACAGAAGCAATGTTGTTCTCTATTTTGGCGGGCCCACTCTACGGCCACGTTTTCAATTGCTCCATACGAAGCCCAATCCGAATTTCCCTCTTGTCGAAGAGCGGAGCTTGCAAAACGACACTGTGAAGTATTGGATAACCGATCCTGAAATCTTGAAAAATGATTCCTTGTTGCTGCGCATTGGATATATCAAGACTGACTCATTGAATATCGGTCGCGAAACCACGGATACCATTAAGCTCAATTTTAGAGAATTTAAAGGAGGAAAAAAGAACGATAAGGATAAAGGTAAAGACAAAGACAAAAACGAAATTAAATTCCTGGGAATAAAGACCAATGCTTCCGGGTCAGTGGATATTCTTCAGATGCTTAATATTGAATTTGAAGAGCCTGTGTGTGATTTCGACCAGAAAAAGATTGTACTCAGCCATGTTAAGGACTCCGTCTTTACCCCAGTGCCTTATACGCTTTTGCCCGACTCGTTGAATCCTCGAAGGTATAAAATAGCATACAAATGGCAACCAGGAGAGGATTATGTATTACATGCAGATTCAGCGGCTTTCCATAGCTATTACGGCCTGTGGAATAACATGTTGGATGGAAAATTCAAAGTCAAAAAAGAAGAAGAATACGGACATATTTACCTCGACATAAAGAATCTTCCCCAGAATGTTCCTGCTTTTGTGGAATTACTTGACAAAGGCGATAAACCAATCCGAAGAAGTAAGGTCAAAGATGCCGGAGCGTTGTTCAAATATGTCAATCCTGGCACTTATTATGCCCGACTTGTAATCGATTCGAATAACAATGGAAAATGGGATACTGGCGAATATGCTGATAAGAGACAACCTGAGATGGTCTATTATCTCCATAAATCAATTCTTTTGAAAGCTTATTTTGAGATGGAAGAGGATTTTGATTTGACTTCCTTGGCTTTGGACAAGCAAAAACTTCTTGAAATCACAAAAAACAAACCTCAAGAGAAGAAGACTAAAAGGCAACAATTGGAAGAGGCTGAAAAGAAAAAACAAAGCAAGAATAATTCTTCGTCAACCTCTAGTTCAACGGACAATAGTACCGTATCTGAATAGCAGTTTGCCAACGTGGCCTTGACATTCGTAGTCCAAATTAAAATTATACAAATATGAAGTTACAAATCGTATTTATTCTTACGGCCTTTTTGGGGTTCCTTGGAGGACAAGCAAATGCTCAATGCGAAATAAGTGAAAATAAATTTTTTAAACCCGGAGAAAATCTCACTTATGATTTGTACTTCAAATATGGGATAGTTACTTCCAAAGCCGGTTACGCCTCCTTGTTTACACAGCGGACCCAGTACAATCGAGATTCAGCCTACAAAATGTCGCTGGTTTCGCATTCTACGGGAGCGGCCCGCAAATTTTTTAAGCTTGACGACACACTTGCCTGCTTCATGAACTCCAAATTGCGTCCACTTGCTTTTTGGAAAGATGCACATGAAGGAGACGAATATACCATTGAGCGGCAGACATACGCTTATCTACCCAATGGCGATATCCGTATTCAGGCACGGCGTGTGAAAAATGGCAGGGAACGGCATAACGTGACATTGACTACCAATAAATGCACTTACGACATGATGAGTATTGTCTATTATGCCCGTACTTTGGATTATGATAACATGAAGAAAGATTCGAAAACGAGCGTCGTTTTTATTTCAGGAAGAAATAAAGTGAACATGCAGATTCATTACCAAGGCATAGAAAAGGTGAAGGCCAACAACGGGCAATCGTACTATTGCCATAAATTGGTCTTGTCTATCCTTGACGATGCTTTCACTAATCAGGAAGATGCAATGAAAGTGTATGTCACGAACGATTTGAATAGAATTCCAATACAGATCGAATCGAAGCTTAAGGTGGGTTCAACTCGTGCGACATTGAGGTCTTATGCCGGATTGATGAATCCTGTTGGGGCAAAGTGAGGTTTACGGTCTATTTTATTTCGATCACCTGATAAACATTGGTTCACTCTCGGATGAAAGATGTTCCGCATAGCAGTAGCCTTCCGTGTCGAAGGCTTTCAGATCTTCAATGTTTCTGATCTTGTTTTCAATCACAAACCTAGCCATCATCCCGCGTGCTTTTTTGGTGTGGACTACCACCTGGCGGTAGCCATTGGCACTCTCTTCTTTGAATTGAGGCGTGATGATCCGGCTCTTCGAAGGAAGCACTTTTGAGTTGATAACCTTCGCATATTCCTCTGAAGACAAATTCAGCCATATTTTGTCATCTTGCGATAGCCTTTTGGAAAGATAGTTTGTCAACGTCTCTTGCCAGTAGTTGTACAATGTTTTTCCCTTGGAATTTTTCAGTTTTGCCTGCATCTCCAAACGATAGGGATACACTTTATCCAAAGGTCGTAAAAATCCATAAATGGCGGATTCGATAAGCAAATGTTGTTGGGCATACACCATGTTCTCAGGCGATAGGGTGGGGAAGTCCAGCCCCTTGAATGCGATGCCGTTGTAGGCAAACGCAGAAGCCGAGACCAGTCCATTTTTTTTGCCGAATTGATGAATTTGTGGAAGCACGACATCTGCTTGCTCCTGGTTGATACTCATCAACTTTTTGATTTCATCTACTGAAAGGTTTCTCAGTAGCGCAATTATTTCGTCTCTTTCCCTTTTGAAGATTGGTTCTGTAAATTTTAAGTCGGGTTGCTGCTCAAAACTCATTATTTTAGTTGGCGAAAGGGTGATTATCATACTTCTTTTGTTCAAGAAATTTCAAGCGAAAGTACAATATAATCCGAGAAATGCATAGGGGTTAGACCTGGAAAAAGTAGAAAGAGAAGAAAAAATGAGAAGACTTTCTCCTTTCCTCACTTTCCATAGTCTCCGTCAATATACTAATTCGGCATTTAATCTCCGTATGGGAAGTGTGTAATTATCGGCTTTTGGTTCATCAGTAAAGTCTTCATTGCTGATGATGGTGAGAGAGTGGTGAATTAGATATTGCCTGCAACGGTCTTTTCGGAAACCTCACTGGGCGGTGGCACTGGCTAAAAGGCATAGTTGGTTGTAGAGGGAAAATTTTTCCATCAAAAATTTTCCTATCAAAAATAAAAAGCCTATCTTCGCACTCCGAAAACAAGACTCCGTAGCTCAGTTGGTAGAGCAAATGACTCTTAATCATTGGGTCGTGAGTTCGAGCCTCACCGGGGTCACTCAAAATGACAAGCGCTTTGCAATCTTTTCGATTACAAAGCGCTTTTATATTTATGTTATGGGGTGTTCCTGTGTAATTTTAGCTTTGTAATTTCAAGCGAAAGAGGCTGCCTCATTTCTTATTTGAGACAGCCTCTTTTCTTATTTAGATTTGTAATAATCTTGGAGTATTCTTATTTTGCTTTGGTAATAACTGCGCGGCTCAGTGCTGGATCGTTGTAATACAGGTTGTCAACACCGCCGGGAGCTTCAGTAGTAAGCTGTGAAGGAGATATCCCAAACTCATTAACGAGGGCATTATAAACTGCTTGTGCCCGCTCTTTGCTCAACTCTTCATTTCTTTTGGCAGATCCAGTTCCTTTATCCGCATATCCTGTAACGACATACACGGCTTTAGGATCTCCTTTTTGAATCACTTTTGCATAAAAACCGATGTTTACCCGGGCATCTTTTGATAGTGTACTTTGGTTGATTGGGAAAACAATCAGCATAGGGGATGCAAGTAAAGAGGTTTTTTCAACGATTTTCTCAACCGCTTTCGTCTTACCAGCATTAGCCAACTGTTGTTTCAATGCCGCATTTTCATTTTTCAAGTTGTTCGCTTCACCTCTAAGCTTATTTAGCTCAGTCTCGTCGTACTTTATGACATTATTTGTCGTGGTTTTTGATCTATCCCAATTGCGTTTTTTAAACTTATACACTAAACCAATTGATGCTGATAGAATCTTATCCTCCCCTTGGTTATTATTTGACTCATGGTCAAAGCGGTCGTTGGTCAAGACGCCTTTGATGTCCAAAGAAAGGTTTAATGAATTTGTCAAACGAAATGTATTTAAGATACCCCCTACGGCAGTGAGTTCATCTTCACGAGCCACATCTTTTTTTGACATAATCCAACCCACGCCCAAGTAGGGAATGATGTTATAAAAACGATCTTCCTTGTATCCAGCCAAAAGATTGGAAAGGTTAAACAAGACATCGCCATTCAAATGAGAATACTTGATTTTCTGTTTGTAGAAAGTCTTTTCAAACTTCTCCCCAGTAGAATAGAAGTTCGAAATATCATTTGTGATTCCTTTCGCTTGTGTGCCATTATAACCGAAGCGAATTCCTATTCCTGGAGTAAACCATTTGCCGACATAGATATTGAATGCTGGAGAGATACGTTTCGATAAAGACTGTTTACTGTCATATTCACCGAAATATACTTGTCCTCCGACACCCGCTCCAACAAACCAATTATCAAAAAAGCGATTGGTTTCCACTTTGTATTTACTTGAATCAGCATTTTCCTCTACGGTTGTAGAGGTGCTTTGAGTTTGTGCAAAAAGGCCTCCACTCAACATAACACCAATAATTGTGCTTTTAATTACGTTTTTGTTCATCTTGTTCTTGTATTAAGTTTCAAACTATTAATATTTTCTCTTTTAAATAAATCAAATATTGTTTTATTCTCTTTTCAAAGTAATAGATTCCATTTTTTTTCGAATAATGTTTAGGATATATCACTTTTTGATAGATAAAACATATTGTCAAATAAATTTACAAATGAAGGTTTCTGTTTCTATTCCATTTTAATTTTGCCCTCCTTTCTTTTGAAAATAAGATTATTATAGATTCATTTTTTCCAAAATTTCCATTTCGATTTTTTATGGTTGTCATATCCATATTCTCCATATCCGTATCCATATCCATAATTAAAGGCCGTTTTTTGAACCCCATTAAATAATATAGCCATGTTACTCAATCTACGTTCTTGGTATATGCGCTCAATCTCCGGGAGTTGGCGGCGATCTAGCTTGCCGGAGCGCACAACAAATATTGTGACATCGGTAATACGATTAATTATAGAGGAATCTGCTACGACTCCTAATGGGACATTGTCAACAATGATATAATCATATAGTTTCTTGAGTTCTTCGATCAGTTGGTCTAATCTTTTACTTAAAAGTAGTTCAACGGGATTAGGGGCGATCACACCAATAGGTATTAGATCAATGCCCGGCAGTGGTATATTCTTAATAATCACATCATCCATGGAGAGTGAGTGATCAGACAAGTAATGGGTTGCCCCCTTGTCATTTTTAGCTTTTAAGCGCATGCTCAAGGTCCCCTTCCTCAAGTCGAGATCCAATAAAACCACTTTCTTCTTTATCAGGGTAAGGCTTGCTGCCATATTAAGCGACGTGAATGTTTTACCAGCTCCAGCGCTGAAAGATGTGAAAGTTATAACCTTCTTCGGATCTCCACCAGCATCCATAAATCCTAAATTGGTTCGGAGAATACGAAAGGATTCTGAGAGAGAATCATTACCCTGTTGCTTAACAAATATGCCAAGATTGTCAACATTGATATTTTTAGAAAAAGGGATTTCCGCAAGGAATGGCACATTCACCACCTCCTCGATCTCTTTTCTAGTGCGTACCTTGGTGTCAAGCATAAGCATCAGAATGAGAATGATCGAAGGAATGGCAAGGCCGCAGGCCCCTCCTAATAGTAATTTTTTGAACTTCTTAGGGTAGATCGGAGAAAAGCTTCCTGTAGCTGGGTCGATTATACGAGCGTTATCATCTACCATGGCTTGATTGAGGGCATTCTCCTCTCTCTTGTTCAAAAGGAAAATGTATAATTCTTCTTTGACTTTTTGCTGCCTTTCTACTGACAATATTTCCCTTTGTTTAGCGGGAATTTGCATAGCTTGTCCTTGAGCTTTGCTTGCTTCTTGGCTTGCATCTTTTTTCTTTATGGACAATCCTGTGATTGTATTATTGGCAGCAGTTATAATATTCTGCTTCAAAGCGTGCAAGGATTTATTCATCTCCTGCACAATAGGATTGTTAGCCCCGCTATTCTCAAGCAAGCGATCACGTTTCAGTAGAGCTGAGTTGTATTTATTGATCTGGTCTTCGAGACTGGCATCAACCAGACCCGTATTATTTGGTATAAGACTATTAATTTCATTTGCATCGTTCAGGTAGTGCTTCATGAAATTTACCAAGCGGATCTGAGTGCTTAATTCCTTTTCCTGACTTTTATATTGGCGGCTGTCAGAGACAAACATCTCTCCAGCAGAATTTACATCGACACCTCCATAGCCAGTTTTTAATTTCTCTAAATCAGATTCAACAGAACCCAACTCGTTTTCGATAAGGCCAATACGTTCTTTGATAAATTTATCGGTATTGACGCCAATACGGTTTTTATCAATTATAGCTTCTTGATTATAAACCTCAACCAAGGTGTTCAAAATTTTCGCAGCTCTCAGAGGAGAATTATCATTGAGCTGAAGTTGCATTATTGCGGCAGCTTCATCAGTTTGTGTTATTGAGAGGCTACTGGTAAACTGCCCAACCATGTTTTCTCGGGGATATTTTGTGACCTTGATCGTTTTTCCATACCAGTCTTGCGAATAAGTATCATTTGAGGTAATAAGAATTCGGCCTATACTCGTATTCACTTCTTTCCCTAATGGTACAGAAATAGAACTCTCGCTATCCGTCTCTGGATGCACTGTAAGTTTTACCAGATGGTTATCTTGAATCTGTACAAGGAAAGAGCTATATGCTTCCGGATTATTATTTATAAAGTTTACTTGAATCGGAGATTCTGTGTATAGCTCAGTATCACGCAAGCCTCTATGGATCGTGTAACTGATGTTTGCTAAACTTCGGTCTATCACCCGACGCATTATTTCTTTTGAGCGAAACTGCAAAATTTCGTTTGCCACGTTGACTGGGCTGATAAAGCTATTGAAACGGTTCATCCGCATCGTCCCCTGAGAGTTATTTGGCGTTTTTATCATCACGGTCATCGTCTGTCTATAGACGAGGGGAGTTTTGCTGTATTGATAGTAGAAATACCCCACAAACAAAGCGATGGAAACAATATACCATTTCCAATAGAAAAGCAGGTATTTTAGTATGTCCAGAAGATTTATTGATTTCTCTTCTTTTGGCTGTGCTAGGCTCGGGCTATATGAATTGTTACTCATCTGAATTAATATTTATTTAAGTAAAATCAATACTGATAGAACTATGCTAAGAGTTCCAAATCCTGTCGAAATGAGCATCCAATTGTTTTGAAAGCTTTGGCTTGGCTTTCCTGATTTTGGTTGAACATAGACAATATCATTTTGCTGGAGATAATATACAGGAGAATCAAACAGAGAGACAGCACGCAAATTGACATTGTACATCTTTCGCACCCCATTCTCTGTTCGGATCACAGCTACGTCTTCCAAGCGACCATTGGTCGTAACTCCTCTGGTTTTGGCTATGGCTTCCAGTAGGGTTACTCGTTTGTCATCCAACGTGAGAACTCCAACGCTTCCTACTTCGCCCAACATTAATATCTTTAGATTTAGCAAATCAACCGTAACAAGAGGATCTTTAATCAAACCTTTGTCGATCAATGTTTTCTTAATCACATCCGAGAACTCAAGCTGAGTGAGGCCTTCCGCATGCAACTTTCCCAATACAGGAAAGTCTATGTCGCCATCTCTGTTTACCGTATATCCTTTCTCTCTAATTTGGCTCGAAGTCAAGGTGGAAGACGAAATGTCCCCCTGGTTGTCTATTTTGTAGGCACCCATGCCGAGGTTGAAGGGAGCAGCAAGTTCTGGGGTTTTTGAACTTACCACAATGCTCAGACGATCGTCTCTTTGGATTTTAATTTCGCCTTGTTCTGTCACGGGATAATTTTTGTATGGAACCATGTCGTCCACATAGGTTATCTTATGAAATGCACAAGAAGTAAATAACATTATTTCCGATAACAGGAAAAAAATAAGATATTTCCTCATAAATTAAATTATTAATGTAGTTTTATTTTATCAATGTTTGCTTTAATCTCAGTTTTTTTATTTCGCCAAAACAAATTTCGGCGGCGTCTTGGTTTGGTAAGCATTTTAAGACACAAACGGGTATTTTATCGATGATCATTTCGAGTACATCGCATAACGAGGAATACAGATGGTCATTCCACCTCAATGAAGAACAGGAAGGGAGCAAAGCAATCATTGCATCTAAGCCTCTAGCTTCTGATATCCGGTTCTCAGGAGCTTGATTTAATCTGACTATGGCAGCGAGCTCTACTTTTCTGTTAGTATAGCATGGAGTCTTTCCACTCCACGGGGTTCCGTATATGAAAATATTACCCTCTGAATCTACCTGCACAGCAGGATTGTCATCATTCAACAGTTTCGTGCCACCAATGTAACGCAACCATAAGGAGCTATGGGTGCTTTTGCCTGTCCCGCTTTTTCCGAGAAAAGCAAAACCGAGGTTTTCTTTTTCAACTACGGACGCGTGAATGAGTACAGTTTGATGTGCAACCGCCATTTGAGAAAAAGCCACCATGAAGAATGAAGTTAAAGCTTCTCCTGCGGATGAATCGTCTAATTTAAGATAAACGGTCGAGTCTGAAAAATCTTTATTACTGATCATGGCGTATTTATATTTTCCCTCTTCATAGCTAATAATGGTGATGTATGCAAATTCGTTTTCATAAAGAAGTAAGCACTCCCCAAGAACGCCTTTCACCTCACTCAATAGATGAAAAGATGAAATATCTTCTTTAAAACAATCTTCACTGACTACTATTTTGCATACAAACCCGTCTATCTTGTTCACATCACGACGGAATGGCTCAGAAGATGTCAGTAGATTTTCAAAAGATACTTTCCTCGGAAAATCAATCTTGCACCAAAGTCCCGCTATTTGATAGCAGCTGGAAATTATGGAAGTTTGTGTCCTAGACAATATTTGCATTGTTGTTTGTAAAATTTCTAATTTATATGTATTGTTTTTGAGCAGGCTTCAGCCAAACGCAAGTCGTGAGTCACGAATATCATAATCCGGTCTTTTCCGGCTTTAAATAGATTGATTATTAATTGTTTAGTTGTCTCTGAATCCAAGGCAGAGGATATTTCGTCAAACAACCAGACACTACTATCTCTAAGCAATGCTCTTGCTATTGCAATTCTCTGAGCTTGTCCTTCTGATAGCCCGTAGCCTAATTCGCCAATTGTCGTGTCAAGGCCTTCGGACAGCAAGAATACAAAATCAGCACAAGCGAGCTTCAGCACCTCTTCTAATTCGGTGTTCGTGGCAGATTGCTTAGCGAGTAATAGGTTTTCTCTAATTGTCCCACTAAACAAGGTATTGCCTTGAGGCACATAAGAGAAATTTGTCCTTGTATCCATCGATACTGGATGCCTCGACCCTCCAGTCATAAAATAGATTTTCCCGTTATCAGGCTTCACCAAAGATAGCATCAGCCGGATGAGAGTGGTTTTTCCCTTTCCGCTTGAACCGAGAATAGCCACAGGTTGTCCTATTTCAAAGCCCGCGGTAAAACCTTCGATCACCTTTTGGTCGTCGTATTGAAAGGAAACGTTCTCCAAGCAGAGTCTTTGTACATGGGCTATGTGTTCTTGATTGCATTCACTTTCTTTCTCTCCTTTGTACAAATCTACCAGTCTGTCGATGGCAGTCGTATTGCGGATGAATGCCGGAATAAATGCCATCAATGCGAATATCGGCATTTGTATTTTTCCAACAAGCTGGAGAAAAGCTATCATCGTTCCAACACTTATCTCATGGCTATTCAAACGATAGATTCCCCATAGAAATGCCAAAAGGTAACCTCCGTTGAATGTTATTTTCATAATCCCTTGTGAGCTGGTGGAAAATTTCAATTGCCTTGTTTTGAATTTCAAAATCTCATCTTGCACATCAATGAGTTTGTTCCATCGAATATCTCTGGCCTGCAAGGCTTTAATTAGCAATCTGTTTCTTAAGTTTTCTTGGAGAACTGTACCTAGCAGGCTTTCAGCCTTTTTTACCGATTTGCTTAGCTCTCTTACTTTCTTGTAGTAAAATTTAGAGAATAAGAATAACGGGGAAATGGATAAAATCATCCAGGCCAGCATGGGATCCATTATCCAAAGATAACTTATCGAAGCAAGGAGTTTTAGGAATGTCACAAGGAACATTGGGAGTGAATACGACAACATTTGCGTTACCTCGTTGCTGTCCGAATTCATCCGTACCAACAAATCCCCCGTATGCCACTGCTTGGTTTGTGTCCAAACAGAAAGCATCTGGGTTTTTTCCAGGGAGTTTTGAAGTTTGATTGTCATTTGTATTCTCACGGATTCGCTAATCCATGAAGTGATAACGCCTAAAACTACGCTGAGTGTCAAAAAAAGTACAATATAGAATAAACTTAGTCGTAACGAACCTAACTCCGCTCCCACGGCAATATCAACAGCCCTTTTTGACCAAAATATAAAGGCGAAGCCGAAAGCTGCACTAAGAATTTCCAGGAGGATTACTCTGCTGATTTTTTCTCGAAAGCCAGCCGTCATTCCCCAGGCCCATTGCAATTGTTTTTTTAAATGCAGGTGTTTCATTCTCATCTAAAAATAGTTTGCTATTCGCGAAGAAATTTGCACAAACGGAAAAGACATCGCTTCGCTAGGTGCATAACGGAAATTAAGCCGGAAACGGTGAAATAACTGCTTTGCGACATTGATCCTTTCTCCATGGAGATTTGTAGTGTTTCCGAAACGGTTGTCCTCAAATCCAAAATTTCCAGCTTCTAAGATTTCATTTAACATCCAGTCTGGATTGTTCGTTCTTACGAGTTCAAAAGGTAGATATTGGGGGTCAAGCCCAAGGTAATCCACTAAGATTTGGTTCAATATATGCATCCATCGGAGCATCCCAATATCTCTATATAGCTTTTCAATCCTTTGTCCATCAATCCTTTGATTGTATTTATGGCATACTCTTGCTGAATCACATAATTGACGCAGACCAATGCCAAATGATAGCGAATGTTTTAAAATATGAGTATTAACTACAAGGTTTGTCATCAATGGAGAAGGAGTGGAAACCTCTTGTCCATGTACCTCAATTTTTATTGAATTATCCAGCTCGTTTTTGAGTAATTTCTGTAATCTGCTCATTGAAAAAGGATTGTGTACATCGAGAAATCTTTTATGATGTTCAACTTGAATGCCCTTCCAAACATATTCCGTACTGAAACCCGGTGTTTTTTCTATATCGATTCCTTTTTTCTCAATCAGGTGATTTGCATTTTTGTACTCTTTGTGATCCGAAAAATAGAGATCAATATCTCCGCAAACCCTGTGATCCGGCTTATTGTAACAGCACGCTACGCCTTGTCCTTTTAGCAAACAGGGTTTCAGTTTGTTTTCTGAAAAGAAACTCATTAACTCGCCAATCCGTTGGTGCATCAATCGATTTTGCCGTTCAATGGCATCAATGGCCGCAGTCCACCTGTATATTAAATCTTTTGCAGGAAAAAGTTCTACAGGAAGTGTCATGATTCCATCATAGATAATTGCTTCAACTGTTTGTTTTTTAGCTAATTGGAAAATATCCACCCATTGGTTATTCGACAAAGGGAAATACTCTTTGTCTGCGGAAATATTCCATAGCCCACTTCGAAGCAAGGAAAAAAAGGCGTTGTATATTAAATTGTTGACCATGTTGTTATTTGCAAATCAGCCCTTGATCTTTAAAGATGGTGATCAGTTTATATACATCCTCCAAAGCGCGCTCCTTGCTAACATCGTATTTTTTCATCAACAATTCTGCCATGTATTCTTCTGTAAAGTCAATGCCGTTCAACTCTTCCCACAGCCACACTGCTGATTCGTTGAGTGAAAACACTTTTGTCATGTCCACTGTATCCCGCTCAGGCTCAATGATTATATAATCATTCCCTACATGTCTTAATATAAGTTTATCTTTTATCCTCATCGTTTGTTCGTGTTAGTTTTGTAAGTCGTTTTAAAAATGCCAATAGTACTCTTCTAATGGGACGGAAGATGTGCCAACACCGCCAAATCAGGCGTGATTTAAAAGATGATGCATCCCAAGCTAATTTTCCTCTATAAACTATAAAAACTTTTCCAAACACTTCGTCGAGAGAAGCATGCTCTACTTGTTTTGTGTTACCATCGCCGGCCAATACAATTAAATTCTCTTGTAATTCGATGACGCGGTGAAGTATAACTCCTATCTGTGTTTTTGCCAATACTATGTCCCCTAATCTTAATGTCTCGCTTTCTGCAGGAGCTAAAAGAATTTTGTCTCCATTGCAAATGAAAGGAAACATGCTGTTGCCTTGAACATACATTACAATATTTTTCCCTTCGTTTAAACAAGCTATTACTTGTTCAAAAAAAACATTGTTCGGTATTGGCGGATATGCTGTACCTGATTTAAACATTGTTTCTGACAGAACTTAGCAGTTTGATGTTGAAGAACGTTTTTGTAAAGACTCTTCAAAGTTAATTATTATTTTCTTCTTAAACAAAAACTGTCTGATTTTAACATATTTTCGTACGATTTAAGGCACTTGTCCACCATTTTTTCTTGTGTGAAAAGTGACAGGTATCGATTTTTAGCCCCTTTTGAAAGTTGATTATACTTGTCATCATCAGAGAGTATGGATGTGATAGCTTCTGCCAAAGCCTTTTCGTCTTCAACAGGAACAGTTAGTCCCGATTCATTGTGAGCATTCACCCAACTCACTCCAGATCCACTTATTCTCGTAGATATTAATGGTTTGGCGCATGACATTGCCTCGATTTGAACGATGGCGAATGCCTCTGTTTTCCAGATAGAACTCAGGCAAAATAAATGGCAAGCTCCAAAATAGGTCGGTATATCTTCATCTTTCACAAAACCAATTAGTTCTACTTTACTTCTGACATCTAATTTTTCGATCAAGTTAGAAAGGGCATCGTGCAGGGGTCCTGTTCCCCCGATTAGGATCAAATATTCATCTGAAATATATTGTGCGGCCTTAATTAGATATTCATAGCCCTTGTATTCGACCAAACGGCCTAAAGAAAAAATAAGTTTTCGGCCGGAGTATTTCTTTCTGAAACTATCTATAGAAGAGGCATCGGTGACAATTGCCTCTACTCCTATCGGGACATAATCGATTTTGTTTTGCACATTTTTTAAAAATGGGGATTCTTTGACATACACTGGGCTTGTCCCTAATATTAGATCTGCTCGGTGAATCATCCAGCTCTGAAATGGTTTGTAAAGGTGAAGGAGGGTTTTTTGTTTTAAAATATCGCTATGCCAATGCAATATCACCTTCCCTTTGTATCCAGAGAAAAATAGGGCCAGGCACGCCATCGGATCAGGATGATGAATATGGATAATATCGTATTCGTTTTTAATTTGAAAGAGTTTGCCAATCATGCTTGGAGCGATCATGGTTGCAGCAAGCTTCTTCCATACTGGAACGCATAGCAGCCGCGCATGAGTATTAAGCTCATGAGTGCCAGGCAACGCATCTTCGTTGGCCGCACATAGCATGTCGCAATGAACACCGCGTTTGGATAAGCCCAGCATGAGGTCGTGCATCACTTTTTCAACGCCTCCCCGAATGGGATAAAATTTTCCAATTTGAAGAATTTTCATAGTCAATTCAATAGTAAGGTGAACAAATCTTCCCATGAATGCGTAACCGGCGGCACCAATGTCCTTTTTTCCACAGAATGCAGGCACGAGGAGTCTCCTTCGATTAGAGCCTTCATTTTTTCGGCCAAGTCTGTAGGGTTTTCTTGGTCAAAAAAAGATACTTTGCTTGCACCTCCCGCAGTTTCATGCGCATAAGGAAGATCAGGAAGAAGCATGGGCTTTTCAAATGCTGCAAATTCAGTAATGGGTAACCCCCAAGTTTCAACCTTCGAAGGAAATACCATGCAATGGCTTTTGGCATAATACTCAAACAGGGTTTTTCGATCAAGAAAACCAATGAAATGCAAAGCTGTAAGATTACTCCCCCAAGCCTTGCGAAGCCACTTCGCATAAGCATTCTCGTCTCCTTTCACAGTTATATATACTTTAAAAGTATTGATTCCATATTTCTTTTGTAAAATTTCGGTTGCTTTACATACACATTCGAAATTTTTATGACTGTTGGGGGAAGATGCGAAAATAAATGAATAGGTTTCATCACCGTCGGAGTTTTCTTCTATTTTTGAATCAATATTAGCTGGGGATGGCGGTGCTACTACTATGGTTTCGTCTGTTAGCTTAAATAGCCGTTTAAACTCATCCTTAATCCATTGTTGTTGAACAACGACATAGTTGTTGTCATGAATGTTTACCCGATAAATATATTTCGAAAATAAAGCAAACATCACAATCTTGGGTGTGAAAAGCCATTCTTGCATTTTCCATTTATAGAAAGGAAAGGGATTGTGGCAATACACGGCACGCCTTTCTGCTATAACACAAGGCGTTGTATCATGCAATGAAAACCAAAGATAGACGGGAGAAAACTGACGAGAGACTTTTTTCATAGAAACATATTCGTACCAAAGCCTATTGAGCCAGTTTTTCTTTGGCCATTGGGTTTCTATGTATTCGATGTGTGGGAACAAAGCTAAATTTTTATCAAAAACTAGAGCCACAACCCGATATCCGCCATTTGACGCCAGATCGGACAAATAACTGAGGCAATCTCGTAAGATGGTCAGTGTTCCTCCTACATTTAAGTTTACGGCCGATACAACGATTGTTTTCTGTTCCATTTCGAATTTGTAAATTTGTTGATTTCCCAGACAGTGAAGTTGCTGAATTAATCTTTAGCAGAGATCACGAAATAAATCCAGCCATTGCTTCATGATCTTTTCCTCCGAGAATCTGGCGGAGTTCTTTCTAGCCAAATACCCCATTTGCTTCCGCAAATCAGAGTCTTCAATCAATTGAAGCAATTTATTGGCAAATCCTGATATATCTCCTTCAGGCACTAAAAAACCATCCACGCCATCTGTTATTACATCCCTGGGTCCACACTTGCAGGCGTATGAAACAATCGGCAAGCCATAGGCTTGAGATTCGAGTAGCACCATGGGCAATCCCTCGTAGCGGGATGACATCGCAAACAGAGAGCTTTGCAACAATTCTTCCCCGATATGCGACACGGGAGGCTTCAAGGAAACACATTCTCTTAAGCCGGCTTCATTAATCTGGATGTTGAGCACTTCTTTTAATTGTCCATTGCCAAAAATATCTAATTTCCACTCATTGTGCGTTTGGGCTACGATTTTCCAAGCTGCAATCAGGTCATCAAACCCTTTTTGATAATCGTAACGCCCAACAGCAATCACTCTTTTGTAATCCAAAGAAGCTGATGATTCGGGACAAAAAGTTCGAGCATTGGGAATTACCTGTATATTTGGAAGATTTCCCCAATAACCTGCATCTTCCTTTGTAAGAACCACAAAACGATCATAGCGACACACTGTACGCAAGTCCATCCAGCTTCGTAATTTATCCCCCAATCCCCATATTCCCGTGCGCCCATACTGCAACCGTTTGTAGCGCGAGAAATGAATTTCCAGCACCTTTTTGCTTCCGTCCTTTATTCTCCACAAAAAAGACACATCGTTGCAAAACATAGAAATGACAATGCCGGCTCGCTCATTTTTAAGTAATTTAGACAGTTTTTTCCAGTGAGAATATTGTTTGAATGGATAATGGACTATTTTGTTCCAAATGCTTTTTCCATTATTTTCTTCGTAATTAATCGCCAAGTCCACAGTTCTAACTTTCGGAGAAAGAGCGAAGAAATTATTTTCTCCATACTGGTCGGTAGTGACTATCAGCACCTCCATACCCTTGTCCACCAAATAGTTTGCCTTGTTGGTGAGTACGCGTTCCATTCCTCCCGAATGGCGAAGTCCAGCTATGCAATAGATAATCTTCATCTCCGAGTTATTAAAGCATTTACTTCATCACGCCATTCACGCTCTTTCAAACAATAGAACAAAGCATAAATGAGAAATATATCTGTTGCAACCTTCAACCAGACAATAAAGCTTAGCGCCATCAAGAGCAGGAAAGTCCACCTGTATCTCTTAACCTTACGGGCAAAGACTACCGCATTATAGACAAAAAACAGAGCAAATACACTAAATCCGATTAGCCCACAATACAAGATAAACCGGCAATAGCCGATGTCTGTACTATAGACAAAGAATCCAAAAATGCCGGTGCCAATTAACCAGCTTTTTGTGTCTTGGGGCCATATCCACATTTGTGTGTTCAGCTTATCTGTTGATGCGGTCTTCCACTCTCCTGTCTCCATCCAATTGAAGAAGCCCTCAAATGCAAAACGCAGATTGTGGTGGAAAGATTCGTCCGCATTATACAAATACACACTCACGCCCGCTATTATAGTGAGCATAATGATGAATACGGTGAAAAACTTCAGGTTCTCCACTTTAATCACCAGCCGTAAAATGCCTGTTGACCAAATCAAATAAACAAATCCCATGGCCATGCCAACACTTGTAGTACGCGAAATCATATTGCCAACCACCGAAATCATGAAAAAGGCAATCAGTAGTCCGATCATGTATTTTCGATCAGAACGGATGGTGTTATCTTTGCTTAATACTGCGGCAATCAAGATCAACACGATAGAGAACCGAACACCTGCCGAATCAAGTGCGGCTCCTATCCCGTAAAGCCGATTAGTTTCATTTAGAAAATCTTGCCCCTGATTGATATAAGTGTCTACCAGGTTCTTAAATGGTTTGATCCGATCAATCATCAATGCAAGAATGCATTGGACAGTGCACACGGCTGCCAGATAAGTTGTCAATAACCTGAAATTGGTTTCGCCATGAATGTTCCTTATTAAGTATATTACCGAATAGGCTCCTCCCAGCCAAACAAAGAATGAAACAAAATAGGTTGCATAGCTATAGTCATTGGTGTAATTTATGTCGGTCGAAAAATAACAAATGTATGAGAACAATAGAGCAAAACCTGTCGCCCCAAGCATATCCATTGTTGCCCCAAAGCGTTTTGTTTTAACAGAATCGAAGAAAAACAGCACAGCGCCAATCATGCCAAGAATCATCTTTGTATTCAAAGCTTCTGGCAAAAAAGAAAGTCCTATCGGGAAATAATACAGGCTCACTATTACTCCAACAAAAATCACAACGGGCAATCGCTTCATATATTCAATCTAAATTTTATTTATAAACAACTCCATACACAAAGCGGATAACCACCCAATAATATAATTTTATCAGGAAAAAATATCGTTTACTGGCAGCCAATTGCAACAACCGGGTTCGTAAGGGTAAAAATTTATTGTGCATGATGTAAGAGTTTGCTTCGGGAAACCACTCCGACCATTGACGGTAACGTTTGTTTTTGTCACCTATCAAAAGAGGAAGCTTGATATTTAATTTCAGATGATAAATATAGTCATTCAGTTCTTTTGCGTAACAACTTTTACGTAAATATTTTTCTATTTCATGGACATTTTCGGTCACTTGCCGAATATGTTCTTCCGAATACGTTTTTGTCAAGGACGAAGAATTCGTTTGCAAATAATGATAAAACGGAAAATCTATAAAAGATACTTGGCGGGCATCCGCAAACAGTCTCAGCATCACCATCATGTCCTCTCCCATATTCATCCCATCCAGAAAACGTATATTGTTTTCTTCATACAAAGACCGTCGAACCAAAAAGAGCCAAAGATTCCACCGCATCACTCCTGTCATCATCCGTCGAATGGCCTCTATTGGATTCGAAAATGCCG
Source organism: Bacteroidales bacterium UBA1309 (assembly GCA_002307185.1). Classification (GTDB taxonomy): domain Bacteria; phylum Bacteroidota; class Bacteroidia; order Bacteroidales; family Dysgonomonadaceae; genus UBA1309. The sequence continues at coordinate 66,397 of DBTT01000038.1, forward strand.
GCTGATGCATCTTGCGTTCGTTTTGACCAAAAGACAGATACCACGAATGCCCTACAATATCAGCGTCCTTTGATTCGGCTTCTTGCACTAATTTTTCGAGAGTGTCGGGTTCTATCCAATCATCGGCATCCACATAATAGATATATTTTCCGGTAGCGACATTCAATCCTGTATTTCTTGCTGCGGCAACGCCCTTATTCTGCGTGTGACTTTCTATTTGAATTGCTAAGTGAAGGTTTTTACGAACAAAAACCAAGCTGTTAATAACCTCCATGCTATCGTCTGTACTACAATCATCTACAAATATCAGCTCAATATTCTCCAGAGTCTGGCACAATAGGGATTCCAAACACCTGTTCAATGTTGTTCCAGCATTGAAAACAGGAATAATTACCGAAACGAGAGGTGTGCTTTTTTTCATATTTGTTCCTATCATCTTTTGTTTCCTTATTTTCGCCCTCCCATTAATATGGGGCAATATCTTTTCACTGCCATAATCAAGGGTATCATGATTACAACAGTAGCAATGGAAACCCAAGAGGCTGTGAACAAATCAACGGCGCCTCCCTGATAGATATCCACTTTCCGAATTCCGAAACCTACAAAAATCACCTTAAAGAACCATCCGTGAAACGTAAAGATGATAATCGTTCCTGTTGAGATAAGTGTGATAAGCCTTAATTTGAAAACATACCATTGCAATAGGCAAACCATAGAGGTTATGCCCAGAAAACCCAATAGATAGAACAATCCTATACTGTCTCCATACAGGCTATGGTCAATGTCGGTATATCCCATCAAGGGAGACATTTGTACAAGAATATATAGCAAGAATATTCCAATCAAGAACCCTGCAAAAGATCTTGTCAACCTCTCTCCCGAATGCGATTTGCCAAGCACGAAGGAGGAAAACCTATTGCCTACGGCATAGAACGGAAACGCTAGCAAGGCACTGTCTACCGAAAAATAGAGATCTATTTGATCGTGATTAATAAATAAAAACGCAATAACGACTAAGCAAGCTGCTGAAAAGTACAGCCAATTGCTCCCCCTGCAAAGGTTTAGCAACAGGCTATGAATTGTCTTAACGACAAACAGCGCAATCAAAAACCACAAAGGGAAACAAATCATAGTGGAAATGGCGGTATGGTATCCATTCCCGAAAAGCATTCCAAGCAACGGTTTGGTGACAATATTCTCAAAAGTCATTCCAGAACCATAGAGTTCGGGATGTTTTGGAAAAATAAAAGGCAACCACAAGGCATAATAAATAAGGTAAAGCAAAGAGTAGGGAACAAGCAGAGTTTTGAAATCGTGCTTTAATTGATCTTTCACAGTCCTATTTTTATCAAGCAGTCCTGATAAGAAAAAGAAAAATGGGATATGAAAGGCATAGATAATCTTTGTAATCGAAGGCTCCAGCGGAATATGTCCTAAGACCACCAACGTGATGCAAATAACCTTCGCAAAATCCACCCAGGCTATCCGTTCTATTTTTTTCGTGTTTTCTATCATAATTGATATTTTCTTTCTATTGTGAATCAATATGCTTGTGCTGCGAATCATGGACAAATTCTAAAATGTCATCAACAATACCCATATTCTTACTGTTGAATTTCCTGGCAAACAAGGCTTCCGATTCCATCAATTCGTCATAGTCGTCTTCTTCCCAGTCTTTTAGCCGATTATTTTTCCAGCCAATTTTTCGCATGCAGCCACGCCCTTCGTTGTCAATGTCAAAAATCTTCTCCCGGAAAGTAGAATTCCAACACAAGGTTTGTGCGAATATCTCATCGCTGCAAAATGTTCCTTTATACGTTTTTAGTACTTCTTTTTTGTGAGACAGCATGTATTTCACCAATTCATGAGTCACACTTATCCACTGAGTTCCTTTTTTGAAAGTCGCCTTCTTATTTCTACGAATACGTAGCAAGTATTGCAAACGTATTCCCATCGCACGAATCGTCTTGCGGCACAAGTCAATCAGGCTTCGGTTTCCGGATGAGCGAAAATCCCTTGCAAACAAATGATAGCGTTGTACTTTTCTATCAATATGTTCGCCCAAATCGCCCTTTGAAAAACCAATAAATTCCTTTCCCTGATTGTCTTCAAAAAACCGATGTATCTCATCTTGCGATTTCAATGGCATGTCCACACCCGAAAGCAGGTGGTAATAGCCATAAGATCCATGTTTGGTCGCTGCTTCGAACAAAGCATATTCGGCCTCCACCACGCTTACGTCTCCCCAACGCACATCAATACGGTTTTCCAAGATGAACAAACCTGCATTTCCGGTTTGAAAATGTGGATATTCTTTCAGCTTTTTATCGTAATGAATGAAAATATCATTTCTTGGATCATCTATTGCTTGCAGAAGGCGTTCCAAAATGGAAAATTCGTTATGGGCTAATATGAGGCAGGCGTGTTTCATTCTTATAGTTATTCATTGTTCAACTTAATTCTTCCACCGATGCTTAACGAAAGTACTCTTGGGCAAACACGTCGTAGAATATAAAATATGGAAATACAGATGGAGATACAAACAAGCACAATTAGGAAATAACTTAGGATCAGTCCACACCAATTGTTAGATATAGGTAATCGAGAGAATAGACCGCGGACCCAATTAACGACATATATAGCGTGCAGTGCATAAATAAAGAAAACCGTTTCAGACAGGTAGGCAAGAATATTATAGATCTTATTATTTGTAGCCACCAGATCCACTAAATTGATAGCTGATATAACGCCCAGAATAACCAAAGGCCGAACAAAATAATCTATATAAATATACCCTTGGAATCTTAGGCAAACAACAACTATAAATAAAACGAAAAACAAATAGTTCGCTGCACGACCAAACTTGTCAATAACAGATAGCAAATTCTTTTTCAAGCCAAAGAAAATACCGAATCCAAAATACAATATTGCGGTTGAACTCAACCCGGCAAAGGGGATTTCTATGCCTAGCAGGTACACTATTGTCAATAATATCAACGCATAAACTTTGGCGTATTTGAAGATGAAATAAAAAATAGGGGAGAGCAAGATCATACACATTAAATCGCGTAAATACCATAATGGGAAATTGTATGGATAATAGCCATCAGGAATTGCCCACATCAAATCTATCCATGAGTTTTTCTGAATTACAAAATAGGCATCATCATATTTGCCACCAAAATGATAAACGATATAATTTTTAAACAAGCAAACAATGATATACAAGAGATTCCAAATCAAATAAGGGATTAATAGAGTCTTTGTCCTTTTTCGCAATTGTTCTTTATAAAAACAAAAACTCCAATCATCGTTCTTGTAAAAGAAGTAAAATCCTGAAATAAGAAAAAAGCAAGGAACAGCAATAGACCCAATATCATGTGATATGAGTTTTGTAATAACATAATATATGCTTTCACCAAAGGAATCTGGCTTAGAATACATCTCCTTATTCACAACTGGTAACCCATGGATAAACACCACAACCACAAAGCGGAAACCTTATCGCTTTAAAAACTTTAGATTGCCTTTCTTCAATGTCCATATTTATTCTGCAATATGTTTTATTATTTTATCAACCACATCCATATCGGAACTGCTAAACTTCCTGGCGAACAAGCATTCCGAATCCATCAAATTTTCAAAATCGCTTAATGTAAAAACACCGGCATTGGCTAAAGTGATCTCGTGCTTCAATAATCTTGGTTCAAAATAAAGATTCCATTCCTTCGTCGAGTTTCCCAATTCCGACGGGACAAAAAACTCGTCGGCGCATCTCGTGAAGCGATACTTTCTTAGTACCTGTTTCTTTATCGACAATAAGTATTCCACCGCATCGCCTGTCAGGCTAACCCAGTTCGAGGCTTTTATAAATCTCTGTGGGCGATTCCGTAAAATCCGGAATCTGTTTTGGCACAAAATTGCAGCCCACCACATTTTTTGATATAGCTTCCTCAAGATTCGATTTTCATGTTGATAACTTCTCATAAAAAGATTATACCTACGCAGTTTATCATTAACTTCTGCCTCGTTTTCTGCCAAAGGTGAGACGAGCTGACAATTAGTATCAAAGCTTTTGTTGAAGAAATCGTGTATGTAATCCTGGGAATACAAAGGCAAATGCACTCCTGAAATTAAATGATAATAAGCGTATCCTCCTTGCTTGAATGCGTTTTCAAATAATTTATATTCACATTTAATTTGGGAAACATCCCCCCAGCGCACATCCATTCGATTCTGTAAAATGAATAATCTCGATAATTGAACTTTTACCTTGGGCGTTCTTTTCACTTTTTTGTCTATATGTACATAAATATCGTTCCGCTCATCGTCCAGAGCATATATCAATTTTTGAAGGAGTTCAAACTCATGGTGAGCTATTATCAGATAGGCGTGCTTCATGCAAGTTACTCCTTGTATTTAATTTTCCGATAAACATGTTGAATCGTTCTAACAAGCAATGCGCCAAGTTTCGACGAATGAAACTTATACAAAAGGCACATTTGCATATTCTGCTTCCCTTCTTGTTTCACCTCTTTGGGTAATCCTTCATAATATTGCCACCAAACCTTAAATTCCACCGTAAACGAATTCCAAGGTTTTGTTCCTGTGTAATGTACTGTGCCGTGTTTCTGCACAGCTTGCCAGTCTTCTTCTGAATAGAACTTGAGAAAAGAAGATTTGTATTGAGGCAAGAAAAATGTACGGATGCTGTTGTAATAGGGTGGTAACCCCAGTATTCTCCCTTTGCACAATTGATTGATAACATCTTGGTCTGGAAACTCCAAGTATTTGGCCTTGGATGCTCCTATAAATTTGGAGACCATGTTTTCTTGGCGCAATTTGGCGAGGTTCATAATCAAAAACCCCGAATTGATGTATTCTCCCGGCTTGCAGCCGATAGCCTCCAAATGGGGGATTTGAAAATCAAGGGTAGCCTCGAAGACTCCAGCCATGTAATTATCACCCAGCTCAACAGAGCGATATAATTCCGCCAAATTATTCCGCACAATCACATCGCAATCTATATACATTACCTTTTCGTAATTGGGCAAAAGATCGGGCAGTAACAAGCGATAGGAAGCCGCCACCGTATATTTTTCATCCACATAGATATCTGCCAGCCGACCTTCAAGATTCAAATAAGCAAAATTCATCCTTTTACCGCCTAATCTTTCCAATTTGTCTTGCATTCCTTGCGGCAAGTCTCTACTAAGCAAGATAATTACATCGAATCTATCCGACTCATCCGAATGCTTCAAAACGGACAACAAGCAAGTCACCGCCGGAATAAAATAATTCGGAGTGAAGGCGAGAATAAGAGGAGTTTCTTTAATAGTGCATCTCATCTTCCTACAATTTTTTTACACTTTGTTTTAAGAATGCATTTCCAAACAATGAAATAATCCTTAGGGTATCCAAGTAGCCCGATTGCTTTGAGGTAATAAAACATAAATTGAATCGGAAGATTTGCCTTTTTCAATATTTCGAAGGCTACTCTATAGAGAATAGATGATCCATTGGAATCCATATTATGCGGATTAGTACGAGCTAACGTGAAGGGTAAAATATCACGCCACTTTTTGTAAAAAATTATTAGATTCTTATAATAAGCCATGTTCAGCGAACCTAAAGAAGAATGGACGAGAATAATTTCTGTATTCACGTAATTGTGTAGCTTTTGCGCAACTTGAAATGTGAAATCTATATCATACAAATGAAATCTAGAAAAGCTATTTTCATCAAACTTATTTTTCTCCCATATTTCTTTCCTACAAAAAAGGAACATGCCATCCAGAACAGCCACTTCAATATTTTCGTGCTTTTCATCGTCTCCATCTAATGTAAAATCATGAATAAGGCTGCCATTTCTTGCCGTTTGTCTATAATGATAATGCAGGGTTTCTTTATAATGCCAATAAGGGATACCTGAGACTGTTTCTGATCCAGCAAAACCAATAACGCCAGTACTTTCTTCAGAAGCTTTGGTTATTAAAATGTTCCCCCATCCTTCAGTCAAGACTAACACATCTTCATGCAAAAAGCATAAATATTTTCCTTTCGCATTTGCTGCCAAATTATTATAGACTGTACATATTCCTTTAGTATTCAAAGTATTATCGTGTATTAAAAGCTCAAAATTACAACCAATATTTTTAATAATATTGGCTCTTAAATTAGAAATAAAAGACTTATTTACAGAGCAAACAATTACGCTTATCATAATATTATAACCTATAATCACATCAGACCAATACTGTTCAATTCTTTTGAGACACCTTATCAACAAAAAAACGAAATAACATTCCAATCTTGTCCCTCTTAGTTAGCAACTCACATTTCCAAATCCAATCTACTCTTGAAAAAGGCAGGTGTTTAATCACTAAGTTGTAATAATCATATTTACACTTTCTATATAATTTATCCCATTGGATATGTTTATAATAGAACAAATCATTTTCATCCGTTGGCTTTGCGTATCGAAGCCCATCTAACCATCTAAATAGGAGTGTATTTGCCTCCATCTTTTCTTTCAAACGACCTTTGTTACTTGAAAGATGGATAGTTGAGACACGGAACTTAAATAGCATTTCGGAAGTGTTGACAACCCCGTTTTCTGCCATATTAATTGTAGATGCTGTGTCGGATCCAAATGCACAAGGAAAATCAATAAATCTCTTTCCTTTAATGACAGAAGCCCGAAACATAAAATTGCCGATGCAAGTGAATGCCGTTGCCTGTAGCCAGTAATATAGAAAGCCATATTTTGAACAATATTCGGGAAGAATACCGTCAATTCCGATCAAATCCCCCTCCTCGTCAATCTGTTCCACCCTTGTTCGAATCAAATCCACTTGTGGGTATCTTTCGGCAAGGCGGACACATTCGCCGAGGAAATCGGGATGGTACAAATCATCGTCTGCTGCCAGAACGATATAGTCTCCTTTTGCATATCCAATGCAATGGTTCCATTGCTCAACTAAACTTCGTCCCCCAATATTCTCCTTATTTCGATAAAACCTGATTCTTTCATCGGTGTAAGAGGATACAATGCATTCTAAATTTTCAGGCGAGCAATCGTCCACAATGACCAACTCGAAGTTGTTATAGGATTGTTTCAAGATGCTGTCTATCGCTAAACTCAAGAATCTGGCTTTGTAAGCTGGAAGTACAAATGATATAAAAAGCATACCGTTCAAATTTTATATATTATTTTGGCTGGAATCCCCACCACTGTTACATTCTCCTCCAATATAGATCTCGTCACCACAGCACCCGCCCCAATCTTTACGCCATCTGCAATCGTTATCCCGCCCAATATCTGCGCATTCTGCCCGATGTCAACATGATCGCCGATAACGGGTGAGTCATCAGGGAACGTCCCCTTGCTTCCGATACAACAATTTCCGTGGATGGTACAATTCTTTCCGATTCTCGATTTGGGGTTCACAATGATAGAGCCATAATGATATATTTTCAGTCCGGAATCAAAGCAGCCAGCGGCGATAAAGAATCCGAGTTTCCGACCGAGCCTGTTTTTCTTCCGCTGGTAATAATATTTTAGCCATTTGTTAGGCTTATGGAAGGTATAGTATTCTTCAGAACGTAAACTTTTCAGATAACGGCGAAGCCAATATTGCTCGGTCTGGAGCATCCAATCCAGAAAATGTTCTTTGGATAAGAAAGGAAAATAATCCATCCTGTCGTAGGCTATATAAGTCTTGAGGTCTATATTAACTTGTTTCATGAAACGCAATCATATTATGTAAGATATATTAGTTTACATATTGGCTTAATACCTGTTTCAGTTTGTCAGCATCTACATTTTTATACGTCAGCTTGTGGATTCCGCTTTGTGCGAATATATCCCGATACGTGACAAAGTTGCATCCCCCATTTATTTTGGCCTGCAGAAGGTGTGGAATGGTATCGCTCACCACCGGGCATTTATGTCCAGCCAGCTGATTTTCCATCAATTCGCTGTATAGTATCTGGAAGAAAAAATAATCAACAATACCCTCCTGCGTCTTCCAATAATGCAAGATTAAATCAAGCAGGGCGGAAACTACAAGGCTGTCTTTCTTTGCAAAAATGATACTATTCAACATCCGTACTCTAAAGCCGGGTCGCCATCCCCAATAGTATGCGTAGGAATTCTCCCAATATCTTTTATGGACTTCATTCCAATCGCGCTGATACACAAAATAGTCAAGTTCGGCGAAGTTGTTTGGCAAAGTCCCCGTCAATAAGACGGTGGCATCTAACCAAACGCCACCATAAGTCTTCAATAATGCCAAGCGTAATAAGTCGGAAAAAAAAGTGCGGTTAAATTCCGGGGTTTCCCTTTTCTTCCCAATCGATTCAGGAAAATCAAGATATTCATTTATTGTATCATCAGACAACCGGATTATTTGGTATTGTCCCTTGTGTTTCTCCACCGAGTGGAAGCAAATTTGTACTATTTCGGGAAGTTTATTTATATCAAGTCCTTGTCCCCAGTATTGCCAAATAATTTTATTTTCTGGTAATCTTTTTTTAGGCGCAAAAGAAAATCGCTCTATCTCGTTATTAAGATAGGCAACTACCAGAGGATGCCAGAAATGTGCAACCCGGCGGTGTTGTTCCAAGATCTTTCGTTCTCGTATCACCCGCCAATATTTCTGTACGAAAGGCAGCCTTGACAAAGTATGTAGGATATAGGTCATGTGTTCATATTATTAACGAAAGGTGCACTCAATATAATTAGTGACGGATTACTTTTGTGTTCCATTAAGTAATATCCCTGTGCATCAGTGGAAAACGAACAGCAGGTATTTATTGCAAAGCAGTAGTTTGTCACGGAATACACTGTGTAATCAACTGCATTGTTTGATTTTAAATCGATGGATTGCTCCGTTTTTCCGATTACTATGAAAATATTCCTCATTGCACAGCCAATTGGGATCGGAGGAAAACGAAGCAATCTGAAGTCTATGTGTCTAATGTCCCCTTATGCTTGTTCATAGGGAATATCTGAGAGTTCTTTCTTTACCGAAGTGCTGGGTGTGAAAATCACCCGGGGTTCAATGGTTGCAGTATTGAAAGTTTCGATTGTGTCAGCTCCTTGGCTTGAAAGTGAGAGGCGCAACGTGCCAAACTCGCCAAGCTGCACGCTAAAGCCATCTCTCAGGTATGCGGGCAATTGATCTACAAAATTGCTCAATACATTCTCGATGTCTCCCCGTGTGAGTGAAGATCGTCCGGCGATGTCTTTTGATATGACTTTCAGGTCTTTCGTTCCAAGATTCACGGCATTGGCATACCATTTGGCCGGTTTCGACAGGTCGGAAGGGTTTTTTCGTTCCACTAATTTAATTTTCATCGTTTATGATAAGATTAAATGAATAAATGTCCGGGTTGTTTTTCCCGGCAGTTAACGAACACTTGTATTTGTTGTGCAGTAAGGACATTTCCAAATTATTCAAGGAAGCGGCAAAATTTTCTCTTAGGAAGAAATTTTCTTCCTCCCTGTTGCAGCAAAACTTTCTCCTAAGAGAAAATTCTGCTGCAACAGTATATAATTCTTCAGGGGCAAAAGTCCCTAATGTAGGATACGGCTTGCAATTTGTTGATTTGGCAGTTATCATGAGCTTTTGTTGTGTTAGTGAGCCGAAAAGTGCCTGATAGGCAAGCAACTTTGCTGGCTTTCTGAGATTTTTACAAAAATAGCATTTATTTTTAAAAGTACCGTTGCAAAGAGGTTTGAATTTTGGATTAATTTTTCGTGGACATATACTTAAGTCGTGCTAGAGGTAGCGTTTTTGGGACTTGACATAAAATGATAACAAGAAATAGAGCCTCTGCTTCATCATGAAGTTAAATACACATAGCCGTAATCCTTTTAGAACGTATTTGTCATCATAAAACATACTCCTAACCAGTGGAGATTGATGGTACACCTTTAGCTTATTGCAAATATAAGGAATGCTATGCTTGGACAATTCAATGACATATCGGTGAAAGAAATACATTTGAACATTTAATTTCCACTCGGTAAGATCTGTTTGGAAAGCCTCTTCCAACATCGAATATGAAGGCAACAGCAAATTGATTGTATAAACGAATAAGTCCTCGGTAATACCCTTTCTTGACAAATTGTTGTTATCCCTATTGTAATAATACCCCTCAAAAGATAATAATTTCACACTCCTAACTTTCTGTAAATATTGGTTGACCCATAAAGTATCTTCTCCTGTAAATATTTTTTCATCAAAATAGAGGCCGTTTCTTATTATTATCGACCTTTTAAACAATTTGGCCCAAGGCATTGAGAATCCTGTATATATGTGTGTATGCAGGCATTGGCCTATGTCTTGTAAGTCAAGGTATTTTTGCTCAGGATAATTTCGAACTATGTTTGATGGCAAAATAACATAGGAAGTTAAGGCCACATCGTATTTTGAATTTTCATTCAACACTTTAAGTAAGTCAGGAGCAATCCAATCATCTGAATCGCAAAAAACAATGTATTCTCCCTGTGCATTATATATCCCCATATTGCGCGCAGAACTAACGCCTCCATTCTTCTTGTGAAATACTTTTATGCGAGAATCTATTGAAGCATATTTCTCAAGAATACTGCTTGAACTATCTGTTGAGCCGTCATTAATTAGAATTAGCTCAAAATCAACAAAGCTTTGAGCAAGTATGCTATCAATGCATCTGCGAACTGTAATTTCCGCATTATAAACCGGAACGATGACTGAAATGGCGATAGTTGGATGTTCCATACTATGAATGCTTATGCTGCTCAACAAGTAATTGGTATTTTTTGTCCAATTGAAATGGTGTGGCAGATAATAAACTAATCTGAATATTTGAAAGCGACGTGTTTATTTGAGTTTTGTCCGTATTATCTTCAAACAAGCTCAACCAATTGGAATCTTTTTCTAAGATTTCCTCAATATTTTCAAAGCCTAGGTACATAGGGATGCCGACAGAGCTGAAATAATCGTGAAACTTGAAGCCATCCGTGTCGATGTATCCCTTTTTTATCCAAAGTGCAGGTATTCCGTAGGCATGAGCCACAATGATCCCGTGCAATGATGTAGAAAGGACATATTCGCAGGCGGTGATTTCATCCACCACCGAATCTATGTCCCGTGTTCTTAAATCTATCACTTTGTATTTCTGCCCATATCTGTTTTGAAAATATTCGACTTCTTTCCAGTGAGGGATAACACCCAATCGATATTTTTTAGTAGGACTCGGTTTTATCCATAGCGGGAGCAATAAAGCCGGGTCTCCATGCACGTTGCATCCAGAGAAACCATCCTTCTTCAGTTTGTCATCAGTAAGCTTGCCTCTTACGGCATAAGTTTTCCCTCCTTTAAAACTTTCCGCATTATTCATAAATCCCGATCCCCAAATCAGGCCGTTTTCATCCACCCAGCTTATGATAGAACCAATGCCTACTACAACTTGTTGAAAGGGGAATCGGATTGTATGGAACTCTTTGAAGTTTAAAGATAAGAGGCTTCTCAAAACAATACAGATTCTTTCGGATATGGAAAAATCCAAATTTTTAAATTGAATTTTTGTTCCTGAAAGCTCTTCAACCAGCCTTGGACTCAAAGCATCTCCAAAGTTATCGTTATCCCAATATACAATATTAATTTTCTTCATTCTTTTTTAGGGTATGATGTTGCAATTTATTTATAAACTATTGTTTTTGTTGGATTTCATCTTTGAGGCCTATTTTTGATCGCACTAAATTTGAAACCAACAATTTTTCATTTCGATCCATTGCTATAAAAAAAGAGAGTAACCCAACAGATAGAATTGTTGCAACTGACACGCAAATCAATCTAGCGATGGGGTTCGAGACTAATAGATAGAGGCAATAGGGTAATATGGGCGATAAAATAAAAACTAAAGCAGATTTGAAAATGACTTTTTCTAAATAATCTTTTAAAGAAAGGTCTATCATTGGCCGAATAAGTAGAATGCGAACCGCCTGTCCAATGATAGCTATAAATAGATGTATCAAAAAAACAGATTCGGGAGAGAAGCCTAATTTTAATGCCACATAGCTAATAGGGATTATCAACAAGAGCAAACTTCCTAGTATTGACTGGTAAGTTTTGATATTCCCTGTCGCTTTTGCAGCAAAAATGAGTGGATTAGCCAAACAGTCGATTAAAGAAATGACGAGCATTATCCTTACAAAATTAACCGTATGGTCGGGGACAATTTTTAGCCACCAGGACAATAAATTTTTAGTTTCAAAGAACACTGGCATGGATAATAATAGCAGGAGGAAAAAAGAATATTTTGAACTCGCATAAATCAGCCGGTGCATATTGGCCAAATCGTTTGTAGCATAGCTTTTAGTTATTTGTGGATTGATTGCTGTTTGAAATCCACCAACAAAGCGGGACACAACGCTCTGGACCTGCACGGCAATTCCCCGGGCTGCATTCATGGTGACGCCAAAAAATATATTTAGAAGTATATTCAACCCTTCTGTGAACATCAGGACAGCCGAATCGCCAAACAAACTCCATCCGGCAAAGGAGGTCATCTCTTTAAACAATTTCTTATCCCATCTGATTCCAATACGAACTTCTTCAAACTGCCGGTAACAATATATTAAATAAATCGTTTGCATTATAAGTTGTACAATTAATAGCAATACGGCATAAGTAATTAGTTTATCAAAGTCAATCACCTGCAAAGCATAGACTATGATGAGCTTGAAGATCATATCCAGAATCGTGAAATAGGCGAAAATACTCATCTTTTCATGGGCTATGATGGCTGCTCCATATGGGACATTAATGATAGCTGTCATTGTGCTCAAGACAGAGAAATGAAAAACCCAAAGAGCGGCATCTAATTTTTGAGGAGGGATTTCCAGGTAGGTTTTGATAAACCAAAAACCAATAATTTCCGCAGTAAGTCCAACTCCCACTGCGATCAGTACATGAATCGAAAGGCTCATGCTGAACACGGTTTTGAGCCGGTTCAAATTTCCACGGCCTAATTCAAATGTAATGTACCGGCTTGAAGAGGAGGACATGGCCGAGTTGAGTATCGTTAACATCCCCACGATACCTCCTATGACATTATAAACTCCAAAATCAGCTACGCCTAAAACATTAAGGACAACACGTGAGGTATAGAAACCTATCAGCATGCTGAATATCATTCGAAGATAAAGAGCAAAGGTGTTTTTGGCGATTGTTTTGTTTGAAGACATTCAAGTTTATATAATAAAAAATTTGAAGTTGGTATGATCTGATATACTCTTCTCTATTTTCCAAACTCCGTTTCCAGCGTCCTTCTCAATCCCTCCTCAATGGCAAATGGTGGGACAAATCCGGAATCCATGGCCTTGGTTGAATCAAACTGGGTGACTGCACAAAATTTTTTCACGCGCACAGAACTCACGGTAAGTTTCTTCCTTAATATCCATCCCATGGCATCGAAACAATATCCGCCGAGCATCCCCAGCCAGTAAGGAATATGCGTCGTGGGAATGTGTTTGTTCAAAACCTCCCCCGTGTGGTAAACCAAGTCGTTGGTCGTGAAATCGGGTTTGTCGACATAATTATAGACATCATAACCAACAGTTTTTTTGCTTGTCAAGAATTCAATAAATGCGACTATATTACCGATGTACGACATCGACTTTTTGTTATTTCCTTTTCCAATCATCAGGAACTTGCCAGAAGCAATTTGTTTCAGCAAGTTATATACATTGCCTCGGTTGCCTTCTCCAAAGATGACGGTGGGGCGAATAATGTTGATATTCCAATCAGAGTGAGATTTATGCCATTCCTGCAACACTTGCTCCGCTTCCCATTTACTTTTCCCATAGTGGTTGAAGGGGTCTGCCGGGGTATTTTCAGACGGATTTTCTTTGTTTAGCCCATAAATAGCGACAGAACTTGTGAAAATGATTCGCTTTATGCCATTCATTTCCATTGCTTCCAAGGTGTTCTTTATTCCTTCTACATTGACGTCATAATAAAGGGAGATAGGCGATACGTTGTCTTTATGTTCCGCTGCTAACAATATGACAACTTCAATGCCTTTTAGGGATGAAATAAGGGAGGGTTTGTCCAAAACATTCGCGATTGTTGTAATGCTATTGTATTTTATGCTCGTCTGTTTATCAATGTTCAATATTTGTATGTTTGGGTTCTTGCTTAAAAGGCTGATTAAATTAGTGCCAACGAAACCCGATCCTCCAATTAGTGCAATTTTCATTTTGTAATCGATTTGTGTATATTTTAGTGTAATTTTCAATTGTTTTCCTTACAAACAAGAAGCTGTTGGATTATTACAACTTTACTGTTTGGGGAACTTGAGTTGTTTGAAATTCAGATTCGATTTCTTTCTGCTTTTGCTTTTCTTCAACAGATCTTCTTCTTGTTATTATCTTTTGCTCTAATTTGTCAAACCAACAATTAAAGGATATCCATAAGACGACATCTAATAAGAGGACAACATTGTTGCTAATATATTCAACCATAACAATATTGAACAATCCGAACAAAAAAGCCATTAATAATATTAGTAGCATTGCTGAATGGTGTGACAAGCCAATTCTGAGGAATTTGTGGTGTATGTGGTTTCTGTCAGGCTTGAAAATCGGTTTTCCATGTCGAAAACGCCACAGCATAACTCGGGCAACATCAAATACGGGGATCAAAACAGTAGAGAAAGCAACAACGATCGCTCCTTCAGAAAACGGCATAATTTGTTGGTTGTTAGTTGTATAGCTGATTGCCATAAACGATATCGAAAATCCCAAAGTCAAGCTCCCTGTGTCTCCCATGAAAATACGGTGCCTCCTGCGTGAAGCCCCAAAAACATTGTAATAGAAAAAAGGAATCAATATGCCTGCTGTGATGAATGCAAAAATGGCATGGAGCCAAGCATGGTTATATACAAATAACCCACCCAGTGTGATTGACCCTGCGGTAATCAGCCCCGAGCATAATCCGTCTATGCCGTCAATTAAATTGACCGCATTCATGATTAAAACAACAAGGAATACAGTCAAAGGCATTCCTACCCAAGGTGAAAGATAAGTGATCTTCATGATGCCATACAAATCGTTGATCCATAGGCCTGAAAGGGGTAATAGGGAAGCGGCAATGATCTGAGCAACAAATTTCCGTTTATAACTCACTCCAATCAAATCATCTGCAATGCCAACCATGAAAAGCAGCACCAGTCCGCACATCAATAGAAGGAACATCGGAATCAGCGTGGGCGTTTTATGGTGGAAATCGACGTAGTCAAACTTATAGAGCATCAAAACGGCCAACGTGAGCAGGCAGCATTGTATTGGGGCAAAAGATACACCTCCAAGCCTTGGTATATGGCCTGTGTGAGTCTTTCTGGGGTCAATGGGATCAAACAAACGCCGTTTGAAAGTGACCAACAAAATATAAGGAATGAGCATTCTTCCTAGCAATATAGCTATTGCAAATGAAGCAACAATGAAAAAATAAATCATTTGTCGTTGATTTTTTTGACCAAGTAGGGACTTGGTTTGAATTTAATAGTAACTTTTGATTGGACTTTACATGCATAGCCAGTTTGGGGATTCCTACCCATTCTTTCTGAACGTTCATGAGGAGAGAAAACGCCGAAATACTGAAATTTCACAGTACTTCCTTGTTGAATTACATCAGCCAACAAATTATGGTACTCCTTGATAAAAGTCTTGGCTTCAATGTTTGAACAATTCAAACGCCTTGTTAGCTCTTTTGAAAACGAGTTTTTGTTCATCGGTTTACGGGTTTAAACAAATAGTTCTGTTTGTGCTAATGAAAAAAGTAAAGCTGCTAAATACTCCTCTTCCTTCTGTAAAGAATACTTTGTTTAATATCCTAAAAACTCCTCGGAAATAAATTCTTACAGTTGTGATAAGAAATATAGATGAAATTACAAGTGATAATAATCAAAAATTAAAATAATTTCAAATTAAAACCATAAAAAGATTACACTACATTTTGTCCTATGGAGAAAACAGATAAGTATTGATTATATGCTGCTGCCATGTTTTTTTAGTTTGCGTTCTAAATGCCATGTAAAGTAAAAGCTTTTCCAGCAAATAAACAAATATTTATATAAAAAAATGCAATTGTATTCTATTTGTAATAATCGTCTTGCTAAATTTGAAAGCTTAAGAGTCACATTTGGCAATTTAGATTCCGCAATACTTGAAATGCTGTTTTTTTTTGGACAAAATGAGTATTATTCCTATCTTTGCAAAATTTTATTCCAAAAAAGCTTACAGTATGGCACATTATTTGAACGACATTTCGAGAACATTTAGCGAGTATTTGTTGATCCCGGGCTTGACTACCCATCAATGTACCCTTGCAAATATCTCATTGAGAACACCACTTGTTAAGTACAAAATTGGAGAAAAAGCTTCATTATCATTGAATGTTCCATTTGTATCTGCGATAATGCAGTCTGTTTCAGACCACAAAATGGCTATTGCTTTGGCTCGCAATGGTGGGTTTTCTTTCATTTTTGGATCTCAATCAATTGATTCACAGGCTGATATGGTTCGAAAAGTGAAGTCATATAAAGCCGGGTTTGTTGTGAGTAATGCCAACTTGACTCCTGATGATACCCTTGGCGATGTACTTGCGCTGAAAGAAAGATCGGGTCACGGTACAATTGGTATTACAAGCGACGGCACTTCTGATGGGAAACTATTGGGGATTGTTACTGGTCGCGACTATCGTGTCACCCGCGATAGCCTTGATCGCAAAGTGAAAGAGTTTATGACTCCTTTTGAAAAATTAGTGACCGGAGATTTTGGAATCAGCATAAGCGAGGCGAATGATATTATTTGGGATCACAAACTCAATTGCCTGCCAATAATCGACAAAAATCAAAATTTGAAATATTTCGTTTTCCGAAAAGACTACGAAAACCACAAGGCGAATCCAAACGAACTTTCCGACGATAACATGAAACTTCTTGTGGGAGCAGGTATTAATACCCGCGACTACAAGGAACGTGTGCCCAAATTGCTTGAAGCTGGTGTTGATGTCGTCTGCATTGATTCGTCCGACGGATTTTCAGAATACCAAAAAGACACGATCGGGTATATTAAATCTACATTTGGCGAGCAGGTAAGGGTAGGAGCAGGGAATGTTGTTGACCGAGATGGCTTTTTGTATCTGGTGGAGGCTGGTGCTGATTTTGTGAAAGTCGGAGTGGGCGGAGGTTCTATTTGTATCACTCGCGAGCAAAAGGGCATTGGCCGTGGCCAGGCAACAGCTTTGATCGAAGTTGCGGCAGCGCGAGATGAATATTTTAAAGAAACAGGGATTTATGTGCCTATCTGTTCTGATGGAGGTATTGTTCAAGACTACCACATGGTGTTGGCATTGGCGATGGGTGCGGACTTTATCATGATGGGACGTTATTTTGCCCGTTTTGATGAAAGCCCTACGCGCAAACTCATGGTCAATGGAAATTACATGAAAGAATATTGGGGCGAAGGCTCAAACCGTGCCCGGAACTGGCAGCGTTACGATATGGGTGGCAGCGAACAGTTGAAATTTGAGGAAGGTGTTGACAGCTTTGTGCCTTATGCTGGTAAGCTCAAAGACAACTTGGCCATTACGGTCGGCAAGATCAAGGCTACAATGAGCAGTTGCGGGGTGATGGATTTGGACGATTTGAAACAAAATGCCAAAATCACGCTGGTTTCATCCACCAGCATTATTGAAGGTGGAGCGCACGATGTGGTGGTGAAAGATTCTCGAAGCACCAATAATTAATTAGGGAGAAGTTTCCTGCATTTCAATAAAACAAGGGTATATATTCGGCGACAGACCGTTTATATACCCTTGTTTTAGCTTTAGAAGGTAGATCTACTTTCAATTCACATCGAAATCAATATCCCAGTTCTCCGAATTTTTTAGAATATCATCAAGGATAACTGTTTTTCCTTTGGGGTGTACCACTGTAATTTCAAATATTTCTCTGTCCCAATGGTTCTTCACGGAATATACATGAGGTTTTATGAACACCAATGAATCTCTTTGCTCAACTTCGAAAACAGCATTTTTCACTTTTTCGTTCGCTAGATTCAAATTGGGCGCAAATGCCTTTTTGTGAATCTTGATTTGCACGGTATTCAATGTCGTGTCTTCCTCTATGTCAATGTGTGGGATTAAAAACCAAGCTCTGGTGTCGGGAGCTATTTGCTTCAAGTCGCCGTTTGAATGCCGTTTTCTTCCCCATTGCATGTCGGTCGCATTTTTGAACTCGTCTGCCAAACGAATATAGACGGTATCGGAAGGTGTGCTTATAGGATAGTCTTTTGTCTCTTTTGCAAACTGTTTATAATTGGTGGCATACTTCACGCCCAATGTTGCCAAATAAAAGCAAATTATCACCCATACTGTAAACATGACTCCAAGCACGAGGCCATCCTTCTTTTTGAATCTGCTCAACAGCCTTATAGCCACATAGACGATGAAGACCACAGGAATCACGGAAACAAGTCCCAACGCCCACAAAATGTCAGACGAATTGAAATCGACGATTTGCAGGAAATCATTTAATGAGGGAAGATTCAGCACAGAGGGAAAAAGGAATCCAAATGCAAACGAAAATATGAATCCAGCTCCCATCAAGAACAAGATGACCGCAAGGAATATCTTCAATGCTTTTGCAACGTTGCTGCCTATATTATACTGCTGTTTGATAAGGGGTTGCTTGTTGCCAGTTTCAATGTCCGATATGGAAGCGTCTTTCCCGCTCATGGCCAATTTTTCCTGAATGGTTTTTGCTTTGGGAACTACAGCCCACATCACGAAGTATGCAAGAATAAGAAAACCTCCTATTTCATCTACAAATTTATGTCCAATCACGACTAATAGCACAAAGATAATTCTGACCAAAAATTTGTCAATCTGAAAATAGTTTGCCATACCGCTCAACACTCCTCCCAAAACGGCGGAATCTTCGTCGCGATAGATCCGTTTGCGGTGGAAAGGTGATTCGTTTTTAGGCGATTCGCCCTTTGTTTCGTCGTTTGCCGATTCGCTCCTCGCGCTCCTGGACTCTTCATCATCAATGTCAGCGGGCTTTCCCATGATTTCCACCAAATGCTTCACGTCTGCTAACGACACCACTCTGTCTGTATCGCCAATATCCAGGCGGAGCAATTCACTCATCCGCTCCTCAATGTCGGCGATGATCTCTTTTCCATCTTCTTTTCCGGAGAAATGTTTCTCAATATCAGCCAGATATGTTTCCAAAAAGTCGTAAGCTTCTTTTTCGAAGGTAAACGAGTAGCCGGCTACCGAAGCTTTAATTATTTCTTTCATTTCTTCAACTTTTAAAATTGTTATCCAACCGAAACTTCTTGTAAAGATTCATTGGTTTTGTTTCGAATGCGATCAATTGTATTTACCAAATCTGCCCACACGCTGTCCAGCTCAGCCAAGACGGCTTTTCCTTTGTCGGTAATCGAATAGTATTTCCGAGGTGGTCCTTGTGTGGATTCTTCCCATCGGTAGGACAAAAGTCCTTGGTTTTTTTGCCTTGTCAGTAGAGGATATAGCGTCCCCTCTACTACGATCATCTCCGAATTTTTCAATTCGTTGATAATCACTGATGCGTAAGCATCTCCTTCTGAAAGAATACTCAGGATACAATATTCGAGAATCCCTTTACGCATCTGTGCCTTTATATTATCTACATTGATTGTTTCCATAGTGTCCTTAATTTCTGCTGTTGTCCGTATAATTTTTGATATTTTCTGCTGTCACAGGAATTCCTCTCATTTCAAGTTTCTTGGCTACCGTATCCGCTTCTTCCATCACCACCCATAGGATGATGTAGGCCAAAACTCCCGAACCACCACTGATGACCAAGATGAGAAATATCAGGCGGATGATCGTTGGATCTACATCAAAGTAAGCTGCAATTCCAGAACACACTCCGGCTATTTTTTTGTCATCCGGGTTTCTGTACAATTTTTTAGATGCTTTCATGTTGTATTGAGTATTTGATTGAGAATAATTATTTGTTGTTTTTTCTGATTTATTATTTTCTACTTCACCGAGGCAGGAGATTACTGATTCTACAATTTTCAAATCAATGACTTGACGTGGAAATTTGCTCTCTTTTTCGAATAGTTCAGCAATTCGGAGTTCAATATCTTCCATCACCTCTGCTCTTTCCTTATTGTTTGGCAAAGATTCTTCGAAAGATTTCAGGTAGGCTTCAAGCCGCGTATAAGCATCGTCTTCGATGGTGAAGACAACCTTACCAATTGTGATGTCTATGACTTTTTTCATGCGATTAATTTTTTTTGCTTTTGGGTTGTTTGCAACTAGGCTTATTTTTACAATAATAAATTCTACAATTTTACAAATATCATGCATGGTATCATACCCACTGTTTATAATATCTTCCAATGCCTTGATTTTGGTAATGCAAACATAGATATAAAATTCAGTATCATGTATAACATAGTACATGTAATTGTGATTATTTAACTATTTAGGTCTCTTGCCTACTATAGGTAAGATAGATTTGAGCAGATTTAAGTGCTACTTTTATTAGTTTAAAGTGTTGATATCTAGTCTTTTTTTGACTGCGGAATAGACATTTGTTGAAATGCAAAGTATTTTTTATTTTATCATTTACCAAAAATTTAGAGTATCGATATGGAAAGGAGTTGTTTCGATAAAAGAAAAATAAGGAAAGTCAGGGAGTTTCTTAGGTGTAGAAGCTACAAAAAAAGTTGCAACCAGAATGGTTGCAACTTTCGCCTATGATATTTTTTTATAATGCTACGAACAACAATTTCCGAGGCTTGCCACCAAATTGCGATCGCCAAAGGCATTGTCAACGCGTGCCACATTCACCCAGAATTTGTTTTCGGCCACAAAATCCAATGGGTAAACGGCCTTGGTTCTCGAATAGGCATGCTTCCATTCATCGGCCACAACTTCATATTCAGGATGCGGCGCATTCACCAAGACATTGTCCTGAAGGGTGTATTCGCCATTCTGCACTTCTTCCGTTTCCTTTCGGATTTGTTTCATGGCTGCCACAAAACGGTCTAATTCTGCAAGGCTTTCGCTTTCTGTGGGCTCAATCATCAATGTGCCGTGAATAGGAAACGACAAAGTGGGCGCATGGTAGCCATAGTCGATCAAGCGCTTGGCAATATCGGTTTCGCTGATTCCGGATTCGTCTTTGATATCGCGGCAATCGATAATTAATTCGTGAGCAACGCGGCCTTTTTCTCCACGGAACAGCACCTCGTAAGAGCCTTGAAGGCAATCAGCTAGATAATTGGCGTTGAGAATTGCAGTTTGCGTAGCCAAAGTAAGACCCGAGGTTCCCATCATGCGGATGTATCCGTAAGTAATGGTGAGAATACCTGCGCTTCCATAAGGCGCGGATGCAACGGCATTCAAATCGCTATCGTTCAGGAAATCATGGTGTGGCATAAATGGGACCAAATGTTCGGCCATGCAGATTGGGCCTTCTCCCGGGCCGCCGCCGCCATGGGGAATGGAAAAAGTTTTGTGCAAATTCAAATGGCAAACATCCGCCCCGATTGTCCCCGGATTGGTAAGCCCGACTTGCGCGTTCATATTGGCACCATCCATGTACACTTGCCCACCGTTTTCGTGTACGATCTGAATCATGCCGCGGATTCCGGTTTCGAATATTCCATTGGTGGAAGGATAGGTGATCATAAATGCGGCCAGATTTTCTTTGTTCTCTTCCGCTTTTTTACGAAGATCCTCCAATTTGACGTTTCCAAACTCATCGCACTCCACCACTACCACATCAAAACCAGCCTGGGCTGCAGACGCAGGGTTGGTGCCGTGGGCAGAGGCTGGGATCAGAACGATGTTCCGGTGTCCTTCTCCTTTATCCTGCTGATAGGCACGGATGGTCATCAGTCCGGCAAATTCTCCGGCGGCTCCTGAGTTAGGCTGAAAGCTAACACCTGGCAAGCCGGTAATTTCAGCCAAGTAAGTAGCCAACTCGGAAATTATTTCGGAGTATCCTGAAACTTGATCCAGTGGAGAAAATGGATGTATATTCTGCAAACCACTCAGTCCCAAAGGCAGAAGCTCCGATGCTGCATTCAACTTCATGGTGCATGAACCGAGAGGGATCATAGAATGAGCCAAAGAAATGTCGCGACGCTCTAACTTTTTGATGTAACGCATCAATTCTGTTTCAGTGTGGTAAGAATTGAACACATCGTGTTGCAAATAATGGCTTGTGCGAAGAAACGAACTCTTGATTGTCAGTTTTTCGTCCAAATCGTCCACCATCAGTATATTATTTACTTTTGCAGCTAGGGCAAAGACAGCTAAAATCTCATGGATCCGGTAGTCGGTGATGGTTTCACCCACGCTGATTCCGATTTCTCCGGATGCAAAATAACGGAAATTTATTTCCCGCATTTCAGCTAATTCTTTAATTGTTTGTTGTGAAACGGCTTCCGGAAGAGCTATTTTCAAGGTGTCGAAATACTGTTCGTTCAATTGCTTGTATCCCCAACCTGAAACTTCTTCAGCGATGATGCTTGCTGCCGAATGGATGCGGTAGGCAATGTCCTTCAACCCGCTTTCACCGTGGTAAACGGCGTAAAACGATGCCATTGTGGCCAACAAGGCTTGTGCTGTACAAATATTCGAGGTTGCTTTTTCTCGTTTGATATGCTGTTCGCGCATTTGTAAAGCCATCCGCAGGGCGGGTTTGCCATACACATCTTTCGACATGCCGATAATTCGCCCCGGAATAAAACGTTTGAAATCATCTTTTGTGGCAAAAAACGCAGCTGAAGGACCTCCGTAAAACATCGGCACCCCAAAACGCTGGCTGCTTCCAAATGCAATATCCGCTCCCCATTCTCCTGGAGGGGTGAGCAATAGCAACGCCATCAGGTCTGTCGCCACAGCCACCTTGCAATCAAGAAGATGAGCCTTTTGGGTGAAACCGGTATAATCCTCGATGCCACCATTGGAGTTCGGATATTGGACGATGGCGCCGAAATAGCTTGCATCCAGTTCCGCAGTCTTGTAATCGCCGACAACTACTTCGATTTTTTGCACATTCGAGCGGGTATGAATCACGGCTAAAGTTTGCGGGAAAACATGCTGGTCAATAAAAACTTTATTCACACCCTCTTTCACCTGATTACGTGTGCGAAGATTGAACATCATCGTTACGGCCTCTGCGGCAGCCGTAGCTTCATCCAAAAGGGAGCAGTTGGACAAAGGCAAAGCTGTGAGTTCGCTCACCGCTGTTTGAAAATTGTAAAGGGCCTCCAAGCGACCTTGGGAAATTTCTGCCTGATAAGGTGTGTAGGAAGTGTACCAGCAAGGATTTTCGAATACATTGCGGTAGATGGCCGCAGGTGTTATGGTTTCGTACCAGCCCATGCCGATGCAAGAAGCAAAGGTGCGGTTTTGGGATGCCAAAAACTCGATATGCTCTGCATATTCGTGTTCGCTAAGTCCTTCGGGGAGATTCAAGCCGTCCTTAAGTCTGATATTGGAAGGAATTGTTTGCTCGATCAACTCCTCCAAAGAAGCCACGCCAATCTTAGACAGCATCACCTTCTGTTCCGAAGGATTGACACCTACATGGCGGTGGCTGAATTGTTCTGTCTTCATAAAAATAAAAGTAGTTATAATCTGTTGGTTAGTCGGAAACCGAAATTCCCCACAATCTATGTTATGTGCCAATATCTAAAAGAAATCCTATTTATCGCAGATATGGATTGTTTCTTTGCTCATAGCCAATGGTTGTGGAAGGACCGTGTCCCGAATAGACGATGGTATCGGATGGTAGAGGTAGAAGCTTTTTCTGAATTCCATCAATCAACTGTTCAAAATTGCCGCCTTCAAGGTCGGTGCGTCCAATGCTACCTCTGAAAAGAACATCTCCAACAAATGCACATTGGCCCTGGCTACTGTAGAATACCACGCTACCCGGTGAATGACCCGGAACTTCAAGGACTACAAATTCTTGATTTCCAAATGTAATTATATCGTTTTCATTTAGATATTTTCCTATTTTAGGCTTTGCCGTTTCGTGGGGGAAGCCAAACATTTTCATTTGTTCAGACATTTTATCAAGCAAAAACAGGTCTTTGGTATTGGCCTCTGCCAACATTCCCAGTCTTTCCTCAATAAAAACGTTCCCAAACACGTGGTCAAAATGAAGATGGGTGTTCAATAAATGTTTTACAACCAAGTCATTGTCCAAAATAAATTCGAGCAACTCCATTTTTTCATCCGGATAAAAACATCCGGCATCAATAATCACACATTCATTCGTCTCGTCATACACCACGTAGGTGTTTTCGCGAACCGGATTGAATTCAAATTGCTTTATTTTCATTTAAAAAGAATTTTGCACAAAATTATCATTATTCTACAACATACAAACGAATAAAAAGTTAAAGCTCAATCAATAAAAATGATTTGGGTTTTAAGCATTCCGAGAGATGGAAGTGTTTTAAGTTTAGGATATTATTCCTATTTTTGCGTGCAATACCACAATTTTTCAAAATGAACATTTATAAAATTTTAAAATTATCTAAACGAATCCATAACCCATACATTAATTTGGCAGGCATTTTTGCTTTTCATGTTCTCCGCCGAAGGTATCTTGGAGTGTTTCTGGATCCGGCCCTGGCGTGCAATCTGCGTTGCCAAATGTGCCATTTCAGTGATGATGGTTACAGGAAAGCCTTAACGAGGAAAATCTTGAACATGGAACAAATTGAAAAGATTTCAAATGGGTTTTTCCACAGAGCGCTTAAACTTCAAATAGGGTGCGCAGCAGAACCTACTGTTTATAAAGATTTGGCTTCTATCATAAAATTAGGAAAACAAAAGCAAATTCCATACATATCCCTCACCACGAATGCCAATTTATTAAATCCAGAACTCCTTGAGGATTACCTGCACGCAGGGCTGGATGAAATAACTATTTCATTGCACGGCGTTTATAAACAAACCTATGAGAAATTAATGGCCAATGCCAATTATGAAAAGTTTCATTCTGCACTGAAAATAATATCGGAAGCAAAGAAAACGCATAATTTAAAATTGAGAATCAATTACACGATGAACGCCGATAACATTGACGAGCTAAAAGATTTCTTTCAAGTTTTTGGCCACATAGATATTGATTCGCTCCAGATGAGGCCAATTGTAAAGCAAGGAAACACGGCATATGCCAATTTCGACCACACCGAAATCATCAATAAATACGATGTTATCTTAGCAAAAATAAGGGAAGAGGCTCTTAAAAGAAATATAACATGCATTGCTCCACTTAAAAACCAACTGATTGAGCAAGAAAACAGTAGCCTCAATGAAAATATCACGCAATCAACTTATTGCTACATATCGCCTGATTATGCTTGGAGGAAGGATTATGATCTGGAAAACGACACGTTTGAAAGTTATAGCAAACGGACACGTGCCGCCTTTCTGCTGTTTAAGAATATATTCAAAAGGAACAGGGTGCATAGCAAGAATAAGAGGCATTTTAAGTACGACATCAATTAAAATATACTACAAAGCCACATAAACCACCTTTTTTGTTTCGAAAAACTCTTCTTCAAAAAAATCGCTGAGGTCTGTTACCTCGGCAACTTGTTTGAATGGCAACACTTCGTGAGCCAATTCTCCTCCTTTGAGGCAAATCAATCCGTTGGGCGTCGCGTTTTTATGATCCGAAGAGATATTTTTTCGAACCAGCTTCACCAAATCAGCAAGCGGCATCACTGCCCGGCTGACGACAAAATTAAATTTCCCTTTTTCTTCTTCCACACGAGCATGGCGAAACCTCACGTTGCTAAGCCCAAGTGCCGAAGCAACTTCTGCGGCGACTTTAATTTTTTTACCTATGCTATCCAAGAGAAGAAACTCGCATTCGGGGAAGAAAATGGCTAGCGGAATTCCAGGGAAACCCCCGCCTGTGCCGACATCCAGAAAGCTTGTGCCAGACCTAAAGTTATGCGCTTTTGCAATTCCAAGAGAATGAAGCACATGCCTCTCGTATAAGTTCTCAATGTCTTTGCGGGAAATAACGTTTATCTTCGAATTCCAATCGGCATACAAATCATAAAGTGCAGCAAACTGCTCCTTTTGTTTGTCCGTCAAACCGGAAAAATATTTAAGAATAATGTCCATACCAAAATGATTATTCCTTTAGCAAGGGCTGAATGGGTGAGTTTGGCTTCAAGATTGATTCAATTTCATTGAATGAAAAATGAATCCGGATTTCATTGAGCGACAAGGCCGAAGACTCTCCTCTATTAAATATGTAAGTTATGCCATCTTCGTCGATCAGGAAATTGTGGTTGGATGCGATTTCATCGATCCCGAAATATCCCAATTCTTCAAGCTCGGAAATGTTTTTTGCATTGTTTTGTTGAAGTAATTTGTTGATTAATAGAGTATGTATCATTTTTTCATAACCAGCATTATAAATGGATTCTTCAGTCAAAAACTCTCCCGTTTTCAAATTTATCACATAGTTGCGGAACGATGTGAAAGAATTGGCTCCTCCTTTGTAATTCTTTTGCTCCACCTGAAACGACAGCAAATTGTACTTGTTGAAAATTATCCTGTTGATAAGTGTTTCGAAATAAGAATAATAATCCTTCTGGTTGTCCTCTGAATCGTCTGTGTCATCGTTGTAGAACGACTTGGCATCTTCTTTGTACAAACTTACATAGTCATTTGCATAGCACTTGGCTGCTATGTTTGGCAATGAGTCGGCGTAGGCCTGGTCGAACATTGTAGAAATGAAATTTGAACAAAGAATTTTTAAGTCTTTCTCTGCCAAACCCTTTGCAGGATAGATAAATGCGATACTCAAGTGGCAAGAGGGTTTTGTGGAATCATTATCAAGATAATAGACCTTTGTTAACTTAAGGGAATCAAAAGTCAAAGCATTGGTTTCGAGTTTTTTATCGTTTGTGTGGCATGAAGTCATGATGGTCGAAAATAAAACTCCAATACTTATTATATAGCCAATTTTCTTCATTACATTATTTTCAGAAGTTGATACAAAGATAAGATTATTCCCAATAATGTGTTGCGATTTGAGGAATCAATTTCACTACTTCGTAATTGAAACTAGAGATTTCAATTCTGTTTTTTTGCTTCTGCAAGGTGTGGAATATTAGAAAAATTAACTCCATAGCCAGCGAAAGTCGGTATTGGTAGCGGATTTTTGGAGCAAATTGGCGGAAATTGGGCAAAGCCGATATGGTCGAGCGCGAGATTTTCATTTTATTCCTCCCCTACTAAATTTCATGCTGAAAATAAGAAAATTACAAACAATTTCATGCAGGAAAATTTGTGGAGTAAAAAATAATGATTAATTTTGCGCCTCGATTGCTAATAGGCTAACAAGAAATCGTCCGAAAACGATTCGCCTCAGGCGCATAACCTGTAATTTTTAATCACAGATGTACGTAATTGTAAATATTCAAGGGCAACAATTCAAAGTAGAAAAAGGTCAAAGGTTGTTTGTCCACAAAATTCAAGCAGAACATGGTGCTACAATTGAATTCGAGCAAGTATTGCTTGTTGACAACGAAGGAGCTGTAACGGTAGGTTCACCGTTTGTTGACGGCGCCAAGGTGGTGGCAGAAGTTGGTTCTTTCGTCAAAGGAGATAAAGTTCTCGTTTTTCATAAAAAACGCAGAAAAGGATATCGCAAGTTGAACGGTCACCGCCAACAATTTACAGAAGTGACAGTAAAAGATATTATTGCTTAATCAGTTAAATTTTAAGAGAAATGGCACATAAGAAAGGTGTAGGTAGTTCGAAAAACGGCCGTGAATCGGAAAGTAAACGATTGGGCGTTAAAATATTTGGAGGTGAAGCCGCAAAAGCAGGTAACATCCTTGTTCGTCAAAGAGGAACAACTCATCATCCAGGTGAGAATGTCGGAATTGGAAAAGACCACACATTGTATGCTTTGGCAGACGGTGTTGTGACTTTCATCAAAAAGAGAAATGACAGGTCTTATGTTTCTGTTCTTCCTAAGGCAGAAGCGTAAATTTAATAAAGATATTTTTACAAAAGCGGATTCTCGAATGGGAATCCGCTTTTGTTCTTTCTAAATCTAAAACCACCAAAGATTTACTCGGAAAAAGGCTGCAAAAACGACTGCCCATGATTTACAAGCTAGTTGTTTGATGCATTTTGTGCAGGTTTAATATCTCATTCCCCATAAATAATTAAAACGCACCCTAAAAACCCCCATTTTGCGGTATTGCGGATTCTTTAAATATACGCTTTCTTTGTATTGTTAAATAACATAATTCAAAACGGAATGGCACAGATAGGTATATTTTACGGTTCGAGTACCGGCAACACAAAAGTTGTAGCAAAAAAAATCGCCAAAGCTTTAAGCGACCACACAGTCGCATTGTTCGATGTCGCATCGGGGAGCGCTGATTTTTCGGCATACGACTTGGTGCTTTTTGGAAGTTCAACTTGGGGATTAGGCGATCTGCAAGATGATTGGGATTCGTTTATTCGTGAAGTAGGAGGTGCAGATCTGCAAGGAAAGAAAGTTGCTCTATTTGGCACAGGAGATTCTTCTTCCTACTCTGATACGTTTGGAGATGCTTTGGGCAAAATCTATGATGTGGTCAAGGAAAAGGATGCCAAATTAATTGGTCAGGTTTCGACTGATGGCTATTCCTTCGACAGCTCCGAGTCGGTAATTGACGGACAGTTTGTGGGGTTACTACTGGATGAGGACAACGAATCCGGCAAAACAGACCAACGTATTTCTCTCTGGATAGATCAAATCAAAAAAGATCTATAAAAATCCGTTTTCCTCCAATCACTTTAAAAATTGAAGCGTTATGCAAATATTTCAGCATCACATCTATGAATTTAAAAAAGGGGTTCGTGATATGATTCTCTGCACCCTCCCTAGTGGCAAAGAAGATTTTGTGAAACAAAAGTTGGAGAAGAACAACATTTGCTATATGATCCAAAAGCTGAAAAATGGGAATATCAATGTGTTTTTTGGTAAAGAAGAATGCCTTGTCGTTGCCAAGCATTTGTGTCTCAATAAGCCGCTGAACGAGCTCACTCCAGAGGAAGACTTTATGCTCGGGGTTCTTTTGGGATATAGTGTAAGCGAACAGTGCCACCGCTATTGCAAAACCTGCTCAAAACGAAAAAAATCAAACGCTATACTCAGTTTTTAATAATCATTTCTATTGATAGTTTTTTTTAGTTGATCATTAAACCCTTCACGACGAGAGGTCGAGGAGGGTTTTGTTTGTAGATTTGTATCAAACAACAGAAGAAATCAAATCGAATAAATTGAGCTGTCAGCTGCCATTTTGTTTCAAAAAACCCTTTCCATCCTCTCTAGATTCAAAAAAAACTTTTAACTTTGCACATATAACTACAATATGTGCAAAAAAAGCAGCTATGGCTATTGCTAAGACTCGAAATATGTTGATTGATGTGGCGAGAAAATTGTTTGCTCGGATGGGTGTGGAAAACACTACGATGAACGACATTGCCCAAGCTTCTCAAAAAGGAAGACGGACGCTTTATACCTATTTCAACAACAAGTCGGAGGTATATCAGGCTGTGGTGGAAACAGAAATTGAGGGTATGATAGAAGCTCTTCAGGATGTGGTGGCCAAAAAGATGCCCGCCGACGAGAAGCTATTGCTCTTTTTCTACACACGCTTTGATGCCGTCAAAAAGGTTGTGGTGCGGAATGGAACATTGAAAGCCTATTTTTTCCGTGACATCTGGCGGGTCCAAAACGTGCGGAAAAGTTTCGATAGGAAAGAGATACAAATTATCAAGCAGATACTGGAACAGGGTATCAGCGAGGGCACTTTTGAAATGCCAGATGTCCAGCTCACATCAGAGATACTCCACCATGCCCTGAAAGGGCTTGAAGTGCCTTATATCCGCGGCCATATCCGCTCAAGCCGTATCTTGACTGGCCCAAAGAGGGAAAATATTGCCTACCTGATTCTTGAAGGAATCAAGAAAAAGACCAAGCCGGAAGACGTGTTATAAACCCCAAGATAAACGCCAATTTAGATTCTCTAAGAAATACATTATCAAACAGCTATATATGAAATTGTTAGAAGGTAAAACCGCCATCATCACCGGAGCAAGCCGAGGGATCGGAAAAGCGGTGGCAATCAAATTTGCAGAAGAAGGAGCAAACATTGCTTTCACTTGCACTTCTTTGTCGCAAAATGCGTTGGACACAGAAAAAGAGTTGTCCGCATTCGGGGGCAAAGCCAAAGCTTACGCATCCAATGCGGCGAGTTTTGAAGAATCGCATCAATTGGTGCAAGAAGTGTTGAAGGATTTCGGACAAATCGATATTCTGATCAATAATGCCGGAATCACCCGTGATGGCCTCCTGATGCGCATGACTGAAGAGCAATGGGATACGGTGATCAACATCAACCTGAAATCGGCGTTCAATCTCACCCATGCTATCACGCCCATATTCATGAAGCAGAAAAGTGGAAACATTATCAATATGAGTTCAGTGGTAGGTGTTTCTGGAAATGCGGGACAGGCAAATTATGCGGCATCTAAGGCCGGAATGATTGGCTTCACCAAATCGATTGCTAAGGAAGTTGGTTCGAGAGGCATCCGTGCCAATGTGATTGCCCCCGGATTCATCGCCACAGATATGACAGGTGTGCTGTCGGATGAAATCAAGAAGAAATGGGCCGAACAAATCCCTTTGCGTCGCATCGGCGAATCGGAAGATGTGGCGAAGGTGGCTGTTTTCCTAGCTTCTGATTTGTCAACTTATGTCACCGGGCAAGTTATCAACGTGTGCGGGGGGATGAATATGTAAAATCTAAAGAGCCTTTTATATTAGCGGGTCTTCACTGAAATGGTGGAGGCCTATTTTTTTCAAAACCTTATGATTGTTTTTGCTTTCTCTTGATGCTGTTTTGACAATGTATCTGTCAGCCACGATAAGGGCTGCTTTGTAAAATATTATGAAAGCAACCTTTCTATTGGATATGCATTCTAATTCGATATGGAAATTTATTGAAAATAATGTGAGTTCGAATTAAGAATTGTGTTTTTGGCTATCCGGGATATTTATAGGAGGTTTCCATTTGATATCCCTGCGTCAGCGCACAGGACTATGACGGTTGATTTATTTGATTCCTGATTTCGATTCATAGTGAATGCCTCGTTTTAAGCTCAATACCGAATGCCAGAGTGCCAAACGAGGATAGAGTAATTGGAATGAGCGGATATTATTTTTCTTCATAGGATCTATTATTTTTGCTAAAATATGGGTTAATCCCTGAAGATATGTTCTGTTTGCCGCTTATAAAAAAATACTCTAAATATTTAATTTAGAGTATTTCTTTATGTACCCGGAGCGGGACTTGAACCCGCACGGCCATAATGGCCACAAGATTTTAAGTCTTGCGTGTCTACCATTCCACCATCCGGGCAGACCAGAGCGAAAAACGGGACTCGAACCCGCGACCCCGACCTTGGCAAGGTCGTGCTCTACCAACTGAGCTATTTTCGCAAGTCAAAATATTGCTTTTTCGCTAAGCGAGTGCAAATGTAAAACGTTTTTTTGATTTTGCAAACAATTTCGGATAAAACAAACTGGTTTCCTGTTTCATTTTTCCTATTGAATTTATCGCCTTTAAGTAAATATATTTTTTGTTGTCAGCATCTCTTTGTTAAGGTTTGAAATTAATACCTTATATTTGCACATTAAAATACTCAATAAAAAACGAATGAGTGAAACAACCATTTTAATCAACAACATTGTAAAAGCTTCTCAAGAAAAGAAAGCGAAAAATATTGTGATTGTAGATATCTCGGAATTCCCCGGTGCCATTTGTCAGCGTTTTGTGGTTTGTCAAGGCAATACTCCCACTCAAGTGGAAGCCATAGCCAATGAAATTGTGGAAGAAGTGAGAAAAAGCACAAAAGAAAAACCTATTTCCACTGATGGATTACGTGAATCTCGTTGGGTCGGGATCGATTATGGCACGATAATTGTACACGTTTTTATTCCAGAACTCCGTGAGTTTTATGACATTGAGCACCTTTGGGCTGATGCCAAAATCGAAACAATACCGGATTTGGATTAGTTGCCTCATGGCTTGCATGGACAACATATTTCAAGCTTGTTTGTTTTAATAAAAAATAGGACTGCATGCTCAGCAGCGTGTGGTAAAAGTATTTGTAGATATAAATTATGGAAAATAATAAAAAACCGTCGAATTCCGGAGGAAAAGGGTCAAGAATGCCCCTTAACTATTGGTTTTATTCCGTTGTCGTTTTATCGCTTATCGGAATGTATTTTCTCTTTGGAGACGGAGCCAGTAAGAATGTCAGTTGGTCTGATTTTGAGAAATATGTTGGTAGCAATTGGGTCGATAAAGTAACGGTTTATAACAAAAAGACCATGTTGGAGGCTACTGTAAGACCTGATTCCGTGCAAAACGTCTTCAAGGAACAAAACGGTAAAATGGTGAAGAATCCCCTGATTATCGTGAACATTCCTTCGGCCGATGGATTTGACAAGTTTTATAACAATTTGCCCCCAGATCTGAAGAAAAACATCAAGGTGAATTATGATCCCGGTTCAGACCTTTGGGATGTCTTGATTAGCCTGTTACCATTTGCTTTGCTCATATTTATATGGATATTTATTATCCGGAGAATGTCGGGAGGTGGCGCCGGAGGTGGAGGCAATGTCTTTAGTGTTGGAAAATCCAAAGCCCAATTGTATGACAAAGGAGCAGACCTGAAGGTTACATTCAAGGATGTGGCAGGATTGTCGGAGGCTAAGGAAGAGATTGAGGAAATTGTAGAATTTTTGAAGAATCCAAGCCGTTATACTGATCTGGGTGGGAAAATTCCAAAGGGTGCTCTTCTTGTTGGCCCTCCTGGGACAGGGAAAACCCTCTTGGCCAAGGCAGTTGCTGGAGAAGCCGATGTTCCTTTCTTTTCGATGTCTGGTTCTGATTTCGTGGAGATGTTTGTTGGAGTTGGAGCTTCCCGTGTCCGTGACTTGTTCCGTCAGGCGAAAGACAAGGCTCCTTGTATCATATTTATTGACGAGATAGATGCCATCGGACGCGCCCGTGGAAAGAATCCGAATATGGGATCCAATGATGAACGCGAAAATACGCTGAATCAGTTACTTACGGAGATGGATGGTTTCGGAACAAATAGCGGTGTGATTATTCTTGCAGCAACCAACCGTGCTGACATTCTTGACAAAGCCTTGCTTCGTGCTGGGCGTTTCGACCGTCAAATATATGTGGATCTTCCCGATTTGAACGATCGAAAGGAGGTGTTCAAGGTGCATTTGCGTTCGGTGAAGATTGACGACTCTGTGGACATCGAATTTCTCTCTCGTCAAACCCCTGGATTTTCGGGTGCAGATATTGCCAATGTATGTAACGAATCGGCCTTGATAGCAGCCCGCAAAGGGAAAAAAATAGTACAGAAAGACGACTTCCTGAATGCGGTTGACCGCATAATCGGAGGTCTTGAAAAGAAGAATAAAGTCACCACTTATGAAGAACGCCGATCGATTGCTATTCATGAAGCAGGTCATGCCACGCTGAGTTGGTTTTTGCAATATGCCGACCCGTTGGTGAAGGTGACCATTGTTCCTCGCGGAAAAGCTTTGGGTGCGGCTTGGTATTTGCCCGAAGAAAGACAAATAGAAACCAAGCCGCAACTCTTGGATAAGATTTGTGCTTTGCTCGGTGGACGCGCTGCTGAAGATATTTTCTTAGGACGGATCTCTTCGGGTGCAGCGAATGATTTGGAACGGACCACTAAGCTTATTTACGCCATGGTTGCCTACTATGGAATGGGTGATAGCTTGCCAAATATCTCTTATTACGATTCGTCTGGGCAAGATTATGGGTTCACTAAACCTTACAGCGATGAAACAGCTTTGCAAATAGACAAGGAGGTTCGTGAAATAGTGTCATCCCAATATGCACGAGCAAAAGAGCTTTTGGTGAAATATCAAGAAGGACATGCAGCCTTGGCTAAGTTGTTGCTTGAGAAAGAAGTGATCTATTCTGACGACTTGAAAGCAATCTTTGGGCTACGTGAATGGGCTTCCCGATCAGATGAATTGATGATAGAAGCGGAAGGCAAAGCGGAGCTTGAGAAACCCGCTGCGGTTGTGGCTGGTAATGACACCTTGTCAGGCCATGTTTCCCATTAAGATGAAAAGTTGTAATCTGAAAAATATATCCTGTTGAAACTTAATAATTTTTTGACAAGAGCCGTCTTTGGTGCATTGTATGTGATAGTGTTGTTGTCAGGAGTCCTGATTAACAGCACTTTCTTTTCGGTCATTTTTGGCTTTATCACTATGTTGGCATTGTATGAATATTACACTCTGATAGAAGCCAATAGCAGCGTGGAGGTGTCTAAGCCTTTAAACATTGCTGGCGGATTACTATTGTTTTTGGCCTGTGTTCTGTTTTCTTCCAATGGATTCACTTATGGTTTTGTTGGATTTCTAATCTATATTTTAGCACTTTTTATCAGTGAACTATATCTCAAAAGGCGAGATCCGATACAATCAATTGCTTATTCGCTTTTTGGAATAATTTATATTGCAGTGCCTCTGTCTTTAAGCACACGTTTGGTGTTTTCAGACTTCGGTTTTCATTACGAATATTTCCTGGCTCTTTTTGTCTTCATCTGGCTGAATGATTCCTTTGCGTACATCACCGGAATGCTTCTGGGCAAGCATCGTTTGTTTGAGCGCATTTCTCCTAAAAAATCGTGGGAGGGATTTTCGGGTGGGTTGTTTTTTTCGGTTTTGTCGTCGTTTGCCTTCCATTACTTCTTTCCCCAAACAAGCCTATCCATTTGGGTTGCCTTATCCGTTGTCGTGGTACTTTCAGGCACCTTGGGCGACTTGTTTGAATCTCTGATCAAAAGGACGCTTGGGGTGAAAGATTCCGGCAATATGATTCCTGGACACGGTGGGATACTTGATCGGTTTGATAGCACCCTATTT
The DNA here is from genome assembly GCA_002307185.1 of Bacteroidales bacterium UBA1309. Lineage (GTDB taxonomy): Bacteria > Bacteroidota > Bacteroidia > Bacteroidales > Dysgonomonadaceae > UBA1309. Next base: position 101,503 of record DBTT01000038.1, read on the forward strand.
GCTATCCCATCAGTAGCAATACTCTTGTACTTCGTCAATCGCTAATCTTTTTAGTTTCTGTCGGGGGCTTTCTCTTTCTAATTTGTTCTCTATTTTTGGCATGCCAAATCGTAATTGCTATGAAATCGATTCCAACCAAAGTGTGTATAGTGGCCATCTCTTTGGCGAAAGGAGGATTGGAGCGTTCTACCGCATTGTTGTCGAAGATGCTATCTGATGCCGGTTATGATGTGCATCTTGTTTTGCTGACAGATGCAATTGATTATGGATACAAAGGAAAATTGCTGAACCTGGGACTTCTGAAACACCAAAAAGAAACGCTGTTGTCTCGGTGGAGTAGATTGCTCCGATTGAAGGACTACATAAGGCAGAATAAATTCGATTTTATTATTGACGCCCGTTGCCGTAGAGATCCATTGGTGGAAATGGTTTATTTGTTCTATTTTTATCACAGGACAAAGAAAGTGTATATGATACACAACTTTAAGATTGAGAATTACTTGACTTCCCATTCTTTTATATCCAATTTGATTTTGAAGAATTGCCATGGCATTGTTTGTGTTTCTGAGGGAATAAAAACACATATCGAAAATCGCTTTCATTACGAAGGAGCTGTCAGAATCTACAATCCGATGAGAGAAATCTATCCGGACAGCGGCTTTTTCCTTTCCGAAGCTATTCCTCGCAAATATATCCTTTACCTTGGACGTATTGAAGACAAAGCGAAGAATCTAAAATTGTTGATCGAAGCCTACAAATTGTCTAACATCCACACCTACGATATTGCTTTGCTGATTGTTGGTGATGGGCCAGATAAATATTTGATAAATAATTATATATCTGATTCCGGCTTGGGCGGTCGGGTCTTGATGCATCCTTTTTCACAGAATGTTTATCACTATTTGAAAAATGCGCTGTTTTTGGCACTCACAAGCAGGCATGAGGGGTTTCCAATGGTGCTTATTGAATCTTTGTCTGTTGGCACGCCAGTTGTCTCTGTCGATTGCCAAACCGGGCCCAACGAGATAATAGTGAATGAGGTCAACGGTTTATTGGTTGAGAACTTCAATCCGCATAAGCTAGCCTTGGCCATGAAACGGATGGTTGAGGATGAAAATCTTTATGTGAAATGCAAACAAAATGCGCGGGAGAGTGTTCAGCATCTTTCGCCGGAAAATATAGAGGAGGCATGGAAGCGGATTTTGTGCTAGAGAAGCGGCTTTGCTATTCAACAAAAACGGAATGCGTTAATCCCATTTTCATCAGCTTGTTTTTCAGCCGCACCAAAGTTTGCAATATTCTTGCCGGTAAAAAAAGCAGGATTCTTTTTTTCCAAGGGAGGCTCTTCAAATCAATGTTTTCCAAGAAATAATTGAAGCTGCTTCTGTCGTTGTGCAATTTGCTCTTTATCGCTAGGGAAAAACGGTTGTAATCAATGTATTTCTTCAGAGCTTTATTTTTCGATTCGAATTCTAAATACTTCGAATAGTCGGCTTTCTCCCGCAAATTGGAAATGTTTCGGGAAAGGCTATTCGAATCATAGATGTATCTCACTGAAATTCTCCAAATGAATAGAATTTTGTATTTCAGTCCAATACGAATCCACAGGTCGGTGTCTTGCCCACTTTTGATAAGCGGGTCAAATACTCCTGCATGGGCGAACACCGTGTTTTCAAAGACGGAGGCCGATGTAAACAATACGGCTTCGTGGTAGCTTGCTTCGAAGAAGTCAACAATTTCGTGATCGGACGTTCCTTCGACAGAATATTTCGCCTTCGACACTTTGCCCTTGTATTCAAACTCGATGGCGGTGCTAAAGACCTTTTGTTCCGGGAAACGGCAGATATGCGTGTATATTTCTTCCAGAAAATGGGGATACCAATAATCGTCGGCATCCAAGAAAGCAATGAATTTTCCCTTTGCAAGCGATATTCCCAAATTTCGTGCAGATGAAACTCCTCTGTTTTCGGTTTCATAGTAACGAATTCTTGGATCGGCTAGTTCTCGGACGATATTTCCTCCACCGTCTTTAGATCCATCATTGATGACTATGACCTCATAATCAGAGAAATGTTGAAAAAAAACACTATTCAGCGTTTCTCTAATATATTTTTCTTTGTTGTAGAGAGGTATTATTACGGAGAAGAATGGATTCATCTAAAGGGAATGGATTTATGCACTGTGATCTAATCAAACACAAAAATATAAAAAAAATCAAAGAATGTAATTTCTGGTTTTGTATTAAACTGGTTATTCTTACAATAAGTACAGAGTTTGTCGGCAATTTAAAATAGTGCAGGCAAAGGATATTTGCCTGATGTTTTTTAGCTATTTTTGCCATTAGAAAATTTATCTAACCACATTATCTAAGACTTGATCCCATGAAAGCTGAAAGAATTACTTTATCTGAGGTCACTCCTTTGTCAGACAAAGACTGTTTCTATATTGCCGACAGGCGCAAGACAGAATTTACCTATCCATTGCATCAGCATGCCGAGTATGAATTGAATTTTGTGGAATGTGCGCCGGGCGTTCAGCGAATTGTTGGAGATTCAAATGAAATCATTGGCGACTATGATTTGGTGCTGCTCACCAGCAAAGACCTGGAGCACGTGTGGAAGCAGAACGAATGTATATCGAAGGACATCAGGGAAATCACGATCCAATTTTCGCCTGATTTGTTTTTTTCCAATTTCCTGCACAAAAACCAGTTCGACTCTATCCGCAAGATGTTGGAAAAGGCCCAGCGCGGATTGTGTTTCCCCATGCAAGGCATTCTTCGGGTATATCCGATGTTAGATACACTCTCCGAAGAGAAACAGGGCTTTTTTGCGGTCATTAAATTTATGACAATACTTTACGAACTTTCTTTGCATGCCGATGAAGCCCGCATGTTGTCCAGCTCGTCATTCGCGAAAGTCAAAGTGCTGTCCGATAGCCGTCGCATTCAGCGTGTTCAGCAGTATATAGATGCGCATTATTTGGAAGCCATTCGCCTGAATACGCTCTCCGAACTTGTGAGCATGAGTCCTACCGCCTTCAGCCGTTTCTTCAAGCTCCATACCGGGCGCAACCTTTCTGATTATATCATCGATATCCGGTTGGGGCATGCCACCCGGCTTTTGGTTGACTCTTCGCGGTCGGTTTCTGAAATATGCTACGAAAGCGGCTTCAACAATGTTTCCAATTTTAACCGGATTTTCAAGCACAAGAAGGGGTGTTCTCCAAAGGATTTCCGTGACAACTACAAGAAGGTAAAGGTGCTTATTTAATAGGTAACCATCCTTTTTTCCCATACATGCGTTTATCTTCCGGCTATTGATCTAATTCTGTGGTGGAATACCATCTGCAGGGCGGAATCGCTGCTTCATTTTCAGGGTTGTGAACGGCAAAAGTTGTTTGTGGATTTTCTCTCCTACAACTGTTTCGCTCTTCTCAATTCTTCCCGCAATATAACCGTATTGCAATAATTTTTTAATTGTTTTTTCATCACACATCTCTTCTTGGTGTGTCAAAAAAGTATTATTTTTTTATTTAATGTCGGATTAGTGTATGAAATTACATTTATTAATTTGCTATAAAACAGAATTTTATATTATAACTAAAAAGTGTCACTTAAAGGTAAAATAGTGTCAGTATATGCCAATGTAAGATACTATTTTTGACATAGTGAAATTCTGTTTAATTGTGAAGTCCTAATTAATAATAACGGTTAATCTTAAACTATGAAAAGATTATTTTTTATCTTACTCTTATTCTGTGCGATACCTCCCAGCTTGATGCTTGCACAAGAAGTGCAAATCACTGGTGTTGTCACAGATGCTTCAGACGGTTCCCCTATTATTGGCGCTACAGTGCTTAGCTCTTCGAAAAAGGGAACGGCCACCGATCTCAACGGGCGATATATTATCTCTGCAAAGAAAGGGGAAACTCTTACTTTCTCATATCTGGGCATGGAAACCAAATCCGTGAAAGTGGACTCGCGCACAAGGATTGATGTTGCTCTGAACGAAAACAATTCCGTGCTGAACGAGGTAGTGGTGGTTGGTTATGGCACCATGAAGAAACGAGATCTTTCAGGTGCAGTCGGGCAAATCAAAGCCGAAGACTTGATGAAAGGCAATCCTTCGGATTTTGGGCAAGGACTGCAAGGCAAAATGGCGGGTGTGACTATCAATCAAAACGATGGTGCTCCAGGAGCCGGATTGAGTATCACCGTGCGTGGAGCCAACTCCATCACAACAGGCACTCAACCTTTATATGTTGTCGATGGCATACCTTTTGATGTGGCAACAATGCCAACGAGTGATGCCAATGAGAATAATAATCAGACGAATAATCCATTGTCTTTTATTAATCCGCACGATATCCAATCGATTGAAGTATTGAAAGATGCCTCGGCTACCGCCATCTATGGCTCACGTGGAGCCAACGGCGTGATACTCATCACCACCAAACGGGGAGAAGTCGGAAAAGACAAAGTACAGTTTTCATCCAACTTTTCCGTGTCTTCTGTGGGCAAGAAAGTGAAGATGTTGGATGCGGAGACTTATGCCAATTACATCAATGAAGAAACAATCAACAGCTACAATTATTCTGGCAAGACCTATACCTCCTTGCCGTACCCTGGAGTATGGAACTATACTTATGACACGAATACGGGGGCAGTTCTTACTAATTCTGGTACTTATATGCCTGCTCCATCAGATTATAGCAATACGGGGACTTACACCGATCAATATGGTAATTCCACGATTGTGGACAAAGCTGATTGGCAAGATTTGATATATCAGAAAGGTTTTTCCCAAGAATATAACCTGAGTGTTAATGGGGGATCGGATAAAGGATGGCATGCATATTCGGGAAACTACTTGGATCAAGAAGGTATTATAAAAAACACAGGTTTTACACGTTATAGCTTGCGGGCAAACATTGGACGTCATGTTACCAATTGGTTGGAGATAGGGTTGAACACGAGCTACACACATACGTTGACCAACTTTACGAAGACAAATGCTTATGATTACGGGATAATGCGTTCTGCATTGTTGTTTCCTCCGACATATGGCCCTAGTATGGACACGAATACAGAAGCCAACTTAAGCTGGTTGGCTGCCAATCCGTATGCTTATGTAAGCTCTGCTGTGGATGAACTAAAGTCGATCAGTGTATTTAATTCTTCTTATGCAGAGATCAAGTTATTCCCATTCCTGAAGTTTAGACAAAATCTTGGCCTCTCCTACAATAGCAACAACCGTGGTACCTATTATGGGCGTCGTACTCAAGAAGGTTCATCGACCTCAAATATTAATGGAAAAGCAGGTCAAAGTTATTCCGACTGGGAGCATCTAACTGCCGAATCATTGTTGAGCTTTGAAAAAACCTTCGGGATTCACAGCCTCAATGCTGTATTCGGGTTCACTGCGGAAAATGGAAAAGGATCATGGAACTCGATCACGGTGACAGGGTTTCCTGACGATTACACAACGTATAAGGATTTGAGCCGCGGAACAACAGTTTTGACTCCTAAAAGCGGGACTTCCAAGCAGGCTCTTGTTTCTTTATTGGGACGTGTCAATTATGTATTAAAGGACAAATATATCTTCACGACATCCATCCGTAGGGATGGTTCCAGCAGGTTCTCGGATAACCATAAATGGGCTAACTTTCTTTCTGGGGCGTTTGGCTGGAGAGCTTCTGAAGAGACTTTTATCAAGAATCTTAATATATTTAGCAATTTGAAACTGCGAACAAGTTACGGTGAAACAGGTAACCAAGGTATTTCAATTTACCGGACAATTCAGTTGCTGGAACCTTCCAATTATGTATTTGGCGGGACATTGGCAAGTGGTTCTGCTGAAATAGCTTCCAGAGGGCCGGTTTCTCCGGATGTGCGTTGGGAGACTACACGTCAAATAAATGCCGGCATTGATTTCGGATTTCTTGACAACCGGTTTAGTTTGACTGCAGATTATTATCGCAAAAAGACGGACGATCTTCTTCAGGAAGCATTGATCGCACCATCAAATGGATTTTCTACCATAATGACCAATAGAGGAGCAGTCGTAAATCAAGGCTGGGAGTTCACTGGGAATTTTGCCGTCGTGCAGAATAAATCTTTCACATGGAATGTGTCGGCAAACATCTCTTTCAACACGAATAAAATAGAAGGATTGGATTCAGACAAATTTGCCGCATCGCTTTGGTATAGTGCCGGTAGCGTGTTTATTCAACGGAATGGTTATCCTATGACATCAATCTATGGCTATGTGGAAGATGGCTTATACAAGAATGAGGCTGAAGTTAGAGCCGACAAGCAATATGCAAATTCAACTGAGGCAACTGTTAAAGCCAAAGTTGGAGAAATAAAGTATCGTGATTTGAACGATGATGGTGCAATTACAACAGCCGACCAGACAATTATTGGCAACACAAACCCTGATTTTATCTATGGGATTACGAACAGTTTCTCATTCAAAAACTTTACGCTAAGTTTCTTGCTCCAGGGAAGCCAGGGAAATGACATTTTCAATGGGAACTTGCTAGACATGCAAGTGGCCAATATCGGCAATATCCCTGAGTTCATATACAATAGCCGCTTCACAGAGGCAAATGCCGAAAATGCCAAATGGCCGAAAGCGATAGCCTCTTATGACCGCACGATGCTTGTCTCAAACCGCTATGTGGAAGATGGATCTTACCTCAAGTTGAAATCGTTGAACATGGGATACACTTGGAAACCGAAGAACTTCATTAAGGGAATTGATGCGGTCAATTTGAGCATGACTGCGACGAATCTCTTTACGATTACCAATTATAGCTGGTTTGACCCCGATGTAAATGCTTTTGGTTCAGATGCTACCCGCAAAGGGGTAGATATCTATTCCTATCCGAGTTCCCGTACCTTTTCTTTCGGGTTGAGAGTCGATTTCTAATAATCTAATATTGTTGATAACTATGAAATACGTAAAAATATATATCGCAGTTGCAGTCCTGATGGTAAGTGTTGTGTCGTTTACTTCCTGCAATGATTTTTTAAAAGAAAAGCCCGAAAGTAGCATCGGCCCCGATGATGTCGGTGATTCGGACGATGCCGTTGATGTCTGGGTGACAGGTGTGTATAACAAGTGGTTGAATACTGCTTTTCTATACGATCAGTTTCCGTTGGTGCTGGAAAAGGATAACGATTATACATCAGGCCCCGACTGGGCAATGGCGTATCTAGGAGCAGGGAATTTCCAAAATACGGCCTCTGAATGTGATGTCATGTGGGAAAACCTGTATCAGCTGATTGAACGGAGTAACTTCGCTATCAAGTACATTTCAGCGATGACTAATGCCACAGAAAGTTACAAGAACAACGCACTTGGAGAATTGTACTTTCAAAAAGCCTTTGCCTTCTTTCTCCTGACCAGGGCTTATGGCGAAATACCTCTTCCTCTAAAAGCTGTCACTGACGGTGAAGATATGAACTTGCCGCGCGAATCCATCCCAAATGTGTATGCGGAAATCATCTCTTTGCTTGAGGAGGCTGCATCCTTAATGTACACCATAGACAACTCGGCATACCAGAAAGGCCACGTCTCTGCGGGAACCGCTGCCGGCCTTTTGGCTAAAGTATATGCCACCATGGCCTCGGGTTCCCTGAGTAATGCCCAAATGACAGTGCGCACGGGGACGGCAACTTCTACCAACGGAGATGAGGTCACTCTGACATTACCTGTTTCAAAGACATTCACCAAAGATGTGGTGGAAGGCTATGAATCTTTTGATACACAAGCATGTTATACGAATGCCGCCAAATGGGCAAAGGCAGTGATGGATGGAGATTATGGCAGTTATTCTTTGCTCTCGTATAGTAATTTATGGAATAAATCTTACCGCTACGCATCAGAATTTATGTTTTCCATTGAAACTGTTTCTGGAAACAGCGACTATCACATGGGGGTAGGTTTGTATTACAATGGAGTCTATAATTCTTCCAGTAGGATTACAACAGGCCATTGGCTAGGGAATCGCTATCATTGGTATGCCTTGTTCGACTCGGATGACTACCGCATTGTGGACGGCGTCCAGCACCGCTGGGTAAATGAATACCAAGCATCATACAACGGAGGCTTCTATTACCCGAATAATGCTGAATACACGTTGAAGGCTACCGGTTACGATGCAAGTGGCAATAAAGTTGCCGATCCTGTATCCCCATACAATGACGGTCTTAGTTATGGATATAATCTTGGTTACGAATGTCTGGCTTTCACCACCAAATATGCCGATGTGACCGACAACACCACCAAAGATCAGGATGCTCCTTGGCCTTTCTTGCGCTATGCAGATGTAGTTCTGGTTTATGCAGAAGCTCAAAACGAACTGGGTAATTCAGGTGATGCAATTACTGCGCTTAACTTGATAAGGGCAAGAGCCAATGCCACTTTGGCAACAACAACTGGTGATGGGGCATTGACAACTCAGCTGGCCATCCGTTCTGCCATTTTTGAAGAACGTGCCAAAGAATTGGCTTGCGAAGGTGACCGCCGTTGGGATTTATTGCGCTGGGGTATTTACCTGCAGGCGATGAACGCCATCGGAGGATATGACGAATCGGGTGTTTACAAAACTCGTACATCCAAGCACCTTTTGTATCCATTGCCAACCGATGAAGTCAATGCGAATTCTTCGATTACGACGAACAACCCTGGTTGGAACTAACGACAATAATTTTAATCCAAAAAAAGCATATTATGAAACTATATGATATAAAAACAGGGGCTTTGCTTTTGATGATGCTTGTCGGCTTGGCTTCCTGCCAAGAGATCGTGACTTACAACGATGGCTACGATGACGGGATGACTTCGACCGGAGTTCCCACGATCACATACATTTATGAAGTGGGAGATACCGCCTTGACCACTCCTATCACAGAAGGAGACTTGAAAGACATGATCCATGTTACTGGAACCAACTTGAGCAATGTGAAAAAGATTTTGCTCAACGACGTGGAGGTGCCTCTAAATACGGTTTATGCAAAAGCAAAAGATTCCTATTTCCCGATTCCTCGTGTAGTACCCGGAGAGATTACAAACAAGTTGGTATATACGACAGAATTAGGCGAAGTGACATATGATTTCACGGTGAATGTGCCGGATGTAGAAATAACCGGCTTGGCCAACGAATTCGCAATGCCCGGGGATACGGTGCAGGTGAAAGGCGATTTCTTCGACTTATACGGTTTCACCACCGATGGCTCTGGAACAGCAACCGTCACGATGGATGGAAAGGCCGTGGCCGTGGATTCTTTGACCGAGGATTATATGTCGGTGATCATACCTTCGGATGCCGCCGATAATTCAGTCATTGCATTTACCTATACGGATAAAACGGGAACTACCATGACCACGAATCTTCCATATCGCCAGACTCAAACATTGATTTGGCCGGACTTGGCCAATTACAGCCAATATGGATTGTGGGCAGGAACAAGTAATATCGTGGATGGCACAGGTACTGGCCAGCCGGAAGCCCTGTATGGTTCTTATGTCCGTGTGACGGGAAGTTACAGCGCCTGGTCGTGGAACAACCTGCCATGTGGTGGATTTAATCTCTCCAATGCCGATGCGGTAGCGAATCCGGGCAATTATTATTTCAAATTTGAGGTTAATTCAGCGACAAGTTATCCTTTTTATGATTCTGGCAGTTTTGGATACCTTTTCCAGTTGAACAGCCCTACGTCGTATGCATGGAATCCTTCTTCCGAGTCAAGTTACAACACGTATGGAAAATGGAAGACGATCCAAATTCCACTAACATCTGTGGCAAATGCTGGTCTTTCATTAGGTTGGACTAATTTCTACTTCATTCTTCAGCCCAACAGTGATTGGAGCGTGCAGCACAATTTTGCCAACTTCCGTATAGAGAAAAAGACATTTTAAAATCAATAGCAAGTCATTGCGGCGGCATAAATGTGCCGCCGTCCTGATTTACTGATTAATTTACACCACCATGCGATTGACTCAGGTTAAGGTTCTATATTTGGCTTTTCTTGTATTTCTTAGCACGGCTTGTTCCGGATCGGGAGACGACAATAGCGTCACCGACGAAACAGCGCCACAGGTAAGTTCCACTTCGCCTGCAGCCTCTTCTGAAAGCACTGTGGCTGGCACAACAACTATATCAATCACATACGACGAGCCTATTTCGGTATTGTCGCCATCTTATGTGACTATCAACGGCACAAAAGTGGCACCCAAAGCATCTGGAAATGTTTTGTCATTCAGTTTTACGCTTGAAGCCAATACTTCCTATGCTGTCACTGTGGCATCTCCATCTGTGGAAGATGCTGCCGGAAATGTGGCGGCAACTTATAGCTTCAGCTTTACCACAGCTTTAGGCACTTCCGGATTTAATGCTTCGGGTTTTTCGATCGCTTCCAGCCTTTGCACCCCAAGCCCATCATCTCAAGCAGCAAAGGTGTATGATTTCTTGAAGGAAAATTTTGGAAACAAAATGATTTCGGGAACGATGGCCAATGTCAACTACAACATCGAAGAGGCGCAATGGGTGTATGACCAAACAGGAAAATGGCCTGCATTGACCTGCATCGATTATCTCCACTTGATGTATTCTCCGGCCAACTGGATCGACTATTCCGACATCTCCATCCTGCAAAATTGGTGGAACAACAACGGTTTGGTGGCGGCCATGTGGCATTGGAACGTGCCCAAAAGCGAAGGTTCCACAGACTATACTTTTGGCGTGGATACCCAGTTTAAAGCATCGAATGCAACGGTTGACGGCACATGGGAAAACACTGTGGTGAAGGCCGATTTGGAAAAAATATCCGCTTATTTATTGTTGCTAAAAAATGCCGACATCCCCGTTATCTGGCGTCCTCTGCATGAAGCTTCGGGCAACATTTATCAATATACGGGAGGCACAGCCTGGTTTTGGTGGGGGAATGATGGGGCTGACGCCTACAAGAAGCTGTGGAAATATATGTTCGACTATTTTCAAGGAAAAGGGCTGAACAATTTGATCTGGGTGTGGACTACCGAAACCGCCGACAGTGATTTTTACCCTGGCGACGATTATGTCGATATCGTGGGGTGCGACATTTACCCAAGCAGCGATGTGCATGCTTCACAATCCGCTACGTTCAATAAGGTGCTTGGCATCACGAATAAAAAAATGATAACCTTGTCGGAATGTGGGGGAATTCCAAATCCAAACTTGATGTATGCCAACGGGGATATGTGGTCTTGGTTTATGCCTTGGTATGGCGATTACACCACCAGCGACACCCAAAATGGAGCTGCCTATTGGAAAACCATTATGTCGAACAGTTTGGTGGTCACGCGTGATCAGATGCCTTCATTGAAATAGAGTATTGAAATATAACTTCTAACAAATATGAAACGAACAATTATTGCTTTTTTGTCATTTTTCTCTTTGACTGTTTCAGCCCAATGGGCATTCCGATTGCCAGCAATCATCAGCAATCATGCTGTTTTTCAACAATCGGCTAACGTCAAATTGTGGGGTTGGGCGCAAAGCGGAAGCACTGTGAAAATCTGTTGTAGCTGGAATCCATCGGATACCGTAAAAGCCGAACCAGGCAAAGATTGGACATGGGAAGCAGCTGTGAAAACACCGAAAGCAGGCGGACCTTATACTATCACCTTTATCAGCAGTACTCAGAAAGTCGTGGTTTCTGACATCCTGATTGGTGAAGTTTGGTTGTGTTCGGGCCAGTCAAACATGGAATATGCTTTCAACTGGGCTGCTGGTGTGTTGGATGCAGGAGATGCCGTTGCGAAATCAACAAACAACGAATTGCGCTATTTTCAATTGGCACACACCTATAGCAATTTTCCCGTTGAAAACTCCGATGGCGAATGGAAAATCAGTTCGCCCGAAACGACTCCTTCCATGAGCGTGGCGGGTTATTTCTTTGGGAAAACCTTGAACCAACGGTTGAAAGTCCCCGTAGGGCTGATTGCCTCTTATTGGGGCGGAACGAGCGTACAGGCTTGGACACCTCAGGAAGTATATCAAAAAGATCCTGAATTGAAGAAGGCGGCAGATCGATTGAATCCTGTCAATTGGAGTCCGGTGGAGCCATCCGTGATCTACAACTCCATGCTTTTCCCTTTAAAGAATTACCGCATTGCCGGAGCCATCTGGTATCAAGGCGAAGCTAATACAGAGCATCCCGAAGATTACGGGAAATTGTTCGAAGGATTGATTACCGGCTGGAGAGAAGCATTCGATAACGATTTTCCCTTCTACTATGTGCAAATTGCTCCGTGGAGCGGATATTGGGGAATCAGTTCGGCCTTGCTTCGCGAACAGCAGGAAAAAACATTGAAATTGCCCAAAACGGGACTAATCTCAGTGGCGGATCTGGTGGACGACATATCGGATATTCATCCCCGAATTAAAAAGGAAGTGGGAATGCGATTAATCAACCTGGCTCTAACCGAGCAATACGGTGTGACGGGATTGCAACCTTACTTTCCGAAATATGCAGGACATTCAATAAAGAAAGACAAAGTGACTATCTCGTTAAAATCATTAGGCAGGCTGACATGCAAGGCTAAAACTCCGGCCAATTTCGAAATTTCAGGTGCAGACAAGAAATTCTATCCGGCTGTGGCGAAAATTGAAACGGATGGATCCATTGCCCTTTCTTCCAAATATGTAAAAGTTCCTGTTGCAGTTCGTTATTGCTTCACCAACGACGGTGTGCCTGACTTGTTCGATACCAATGGATTGCCTTTGCTGCCATTCAGGACAGACGATTGGAATTCGGTTTTTACGGATAAAAAAAACAAAGATCACAATTATAAATAAACTGTTTGATGCCAGTTGATCTTTATTTTTTAAGTAAAAACTGGTGATAAGAAAAGGATTGACTTATAAAGATATAAAACAATATGAGCGAATTATTTAAACAAAGATTGGCAGCCGTAACAGATGCTTACGAAGAATTAGTGACTCGCAAGAACGAACCTGTTCTTCCCGGCAATGGTATTTACGAACGGTATAAATATCCCGTACTGACAGCCGCACATGCTCCGGTAAGTTGGAAATACGACCTTTCGCCCGAAACTAACCCGTTCTTTATGGAGCGTTTTGGCATCAATGGGGCATTCAATGCCGGTGCCATTAAATGGCAAGGGAGGTATTTGTTGGTGGCTCGTGTGGAAGGCAACGACCGGAAATCGTTTTTTGCTATTGCCGAAAGTCCCAATGGTATCGATAACTTCCGTTTTTGGGATTTTCCAATCACTATTCCGGAAACAGAGACTCCAGACACCAACGTCTATGACATGCGCTTGACGGCACACGAGGATGGCTGGATTTACGGTATATTTTGCACGGAACGCAAAGACCCCAATGCTCCTGCGGGAGATTTGTCTTCTGCCGTGGCAGCAGCCGGAATTGTGCGGACTAAAGATTTGAAATCGTGGGAACGGCTTCCCGACTTGAAATCGACCAGCCAACAACGCAACGTGGTGCTGCATCCTGAATTTGTCAACGGCAAGTATGCTTTCTACACTCGTCCGCAAGATGGTTTCATCGATGCCGGAAGCGGTGGCGGCATTGGCTGGGGCTTGGTGGAAGACATCACCCATGCCGAAGTGAAGGATGAAAAGATTATCAATCACCGTCATTATCATACCATCAAGGAATTGAAAAACGGCGAAGGCCCTCACCCGATCAAGACAGCAAAAGGTTGGTTGCATCTCGCTCACGGAGTGCGTGCTTGCGCTGCCGGATTGAGGTACGTGGTATATCTTTACCTCACCGACTTGGAGCATCCCGAGAAGTTGATCGCCGAACCCGCCGGGCATTTGCTTGCTCCTGATGGAGAAGAACGTATCGGCGATGTATCCAACGTCTTGTTCACCAACGGCTGGATTGCGGATGAAGACGGCACGGTGTATATTTATTACGCATCCAGCGACACTCGCATGCACGTGGCTACCTCTTCGATTGACAGGCTTTTGGATTATGTGCTGAATACGGCTCCCGACGGTTATCGTTCGGCGGCATCGGTACAAATCCTGGCTGAACTGATTCAAAAAAACAAGCAGTTGCAATAGCTAAGCCTTTAGCCGTTTTTGACTAAAAACAGTCCCTATTTGGAAACAAATCAGGTCTAATAAGACCGGAATAAAAGTGTATTTTTGTATATCCAATTCCCCCGTTTTTTCTTGAACGGGGGAAAATCTATAACTATTAAAACATAATCTGATGAGCCTTGAGAAAATCCATTTGAGAGAAAAAATCGGCTACGGTTTGGGGGATGCCGCCTCTTCCATGTTCTGGAAAATTTTTGGGATGTATTCCCTTTTCTTTTACACAGATGTTTTTGGCATCACTGCTGCCGCTGCCGGGACCATGTTTTTGGTGGCTCGCCTGTGGGATTCTTTCTTTGATGTGTTTGTCGGGATTCTTTCCGACCGTACCAAAACCCGGTGGGGAAAATACCGTCCTTATCTTTTATGGTTTGCCATTCCTTTCGCCGTGATGGGAGCCATCACCTTCTTTGCTCCCGATTTTGGAGACACGGCAAAATTGGTTTACGCATATGTCACCTATTCGTTGATGATGATTGTGTATTCGTTGATCAATGTGCCTTATGCTTCTTTGCTTGGGTCGATTTCTTCCGATCCGAAACAGAGAAACTCTCTTTCATCCTACCGCATGTCGTTTGCTTTTATCGGAAGTTTTGTCACCTTCATGCTCTTGCAGCCATTGATTGATTTCTTCTCCAAGCATTTTGGAAATGAAGTTACAGGCCATGCTGTGAAGGCGGTAGAAACTTCGGTCAGCACTTCGCCTATCGGCTGGGTGATGGGGGTCGGTTCCATCGGAATCATTTGTGTTATTCTGTTTATGTTGTGTTTTAGCTGGACGAAAGAACGCGTGCAGCAAATCGATAGCGAGGAAAATGTTTCGGTCAAAGAGGACTTAAGAAACTTGTTCCGCAATGCTCCTTGGTGGATTCTTGTGGCCACGGGATTGGCGGCTTTATTGTTTAATGCTATCCGCGACAGTGTGGCTATTTATTATTTCCGTGATTATGTGAAGGTGAACTACCGGATGGAAGGCACTGGCTGGGATATGACCACCATTTATTTTCTTGTGGGACAGGCAGCCAACCTCATTGGTGTGATGGCGGCTCCTGCTATTTCTGCCAAATACGGGAAAAAGCGAACCTATATGATCGCTATGCTCATTGCGGGCATATTGAGTACGGGTTTCTTCTTTATTCCAAATAATATTGTCTGGATTTTAGCATTCCAATTCCTTATTTCTGTGTTTGCGGGTTATGTATTGCCATTGCTTTGGTCCATGTTTGCTGACATTGTCGATCATCAGGAACTGCTCACCGGACGACGTGCCACCGGATTGATATTCTCCTCTTCTTCCATGTCTCAGAAATTGGGTTGGGCATTAGGCTCCGCCATGAGTGGTTGGATTTTAGCAGTTTTTCATTATATGCCCGATGCTTTGGAACAGAGTGCCGATACTGTATTTGGAGAACACATCATGATTAGCCTCTTTCCGGCGGTTTGCGCTATTTTGGCTTTTGTCGGAATGATTTTCTATCCGCTTTCCGACAAAAAAGTGAAAGAAAATTCAATACAGTTGGAAGAAAAGCGTGCAAGTGCAAATAATTAAAACGATAAAACCACTATAAGCGACCATGCAATACGGACATTTCGACGACAGCCAACGTGAATACGTCATCACCAATCCACGCACGCCGTGGCCTTGGATCAATTATTTGGGAAACGAGGATTTCTTCAGCCTGATTTCAAATACTGCGGGTGGATATTCTTTTTACAAGGATGCTAAATTCCGTCGCATCACCCGCTACCGCTACAACAATGTGCCGATGGACAACGGCGGCAAATATTTTTACATCAATGACGGGGAATCGGTGTGGAGTCCTGGATGGAAACCCTGCAAAACCGAGCTTGACAGCTACGAATGCCGCCATGGAATGAATTATACCATCATCAAAGGCTCTAAAAATGGAGTGGAAGCCGAATCGCTTTATTTTGTCCCTCTGAAAACTTGGGCCGAGGTGCAAAAACTCACGCTTCGCAATACCAGTTCGGAGGTGAAAACTCTGAAAATTTTCTCTTTCGTGGAATGGTGCCTTTGGAATGCCGCCACAGATATGGAGAATTTCCAACGTAACTTTTCCACAGGAGAAGTAGAAATCGAAGATTCCGTGATTTATCATAAAACAGAATACAAGGAACGTCGCAACCATTATGCCTATTATTCGGTGAATCAGCCTTTGCAAGGATTTGAAACCGACCGCGAAACGTTTTTTGGATTGTACAATGGATTCGACGAACCGCAAACCGTATTCGAAGGTGCAGCCCGCAATTCGGTAGCTCATGGCTGGTCGCCCATCGCTTCGCATTGTGTGGAGGTGACACTGCAACCATGTGAATCCAAGGAGTTGGTATTCGTGCTCGGTTATGTCGAAAATCCGCAGGACGAAAAATGGGAAAGTAAGAATATTATCAATAAAACCAAGGCTAAAGCAACGATTGCACGCTTCGACACTGCCGAAAAAGTGGATGCGGCCTTTGCCGAGCTAAGATCGTATTGGGACAACTTGCTGGATGTGTTCAGTGTGAACACCGGCGAGGAAAAGCTCGACCGGATGGTGAATATCTGGAACCAATACCAGTGCATGATTACCTTCTGTTTTTCCCGCTCGGCTTCGTTTTTCGAAAGCGGAATTGGCCGAGGAATGGGTTTCCGAGATTCTAATCAGGATTTGCTTGGTTTCGTACATCAGATTCCTGAACGTGCCCGTGAACGGATTATCGACATTGCTTCCACCCAATTTCCCGACGGTGGCTGCTACCATCAATACCAGCCTTTGACCAAAAAAGGGAACAACGAAATTGGGCAGGGATTCAACGACGACCCGATGTGGCTCATTCTCGGAACAACGGCTTACGTGAAGGAATCGGGCGACTTCAGCATCTTGGACGAACCTGTTCCGTTTGACAATGTGGAAGGTTCGGAAGTTTCTTTGTTTGAACATTTGACCGTTTCTTTCGACCACGTGATCCATAACCTGGGCCCACATGGATTGCCTCTGATTGGACGTGCCGATTGGAATGACTGCCTGAACCTGAATTGCTTTTCGAACGATCCGAACGAAAGTTTCCAAACCACCGAAAACAAAACGGAAGGCTCTAAAGCTGAAAGCTTGATGATTGCCGGTTTGTTTGTTGTTTATGGCCGCGATTATGTTGAACTTTGCCAGAAATTGGGTAAAACAGAAGAAGCCAACCGCGCCCGGCAACACGTGGATGAGATGGTGGAAGCCGTGAAGAAATACGGTTGGGACGGCGAATGGTTCTTGCGTGCTTACGATTATTATGGAAATAAAATCGGTTCGGACGAAAACGAAGAAGGCAAGATCTTTATCGAATCCAACGGCTGGTGCACCATGGCTGGAATCGGTCTCGAAGAAGGTCTTGTAGCTAAAGCCCTTGACTCCGTGAAAGAACGCTTGGACTGTGAACATGGCATTGTGCTCAACAATCCCGCTTTCACGAAATATTATATTGAATACGGCGAAATATCCAGCTATCCGGAAGGTTACAAGGAGAATGCAGGGATTTTCTGCCACAACAATCCTTGGATTATCATTGGCGAAACCGTTCAAGGACGAGGCGACCGTGCTTGGGAATATTTCCGCAAAATCTGTCCTTCCTACACCGAGCATATCAGCGACTTGCACAAGGTGGAACCCTACGTGTATGCCCAAATGATTGCGGGAAAAGATGCATTCAAGCCTGGCGAAGCCAAGAACTCGTGGCTTACAGGAACGGCTGCGTGGAATTTCTACGCCATTTCGCAGTACATCCTTGGCGTACAACCTACTTACGATGGCTTGCGAATCGACCCCTGTATTCCATCTGAATGGAAGGAATACAATGTCACCCGTCGGTTCCGTGGAGCAACTTATCAAATCACGGTAAAAAACCCGAATGGAAAGATGAAAGGTGTTTCCTCTCTCACGGTGGATGGAAAAGCTGTGGTGGGAAATGTGATTCCGATTCAAGTCAAAGGTGGACTGTGCCAGGTGGAAGTGGTGTTGTAAGCCACCGAAACGAGGAAAATTAGTTTTGAAACTGATCCGATGACTTTGAATCATCCGATCAGTTCTAGAATCATAGTTACAATGGTTAATAAAATGGATAAATTAAACACCTGTTTTTCATCAAACTTTAAGCAAGCCTTCACCGCTGAACTGTGCGAAAATATCCTCCCTTTTTGGATAAGCCACATACCCGATTGGCAAAATGGCGGATTTATCGGCCGCATTTCAGGAGATGGGACAGCTCATGCGGATGCTCCGAAGGGAGCCATTCTTCATGCCCGCATCTTGTGGACATTTTCGGCTGCTTACCGCCTTTTCGGTGAACCAAGCTATCTCCAAACTGCCGATAGGGCAAAAGAATACCTTCTGACAAAATTTTGGGACACGGAAAACGGGGGAATCTTTTGGCAATTGGCGGCAGATGGAACTCCGATAGATACTAAAAAACAGATATACGCCTTGGGCTTTGCTATTTATGGCTTGAGCGAATACGCCCGTGCTACAGACGATAAGGAGGCTTTGGAAAAAGCAAAGGAATTGTATTTCTCCATTCAAAAACACAGTTTTGACAAGGAGAAAAATGGATACTTCGAGGCTTTTACCAAAGACTGGAAAGAAATCGAAGACATGCGCTTGAGCGACAAGGATGCCAACGAAAAAAAGACGATGAATACCCATTTGCACATTTTGGAGCCTTATGCCAATTTGTACCGTGTGTGGCCGTCAGTGGAATTGAAATCAAGTCTTCGTAATCTACTCGAGTTGTTTTTGGACACGATCTTGGATAACTCGACTGGTCATCTCCGCCTTTTCTTTGATGAAAACTGGAGCTGCAAATCGAAAATCACTTCTTATGGGCACGACATTGAAGCGCTTTGGCTGATGTATGAAGCGGCAACCGTGTTGGGCGATTCCGATTTGATTGAGCGGGTGAAAGCAGTAGTGCCGCTCATTGCAGAAGCTGCCAAAGAAGGCTTGCAGCCTGACGGAGCTTTGATTTATGAAAAGGATGAGGCGACAGGCCATGTAGATAGCGACCGCCATTGGTGGGTTCAAGCCGAATCGGTAGTCGGTTTTAGCTATGCAGCTGCCATTACCGGAAACAAAGAATACGGCGAAATTGCCCAAAGATGCTGGACATTTATTCAGGAAAAATTAGTAGATAAAGAACAAGGAGAGTGGTTTTGGAGCATCAAGGAGGATGGTTCCGTCAACCGCACGGATGATAAGGCTGGATTCTGGAAATGCCCCTACCACAATGGACGGATGTGCCTGGAGATGGTAGAGTACTTTTCTTAAATTCTCAATAAATGATTCGTGTTCGATTGAAAAATCGAGCCAATCTCCCTACTCTGCGTAATTTGCGTTCAAAATACTTTTGAATTATCCCGTCAGTGGAGTTAGATAGAAGTTACACGCGGGCTAAAAACTAAAGCATAAAATAATAAACCATGAGATTGTTAAACTATTTATTCCTTTTTTTATCATTAAGCACATCGGTTGCCGTTTTTGGAATTCCGAAAAACTCACCGGTTGCTCTGAATGGTAAATTGCAGGTGGTCGGTACTCAATTGAGCAACGAAAAGGGGGAAGCCATTGCCCTGCATGGCGCAAGCTTAGGGTGGCACAATCTTTGGCCTCGGTTTTACAACAAAAGTGCTGTGGAATGGCTTGTCAAGGATTGGAATATTTCCATTGTCCGGGCTGCGATGGGAGTTGCCATAGAAGACAATTACTTGGAAAATCCGAAATTTGCCATGCAATGCATGACGCCAGTGATTGATGCTGCTATCAAAAATGGGATTTACGTGATTATTGATTTCCATTCACACAAAAAACATACAGCCGAGGCGAAAAAATTCTTCACCGAAATGGCCACCAAATACGGTAAATGTCCCAATGTCTTGTACGAAATATGGAACGAGCCGGATGAATTTGGATGGCCCGAGGTGAAAGAATATGCCGAAGACCTTATCCAAACGATTCGGGCTATTGATGCCGACAACATTATCTTGGTGGGCAATCCTCATTGGGATCAAGACTTGCATAAAGTAGCAGAAGACCCGATTAAGGGAGCCACCAACATCCTATACACGATGCATTTTTATGCTGCCACACACAAAAAATGGCTTCGCGACCGCACGGATGATGCTATCTCGAAAGGGATTCCGGTGTTTGTGTCCGAATGCGCAGGTATGGAAGCATCTGGCGATGGATTGCTGGATGTGGAGGAATGGAGCAACTATCTTGCCTGGATGAAGGATCGGAAAATAAGCTGGGTGGCCTGGTCGGTCTCCGACAAAAACGAGACTTGCTCGATGTTGCTCCCCCGTGCCTCTTCGAAAGGAAATTGGACGGCTGACTTATTGAAGCCATGGGGCAAATTGGCTCGAGAAAGCATTTTGAAAGCAAATTCTAAATAATGAACGGATGAAAAAAGCACATATATTCATCATAGCCATTCTTTTCTTTTCTAAAGGAATGAAGGCTCAGAACAACGAATCGGCGGAACAACAGGCATCTGCCATTGTTGCAAAAATGACCTTGGCCGAAAAAATCGGGCAAATGACTCAAGTCAATATCGACGGCCTTTGCAAAGGGAAGGACACGCTTCCCACCAGCAGCTTGGAAATTGACTTGGATAAATTGCGCGATGCCATCGTTAATTATCATATAGGTTCCATTCTCAATTCTCCCAATGTGCGTGCACGCACGCCGGAATGGTGGAACAAGCTCGTGGAGCAGATTCAGCAAGTAGCTCTCAAAGAGACACGGATGAAAATCCCGATCATCTACGGACTGGATCAGATCCACGGTGCCACCTATACCGCCGGTTCCACTATGTTTCCGCAAGAAATAACCTTGGCTGCCACTTGGAATCCTGCTTATGCACGTCGCATGGGGGAAATTACGGCTTACGAAACGCGTGCATGCAACGTTTCTTGGAATTTCTCTCCCGTATTGGATTTGGGGCTTGATCCCCGTTTTGCCCGCCAATACGAAGGATTTGGTGAAGATCCGTATATCGGATCCGTTTTTGGACGGGAATTGATTAAAGGATACGAAGGGGACGACAACAATATTGCCAATCCTTTCAAAGTGGCAGCTTGTATGAAACATTTCATCGGGTATTCAGCTCCCCTGAGTGGAAAAGACCGTACTCCAGCCTATATTCCCGACAATGTGTTGCTTGAGTATCATGTCCCTGCATTCCAGGCGGCGGTGGATGCGGGTGCACATACCATCATGATCAATTCGGCCATGATTAACAATGAGCCGGTGCATGCCAGCTACAAGCTGCTGACAACGCTGCTCCGCCAAAAAATGGGTTTCAAGGGAATGATCGTTACCGACTGGGAAGACATCAACAAGCTTCATAGCCGCGACCGCATGGTTCCGTCTATCAAAGAGGCCATCAAGGTGGCTATCAATGCAGGAATTGACATGTCGATGGTTCCCAACGACTACAAAGAATTTTGTACCTTGCTCACCGAATTGGTCAACGAAGGGCAAGTTCCCATATCACGGATTGACGATGCTGCTACTCGGGTAATCGCACTGAAAATCAAACTCAACTTATTCAATGTGCCGAATACGTATCGGAAAGATTACCCGAAGTTTGCATCCAAAGAATACCGTCAGGCATCTTACGATGCGGCAACTGAGGCTATCACCTTGTTGAAAAACACAGACAATGTGTTGCCTCTTCCGAAAGGGACAAAAATAGTTGTCACAGGGCCAAATGCCAATAGCAGACGCGCACTCAACGGGGGATGGACCTTCTCTTGGCAAGGGGAGAAAGTGGACGAGTTCGCTGCTCAATACCACACCATTTTGGAGGCTGTGCAAACTAAATTCGGGAAAGAGAATGTGGCTTATGTCCCTGGCGTGAGCTACACAAAGGCTGTGGAATATTCCACCGAGCACAAAGACCGCTTTGAAGAAGCGGTGGCTGCGGCCAAAAATGCAGATTATATTTTGCTTTGTTTGGGAGAGAACTCCTATGCCGAAAAGCCGGGTGATTTGGACGATTTATACTTGAACGATTTGCAAACAGAATTGGCCAAGGAGATCTTGAAATCGGGCAAGAAAGTGATTTTAGTGTTGAGCGAAGGGCGTCCGCGTGTGATTTCCAAAATTTCACATGGGATGAATGCCATCGTGCAAACTTATTTGCCCGGAATCTACGGGGCGGATGCCCTTGCGGATGTTCTTGCCGGCGATGTGAATCCTTCGGGAAAATTGCCTTACACCTATCCGGCATTCCCCAATTCGCTGGTGCCTTATTATCACAAATATGCCGACGAACAGAAGAATGGTGGCATCTATAATTACGAAGGTGATTACAATTTCGAATATCCTTTTGGTCACGGCCTTAGCTACACCAGTTTTGCCTACTCGAATGTAAAATTGGATACCAAGCAATTGCCACTTGGCTCAAAACAACAAATTACCGTTTCGGTAGATGTTACCAATACGGGAAGTCGTGAAGGCAAAGAAGTGGTGCAACTCTACTCTTCGGACTTGTATGCTTCGCTGATTCCTGACGTGAAAAGGCTGCGGCGTTTTGAAAAAATTGCATTGAAACCGGGAGAAACCAAAACGGTGACTTTCAGATTGGGGTTGGATGACCTCTCATTTATCAATTTGCAAAACGAAAGGGTGGTGGAACCGGGTGATTTCGAATTCCAAATTGGCTCCTCGTCTGCCGACATCAAGGCAACGTTATCATTTGTAGTGACCAAGTAACTTGGTCACTACCTAAACTTCCGTCTTTGCATTTAAAAATGAAAAATATGAGAAAACAACTGGCTTATTTACTCGCCTTTTTTATAATAACGATGGTTGCAGAAGCGAAAACATCCGCAAAACCGATTGACAAAAATGCCACAAAAGAGACCAACGCTCTGCATAAGCGGCTCCTGAAACTTTTGGACAAGGGCATTATGCTCGGGCATCAGGATGATCTGGCTTATGGGCATGGATGGTACAAGGAAGATGGACGAAGCGATGTGAAGTCTGTGGCAGGCGATTATCCGGCTGTCATTGGCTGGGAGCTCGGACATGTGGAAATCGGGGCAAAATACAACCTTGATTCGGTCTATTTTTCAGACATGAAGCATTACATTCAGCAGACTTACCGCCGGGGTGGAATCACGACCTTGAGCTGGCATGGCGACAACATTGTCACGGGCAAGACGGCCTGGGATTGTTCTCCGAATGACCACGTAGTCACAAAAATACTTCCTGGTGGCGAAAAGCATGGGCAATTCTTGGCTTATCTGGATCATGTAGCCGCCTTCTTCCAAGATTTGAAAGACGACAAAGGACGGCTCATTCCCGTGGTGTTCCGCATGTATCACGAGCATACGGGCGGATGGTTTTGGTGGGGAAATATCCAATGCACTCCCGATGAATACAAGCAACTGTGGCGGATGACGGTGGAATATCTTCGTGACAAAAAACATCTCCACAACCTCTTGTATGCTTATTCTCCTGCTGCCGTGAAGGACAAAGAAGAGTTTTTCGGACGCTATCCGGGAGACGATTATGTCGATATCATTGGCTACGACTCCTATGCTTTTGTGAAAGACAACGGAATCGATAAATATACCCAAGAGATGGAGACTAACTTGAAAATCATCACCGATTATGGTTCCGTGTCAGGGAAAATTCCAGCCATTAGCGAAACAGGCCACGAAACCTTGGTTGCTCCGGCTTATTTCACTCGGATTTTATATCCCATCATCTCCAAATACCGTGTGTCTTGGGTCTTGTTCTGGCGAAATGCCTGGGATCCCAAATTGCCGGATCATTATTATGTCCCATTTGCTGGCCATCCAGCCGAAACCGATTTCAAATCCTTTGCCGGAGAGAAGAAAATCTTGCTGAACAACGACATCAAGTAAAAAATCTAATGCAGTCTGTGAAACTGCGAATTTTCTTAGACCATGGGCGTTTTGTGCTGTGGCAAAGATCTTGCTATATAACTCTGTATCTCCCCTTTTTCCCTGCCTTTAATAGGCGATTCGGCCTGTTTTGTAGAAATATGGCAGCATGAATAAAGTGCCGGTGGGAGCGTCTTTTTTTTAAATTCAAGTCCAATGAAAAAAATCATTCTTTCAATTTTATCCATGATATTCATTTCGTTTTCTGGAGAAGCCTCCGCCAAAGGATTTGTGAGCCAGAAAAACGGACAGTTTTTCCTACACGGAAAGCCTTATTATTACATTGGGACAAACTATTGGTATGGAGCTATTTTGGGTTCGAAAGGACAAGGGGGTAACCGCCAACAGTTGCTCCGCGACCTCGATTTTATGAAATCGCAGGGTATCACCAATTTGCGTGTGCTGGTCGGTGCTGATGGTCCGGATGGTCAAGATGTGAAAGTGCGTCCTTCGTTGCAGACTGCCCCCGGAGTATATAACGATACCATTCTAGACGGACTCGATTTCTTTTTGTCAGAACTTGGTAAGCGGAGGATGCATGCCGTTTTATTTCTCAACAACAGTTGGGAATGGAGTGGGGGATATGGTCAATATCTGAGTTGGTCGGGTAAAGGCGACGTGCCTAAGGAAGGTGTCCGTGATTGGCCCAAATTTGTGAAACATGTAGCCCAATATGCCGATTGTGAACCTTGCCATGAGTTGTTTTTCAATCATGTGAAATACATCCTTTCCCGCACCAACCGCTACACGAAGAAAAAATACGTGAATGACCCTGCCATCATGTCGTGGCAAGTAGGCAATGAACCGCGGGCATTCAGCAACGAGGCCAAACCCCATTTCATTGCTTGGCTCAAGAAAGCCACCGCATTGATTCGCACACTGGATCCAAACCACCTTATTTCTTTGGGCAACGAAGGCCTTTACGGATGTGAAATGGATATGAATTTGTTCGAGCAGATTCACTCCGACCCAAATGTAAGTTATTTGACGATACATATTTGGCCTAAAAATTGGAGCTGGATCGACAGCAAGAATGTGGTGGGAACCTTGGATTCAGCCCTTGTGAAAACCAATGATTATATCCAAAAACACAGCCTTATTGCTCAAAAGCTCAAAAAGCCCATCGTCGTGGAAGAATTTGGTTACCCACGCGATCACCACAAATACACGCTCGATGATACCACCATTGCCCGTGACCGGTATTATGAAAATATCTTCCAGCATGTAGCCCAATCGGCCCAATCAGGTGGCGTTCTTGCCGGATGCAACTTCTGGGCTTGGGGTGGATTTTCCCGCCCGGCTCATACCTATTGGCAGCCAGGAGACGATTACGTGGGCGACCCTGCGCAAGAAGAACAGGGTTTGAATTCAGTATTTGACACTGACACAACAATGAAATTAATCAAAAAGTATAGCGTAGGTTTGAGGTAGGGGCGAAAAATAGTTTGCTCCTAATTCAAATTCCATTTTTCATCCACCTGTTGTTCGCCTTCAAAAATAATCGGCCTGCACATCTTTGATGAAAATATCGGAAGATGGAAGGATGTGGATTTTCCCGAGTCGGGATATTCACATACGTCGATGCCCATTGCCGTTCTTAGATTCAGGTAGGTACAGTCGGCATCCGTATGATTGTGGAATTGATGTTCACCAGATTCTCCCATCTCTTTCTTATGGAGAATGATCCGTCTCCTCACGATAAGGATTCAAAACCTTTCCGCCATGGCTACCAGCCCTTCTTGAATGGCTCGCAATCCTTTCGCTGTGGCTGCAAACCTTTATGGAATGGCTTGTCTCCCTTCTATTACGTTTGCCAACCTTTTCATTATGGACTGAAACCTTTATGGAATGACTGGAAATCTTTCTATAAGGGCTTCAGGGCATTATCGAGAGGTTTGCCAACCTAACGAAATGGTTTCAATACAAATTAAGGAAAGACTAACGGTTTTCTGAAACCAACCAGTCCTAAAACCCATACATCCAACATGCTATTCCACCGGTAAGATTCGTCGCAAATTATACCACAAACATGGTATTTATATTCATTCTACATAATCCTACTTTTGCTACTCAATAATTGCATTGCTAATTAGCTATGTGAAAGCCTTTATTTAAACGACGAATCGGAAGTGTTGGCTTACACATACATTTCAACTAAAAGAACAAATACATGTTGGCTGAAAACAAACTAAAGTCACTGGCGGAGTGGGCAAAAGGGAATTCGAAGGATGAGCTTATCTGGGCGAGTGGCTATTTGGCCGGCTTGGCTTACCAATCGGGGCCTGTGGCTGCTGAGGAAGTGACTCCTGCCGTGAAAGTGAACCTGAAACCGACCATCGTTTACGCAACGGAAACGGGCAATTCGAAAAAATTGGCCGTTCAGTTGCAAACGCTTCTCAAAAAGAACAAAATCCAGGCGAAGGTCTCGGATGCTTTTCAGTATCCGTTGGATAAGATCGAGAAGGAAGAGTTTCTCATCGTGATTATGAGTACGCAGGGTGAGGGTGAACCTCCTCAAAATGCACAAAAGTTCTACGACAATTTAGGCAATCTCTCGAAAGATCTTTCGAAGATTCAATATGCCGTGTTGGGATTGGGCGATTCGTCTTATCCTTTCTTTTGCCGTGCGGGGGAAGTGGTGGACCAGCAATTGCAACGGCTTCAAGCCAAGCAGGTGTTGCCCTATCAAAAGGCGGATGTGAATTACCAGCCAGTTGCCGAGGAATGGTTTGCCCAAGTTTTGCAGATCCTCCAAAATCAAGGAACAGCTGCATCACCAGTGGCCTCTTTGCCTAAACAAGCGAGTGTCCCAGATGGAAAAAAGAGCTACACGGGAACCATCAAGCACAAAGTGGTGCTGAACGACGTTGGCTCCAACAAGCAGACATTTCACATCGAGATAATCTCGGAGGACGAACTGGATTACGAACCGGGCGATGTGGTCGGCTTTTATCCCAAAAACAGTGCTGCCGAGATTGCCGAAATTGGCAAATTGCTCGGTATGCCGTTGGATGCTTCTTCTTTGGAAGGAAAGAACATCAAAGGACTAAGCAAGAAATCACTACAACAGTTGGCCGAACTTTTCGAAATCGAAATCACCGAGGAACGTGCCGACCTGATTGATATTCTTGAGAAATATCCACAACGAGAAGCGGTGGAACTTTCGCCTTTGCTCGAACGCTTGCATCCCGTGGCTCCACGTCTCTATTCCATTTCCTCCGACAAAGAGGCACATGACGGCGAATTGCATATCACTGTCACATTGAATAAATTCCATGCCGAACAGAAGGCTAAAAAGGGCTTCTGCTCTTCTTTTCTCGAAGATTATCCGGTAGGTGGAAGCCTTTCCTTTTATATTCAGAAGAATCTCCATTTCAAGCTTCCGGAAGAGGATAAGGACGTGATTATGATTGGCCCGGGCACGGGCATCGCCCCTTTCCGCAGTTTTCTTGCGCACCGCGATGTGACTGGAGCGGAAGGTCGCAACTGGCTTTTCTTCGGCGAACAGCATTTCGTTTCCGATTTTTATTACCAGACGGAAATTCAAGAATGGTTGTCAACGGGAGTGCTGACTAAGTTGGAAACGGCTTTTTCAAGAGATCAAAAACAGAAGGTGTATGTGCAGGATCGTATCCGCGAACGTGGGGAAGAGTTTGCCAAATGGCTGGCCGATGGCGCCTACCTCTACGTGTGCGGGCAAAAGGAACCAATGAGCCGCGATGTGGAAAACACGATTGTAGAGGTGCTCACTCAACAGAATGACTGGAACAAGGAGGAAGCTTCGGCTTTTCTCGAAACTTTAGAGATAGAAGGACGCTATTTGAAGGATGTATATTAATAATCGGACCTCCCCCTTCCCCCTCCAACAGAGAAGGAGATGGCTGACGCACGCATCTGCTATTAACAAATGCCGGCGTAAGAAGCTCCCTCCCTACTGGCGAGGGTCGGGGTGGGGTGAACTATTTTTTTCATATGGAAAACAAAGATTTAAACCCTGTAGAACATATAAAACTCCGTAGCGATGGGTTGCGGGGAACGTTGAAAGAGAGCTTGCAAGACAATTATACGGGAAATGTGCGTCCTGACGACGAGGCATTGGTGAAGTTTCACGGAATGTATGTCCAGGACGACCGCGACCGGCGCGAAGAACGTGCTTTGAAGAAGTTGGACAAGCTTTATTCCTTCATGATCCGTCTGCGCATTCCGGGCGGAGTGGTGAGCGCCGGCCAATGGCTGACGGCACACCGCATTTCGGAAGAATACGGTACGGGTACGATCAAAATCACCACCCGTCAGACCATCCAGTTGCACGGCCTGCTGAAGCATCAGTTGCGGGACACCATCCAGGGATTCCTGCAAGCGGATCTGGATTCGATCG
The DNA here is from genome assembly GCA_002307185.1 of Bacteroidales bacterium UBA1309. Taxonomy (GTDB): domain Bacteria; phylum Bacteroidota; class Bacteroidia; order Bacteroidales; family Dysgonomonadaceae; genus UBA1309. The sequence goes on from DBTT01000038.1 coordinate 129,980, forward strand.
CCGCCTGTGGGGATGTAAACCGGAATGTGATTTGCAGCTCCCATCCGCAGGTATCGCCACTTCACGAAGAGATTTTTTCGTTTGCCGACAAATTGTCGAAGCATTTATTACCTAAGACCAAGGCGTATTACGAGATATTTGTGGATGACGAATTGGTGTATGAGCGTGAAACGGAAAAAGATGAACTCTACGAAGACCGCTATTTGCCCCGCAAGTTTAAAATAGCCATCGCCATTCCTCCTACCAACGACGTGGATGTGTTTGCCAATGACATTGGGCTGATCGCCATAATAGAAGATGGAAAATTTGTGGGATTTAACTTGGCCGTTGGCGGCGGGCTTTCCACCACGCACGGCAATCCGAACACCTATTCTCGTTTGGCTACCGAAATAGGATTTATTTCCGGAGAAGAAAATATCCTGAAAGTCTGTTACGAAGTACTCACCATTCAGCGGGATTTCGGCTATCGTGGCGACCGCAAGTTAGCCCGGTTGAAATACACCATCGACAAAATGGGTGTGGAAAACTTCAAACAAGAACTCGAAAAACGTTCGGGTATAAGCTTGCAACCTCTTCGGAATTACAGTTTTGAGGAACGCAACGACCGCTACGGTTGGGCGAAAGATTCTTACGGCAAATGGAATTTCGGCGTGTTTATCGAAAATGGTGTCATTAAACCCGATCAGAAAGCTTTCTTGTATGAGGTGGCCAACTTGCACGTTTCGGATGTCCGTTTCACTTGCAATCAAAACCTGATTTTGGGCAATATCAACGAAGAAGATAAGCCCAAAGTGCAGAAATTGCTTGCCAAACACAAAATCGGGCAGAAAGACAGTGCCTTGCGCGTGAGCTCTATGGCTTGTGTGGCCTTGCCTACTTGCCCGCTGGCATTGGCCGAAGCGCAACGCTATTTGCCCGAATTGATTACGAAGATAGAACCGCTACTGGAGAAGCATAAACTGGCAAAAGACGAAATTTCGATCCGCATGACGGGTTGCCCGAATGGTTGCGGCAGGTCTTACTTGGCCGAAATCGGTTTTGTGGGCACAGGTCCGGGGCAATACAACCTCATGTTGGGCGGCGACCGTTTGGGTGTGCGCCTCAACAAAGTGTATAAGAAGCAAGTGGAAGAATCCGAGATTTTGGATACGTTAGACGGCTTGTTTGACAAATACAATCAGGAAAAACTGAAAGGCGAAACCTTTGGGGATTATTCCAATAGGGTGCTGTTTGGGTAACAGATAAGAAAAGCCGGGTCGGAATGGCTGCCTATCCAATTCCGACCAGCTATTTATCATTTTGTCATCAGGTCAAACAATGCTCCTGGGTTATCTGAATTTTTTAATTTCTCCCGAAGCTGCTTTTTCTGTTCAGGGGTCAACATGCCGAAAAATGTCTTTACTCCGGAAGAGACATTGTTGAACAGATCCTACAAAATCGCACCAAATCTATCCCATATTTCAAAGCCAAGACACGCAAAATCCAAATCTATATTTTTCAACAATCTGAAATGATTTCGTTTCTTTTTGCTGCCTCGTGATTAGTTTCTATCTTTGTGCCACTAAAAAAAGACAAATAGATGAGTGACAATTACAAACGTGTGCTGGTTACATCCGCATTGCCTTATGCCAACGGGCCGGTGCATATCGGACACATGGCCGGGGTGTATATTCCGGCGGACATTTACGTGAGATACTTGCGCCTGAAAGGCAAGGATGTGCTTTTTATCGGCGGTTCGGACGAACACGGCGTGCCGATCACCATCCGCGCACGCAAGGAAGGGGTGACTCCACAAGACATTGTTGACAAATATCACTACATCATCAAGAAATCGTTCGAAGATTTTGGGATCGGCTTCGATGTGTATTCCCGTACAAGTTCGGAAACACATCGAAAAACTGCCTCCGAATTTTTCCGCAAATTGTACGAAAAGGGAGAATTCGAAGAGAAGACTAGCGAACAGTATTACGACGAAGAGGCCAAGATGTTCCTTGCCGACCGATACATCATGGGGGAATGCCCGCATTGCGGCAATCCGAATGCCTACGGCGACCAATGTGAATCGTGCGGAACCTCGCTTAGCCCGACCGACTTGAAGAATCCCCGCTCCACAATCTCCGGGGCAACACCCGTGATGAAGGAAACCACGCACTGGTATTTGCCCTTGAACAAGCACGAAGGTTGGTTGCGCAAATGGATTCTTGAAGACCACAAGGAATGGAAGTCCAATGTGTATGGCCAATGCAAATCGTGGCTCGACATGGGACTGCAACCTCGTGCCGTTAGTCGTGACCTCGATTGGGGTGTGCCCGTTCCAGTGGAAGGGGCGGAAGGCAAAGTCCTCTACGTGTGGTTTGACGCTCCCATCGGATATATTTCCAACACCATCGAACTCCGTCCCCACGATTGGGAAACCTGGTGGAAAGACAAATCCACAAAATTGGTGCACTTCATCGGGAAAGATAACATTGTTTTCCATTGCATCGTTTTTCCCGCCATGCTGAAAGCCGATGGCTCGTATATTCTGCCCGATAATGTTCCGGCCAATGAATTTTTGAATCTGGAAGGAGACAAAATATCCACTTCCCGCAATTGGGCCGTTTGGTTGCACGAATACCTCGAAGATTTTCCCGGAAAGCAGGATGTGCTGCGTTATGTGCTGACAGCCAATGCACCCGAGACAAAAGACAACGATTTCACATGGAAAGATTTCCAAGCACGCAACAACAACGAATTGGTAGCCATTCTTGGTAATTTCATCAACCGCGCCTTGGTTTTGACCCAAAAATATGCGGATAACAAAGTGCCAGCCTGTGGCGAATTGACCGATTTCGACCAACAAACACTGCACGAGTTTTCCGAAGTGAAAAGCAACATCGAACAATTGCTGGAGACCTATCGTTTCCGTGATGCCCTGCGTGAAGCAATGAATTTGGCCCGCATCGGGAACAAATATTTGGCCGACACCGAGCCTTGGAAAACGGCTAAAACCGACATGTCCCGCACTCACACGATTCTGAATATCTCGCTGCAAATCACGGCCAACCTGGCAATTGCCTTTGAACCCTTTCTTCCACACAGTACAGATAAAATCTTACATTTCATCAATGCTGAAAAATTCGCTTGGGAACGGTTGGGAAGCACTAATTTGCTAACTGCAGGACATCCATTGAACGAATCGGAGTTGCTTTTCGAGAAAATCGAAGACGAAGTGATCGAAGCACAAGTGCAAAAATTGCTCGACACCAAAAAAGCCAACGAAGCGTCGGAATACAAAGCCAAACCGATTCGCCCGAACATTGAATTTTCGGATTTTGAAAAATTGGACATCCGCGTAGGAACGGTCTTGGAATGTGTGAAAGTGCCGAAAGCCGACAAACTGCTAAAATTCACCATTGCCGACGGATTGGAAAACCGCACCATTGTTTCGGGGATCGCCCAACACTACGCTCCCGAAGAATTGGTCGGCAAACAAGTTTGTTTCATTGCCAACCTCGCCCCCCGCAAGCTGAAAGGAATCGAATCGCAAGGGATGATTCTTTCTGCCGAAGATTTTGACGGCGGGCTTTCTGTAATCACTGCTTCCAAAGGGGTAAAACCAGGAAGCGAAGTGAGATAATACGGAATATTTATTCTATATTGATGAGCAACACTCCGGCTGTGTACCTTCATGCCGGGGTTATAACTGATTAAATATCGGTTAATTGCCGCTATTCTTTCATCCACTCAATCAAAGCAAAACCAGCCTTACAATTTTCATTAGGGGCAGACTCGGGATACGCGAGTCCAATTTTAGATAAAAACACGATTCGTCAGGATTATAAATAAACAAAATAACTCATTCTTAAAATCGATACTCAGCCATAATCTACTTTCATCCAAAACTAATCAAAAATCGTATCGAATTAATTCAAGCTTATCTTTTTTTTATTCTTCACCTATGCAAATTCATTGAATTTGTTTATTTATATTTGTATTCAGCAAAAGGGAAATTAGCAAGTAAGGATATCTTCTATTACAATTCTAAACTATATTAAGGATTATAAGTGATTTGTTTTCCTAAGACAGGAATAACATCATGTACAAGTTGGGAAAGAGCTGTTAACATTGGCTTAACACTCCCGATGAAGTGTATTGAATTATTCAATCTACGTAAGAGAGCAAAGGTCTCCATCATCAAGGCTAAGATCCAACAATCAAAGTTCTATTTATTTTAATTTAGTTATATAAAAGCAAATTAGTGATATGGGAATAGATTACTCCAAGTACAGGGTCTTGGTTGTAGATGATGTCAAAACGAATGTTTTATTGCTAAAAGTGATGCTCGAGCAAGAAAAACTGCAGGTGAGTGCAGCGCAGGATGGGTATGCAGCACTAGATATATTGTCAAAAGAAAAAATTGATTTGCTATTACTGGATGTCATGATGCCTGGCATAAATGGGTTTGACTTGGCAGAAAAGTTGAAAGCAACACCTGAATTCTCAACAATTCCGATCCTTTTTATTACCGCATTAAGTTCGATTGAGGAAATAGTGAAAGGATTCCAACTGGGAGGGAGCGACTACATAACCAAACCGTTTAACAGGGAAGAGCTTATTGCTCGTGTGCAGCATCAAATATCACTGATTCATGCCAAGGAAACAATTTTAAGACAGACAGAGGAATTAAGGCAAGCGATTGAGGCAAGAGACAAGTTGTATGCTGTCATTGCACATGATCTGCGTTCTCCTATTGCTTCGCTGAAGATGATTCTAAATGTATTGACACTGAATGCCAAAGAGTCGCAGCTAGATGCCAACTTCACAGAAATGCTTGACTCGGGAAATGAAATCTCAGAACAAGTGTTTAGCTTACTGGATAATCTGCTCAAATGGACGAAATCCCAATTAGGATTTCTCGAACCTATTTTCCAAAGCTTCAATTTGAAGGAAATTGTATCTGGGGTGGCGGAGGTGTTATACACATCGGCAAAACTCAAGAAAATAAGATTTACCTTGAATTTTGAACCCATCGTACCGGTATCAATAGATATTGACATCATGAAAACTATCCTTCGCAACCTGATTTCGAATGCCATAAAATTCAGCTACCCCAACTCGACCATCACAATATCCTTAAAATCAACCGAACATGAAGCCATTGTGGAAGTGCGAGACGAAGGATGCGGCATAAGCCGTGAAAATCAAAAGAAACTACTCTCCAGAATTTCCCGGTTCACAACTATGGGGACCAGCGGTGAAGAAGGGACTGGCCTTGGATTGCTTATTTCTTACCAATTTATAGAATTGCATCAGGGAACTTTCGTCTTTGAATCGGAAGAAGGGAAAGGGTCTTGTTTTGGATTCAGAATCCCGCTGCTCGAGGAGCCTAATTCACCCAAACCAATCCAATAATTATGGGTTTGTGATCGCTGTATTCCACTTCCGGGCTTTCATAATAATTGGCTTTCAAATTCTCGGGCGAATAGAATAAATAATCTATTCTAAAGAGCTTGTGTAAATAGCGGTAAGTGTATGTGTAGCCCTTGCCTGACTCCATAAAGCTATCAGCTAGGTCTCCCTTCATTTTGCGATAAGTATATGAGATCGGGGTATCGTTAAAATCCCCGCATACTATTACAGGCTGTTTGCTCTCGCCAATCAACCGGCCAATGCTATCGGCTTGTGAAGCCCTATACTGATAGTTTCTCCTAACAATAGATTCGATATCAGTTAAATGCCAGAAGCTCATCCCATAATCGTGCTCAACACCATAGCTGCTTTTCATTTGATTCCAATTAGTTGTTTGGAGGTGGCAGGTGAATATCTGTATGGGTTTCCCATTTATATCCAAATTTGCAGTCATTGCACAATTAGCGCGTTCAGGAAATGAGATAGCCTGATTCGATATTATAGGAAAAGCACTAAGAATAATAATGTTAGACGAGCCCTCAACTGTTTGCGTAGAAGCAATATAAGGCATGAAGCGGAAGGCCTCCACCAACGTTTTTTTATCAAAATCGCCCGGTACTTCCTGCAGGCACAATACCTGCACATGTTTTTCGTCCATCAATTCAGCGATATTCGCCAAAGAGCTTCCTCCATAATCAAGCTGGAAGCTATGGACATTGTATGAAGCAACTATTATATCCGACAAAGAATCCTGCATGGATCTACAACTGAATGGCAATTGGTAGATTCTTGGATAATAGAAAAAATTCGACAACAAGGCGATCAAGGGTAAGAAAAACCAATATTTCTTGCGAACAACCCAAAATATGAGCATCAATAGATTAACAATCAGCAAAAAAGGGAAGCCCAAGCCAACCCATTGAAAAAACACAAAATATGCAGGTGACACATACTGTGAAAGAACTGCAGAACTCATCAGAAGCGCAAACCCGAAAGTAATTATCCCCAAAATAAGCTCCAAACGACTCGGATAGTTCCTTCCTTTTCCCATTACTTCTGATTTATATTTATGGGTACAGTAAAACGAAAGATTGTTCCTTTATTCACAACCGACTCAAGGGATATTTTTCCACCCATTTTTTCCACGATTGCTTTACAAATAGCCAACCCCAACCCTGTCCCCCGGTCAAAATCATTGATTTTCACGAAACGATTAAATACTTTGTCCAAATATTCAGACTCAATGCCGACACCCGTATCCCGGACATAAAATTCGACCTCCTCCTTGTGAATTATACAACCAAAATGGATGCTGCCGTGTGGCGTGAATTTGATGGCATTAACTATCAAATTAGACATCACTTGCACCAAGCGCCCCCTGTCGATATTGAGAATGAAATCAGTTTCTAGTTTGTCAAAATAAAGTTCGGCCGATTTCGAAGATAAGCGATGGGTTGCCTCAAGTTCTTCTCCTAAACCATTCAAAGAATGAGGCTCTATGTTGAAACTTACTTTTCCCGATTCCATCCGGGAAAGGTCAAGCACCTCATTCACTAAACGGAGCAGTTGGTTACTGTTGGATTGCACGATTTTATAATATTCATGTCTTTGATCAGGATCATCCGTTTGCGCAATAATTCCACTGAAGCCAACAATGGCATTTAGTGGAGTCCTTATCTCATGGCTCATGTTGGAAATAAATGCTGATTTTAATCGACCCGACTCCTCTGCAATTTCCTTTGCGCGTTTGAGTTCTTGCTCATACCGTAATTGGTCGGAAATGTCACGGCGAAAACTCCAAACAATATCTTCTCCAACCCCGTTTTTTATAATATAGGAAGTGCAATCGGAAGCAATAATACCAAATTCTTCGTATGGCTGATCACAGATATATCTCAAAAAACCGTTGTTCGCATGAAGACGCTCTACAAATTCCGTCCAATATTCTTCCCCGTGGATATTGTCCAGAATTTGAAAAGCTTTGTATTGCATGATATCCGCATCTTTTGGTATCCTATTTTGAAGCCGGCACTGCTTATTGGCAAAGATAAAACTGCCATCCAGCATATTTGCATAAATGTTTTCCATTGAATTATCTACCACCGATAGCACCATTTCCATCTCCTGCCTACCCTTTACAATGTCACTAATATTTTGAATGTAGCCTTCCACAATCCGAACGTCACCATCATAATGGTCGTTGATTATTTTACATCGCAAATAAGAATTTTTATCAGCTAAATGGAATTCAATGACACTTCCAATATTACCTCCACCACGCAGCATCTCCTCAAAAACCACTTTGTTTTCATCCGGCAGATTTGTAAGATATTCCTCGATACCAAATGTAATGTTAGTTTCCTGATCATTATATATGCCTCCTGCGTATCCCATATAATTTACCTGACGTGTAGATATATTGTAGCTCCAGTGTCCTATTTTTGCCGCACGTTCCACCTCCCGAAGTGTTATGTTGGCACTTTCGAGGCGTTTCTTCATCTGGCTACGCTGCGTGATGTCGCGGTATTGGCAAAGCACGTGTGCGTCGTCATATTTTTGCATGATACATTTGAAGTAATACATCTTGTCGGCAGCAGGCAAATCATAGTTTTTGTTTGACTGCTCTCCTGAACACACCACCTGGTCAAATTCAGGCTTGAACTCATCAATCGTCACTTTGGGGAAAATTTCAAAAATATTTTTTCCTACCAAGGAACTTGATTCATTGATATAAGGATTGTCTGTTTTCACAATGATATCCACGCAAGTGCCGTCATTTTGCAATAAAAGCATCGTATCGCATGTCATCTCCAATAGTCTTGGTGCCTCTGAAGGATCATGCAGTATTCTTTGATTTTCCATTTGATTGAAGTTATTAGGCCACTTAGCGCCTTTTTGCCTTTTCCCATGAACCTTTCCCTTTATTATTCAGCAAATAATAAATGCCCAAAAACACATTAAGATTCATAAAAACAAAATAATAGGGAATATAAAACATTTTAGAGTGCATTCCTATCTTGGAGAAACCATAACCGATAAATGCCACTGCGTAAAACAAAAGTTGCAGCACAAAAAACAAGCAATACATATTTGACAATTGCTTTCCGCCAGCCACAAGCGCCAACCACAAGCTCATTGGCAAGAGCGAAAACAATGCGAAAGGGGTGACCGACCAACGCAAAACACGATGGGACACATACTGGAAGCTAAGCTTCCCATATTTAAATAGGTTTAGCAAAGGGGCAAGTCGCATAATCGACTGTATGCCGCCCGCCGTTATTCGTTTTTTCCGTTTGGCTTCTTCTTCAATGTTTAACGAGCCTCTCTCCACAGCATAAGCATCGGGAGTATAGGCAATCCGGTAGCCCTTTTGTGCAATTCCCATCGAAAGCATGAAGTCGTCCAACAAGGTATCTTCGGGCATCGGTTCGAACAATTCCTTGCGGATAGCGAACAGCTCACCGGCAGCACCTACCGCCGAATAGAAACGACTGTCTAAGGATTTGAGAAAAGACTCGTATTTCCAGTAAGCACTTTCCCCTTTCGAAGACACGCCATCTCCTTCTTCCACTGCAATTCGTTTTTCACCGGAGACACATCCCACAGAAGAGTTCATAAACAAGGCTGAGATTATTCGTAAGGCTTGCTGATTGAGCATACTGTTGGCATCGCAAAAAACTACCAAAGATGTTGCAACATGCTGCATTCCTCTATTTATGGCTGCTGTTTTGCCTTTTCTTTCGGGTTCGTGAAGCACATCCACACCATCATATCCTTTGAGCCGATCGATCGTCGAGTCATTGCTTCCGTCAATCACCCAAAGGATTTTCAATTTAGATTTTGGATAATCCAACGCGGAAGTGTTTGCCATCTTCTCGGCAACAATCTCCTCTTCGTTGTAGGCAGTGATGAACAACGTGATTTCTGGCAGATCCTCATCAGACACCATCTTTTGACCAGATACGTCTTTACCAAATTTTTCTTTCAGCCAAACCAAAAAGCACATCAGAATTCCATAACCAAGATAGGTATAGAAAACCAAGAACAGGCAAAACCAAAATAAGACCTCAAGAGATAAAATCAAAACCTTATGCAATTATAAAATGAATAAACTATTTTTCTTTATTTGAATTATCAATCAGATTTGACTTTTCGTCTTGATAATGAGTTTTAGATGCGAACAAAGCAGGAATGGATTTCAATCCCTTCAACAACCTCACTTTGAAACTACTAATCAGCGAACCGTCAGCTGCCAATGTCCCATATCCTGTAACGGCACGGGCTTTCCGGTCTTTTATGAAAGTGATTTTCCCATATTCTTTCAATTTTATCAATCACTTCCGATGAAACATTATCGGGAGAAGAATTATATACCTTCAGATATTTTTTGCACCAATTCATTTCTAATCAAGTACATTATTTTCCATACATTTATTCTGACTTTTTGCCTCATTTCTTTTCGAATGGTTTCGTGTTCAATCAAATAACAGATTCTATCAGCAGGTTGTTCGATATTTTCGTTTTCCACGAGTAGCCCATCTTTGGCGTCTTTTATAATATTTGGGAGACCACATGGGCAAGCAAAAGAAACGCGACACCAGATCCCAAGCAATTGCTTTCTCAAAACCATGCCAAATCCCTTGAAACAGGATGAGGACACGAATATAGAATTCTCAACGTATTTCTTCACAATATTTGGTACAGAATATACCCAAATACAGTTTTTAAGCAACCCCAAACTAGCTATTTGAGCTTGTAATTCTTCTCTCGTCCCATTCCAATAAATCCTTGATTTCCAATTTGGATGTTTATTTGAAACAATTTTCAAAGCCTCTATAAACAAGTGAAAAACCTTTGAGGCATATAACCCCGATCCACAATCACTTCCATGGAGAAACAATCGGAAACTCTGTCGGGGTAAAACGGCAACAAATGTCCCCGAACCCTCTTTTGGATAGACTCTGGCTGTTTGTTATTTGAAAAATCCCGATAATTTGATTTATTGAAATGAATTTCTCTCATTTTCTAACTTCCATCGGTCATTTGGTTGATAAAATTAATATCACGCCTCAACAGGGAAAGTGTGATATCGGGTTTCAGTCGGGTCAAGCATTCACTCAATCTGTTTTTGGATAGGCATTGTTTTTTAAAATAGAGCAACAACCGCTTGTAAAACGGCACGCCGTAGAGGTAATCTCGCCAAGCCAAATGGAAAATGGAGCTTCTTATGTCCTCTGGGTTGAATCTTTTTTTTCGTAATCCCGCAATCCCGCGGTCAACGCCGTGCCAATAATGCATTTCAGCAACTCCCAATAAATGAATGGTGTCGTCCTCTGACCTCCCAGGCTTCCGTAAGGGAATAGGGTCAAAGTCTATGCCATTAGAAATCTGAATTGTTTTTTGACCATAAATGTAATCTTGGTCTGTGAAGGTAACAATCCGGTCTAATTTGGCAGCCGATATTTTTTTGCCAATTTCATTAGACGCCGCCAAACTATGAAAGACAAGGAATAAAACTTTCATTCACTACTTTACATTACTTTTCAACAAATATAATTCTTTTATCAAGATGACGGATATAATCCATGAAAATAAATCAACATATCGAATAAATTACAAATGATGGTTATTTTTCACACTAATAAATGAATAATATACTGAGATTCATGCATAAATTAATTGTAATATCTTATTGCAATTTTGTTGTTCATCGGTATTTTTGAGAGAGTTTAAATAAAACCATTGAAATATTGCCTGTCATGGGTGAAAGATTTCAATTAGAGCAGGTGAAAAGTAATGGAATTGGGATCGTGAAATTTTCAAGGAAAATCCAAAACTTGATAAGTAAACGATCAAAATCGAGAAGAAGTCCCTCCAAACTAGCACTATGACAGTTTGGGTATTTTAATTTCAAAATATACTTGCTTCTTATCCGTTGTTGCAAAATCATCTTTTGCAAGTCGATGACTTTTTTTAGCCTTCTTCGAATATGCTATCTACAGGCAGGGCTACTTTGCAGATAATTGCTAATAGAGCTGTTCTTGCATTCTTAGTTGATAAATATTGCTATGATAGTTGCTGAAGAGTGGGTTACTTCTAAATATGCCTTCTTCCATTGGGTAATAATAATTGCCATCTCGTTTTCATTGTTTCATTGGGCAAAACGACGAATTTTGAACTACCCCAGATCTATTTTTATTTAGACTCAAAAATATTTATGCCTGAATTTTGCTCCACAACGATACGGCATGATCCATTTTTATTTAATACAAGTGGAGAAATACCTAAATAGAAAGAGAGAAGCGACACCATAATAGTATTGCTTCTCTCTTTTGTGGAGAATAACGGATTCGAACCGTTGACCCTCTGCGTGCAAGGCAGATGCTCTAGCCAGCTGAGCTAATCCCCCGAGGATTAATGTGCTAATATTCAATCTGCCAATATGCAAAACTTCGCATTCAAACTGGAACAACTGCATATTTAGTGGCATATTAAATGCTTCGCTTTATTGTAGTCCCAGGCAGATTTGAACTGCCGACCTCCACATTATCAGTGTGGCGCTCTAACCAACTGAGCTATAGGACTGGCTTTATTCATACCTGGAAACTGCTCCTAGCTTCCTTCTTCTCTTGCGTCCCCCAGTCATTATTCCCAAAGGACAATATATTTCTAACTATTGGAATAGATATAATAAT
>DBTT01000044.1 GCA_002307185.1 Bacteroidales bacterium UBA1309
TTTAAATTTTAATGGGACAGTAATGCAATAGTCCGATAAATCAATCATGCCTGGCAAAGGAAGGGATGAATGACCTGACTCTTGCCAAATAGATTGCTAAGATTAAATAAGCGGTACAATTTTTCATAATAAAGAATCAACAATTACCCATGTTTTCATCCAAACGAAACGTACTCGAAACCGTCGCTTTGCTCCGGGCTTACTCTATAAATCAGGTGGTGCTGTCTCCCGGTTCGAGAAATGCGCCCCTGATCCACACCATCACGCAGCATCCGTTTTTCACAACCCACCAGGTACTTGACGAGCGCAATGCCGCTTTTTTTGCGTTGGGGATTATTCAAAAAACTCGTCGTCCGGTGGCTGTGTGCTGCACTTCGGGAACGGCCTTGCTGAATTTCGCTCCGGCGGTGGCCGAAGCTTTCTATGCCAATTTGCCCTTGATTGTGATTTCTGCCGACCGCGCTCCCGAATGGATCGGGCAGATGGATGGACAAACCATTCCGCAGCAAAACGCATTGGCGGGTATTGTGAAGAAACATGTTCAAATTCCCGAAATAACCACAGATGCCGATCATTGGCATGCCAACCGCTTGCTCAACGAGGCATTGATTGCTGCCACTGCCGGGCAACCGGGTCCTGTACATGTGAATGTGCCGATTTCTGAACCGTTGTTTGATTTTTCCACTCCCGAATTGCCCGAAGTTCGCAAGATTCACTTTGAACAAGGACGAAAAACGGTTGCCAGTTCGGAGTTTGCAGACATATTTCAAAAATCGGAACGGATCCTGATTGTCGTGGGGCAATTGTTCCCTTCACCGGAACTGAATGAAACCTTGGAATTGCTTGCCAAACAGAAGCATTGCGTGGTGCTTGCCGAGCATCTCTCGAACCTGCATTCTTCCGAATTCATTTTAAATTTTGATACGATTCTTTCCGCTCGCACTATCGAACAAACGCAACTTGCGCCTGATTTATTGATAAGCTTTGGAGGTCATATTGTTTCAAAACGACTGAAGCTTTTTCTTCGGAAAAATCGTCCGCAGCACCATTTCCATCTTTCAGAAGATAGCCAGGTGGTGGACTTGTTCCAGTCGCTTACCCATTTGCTGGAAGTGGACGCCCTTCCATTTTTCCATTCGCTTCTATCCGATGGAAATTTCAATGGAGGAGAAGCTTTTTCAGCAAATTGGAAAATGGCTTCGCAAAGCATCCCGGAACCATCGCAGCATCTTCCTTTTTCCGATATTTCTGTAATGGGGGAATTTTTTGACCACCTTCCCAAAAACTCGGCTCTCCATTTGGCAAATAGTTCTGTGGTGCGGAATGCTGAATTATTTACGATTGATTCTTCCATTTCGGTGTGTTGCAACCGCGGCACAAACGGCATCGAAAGTTCCTTGCCATCAGCCATTGGTTATGCTTCCGTGAGTGACGGACTGACATTTCTTGCGATTGGTGACTTGAGCTTTTTCTACGCCGTGGGCGCGTTGTGGAATATTGGAAATTTAAAAAATCTTCGTATATTGCTTATCAATAATCGGGGAGGGGCTATTTTCCACCTTCTGCCGGGAATGAACAAAAGCGCAGCTTTGCCTCAATACATTGCTGCCGGACACGATTCCGATGCCCGACTTTGGGCTGAAGCAGCCGGGTTGTCTTATCTGAGTGCGAAGGATCCACACGAGTTAGATTTGGCGTTGCCACAATTTGTATCCGCCGAAGCAGGCAAACCGCTTGTGTTGGAGGTGTTCACCGAAATAGAATTGAACAAGCAGGCATCCGACAGCTATTATGCACAATTCAAGAAGTAATAAACAAACTATTATTCATTATAAAAACACTTTACTGAATGGGAAAATTCTCTAAAGCATTTTGGGTTGCCAATTCTGTGGAACTCCTCGAGCGATTGGCGTATTATGCGGTTTTCATCGTTATCACGCTCTATCTATCCAACATTCTCGGCTTTTCCGATGGTGAAGCAGGCATCATTGCCGGAACATTTTCGGCTTTGCTTTATCTGCTGCCAACTTTCGTGGGTGCCTATGCCGATAAAATAGGCTTCCGCAAATCCATCATCATTGCTTTTGGCTTGTTAACGGCCGGTTATGCCAGCCTTGGCGTATTGCCAACGTTTTTAGCCAGTGCAGGTTATGTGCAATACGGGACAGGCGAGGGAAAAGGCGTTTTTTCTGGATTTTTCCACGATACATTCAATGTCGTGTTTGGCTCGGAAACCACCTATACAGGCCTCACAGCCAGTGCCGAACGATGGGTGATTGTCCCCGTTTTGATCTTGATTGTGGTTGGAGGAGCGTTTATCAAGGCTGTTATTTCGGGAACAGTAGCCAAGGAAACCAACTCGCAAACCCGTGCCAGAGGATATGCCATTTTCTACATGATGGTGAATATAGGTGCTTTTACGGGGAAAACCGTTGTGGATCCGCTACGAAAAAGCCTCGGAGACCTCGGCTTGGTTTACCTCAATTATTTTTCCGCATCGATGACCCTTTTGGCTTTGATCACAGTGTTTTCCTGTACAAGTCAACTCAAACTGCCGGGCAAGGGAAATCTTTTGACGAGATATGGAGTGCGTTGATAAAGCTTTGCAAAAATGGCCGTTTGGTGGTGTTGATCCTGATTGTGACCGGATTTTGGGTCGTACAACAGCAGTTGTATGCTTCGATGCCTAAATACGTGATCCGGATGGTTGGGGCCGATGCCTCTCCCGGCTGGATTGCAAACGTGAATCCACTGATCGTTTTCATCTTTGTGAATGTGGTGACTTCCATCATGGCCAAGCGGAAAGCCCTCAGCTCTATGGCAATCGGGATGTTCATCATTCCATTTTCGGCTCTGATTATGGCCGGAGGCAACCTCATTGGCAAAGACTTGGTGCTGGGGCTTCATCCGATCACTTTTATGATGATTCTCGGGATTGTCTTTCAGGCTTTGGCCGAATGTTTTATTTCACCTCGTTTCCTGGAGTATTTTTCCATGCAGTCGCCCAAAGGAGAAGAAGGGCTTTACCTCGGTTTTAGCCACCTGCACTCTTTCTTTTCTTCGCTCATCGCCTTTATTTCGGCCGGTTTCTTGCTGGAAAAATTTTGTCCAGATCCCAAATCGCTCCCTCCTGGAACGGATTACGCGGAAGCTACTGCCAATGCGCACTATTTGTGGCTGGTTTTCTTTGCGGTGGGTGTGGTTTCGGCCATTGCCTTGCTGATTTATGGCAAGGTGGTGAATAACATCGACAAGAAAAAGGCCGAAGCCGAAGCATTGGCTTGACATGCTTGCCCGGAATACCGTGTTTCCTGACAGCTATCAGCTAACGGCTATCAGCTAACGCCTAATGGCATAATTACGCACAATATTTTTCACTCCAAATTTGTATATTCTTTGTTTAGAGCTTACTTTTGATAATTCAAAACGAATTAAATTTGACAATATAAAAATGACGACAAAAAATCTACTGCGTATTTCGCTCTTGCTGTTCCTCGTAATAGGCTTCACCGCTTGCAAAAATGGGAAATCACATTTTACCGTGAAAGGAAAAATCGAAGGTGCAGCCGATTCCACACTTTACCTTTACAAACGGGGAATTACCGGTGCCGATCTGGTGGATTCTGCTAAAATAGGCAAAGACGCAACGTTCGAAATCAAAACCGAGTCGCCCCAATATCCTGATTTGTACGTGTTGGCTTTGGGTAAGCAAATGATTAACCTAGCCGTAGATTCCTTGGAGACGATTGAGATTTCGGGAAAATACAAGACCTTTGCTACAGAATATCAGGTGAAAGGTTCTGTTCAGTCAGATTTTATTCGCAAATTGTATTTGAAACAACTGGAAGTGAGCAAAATGCTCAAGCAATTGAAATCCCAATTGGACAAGAAGGAAATTGCCGATTCCACTTACCAGAGCCGCGCAAGGCAAAGCACGTTCGCCTACCGTGATTTGGCAAAAGATATTATTCTCAACAACTTGAGAGACCTCTCGGCATACTATGCCTTGTTCCAGCAAATCGACGGATATGTTGTTTTCGACCCGTTGGTCAAAGAAGACTCGCGCTATTATGCAGCCGTGGCCACCGCTTGGGACACATATCACCCCAAATCGTCCCGCACCGAGCATCTGAAAAATTATACCCTCAACACCCTTGCCAAGCGTCGTGCTTTGGAAGGAAAAGCTCCGAGCATAATGGACAAGGCCACCACGGTGGACGCAAGTGAATTCTACAACATTTCTTTGCCAGGCATTGACGAACGGAATATAGAACTCAAGTCGTTTCGAGGCAAAACGGTTTTGCTCGACTTCACCGTTTATCAAGATGAAAATGCTCCTGCGCACAATGTTGCACTGAACAAAGCGTATCAAAAGTTTAAGAATTCGGGATTTGTCATTTATCAGGTTTCCTTCAACACCCCCATTCACCTTTGGCGCACTTCCGCCAGCAATCTGCCTTGGGTGTGTGTGAGGGAAGACAATGCAAATTCAGATTTGACCTCACGCTTTAATATCCAGGCTTTGCCCACCATGTTTTTAGTGAATAAAGAAGGAGAGATCGTAAAACGCATTGAAAACAAAGACAATATAAGTGAAGAAGTTGCGAAGGTGCTATAAAACACATCCGATAATTTGTTCCGTTTGAAATTATAGGTTATCTTTGCCTTCAACAAAATAAAAGAAAAGGAGTTCTGGTCGTACGGCAAGAATTCTTTTTCTTTTTGTTTCAAAAATGAGTATTATTAATGTATTATAATTGATTTGACCTATGGCCGTAAATTATATGACAGAAGACGGGTTCAAGAGGCTTCGGGAAGAACTCGCTATTCTTGAAACAGTGGAAAGACCAGCTATCTCAAGACAAATCGGGGAAGCCCGCGACAAGGGCGATTTGTCAGAAAATGCTGAATATGACGCTGCAAAAGAGGCACAAGGGATGTTGGAGGCGAAAATTGCAACCATCAAGAACACATTGGCCAATGCCAGACTTATCAATGAGGGTTCCATTGGTATCGAATTTGTGCAGATTCTGAACAAGGTCACCATCCGAAATATAAAAAACAAGCAGGAAATGACTTATATGTTGGTCGCTGACAGTGAAGCCAACTTGAAAGAGAATAAAATTGCGATCGGAACACCGATTGCCCAAGGCCTCTTGGGCAAGAAAGTGGGGGATGTCGCAGAAATCAAGGTGCCGTCCGGCTTGATGAGTTTCGAAATAGTGAAAATATCCATTTAATTTCATGTGCCAATATGCCGATGAAGCAATTTGTTGGTTGCAGCGATACAAGCAGATTTCATTGGCATATTAGCACATTATCAAATTGATCTCTATGTCAAGCATATTCTCAAAAATAATAGCCGGTGAAATTCCTTCTTAC
The DNA here is from genome assembly GCA_002307185.1 of Bacteroidales bacterium UBA1309. Classification (GTDB taxonomy): domain Bacteria; phylum Bacteroidota; class Bacteroidia; order Bacteroidales; family Dysgonomonadaceae; genus UBA1309. Next base: position 5,383 of record DBTT01000044.1, read on the forward strand.
AAGATTGCGGAGGATGACCGTTATTATGCATTTTTGGATATATTTCCAATGAAAAAAGGACATACCTTGATTGTTCCCAAGCAGGAAATCGACTATCTCTTTGATGTGGATGACGACACCTTGTCGGGAATGGTTGTTTTTGCAAAGACAGTGGCTGTTGCTCTAAAAAAGGCTATTCCTTGCCAAAGGGTAGGAGTGATAGTGCTTGGGATGGAGGTTCCTCATGCTCATATCCACCTGATTCCGATGGACCAGGAAACTGATCTGGTGCTTTCAAATCCCAAATTGAAACTCGAAAAAGAAGAATTTGAAGAAATAGCCCAGGCAATCCGGAGAAATTTGTGATCGAGGGAAAATAGATTGGATATTACCTACAACGGCACTTCCTTATTCTTTCAAGTTCTAAATAGATGATATCGAATATCGTTCATGAATGAAGAACCCGCTGTAAACACTTCGTTTACAGCGGGTTCTTTCGTATGGAAATGAATCCTTGTTTTTGGCTTTTACTTTACTTCTTCAAATGTAATATGTATTGATATTCAGTAATATACAAACACATGTTGCAAATATGACACAATTAAAAAGGCAATAAAAATAAAACATATAAATCAGTATATCAATCATTTACAACCTTTTTAATAAACAAATATAAATCTCTCACAAAGATACACTAAATCTCAGAATTTGAGAGCTGGAGAATAA
>DBTT01000045.1 GCA_002307185.1 Bacteroidales bacterium UBA1309
CGCTTGTGCGATGCAATGTTTCAAGTATATTATTATTTTCATCCAATAGAAAATCTGCCAGATTTCCAGTTGTGAAATAGGTTTTGATATCTTGTATCTGAGCTGGAGATAGAGGTTTTGAGTTTTGAATCTGTCGGGAATAAGCATTCAACGTAAGTAAGTCAATGAAAAATTGATTATTATCTCCAATCAGGTCGTTGAATATGCCTTTTGTTTCGGTTTGCCAGTTTTCTAGAGGCATCGATCCTATATCAGGGATATTCAATACATCATCTGCCAGTATAGCGCACATGACATCGGAGTTGGAAAAGGAATATAAGCTTTGTGGATTGTTGAGATCGAAATTTTTCAGAAACCGGTAATAGGAGCGGTCGATCGGATGTTTCTTGTATCCCTCAAAGGTTTTATGTTGCAGATTATACTTTTTCTTTGTGTTTTCATGATATTTGAACAATCCCAAACAGCAATCGGTATCCCAAATGATTTTATGGAAAATGTATTTAGCATTATCCGTAAGGTTGTCGACTTTTTTTATCAATTGGTCAGTCTTTTGCAGGCGGGCAAAATATGCTTTCAGATATTCATCCGGTTTTGGACTATTGTCAATGCCATAATCCACAGCCGGCATATTCCCAGTAATATCCGGCAAAGCTTCTCCTATCTTCTGGAGATCCTGCGGTGCCAGTTCCAAAAGACAATCGGAATTAATTTTAGGGTTTGTAGGATCTTTGATATCTATGTTGATTCTTGTAGTTTTTCCAGGAATAAGAATTCCGGTCACATTAAAAAGAGTTGAGGTAATTACGAAATTAGATATACCCAATACAGGGATGGCAAGTTCGAAAGTCATGTCGTCGTTAAAAAATATATTCTTGACAACGTATGGCTTTGCCGGATTTGAAATCATTATAGTCGGAATATTCTTTACTGAAAGTGTTTGAAGTGGATTCCCGAAGATATCTCCTTTAAGCGTTGCAACCCCATACTCTAATCGAGGGCTGAGCAAGGTATTCGGAAAAGAATCTATAGGCTTACTTTGCAACATCTGAGCCCAGAGGCAATTAGCTGAAGCAACAAGTAGAATTGATATATATAGTAGCTTTTTCATAACCATTGGTGTTATTAATTGTTCAAAATAAGGTTGTCTAGGAATGACAGCCTTATTCTAAATGAAAGAATTATGTTCTCCAGCAAATTAGACCTGCGATAGGGGCATATTTACAATAACCCGGAGAGCAACTATCTCCAGACACGCAAGAATCTCCATCACTCTTGTCTTTACAGGCTTCGGAAGCAGTTCCACATCCATTTCCACTCCCTCCAAAGACGGCCTTCAACTGATCTCTTGACAGAACTTCCGTAGCATCCAGATCGGCTACATTCAAACGAATTTTTTTCATAATGATTAAAAATTTAAAAATTAAGGAAATTACAGCCACACAATTAAACTATTTTTTCATCAATTGCTTAATCTCTTCTTCATTGATATGACCCAACCTGGCAACAATTTTTCCGTCCTTGTCAAGCAACAGATAGGATGGTAAAAAATCAAAACTGTATAGTTCACACAGGTCATTGTTGTTAAATAAAGAGTCGTCTCGTTCATGATCATTAATTTGACTTAAAATCTGCGGCCACTCATTCATGCCATTTTTGTCGATATCTTTTAACCATGCAGCCCTGTTGTCATCCGATGATATGCTAATAAGAACCAGCCCGTCAGCTTTGTATTTATTATATAGTTGCTTCACTTTGGGAATCTCATTCAAACAAGGGCCGCACCAACTAGCCCAGAAGTCAAGCAACACGTAATTTTTATTTTTGTAATCCGATAAACGGACAGTATCGCCCGATGAGCTTATGCGTGAAAAGTCCGGTGCGATATTTCCAACCATTGACGAGGTTCTCCTTTCTATTGCTTGCAATGCCAATTTACCTATCAGGCTGCTTTTTACTTCATCGGTCAGGCTGTCATACACGTTTTTGATCTTATGGATTCCGATTAACCCGTTATCTTGAGCCAAAACAAACAGTAAATCTGCGGCTATGCACGAATTTTTGTGGGATCTAGCATAGTTCCAACGAATGCTATCGATCGCCGTGTTCATGAGTTTAATCTTGTTACCTTCTGTTCTTAGGATATTGGAAAGACTATCTCGATTGGAATCATCTTTAAGAGAATGCATCTCTTTGGCGAGCTTCTCCATGGCGGTCAGTTTCTGGGACTTCATTTTCACTAACTTCATCAATTTTTGCCTTAGCTCAAGGCTTTCATTTCCAATTTTACTTCCAGATAATTTATAAAAATATGGTGTGTTATTATCTATTTCCAGTTCCATTCTGCATGGTTCTATATAAATAACCTCCAAGGGAGCATTCTGATTGGGTACGCACAGATTGGCGGCAGTTGCTCCTCCAATTTTTCCGCTGAAAGAAAAACGTCCGTTATTAATAACTGCAGAACGGAGTGTCTTGTACCATTTCCCGTCTTTGAATGTTCTATAAAACAGTTCAATCTTTGTCCCATCTTTCGCACCCGTTATTTTTCCGTCAAGGATAAATAGGCTGTCTTTTGATCTACCTTGGGCCGAAAAACATAGAACCAGACCTAAACACACATACACATAGAATTTAGTCATATCCGTTTTTTTAGCAAGCCCAAGGGAAGCGTCACCAGAAGAAACCCTTGCCCTTGGACTAAAATTAATTAAAAGTATCTACTCTTTCCGTATGTAGCAATATCAGGACAATTTTCGAAGGTAACACATACCTGAGAGCCTGAGCAATCTGATGTATCCTCATTGAAAAGATAGAAAGGTACATCTTTTGGTAATAAAGAGATGTCCCTCTCATCCATTTGCAATAAGAAAAAAACTTTTCTGATGGCACTAATTTGGGTATTTCGCAACTTATATCTATTAAGAACCTCTTCATTGAAGACATAACTAACAAATAAAAAAACGCTCTCTTTCTTAATTTGTGGTCTAGGCATAATAACAATTTAAAATAAAATTTGTGAGCTTTCTAAATCCGGCAAATAAAGTCCATTCGGATAGAAATTTATAGGCTAATCTGTCTTCTCAATTTCTCAACACCGGGAAATCCCGAGAATTTACTTTGCAACTTACCCTCTTTGAATATGGCATAAGAAGGGATGTATTCAAAGCCCAAATCGGTCATGACATATTCCCATTGTTGCACATCCAGATAGTAATGCTCTCCTCCGATTTCCTTTATCTTCTTTTTCCATGCAGGCAAAGGAGAAGACGGATTGGATATATAGACAAAAACCACATTCTTGCCTTGCAATTCGCTTTTCAGATCCCGTGTCTTGGAGATAGCCTCTAAACAGGGGCCGCACCATGTTGCCCAAAAGTCAAAGACAACCACCTTCCCTTCATACCCGGAAGCGATTGCCGACAGCAGGTTTTCCTTTTTCACATCGGGAGTGGCATGAGTCACCAGCTCGTTGTCCGTCTCCAGCTGCTCCACTAATTGCCGGTTTCGGCGCAAGACGACTTTGGCTATTTCCTTGTCTCGCCAATAATCTTTTATCTGCGTGATTTGCCGGTCGGAGAGAGGTTGCTTCTCCTCCCGAAGCTGCAGCCCATAGGAATTTGCCGCCAGCATGTCGCAGAACAATCCCGAATCAGCGTTCACAATCCCGTTTAGATTTTCCTTCACCCGATCCATCCATTTCCCGATGGCACCATCTCGCAATGGAGGCAGGTTTAATACGGAATCCCTCAATATGTATTTGAAGAGATCCGAATATGCCCCACTGTAGAGATAATCAGGGTTGTTAAAATCATATCTTTTTAGAAACGAATAATATCCCTTGCCGGGCTTTTCCAGTTTATATTTATCCCATTCTCTCTTGGCGTTGTGCTTTCTGAAATCCTCTTCCATATTTTCAGGATAATGGAACAAATAGTTGCTTTCAACATATAATTTCATCGCACCAGACAGTATAGCCCTGTTCAGCGGGGATAGGCAGGAGGCATTCTTAAAGACCGCCTCGCGTCTCTCGCTCTTGTTGAAGATGACTTCTTTGAAAAAATCGGAGGACTTGTCATAGAAGGAAGCAGAGTCGAGAGAATCCGGGGTTATTCCTATACCCCTCAAGGCCTTTCCTATGACATCTCCTGTCTTCATCAGGTCGCAGTGGTTGATCGGAACCTGCGTTCGTATAGCTGCGTCTTGGATGGTCTGACCTGCGGAATCGTAATCTATGGTTAGGAATGTCTCCTCTCCGTCGGCAGCTGCTAGGGTAATGACAGAATTATCTTCCGCTATTTGCAGACTCCCTGTGATCTGATGCGTCTCAATGGGTATTTCAAGGGAGAAACTACCATCCTGCCCGATCTTGAAGGTGTGGTACGAACCACCTCCCGTCACCACCTCCGCTACGTATAGTGTACCGGAGGAGACATCTGATCGGAGGTTCCTTATTTTTCCTGTTATTTTGGCTGTGCCGCATTTTATAAATTGTTCCGGCTTTTCTTGGGCATGGCTCGGCAAAAGTCCAAGAAAAAATAGACCAATTAGTACGTGAAACTTATGCATAATATTCTCTTTCTTTCATTTTTAATTCTATTTGGGAAACATAGAGCCTGCCTGCTGTTGGCAAGCAAGCCCCGATTACGAATCTGATTATTAAGAATAACAATTCAAATCTGTACAGTGTATCGACGACCCCATAAAACTGCCACAACATTTTCCACTGTACGTTTTTCCTTCATAAGTCCAACTGCAAGAAGTCCCGTATGACTTTCCTTCGCAAGCCTTTACTTTAGGAGAGCTTCCACTTGTACTCCCTCCAAAAACGGTCTTCAATTGATCCCTTGACAGAACTTCCGTAGCATCCAGATCGGCTACATTCAAACGAATTTTTTTCATGTTGTTTTAATTTAAAAATAACAAAATTACAGACTGAGTGCATTTGTAAAAAAACTGTACAGTTGTTAATTACTCCGTTATTTGAATGTTTTATTTAAAAGCTTTTCCAGCTCTTCCATCGATATATTCTTGGAAATTATTTTCCCAGTGCCATCTATCAAGCAATTCGTAGGATAAGCATAAATAGATAATCTTTTCGCTTCTTTTCCGTCTTTATCCCAATATTGCTTCCATACAAGTTTCTCTTTGAGAATGAGCTCTTTCCATTCTTTCCTATACTCGGTTTTGTCCACCGATATGCCCACTATTTCCAACCCTTTGTCTCCGTATTTGTTGTATAAATCCCTCATATTTGGAAACTGTCGCCTGCAAGGGCTGCAGTTGCTGTACCAGAAATCGACCAATGTCAATTTATTTTTCAGGAAAATGCCTGGTGAAAATTTCTCATTGTTCATATTCACACAATTTACATCCGGAAATTGCTGCCCCACAGACAGAAGCTTGCCAGTCTTTAGCTTTTCGCCTAAGACTTTGCCGGCATACCCATCTTTCAATGTGTTTGAAAAGGCATTGTAGATGGAATCAAATATCGATTCATAACCGAAATCCATTAAATGGATTAGATGCCAAAATGCTATTTTTGAGTTTGGATTCCTTTCGGCATATTTCAACAATGTGCTGTCGCTCTGTTTATAAAGAGCCTTCATCTCTTTATCACAAATCAGGCTCACCTCTTGGGGCAAATGCCGATTATAAACTTTCAGCAAACTGTCATATCTTTGATAAAATGATTGGGATTTTGCATCTATATTTTTATAAAAGGCAGTCCATCCAGGATACTCCGCCGGCATAGTGTTGTTTTTCACAGCAGGCATTGTCTGAGAGGAATCAACATTGATGGAAACAGTTTGCTCTCCCTTATCGATTACAAAATTTGAGGTGTAACCCCGATCGAAAGCCATAAATACCCCTTGTGATTCGGGAATGTATCCGGAAAAGGAAAATTTCTTATTCTTCACTTGGGCTACCAATTTTTCCGTTTTGCTTGGCAAATAGGCAGAGAAAAAGACGAGAGAAACTTTCCCAGTGTCGGCGTTGATAGTGCCGTTTATTTTAAAGTTAGGCAACCTTCGGTTCTTAGCGAAAGAATTGGTTATCGCCAAAAACAAGATAAAGAACAATACGCTCCATTTTTTCATATCACCAGTATTTAGTAAATGTAACATTCGGATTATCGAAATATTTGGATGAAGAAAGAACAAGGATGCCTTAGCCCCCTTGTTCCTTCAATTAATCAATGACGGCTTTTACAATAGCCATTATCGCACCAATTGTATTGTGGATAACAGCATTCAACGCCAGTAGGAGAACATGTGTTGGTTGCACAAGAAGATATGCTGTCGCTATCGCTTCCACTACTACTCCCTCCAAAAATACTCTTCAACTGATCTCTTGATAGCACCTCCGTAGCATCCAGATCGGCTACATTCAAACGAATTTTTTTCATAATGATTAAAAATTTAAAAATTAAGGAAATTACAGCCATACAATTAAACTATTTTTTCATCAATTGCTTAATCTCTTCTTCATTGATATGACCCAACCTGGCAACAATTTTTCCGTCCTTGTCAAGCAACAGATAGGATGGTAAAAAATCAAAACTCTGTATAGTTCACACAGGTCATTGTTGTTAAATAAAGAGTTGTCTAGTTCATGATCATTAGTTTGACTTAAAATCTGGGGGCCATTCATTCATGCCATTTTTGTCGATAGCTTTTAACCATGCAGCCTTGTTGTCATCCGATGATATGCTAATAAGAACCAGCCCGTCAGCTTTGTATTTATTATATAGTTGCTTCACTTTGGGAATCTCATTCAAACAAGGGCCACACCAACTGGCCCAGAAGTCAAGTAACACGTAATTTTGCTTCGAAAACCTGACAGTATCACCCGATGAGCTTATGCGTGTTCAGTCTGATTTAATAGTATATTTATCCGCAAGAAGTATTGATCTTTGGCCGTATCGGCAATCAGTTATATGTTTATCAGGTTTGTTAATATCTTCTTCAAAAATGCCGATTTAAGTATTTGCTGCTTTTGCAAATATATAGAATTAAATGTTAAGAAGCAATAGTCTAGCCAGGGAGTATAATGAACTCTATGGTATGTTAATCTTGCTGTTGGTCGTAAAAATCAGATTATTAATCATTTAAAATTAGAGTATTTAGGACGATTTGTTGGGATTTGGAAGTGATTGAATAAAAAACAAACATTATTGATCTGTAATCACACATTCTTTTTGGTGTTCAAGAGATAGGCTTTCCCCTTTTTCACATTTATGCGATGATTTAGGTGGAGAATTCTACACTTGTTTAGTTTCGATTCAGAGGTTTGCGGGTGTTATTTTAAAGACGTTTGGGAGAATAACAGAATTTGCAGAAACAAATCACAATTATCGGTCATAAGAAGGTTGTTCCAGAAGCATTCTGCGAAAGCAAGTTACAGCAATGATCGGATGTCTTTGATTCATCCGATCAGTTGGGTTGAAAACCGTTCTTCTATTCGGCAACCGATTGTTTTTCCTTGTCCACAAATTTAGTTTTTTTGTCGATGGTGATCCATTTGAATAATTTGTCCGAGGGACGTATTTTATCCTTCAACTTGATGGAAAACCTGTCGCCTTTCACTGCTTTTTCCACCACTTTCAACTCCACGCGGATTTCGTCCACGATGGTTGAAACAGCACCAGTGGTAGGGCCAGTCACCAGGATTTCATCCCCAACTTTCAACTCTCCCGATTCCAACTGAAATTCGGCTACTTCCAGATTAGAGTAGTATTTGATTCCTTTTCCTACAATCACTTTCTTTTTGGTGGAGCCTGAACCATAGTTGCTCGACCATTCGCCCAAGCGTTGGCCAAGGTAGTATCCATCCCAAAATCCCCGGTTGAAAACAGTGGCCAAGCGGCTCGTCCAATCTTCAATTTTTTCATCGGTAAAAGTTTCCTCACAATACGATTGGACGGCTTCCTTGTAGCAGGTGACAACGGTTCGCACATATTCCGGGCCACGGGCGCGGCCTTCGATTTTGAACACCCTCACACCAGCATCCATCATCTTGTTTAGAAAATGGATCGTTTTCAAGTCTTTGGGCGACATGATGTATTCGTTGTCAATTTCGAACTCAATGTTGGTCTCTTTATCTTTCACCACATAGCTGCGGCGGCAAATCTGGTTGCATGCACCTCGGTTTGCGGACAAGTCTTTTTCGTGCAGGCTCAGGTAGCATTTTCCCGAAACAGCCATGCATAATGCCCCGTGGCAAAACATCTCGATGCGGATGAGTTGCCCGTTGGGGCCTTTTATTTGTTTTTCAATAATGTCCTTATAAATGGCACTTACTTGGTCGAGGTTCAATTCGCGGGCTAGCACCACCACGTCGGCAAACTGCGCATAAAACATCAAGGATTGCGTGTTGGTGATATTGAGCTGGGTGGAAAGGTGCACCTCCACGCCAATGCTCCGCGCATACATCATCACCGCCACATCGGAAGCAATGATTGCGGAAACCTTTGCCTCTTTGGCTGCATCCACAATGCTATTCATCAGGCTGATATCGTTGTCGTAAATAATAGTGTTTACCGTCAGGTAGCTTTTCAGCCCGTTTTGGCGGCAAATGTCGGCGATGTTGTGCAAGTCGTCTTTTGTGAAATTGTTTGACGACTTGGCGCGCATGTTAAGTCCTTCGATGCCAAAATAGATCGAATTCGCACCGCCTTGGATGGCTGCTGCCAGCGAATCGTAGGAGCCGACAGGGGCCATTATCTCAAAATCGTTGAGTGTATGCATTGGGTTGTATTTTTCCAAAAATTAGGTTACAAAGATACAACAAGATTTTCTTACAAAGGATACTTCAAAGACTTACGCTATCGCGACAATTGCATGGCGGCTCCGAAATACTTAATTTTGTAGAATCAGCAAATCTGCAATCAATACGAATTATTTGTAAAATGTCAATGTTGAATTCTTTCGAACTAAAACAGTTTTTGGACAATAAGGTGGAGCAATACAACACGCTTTCCTTTATCGAATCGGATCCGGTGTTTGTGCCTCACTGCTTCGAGAAGAAGCAGGACATAGAAATTATGGGACTTTTCGCCTCTATTTTTGCTTGGGGACAACGGAAAACGATCATTTCTAAATCGCTCGAATTGGCCAAAAGAATGGACGGTAAACCTTTTGATTTTGTGAAAAATCATAGCGAGAATGACTTGAAAAGCTTGCTCGGCTTCAAGCACCGCACGTTCAACGATATGGATTTGTTGTACTCGATAGACTTCCTGCATCGTCATTACAAGCAGCACGATAGCCTCGAAACTGCTTTTTTCTATGAGCCGGATGTCTCTGTCGAAAGCGCATTGATCCATTTTCGGAATTACTTCTTCGACAGTGAGGATGCCCCGATGCGGACACGCAAACATGTCTCTTCCCCAGCGCAGAAATCGGCTTGCAAACGGTTGAACATGTTTCTCCGTTGGATGGTCCGCCGGGACGACAAAGGGGTAGATTTTGGAATTTGGCAGAATGTAAAACCATCCGCTTTGATTTGTCCCCTCGATTTGCATGTTGATAGAACTGCCCGGATGCTGGGACTGCTGAACAGGAATAAGAGCGATTGGTTTGCTGCTGAGGAGCTTACTGGAAATTTGAAAACCTTTGACGAAGAAGATCCGGTGAAATACGATTTTGCATTGTTTGGGGTGTCGATAGAAGAAAAATGCAATATGAATTTCGAAAATTAAGCTGTTTGAAATTAAATTCTTATTAAGAGTGCTGTTTTTTTCTTTTCAATAAACCGAAAATTATCTCGTTTGTTTAATACAATAATGTTATCTTTACGATTTAGTAAAGTAAATGCCTTGATTGAATATACTGTGCAGTCTGTATTAAATAAATCTCTTCAAGGAATTTCCTGTCGCTACTTTTTAGATAGGTAGATATTAAAAATCGGAATCCAAGGATTGCCTATTTGAGGGGACTTCAAAAGCAAAAAAGAAAAATAATATATAATAATGATTTATAAATGGAATTATCAATCCCTTACAACCAACGAAAAAAAAATACAGGAGGAATTAGCTGATAAGCTTAATATAAGTACTGTGCTTTGCCAATTGCTGATTCAGCGAGGAATTTCTTCCGTAGTGCAAGCACAGCGATTTTTCCATCCCAGCCTCAACGATTTGCACGACCCCTTTCTTTTGCCGGATATGGATAAGGCTGTGAATCGCATTGAAAAGGCTTTGGGAGACAAACAGCGCATATTGGTTTATGGCGACTACGATGTGGATGGGACCACATCTGTTGCATTGGTCTATAAGTTTCTTCGCCGTTTTACAACAAATTTGGATTATTATATCCCAGACCGTTACGACGAAGGATATGGCATTTCTGTTCAGGGGATAGACTATGCGGAAGAAACCGGAGTTAAGCTAATTATTGCATTGGATTGTGGGATCAAAGCGATCGAAAAGGTGGAATATGCAAAGTCCAAGGGGATAGATTTTGTTATATGCGACCACCACATGCCCGATGAGCAATTGCCTGATGCTGTCGCTGTGGTGGATGCGAAAAGGCCCGATTCCATCTATCCTTACGAGCATCTTTCGGGATGTGGCGTAGGTTTCAAATTGGTGCAGGCCATCGCGCAAAGCAACGATATTGCGTTTTCAGAACTTTTGGATTTATTGGATTTGGTGGCTGTGAGCGTAGCTTCGGATATTGTTCCCATCACGGGCGAGAACCGGATTCTGACTTATTACGGATTGAAGCAATTGAACAGTTCGCCAAGCCTGGGCTTGAAGGGCATTATTGAGATTTGCGGGTTGAGCCGGAAAAACATTACGATCAACGACATTGTTTTTAAAATAGGGCCACGCATCAATGCTTCAGGCCGGATGATGAACGGAAAGGAAGCGGTGGACTTGCTTTTGGCTAGCACGATAAAGGATGCCCGTGAAAAAAGCACAAATATCGACCATTACAACGAGGATCGCCGTGAGTTGGATAAAAAAATGACGGAAGAAGCCGTTACTCATATTGATGAAAAGGTGCTTGTTGGCCTTACCAACAGCATTGTCATATACAATGAAAACTGGCACAAAGGTGTCATCGGAATTGTCGCTTCACGGTTGACCGAGAAATACTATCGGCCGGCCGTGGTGCTTACCAAATCGAATGGTTTGATTACCGGTTCTGCCCGTTCGATAATGAATTTTGATGTGTATAAAGCCATCGAATCTTGCAAGGATTTGCTGGAGAATTTCGGAGGCCACACCTATGCAGCCGGTCTTTCATTGAGGGAAGAAAATTTGGAGGCGTTTACCCGCCGATTTGAGGAGCTTTCGGTGAAAATGATAAATGCTGAGATGATGCGTCCTCAGATAAACGTGGATGCTGAGATCACATTCAGCGACATCACGAATAAGTTTGTTCATGATTTGTCCCGTTTTAGCCCATTCGGCCCAGACAATCTGAATCCGATATTTATGACCAAAGGTGTGTCTGATTTTGGAACATCGAAGCTTGTCGGTTATGAAAATCTTCACCTCAAATTGGAAGTCGTGGACGGCACCTCTTCCTCTTCGATTCACGGTATCGCGTTTCGTCAAGGGAAAGCCTTGGATCGGATCAAGACAGGCATTCCGTTTGACATCTGCTACACGATAGAAGAAAATGTGTACTATGGCAAATTGTCGGTGCAGGCTTATGTGAGAGATATTGCTTTTGAAAACGAAAACAATTAATTATGAAACAGGACATGATTTTTATTACATCACCAGAGGCTATGATCGAACAATCATGGGGCATTACATCTTGCCTAAAAGAAAAATTGAACCCGATGGACGGAATTAAAAAACTCTTGTCTGTTTTAGTTTGTTGCACTTTATTCACCTCCACATCCAATGCTATAACTATGAAAACTGAAGCCTATCCTACCGGAGTTGGTGACCTCAAGGTGACATTGTTGGGGCATGCTTCTCTCAAATTTGAATATGCCGGAAAAGTGATCTATGTGGATCCTTATTCGCAGGTGGCGGATTTTTCTCATTTGCCTAAGGCTGATTTGATAGTGCTCACCCACGAGCATGCCGATCACTTGGATATTGCGGCTATTGACCAAATCAAGACTGCCAAGACGAAATTCATTGTGTCCAAAAGCTGTTTTGACCAATTGAAATATGGAGAGGTGATCCGCAACGGGGAGAAAACCCAAGCTTTCGGTTTTTCTATTGAAGCCGTGCCTGCTTATAACCTCTTGCACAAACGTCCCGATGGTCAATTTTTTCACCCCGAGGGGCGTGGAAATGGCTATGTGTTCAAATTTGGCAAACTCAAAGTGTATGTTGCCGGAGATACCGAAAATATACCTGAAATGTCCAAACTTGGGCTGGTGGATATTGCTTTTTTGCCTAAAAACTTGCCCTACACAATGGATGATGCCATGTTTCTGGATGCTGCCAAAAAGGTGAAGCCGAAACATCTGTATCCATATCATTTTTTTGAATTTAACGAAGACAAACTTTTACCCGAACTAAAAGCTCTCGGCATTGATGTGATTGTTCGCCCGATGCAGAGCAAATGATTAAGAAGGCTATTGGCTGTTAGCTAAAAGCTATCAACTAATGGCAAACAGGTTATTCCCATGGATATTTTTCACCAGATACTGCAACAATATTGGGGATACGATTCTTTTCGTCCTTTGCAGGAAGACATCATCCATTCCGTAAACCAAAAAAAGGATACGCTTGGACTGATGCCAACAGGCGGCGGCAAGTCGCTTACTTTCCAAGTGCCGGCTATGGCTATGGATGGGGTTTGCTTGGTTGTGACACCACTGATTTCGCTGATGAAAGACCAGGTGGACAATTTGCGTCAGCGAGGCATCAAGGCGGTGGCTGTTTATTCCGGCATGAAACGCCACGAGATTCTTGTTGCTTTCGACAATGTGATTCTAGGTGATTACAAATTCCTCTATATTTCTCCCGAACGTCTTGCCACGGAATTGTTTTTGGCGAAGCTGAAATCGATGAATGTGTCGCTCTTGGTGGTGGATGAGGCTCATTGCATATCGCAATGGGGATACGACTTCCGCCCATCCTATCTCACGATGGCCGATATCCGGAAAGTTCTTCCCGGCATTCCTGTTTTGGCTTTGACGGCAACAGCCACACCCGAGGTTGTGAAGGACATTCAAAGCCGCCTTCAATTCAAGCAAGAAAATGTTTTTCAGAAAAGTTTCGACCGGAGCAACCTCCATTATGTGGTTCGACAAACCGAAAACAAAATGGGTTCGCTGGTACATATCATCGAAAGAACAGAAGGCACTGCTATTGTCTATGTCAGGAGCCGCGACAAGACCAAAGAAATAGCGGGGGAATTGAAGAAACTGGGCCACAAAGCCGATTTCTATCACGCCGGATTGAGTCCTGAAGAAAAAAACCGGAAACAAAATGAATGGAAAAACGGTGAGTGCCGCATTATTGTCGCCACCAATGCCTTCGGGATGGGGATTGACAAGCCGGATGTCCGTTTGGTGGTACACATGGATTTTCCAAACTCTATCGAGGAATATTACCAGGAAGCCGGACGTGCCGGGCGTGATGAAAAAAAGGCTTTTGCCGTCATGCTTCACTTGAAAGCCGATAGTGCAAAGCTCAAAAAACGGATCGCCGATGAATTTCCAGAAAAAGAGTTCATCAAACAAGTGTACGACCAATTGGCTTATTTCTTCCAAGTGGCCGATGGATTCGGGGTGGATAGGACCTTTGATTTCGACCTCCATGCCTTCTGCGGCGCCTACAAATTGCCGATGCTGCCCACCCACCATGCATTGAAAATACTCGAAATGGCGGGCTACATAGAATATGCCGATGAGGTGGACAACCGTTCCCGGTTGATGTTCACTGTTTTTCGGGATGAACTCTATCGCTTTTCGTTGAATGCCGAATTCGAGCAATTGATAAATATTGTTCTGAGGCTCTACACCGGTCTTTTTGCAGATTATGTCACCATTGACGAAAGTGCCATATCTGCCAAGTTGGGCAAAAGCCGGAAAGAAATATATGAAATGTTTGTTGCCCTCTCCAAGCAGCGGATACTGGATTATATTCCCCACAAAAAAACGCCTCTCATCACCTATCGTCAGACGAGAATGGAGCAAAAATTCATCGTTATAACCAAGGATGTGTATGAAATCCGGAAAAAACGTTACGTGGAGCGCATTACGGCCATGGGTGATTATGCAACACGCACGGACATTTGCCGCAGCCGGATGTTGCTCATGTACCTAGGGGAAAAGAATGTAAAAGACTGTGGGAGGTGCGATGTTTGTCTTGCCCGAAAAAAGCAAGGTATTAATCAAGCCTCCTTCGAAGAAATTCGGGTTCAGGTGCAACAGATGCTTGCTGAACGAGACTGTACTGTTTCCGAAATTATAGAAAAACTATCCGGATATGACTCTGCTGAAGTGACCTCAGTTATCCGTTTTCTACTCGACCAACGGGTGGTATTACTTGATCTTGACAAATTATATCTTCCTGAAAAGCATAAAAACTGATTGCTGTTTTATCTCTGAATATATGTTTCTTGACCAAAAAACACTCTCCTTTTATCTTCTTTTTGTGTTGACAAATTGCTAGTATATTGATTTTTAATTAATTATTTTTGACTTGTGTTGATGGATGATAGCTTATAGGTAAATTCGATTGAAAATATTTTTACATAGATAAAAACTATTATACCTTTGCACTCATAGAAATAATTAAGCGATACAATATTACTAATTAAAAAAAGAAAAACAGTATGTCAAGAATTATCAATTCCAGAATTCCAGAATTCAAAGTTCAAGCTTTTCAAGATGGCGAGTTCAAAACGGTAACCGACAAAGACGTGTTGGGGAAATGGTCTATCTTCTTCTTTTATCCGGCAGATTTCACTTTTGTATGTCCCACGGAACTTGTGGATATAGCAGAAAAATACGAAGCATTGAAAGCACTTGGCGTAGAAGTGTATTCAGTTAGCACCGATACTCATTTTACACACAAAGCATGGTTTGATGCTTCAGAAAGCATCAAAAAGATCAAGTATCCAATGTTGGCCGACCACACAGGTGCATTGAGCCGTGCATTTGGAGTATTGAGCGAAGAAGATTTCCTTGCCGATCGTGGTACATTTGTTGCCAATCCGGAAGGTATCGTCAAGGTGGTTGAAATCAACGACGGTCCTATCGGGCGCAATGCCGAAGAGCTTTTCCGTAAAGTAGAAGCGGCTCAGTTCGTTGCATCCCACGACGGAGAAGTTTGTCCTGCAAAATGGAAAAAGGGAGACACTACCTTGAAACCAAGCATTGATTTGGTCGGAAAAATTTAAAGAAATTTGTTCAACTACAAGAAGGTCGGCCTGCTTGAGTCGGCCTTTTTTTTAACCAAACGATTATGTTAGATACATCATTTAAAGAACAATTGAAAGGGATATTTGCAAGTTTAGAGTCTGATTATCTCTTGGATATTTCTGTTTCTGAATCGCATGAGAGCAGATCCGAATTGTTGGAACTGCTGGGTGACGTGGGCGAATGTTCCGAAAAAATAGCTATTCAGGTATCGGCAGGGGATGGACTTCAATTTGCCTTGATAAAGGATTCGAAGCCAACAGGCGTCACCTTTCGCGGAATTCCCAACGGGCATGAATTTACATCGTTTTTGTTGGCAATTTTAAATTCGGATGGGAAGGGCAAAAATTTTCCTGACGGATTTATAGCGAACCGGATCAAGGCTTTGAAAGGATCTATTCGACTGACTACGTATGTGTCTCTGACTTGTACGAATTGTCCCGATATCGTCCAAGCATTGAATATGATGGCGGTGTTGAATCCTTCGATCACACACGAGATGGTGGATGGCGCAATCAATCAGGAAGAAGTGGATGCTTTGAAGCTGCAAGGGGTTCCCACGGTTTTTGCTGATGGAGCGCAGATCCATGTTGGGCGCGGAGAATTGAGCGATTTGTTGGCTAAGTTGGAAGAAAAATATGGCTCGGCAACTACGACATCGGAGAAGACGATCAAGGACTACGATGTGGTAGTTGTCGGCGGTGGTCCTGCGGGAGCTTCTGCCGCCATTTACTCAGCCCGTAAAGGCTTGAAAGTTGCTTTGCTAGCCGAAAGGGTAGGAGGCCAGGTGAAAGAAACTTTAGGCATAGAAAACCTGATTTCCACATCGAAAACCACGGGTGAAATCTTGGCAAACAACCTGAAACTTCATATGGAGGACTATCCGATTGATATACTGGAACATCGCAAGGTGGAACATGTGGAAGTTAATGGCTTCAACAAAGTAGTTTATGTGGCTGGTGGAGAACAATTTGTTACTCCAGCACTGATTATAGCCACTGGAGCGAGTTGGCGAAAACTGAATGTTCCCGGTGAAATCGAATACATCGGTCGTGGCGTGGCTTTTTGCCCTCATTGTGACGGTCCATTCTACAAAGGGAAGCATGTGGCGGTGGTAGGCGGAGGAAATTCGGGTATAGAAGCGGCGATTGACTTGGCTGGTATTTGCTCCAAAGTGACGGTTCTCGAATTTATGGATACCCTGAAAGCCGACCAAGTGCTTCAGGATAAAGCCAAAAGTTTGTCGAATGTGGAAATATTTGTTTCAAAGCAATCGGTGGAAGTGATTGGGAATGGCGAGAAAGTGATTGGCCTCAAGGTAAAGGATCGTGTGACGGAGGAGGAAAGTGTTATCGATTTGGATGGAATTTTTGTTCAGATTGGTTTGGCTCCCAATAGTGCTGCCTTCAAGGATGTTGTGGATGTCAACAGGATCGGTGAAATTGCAATTGACACGCATTGCCGGACAAATGTTCCTGGAATTTATGCTGCTGGCGATGTTTCCATTGTGCCCTTCAAGCAGATTATTATTGCAATGGGAGAAGGGGCGAAGGCTTCCCTTTCAGCCTTCGAGGATCGGATGCGCGGTGTGTTGGGCTAAATTTAAGTATAGTTAATGGTTAAAGCTGTCTTCTATCTGTGTGGAAGATGGCTTTTTCGTTATTGGCTGAAAATGTCTTTTACTAGTTCTTTGAGTTTTCTCCGTTCAATTTTTCCGGTTTCAGTGAACGGAAGTTTTTCTATTCGAATAATGCTTTTTGGTTGATAATAGGCTGGCAAATAAGTTTTCACTACAAATTCATCAACGCTCTCTGTGGTTGCCAAAACAACGATTTCCCCGAATTTGGGATCGGGCAGAGACGTGATGGCGAAGGAATCCCCCAACAACGGGCGAAGCAGGCGTTCCACTTCTTCTATCTGTATTTTTATGCCCCCGCTGTTGATTATATTGTCTTTTCTTCCCAGAATTTTGAATTGCTGATCCGGATGTAGTTCCACCATATCGTTGGTTGTCAGTGATTCGGTTGCAACTTGAGGTGCTTCCACAATCAATGTTCCTTCTGCCGAAATGGAAAGTTTCACCCCTTCCAGCGGCGTATAGAATTCGCTTGCATGGTTTCCGCTCAACCTTCTCAGGGCGATGTGCGAAAGCGTTTCGGTCATTCCATAAGTGGAATACACCGCATTTGGGAAACTTTTAAGCATTCCGGCCATTTTTTCGTCAATGGCGCCACCACCGATTATCAAGTGACGAATATTTGTCAGCTTTTCTTTTTCAGTCGGATGCTGCAAACTGTTGTAAACTTGCAGGGGAACCAATGCTGCAAAATCGATCCGAGTTGTAATTTCTTTCAATGGATTGCCGGAAGTTGCGACAACGATCAGGTTCAGCCCCGCAATCAGCGAGCGAACCACTACCATCTTTCCCGCAATGTAATCCATTTTCATGCAAAGCAGAGCCGTGCTTCCGGGAGTGAGCCCCAGAAAGGAGCAGGTCATTTCGGCACTGTGCATCATCCGCTTTTTGTCGGCTTTGAACGGTTTTGGCGTTCCTGTGGAACCGGAAGTTTTCACCCAAACGAAATCTTCGTCATTGAACCATTCATGCAAAAAAACGTACAAATCAGACAAAACGTTCGAAGCAAAGAACCTGCTGGGCTCTTTTCCTTTGAAGTCTTTTCGGGAGAAAGCTTTCCCCTCGATAAGGACTTGTTGCTTGTTCTTGTCGAATTCGTAATTCATTAAATAATTCCCCGAATAGTTGTTGAACGATCGATGTTTGCCCAAAGGCAATCACGCTCAATGTGTAGTGGAAGGTCGATGTTGTTGGTGTAAAGTCCGCCAGTGCCAAGCCCTTGTGGCAGGGGATTGTTGAGCGTGCTGCACCATTGGGCGATGGCGTTCAGCCCGATGTTCGACTCCAATGCAGAGGTTATCCACCAATCAATTTGTAGGGATTTCGCCAGTTCAATCCACTCTTCTGCCCCTTTCAGTCCGCCATGGAGTGTGGGTTTTAAGATGATATACTGCGGACGAATTGTTTCCAGTAACTTCGCTTTCGTTTCCGGATTGTTCACCCCGATCAACTCTTCATCCAAGGCGATGGGAATGGGAGTATTTCCGGTCAGTTCCCGCATGGCTTCCCATTGTCCGGCACGAATGGGTTGTTCGATGGAATGGAGTTCAAATTCGGACAACCGTTTCAGCTTTTCCAGCGCATCTTTTGGCGAGAATGCGCCGTTGGCATCCACCCGGAGCTCGATGGTGTCGGCCGAAAAATGTTCCCGGATATGTTTCAGCAAGCATAACTCGTCTTCAAACTGGATGGCCCCTATTTTCAGTTTCACACAACGGAATCCGGCTTTCAATTTGGCTTCTATCTGTTCGTACATATCGCTGAAATCGCCCATCCAAATGAGTCCGTTGATCGGAATTCCTTGTTCGCCACGCGAAAAAGGGGTGTCCCATAGCCGCAAGGTATTTTCTTCGAAATGGCGCAGGGCGGTTTCAAAGCCAAATAGCATTGACGGAAATTCGATCAAGGCTTCGTAATCGATTTTCCCTTTCTCTTGGAATTCTTTGGCAAATTGCCTTAGTCTTTTTTCGTAACTTTCATCGTAATCACAGCTCAAATCAAACAAAGGGGCGCATTCGCCTATGCCGATATGTTCTGGATTTGTGACCGACCGCAGCACCACGTACCAAACCTGATGATCGAAATAAACCCCGCGGGAAGTTCCAGCAGGGCGTTTGAAATGCAAGTTGTGAGGTACGATGTCAACCGTAAATTTCATATTGTCACGGAAATTTCGGAAACTTCTTGAAATCGGGCTTGCGTTTTTCCAAGAAAGCATGTTTCCCTTCTTGTGCTTCGTCGGTCAGGTAATAGAGCAAAGTGGCATTTCCTGCCAATTCCTGAATGCCAGCTTGACCATCGAGTTCGGCATTCAGCCCCATTTTAATCATGCGGAGTGCCATCGGGCTGTGCTGCATCATCTCGTGCGCCCATTTCACCGTTTCGTCTTCGAGTTGATCGAAAGGAACTACGGTATTCACCAAGCCCATTTCCAATGCCTCTTGCGCACTGTATTGCCGGCATAGAAACCATATTTCACGTGCCTTCTTTTGTCCCACGATACGTGCCAAGTAAGACGAGCCGAAACCGGCATCGAAGCTTCCCACGCGAGGGCCTGTTTGCCCGAAAATGGCATTGTCCGAAGCGATGGAAAGGTCGCAAACCACTTGCAATACGTGGCCGCCACCGATAGCATATCCATTCACCATGGCAATCACAGGCTTCGGAAGGGAGCGAATTTGCTTTTGCACCTCCAGCACCTGCAAACGGGGAACGCCGTCCTTGCCAATGTAACCGCCTTTGCCTTTCACATTTTGGTCGCCTCCGGCACAGAATGCCTTGTCGCCGGCTCCTGTGAGCACTACCACGTAAATCTCCTGGTTCTCGTGGCAAATACGAAGCGCATCGCTGATTTCTTGCGTGGTGGTTGGTGTGAAAGCATTGCGGTAGCGAGGGCGGTTGATCGTGATTCGTCCGATGCCTTCAAAATAGTCGAAGAGAATTTCTTCGTATTCCTTGATGGTTTCCCATTGTCGAGTTGTTGACATAAATCGTTTTTTGAGTTATCGTTGTTTACCTACAAAATTACACAAAATACCGGAACGAGGCAACGATGCTACTCAGCCCAAAAACTTTAATTTTCTAAAATCAATGGAATCTTAGCCCCGGAGATTTATTTTAACGCGGGTTCGATGAATGATGAAATTTGTGTGTGAAACAGATTTGAATTCCACGCCGAGTTCACCGAGGTTTTAGATTTCCTTTCAGTTCTTTGCGTGTTTTTTCTTTGCGGCTTTGCGTGGGATTGTATTCTTTTACGCAGAGAGCAAAAAGAAAGCAGCGTAAAATAGTATGTATCGTATGCGATAGTTAGGTTGAGTTCACGTTATTTTAGTGTCGGCACACAACGTGCATAAGATTATATCCACCCTTGTATTTGAAATAAATGAGTAAGGTGGCACAAAGGCTTGCGTTCCTTACTCATTTCAAGTAAATGTACAAAAATGTAAAAAGAGAGAGAATTTAATCTTCTACTGTGGCCAATGCTTCGTATTCTTTCAGGAGTTTTTCCTGCACATCGCTAGGTACAAGTTCGTAGCCTGAATATTTCATGGCAAATGATGCGCGGCCACCTGTTATGGAACTCAGTGAAATCGAATAATTTGACATTTCCTTCAAAGGCACTTTGGCTAGCAACCGCTCCATCCCTTTGTCGCTTTCCATCCCCATGATGATGGCTCTGCGTCCTTGCATGTCGCTCATCACATCACCCAGTTTGTCGCTTGGTACAGAAACTTCCACATCGTAAATAGGTTCCAGTATTTTTGGGCCGGCGGCTTTAAAAGCCATGCTGAAAGCGTTTCTTCCTGCCAGCAGGAAGGAGATTTCGTTGGAATCCACCGGGTGCATTTTGCCGTCATAAACAATCACACGCACATCTCGTGCGTAAGAACCAGTGAGAGGCCCCTGTTCCAACCGAGCCATAATTCCCTTGATAATGGCTGGTATGAAGCGTGAATCGATAGCTCCGCCGACAATGCTGTTGACAAACACCAATTTTCCGCCCCAGTCCAAATCAAAGGTTTGAACATCTCGTGCCTGCACCTTGAATTCTAGTCCGTTGAATTTGTAGCTTTCCGGTTGGGGTATTCCTTCGTAGTAGGGCTCAACAATCAAGTGTACTTCGCCGAACTGCCCCGCGCCGCCCGATTGTTTTTTGTGCCGGTAATCGGCACGGGCGGCCTTTGTGATGGTTTCGCGGTAAGGGATTTTCGGTTCCATGTATTGGATTCGGATTTTGTCGTCAGTTTCGATTCTCCATTTCAGGGTTTTCAGATGAAACTCTCCTTGGCCATGGATAATCGTTTGTTTCAATTCCTTCGACTGCTCGATCATCCAGGTTGGATCTTCCTCGTGCAGTCGAAGCAACGCTTCGTTCAACTTCTCAGTATCGGCTTCGTTCACTGCTTTTATGGCTCTTCGATATTTCGGTTCGGGGAATTTGATAAAGTTGAACTTATTCTCGACTCCCTTCCCATTCAAGGTGTTTCCGGTGCGTACGTCCTTGAGTTTCACCGTTACGCCAATGTCGCCCGCCACCAAGGCATCCACTTTGGTGCGGATTTGACCCGAAGCAACAAACAATTGTGACATTCGCTCTTTGGATCCTCGGTCGGCGTTGGCAAGGTCATCGCCTTCCCTCACTGTTCCGCTCATTACTTTGAAATAAGAAACTTCGCCCACGTGCGGCTCCACTGTCGTCTTGAAAAAGAACAGGCTGGTAGGAGCTCCGGGCTTGGGAGGAACTTCTTGCCCTTCGGTATTCAGAGGATGAGGCATCTTGTCGAGGCAAGGCACAACATTTCCCAGAAATTCAAGGGAGCGTCTCACGCACATGTCTTTTCCTGCCGAAACACAAAAAACGGGGAACATGTCCCTTGAAATAAGCCCCTTTCGGATTCCTTCCCGCATGTCTTCTTCGCTCAGGCTGCCTTCTTCGAAGAATTTCTCCATCAACGTTTCATCGTTCTCAGCGGCTGCTTCCACCAATTTTTGATGTAGGTCGTTTGCTCTTTCCAATTCATTTTCCGGGATTTCCAACACCTCCGGAACGCCACCTTCGGGTTTCCAACGATAAAGTTTTCTTTTCAAAACGTCCACCACAGCATTGAATTCAGAGCCGGCATTCACCGGATATTGTATTTGAACGGCTTTCGAACCGTAGTATTCGTGAAGTTGAGATACAATCTTTTCAAAATCCGCTTTTTCGTGATCTAATTGATTTACGATGAAGATCACAGGTTTGTGCAGTCTTTCGGTGTATCGCAGTTGGTTGAGCGTTGTCACTTCCAATCCTGTTTGTGCATTGAGCACTACCAATGCGGTGTCTGTGACATTCAATGCTGTGACCACCGCACCTGCAAAATCATCCGAATCGGGGCAGTCGATAAAATTGAGCTTTCGCCCTTGCCATTCAATGTTGAACACACTGGCCAACACGGAATAACCGTATTCTTTTTCCACTGGATGATAGTCGCTTACGGTCGATCCTTGCGACACGCGGCCTCTGCGTTTTATAACTCCACCCTCGAAAAGCATTGCTTCAGCGAGGGTGGTTTTCCCAGAGCCAGAACCGCCCAAAATGGCTATGTTCTTGATTTCGTCAGTTTGATATACTTTCATGATTTTTTATTTTAAGGTTGAAAAATCAATAAAAATGAAGAAAAAGAACCGCTTTTTCTTGTATCGCAAATTATAAATAAAATAAATCATAGAGAAAGATTTGCCAATGTTAGTAAGCACTGTTCTTTAGCAGTAAATGGTCGTCGATTTCTTTCACGCAGAGTACGTGGAGATTCTAATTTGTGTCTCTGCGGGCTTTGCGTGGTTTTTCCTTTGCGGCTCTGCGTGGGATGCTATGTTTTGATGATTCTTCTTTTTTCTGGAATTGGGCTTTCTTAAAACTTTGCCGTCATCCGCTTGTTATATCCACTCACGGTTGTAATTTTGACAATTCAAAATTCAACTACCTACATTAAACAGCTGATTGCTAACTAAACTATGGCCGGAATTTATATTCATGTTCCTTTTTGTAAAACACGTTGCGTCTATTGCGACTTTTATTCTAATACTGGATCGATACACGAGCCATACCTGCATGCGTTGTTGGCCGAGATGGCATTGCGCAAAAATTATCTGGATGGTGAATCCATCGACTCAATCTATTTGGGTGGAGGAACGCCGTCACAGTTGAGTATCGAAAGTTTACAATTGATTTTTGATAATTTATTCCGAATCTTTGCGGTCAATAGTGACGCTGAAATCACGATTGAGGCAAATCCCGACGATTTGGATGAGAAATACGTGGAAGGCTTGAGGCAACTTCCGTTCAACCGCTTGAGCATGGGCGTGCAGACTTTTGACGACGAAGCACTTCGCTTCTTGAAAAGGCGGCACACCGGCTCACAAGCTTTGGATGTGGTGAAACGTTGTCAGGATGCAGGTTTCACGAATATGAGCATCGACTTGATGTATGGCCTCCCCAATCAAGGGCTGAGTGACTTTGATGAAAACATCGAAAAGGCTTTGGCACTGGATATTCAGCACATATCGGCCTACCATCTGATTTATGAAAAAGGAACTAAGTTGTTCCGGATGCTTTCCCAAAACGAGGTTCGGCCCGTGGACGAAGAACTCAGCGTGGAAATGTTTTCGTTGTTGATTCGCCGATTAAAAGAGGCTGGATTTGAGCATTATGAGATTTCCAATTTCGCGAGAAACGGGCTTTATTCCCGTCACAATACCTCTTACTGGCAAGGCGCTCCCTACCTGGGGCTAGGGCCTTCTGCCCATTCTTTCAATGGCAAAAACCGCCAGTGGAATATTGCTTCGCTGAATAAATATGCGGACGCTTTGAAGGGCGACAAACTCAACGCCGAAGTAGAGGAGCAGACGCCTGCCATCCGTTACAACGATTTTGTAATGACGGGCCTGCGTACCATGTGGGGAATCGACTTGCTCCGATTGGAAACTGAATTCGGCGAAAAAATGCTAAATTATTGCCTCAAAAATGCACGCCGACACCTGAGAACGGGCTTGTTGGAACAGCGAAAAGAGCAATTGGTGCTCTCTTCCCAAGGAATTTTTGTTTCAGACGGAGTAATGAGCGACCTGATGTGGGTGGATTGAATCAGGCTACTCGTAAGTTTCTCTTTCAACTCTATTCAGTTGCAAATTTTGCGGGTGACGCAATCGCCCTATTGCGTCACCCGCAATAACGCTAGTGCGACACCTGCAATCGCTCTATTGCGTCGGTCGCAATAGCGTTGGTGTGTCAGGCACACAAAACGCTTTCGCCCCCTGCTGATCTTCCACTCACGCCGGGAGACCCCCAACAACAGATAGAGACGTAACACATTACGTCCGTACAAAAAATCCTTACGAGCTTCACAGCCCATAAGGATCAAAAAAAAGTTCATAACATCTCGGTTTCCAAACTTTCAATTCAAAAAATAACGTCCAAACCGAGATAAGCTTCATCCCCCAAGCTTCACAGCCTGCAAAGGGATGAACTACGCAAAACTACCCATAAACGGAATAGTCTTTAAAGGTATCACCGTGTTGAAAAAGAGGAGGAAGCTACTGGAAGTGCGACTTGAAGTCGCGCCCCCAGTGATCCAATCTTTCGCGTTCCTGCTGTTTCTATAAATACGTAATCCCTGCCTGATCCCCACGTACCTTTTTCTCGTGCGTAAGCCAACCCCCTCTTTTGGAGGGGGCAGGGGGAGGCTAAACCGTCAGCACCTTCTCGAAGATGGTGGTGCGCACCTCTTTCAATGGCGAGGCGCTATTCCCGCTGAATTGTGTACCCACCTGCAGCTTGTATTGCCCTGCGGCTAAGGTGGGAGGAATCACCACCAGTAGCTCCGAAGGTTTGTTGATAACAAGGTCGGTGGGATCCACAGCGATAAGCTCCCCCACACCCAAGTTCAGGAAGAAAACACCCACATTAGGCCCGCTACCCACCACCTTCACCTTGTAGCCGCTGATGCGCAGGTTGCGACCGGGCGTGAGCGTGTCGTTCACCGAACCCGTCTTCACGTCGGTCACCTGCACCACAAACAGCGAGCTGGAAGACACGCCCAGGATGTCCACCTCGATGGCCGCCAAGCTTTTGCGCAACTCGTAGCCTTGCGTGAACTGGAACAGCAGGCTATGCTTGTCCGCATTGAACTTCTCCATCTCGCTGTCGAACACGCCCTGTATCTGTGCCGAGGCCGTGAAATAGCCCGTGTTCACCGAATAGCCGTCCGAAAGCAGGTAAGCCATCTCCTTGAGGAACAGGTTCACGTTCTGCTCCATGGCCACCTGCGTGGTGGGTGCGCCGCCCCGGGTGATGGCCGACTGGCTGATCTGGGACACGTCCAGCGACTTTTCGGAACTCACACGTGCCGTGAAATCGTTCGGGTTGTCCGTCAGTACATTGGGGAACAACCAGGCTTTGATCTTGTGCAATACTTCGTTTGCCATATTATTTAAGGTTTTAAAGATTAAACGTCTATTATTATGTATATCCGGAAAACCGCTTTGGAGCGGTTAGTCGAGGTCAGGAATTCGACGGCTTCCCCCGTTCAGTAAGCCACCTATTACAAATCGGCGGGAGCGGGGCTTTAATTAGTAGGATTATCCATTCAACCAAACTTGTTAATTACTTCACGCAACGGATACCACATCCGGCCTGCCTAACGCGAGTCGTGGTAATACATGTTGAAGAAGTAAATCTTAACTCCCACGACCAATAGTTATTTGCATAATACGTGCTTGTCCAATATTCATTGAGTCCCGATGTATTCATAGTCGTGCTACCCCCATTCCGAAATGCAATAGCAGGAAGAAACACATAGTTGTTTTCTGTACCTGTCACCGGAGCTAAAATAGTACCTAAATAGACGCCGTTAACTGTATTCATCTGTCCCCAATATTTTCCCTGAGCGAGAACTGTAGTAAAATCAGAATAGGTTGGTAAACGATAGGAGGAATTCCACAGCTTGCAAGGGTCTGACCTACCACTATCATTACCCCAAGCAACATCGGTTAATTGGTAACCAGTTACAGCAACATCACTATAAGTCGTTGTTGGACTTTGCGTGTCCAATATTCCCCAATTCCAGTAATACCCGCCGGCCATGCCACTGACAAAGGTAGATTGGGAAGATGCTATGTTGATGGTGGATGCAGCTGTCCCTGTTTTATAGAGGTTGCCGGAAGCCCAAGTGAGGGCATAGGCCTTACGCAGGCGCACATCCAGCACATAGCGGTAGCCGGCCAGCATGTTGGAGGCTGCAAAGCTGCTTGTTTTTGATGAAAGCGAAACACCTGACGATGTGAGCGAGGTAATGGTCAGCGTAAAGGCACTCGTGTAATTCTTGGCAAATACGTAGTTTGAATCACTTGCCATGAAATTGGTATAGGTAGTTCCATACGTCGTTGCGCTCCCGCCAATGGAAAAATTGCTTTGCGAGAGATCCGCCCCTTCGGTCACAGCTCCCGTCTGCAGGTTCATTGTTCCGGCCGATTTGAAAGTGCCCAAGCTGGCGGATACCGCTGTGATCGTGTAGCCATTGGCAGATACGATTTGGGTTCTTACCTTGGCCAATTTATGGGCAAACGTGATGCTAAGGGCTGTGTTCGTGCCGTAAACGGGAGTCACCTCTGTCGTATAATACAACAGGTCGGCTCCTGCCAGTGGACTGATGGTGGTTGTGGAATCGTTGACCACATCCGAAATAGCCGTGGATAGGTTGTATGAATACGCCACAATGGTGTATTTCTGCCCAGCATCCAAGGTCAGCACGGGGCTAGATCCTCCTGCCGTGCCATCCACGTAGGAAGCATAAGTCAATGTGCCATTGTCGTTTTTGTAAGCAATTACCCGGAAGGTTCTGCCGGTAGCCATGGTTGATGTAGCACGGGTCAAGGATTTACGATCAGGGGTTAGCGAACACACTAATTCGTAGCCGTTCTCGAGGGTGTCCACAAATACTTGGGGCGTAGCCTGGGCTTTGGTAAGCGTGGAATCACCACCTTCGGTGATGCCAGCTACATTAAACTGGATCTTGGCAGTGGTTTCCGTGTCGGTGGAACTGGAGGAATCGTCCGTAGAGCAAGCCGTAAAGCCGAGTGCTAATGTGGCACCAAGAAAGTAAGCGACGGCCAATTTATTCCATGATTTGTAATTCTCTTTCATTGTGTTAATCTTTTAAATTAATAACTCTTCTAATTAAAATCATCCGAGTAAGTCTCTTGTATTGAATCAAGCGAAATCTTAATTGAATGTAATATCACTCCCGGGGGTTGTTCCACCGTTCTCCCATTCATTCTCTTGGATAGAAGTACTGACCGACTGGCTTGCAGATCCAGCCATGATGCAGCTCTCCAATTCCACATACACCACCTCGATTGCGGGAGGCAGGTACGAGCGTTTTCCTGTGTTAGAGGAAGTACCTTGCGTAATTTCATTTTTCTTCTTCATAATTCATACCTTTCTGATAAATTAATAATTTGTTAACAAAAACAGAAGCCTCCTGCACCGCCCTACCGAAAAAGAGGACAGTGGCGCAGGAGACGTGCCGGGGACACGGACGAAAGCCGCAGGCTTTT
>DBTT01000043.1 GCA_002307185.1 Bacteroidales bacterium UBA1309
AGACTTATCCAGTTCACCCTGCTTAACTTCCAATGCCTCCAAAGTTTTTTGTAGTTGCATTTTATAATGGGTTTCGATCTCTTCCCGGATCAAACGCAGTGTGTACCCATCGGCAATAGAGGCGTTGTAATAATACTTGTGAATGTAATCACCAAACAAAGAACGGGAAGTATAATCATGGCCCAGCAAAGGAGTTCCGGTTAAACCGATTTTAATGGCATTGCGATCGGATTCATCCAGATTAGCAAGAAAACTTCCTTTAGGATTATAACTCCTGTGCACTTCATCCAGAAAATAAACCCGCTGGATATCCACGCTGTAGTCTCTGATCGAAACCACATCTGGATCGTCTTTGAATTTCTGGATATTGACTACCGTGATTTCAGTCCGGCCCGAATGGTTGTGAATCACCCGAATGGATTTGATCTCCCGGCTAAAGGCCTCGCGTGAATTCACGGTATGCACCACCAGCCCGCGGGCCTTGAATTCTCCTGCCGCCTGCTGCAATAGATCGAGCCTGTCCACGATAAAATAGAACTTGGGAATAATTTGTTTTTTCTGAAAGTAATCGGTGAGAAAATGCACGTTAAAAAAGGCAAGAGCCGTTTTTCCGCTGCCCTGCGTGTGCCAGATAATTCCCTTTTTTACACCTGCCTCCAATTTAGTTTCAATGGCTTTGGTGGCAAACATCTGCGGATAGCGCATGATGTGTTTTTGCAAACCATCTGTCTCCTTCACATAGGCGAGGCCATAACGCAACACAAAAGCCAATCGTTCCCAATTCAGTAGTGACGTGCAAATGCGGTTAGTAGGGCGATCCGGTTCCTTGTTGGTAATAAATTCAGGATTGGTGCGGATCACCTCTAAGTTATTGTCCTTCAGGACGTTCAACTCAGCATCATCGGAAAGGGGCTTCAGCAAAGCCGTGTAATTGAATACTTCCTCTTCGCGGAAATAGTTGAATTTAGGCTTATAATAAGAAGTCGTGGCATAGAATGCTCCCTGAATCGGTTGCATATCCCCATCATCGTACTCCATATTATTGCTGAAAATCATGAACTGGGTGACATTCACAAAACGCCAGAACTTAGAATTTTGAAACCGTCTCTTAATACGGTCTCTTTCCGCTAAAATGCCCTCTCGATTATTCGGTTTCTTGACCTCAATAAAGACCAGAGGCATGCCATTGATGAGAAGCGTGATATCCGGCCGAAATTCCTCTTCGCCGTTCTGACAAGTGAGTTCCGTTACCACATGAAAGGAATTTTTCTTGAAATTTTTAAAATCAATTAATTTAATTCCAGAAGAAGCCGTAATTTTTTCGTAAAAAGCCTTCCCTAAATCTTCATAATCCAGAGTCAGTTTCAAATCAGCCAATGTTCGCTTCAAATCATCTTCTGAAACACCGGGATTAATTCTGGACACGGCAGCGAGAAATAAGTCAGTAAAAATATTGGTTTCCAAATCCCAAGAACGATCCTTTAAGGAGATGTATTCATAACCTAATCGCATCAAGTGGAGAATCACCGGAATCTTTACACGAGAATCTTCGTTAAACGTCATATTTCATCCTTTAGCAAAGTCCGCCCTTTGTTCGTCAGGCGGTATTTTTGCAAGCGGCTGTTCAACTTCTCTGGACGCCTATACTCAATGACCCCACCATCAATCAGTGCCTGCAATACCCTTTTGAAAGCCCCTATTTTACTCTTCAATCCGAGAATGGAACTCAAAGTATTCGCTGGCACAGACGGGTGTGAATCCTTCAGCTTTTCAATGGTCAAAGAGGGCGGCAAAGAGCCAGGGTTCCAGATTTCCAGACGATCCTTGAAAAGCATAACCTGCACGCTCATTTTACACAACCTTCCAATGCCATAAAAATAGCATCATCCTAGCGTCATTTTTTGACACAAAAACATTCATTTCAAACGTCCCTTCTTCCGCATGGATTCGCAGAAAAATTCAAACTGTTTCCGTGCTAAACGAGAGGGCTGCGTTTTAGAGTTTTCCCAACGATTGACAGTAGCAAAACTGACCCCCAGTTCACGGGCCAAATCCTCCTGACTGATTTTCAGGTGGGTTCGTACAATTTTTACTACTGAGGAAAATATTTTTTCCATTCCAGAAACCTTTGAAATCCAAATTGAACTATTTGAGAAATTTCTGTAATGAAATATAACATTCGCTATAGCAGAATTGATAAAAAGAATCCATTTCTAGATTGTATTTCAGCCCAAACATTTCTGGATTCATTCAACAAATTTATGAATAAATCAATAAAGGACACGGCGACTATTTATTTCGCAATTAAACTTTCACTTTTAGTATACAAACCGCAAACTTTTCTGCATTTTTGGCACGAAGCGATCGTTTGAGGGATTTTGCCCAGTCTAGTTACCTATATTTCCCGTATGATCGAAGAAGAAAAGATATTTGCGGGGCGCTTGTTCGACGCACGTACAAAAGAACTCAGAGATATTAAGCACAAAGCGCACGAACTTTGCCGTAAGTTCAACCAGATGGACGAATACGACAAAGCCCGATTGCCGCTCATCAGGGAATTTATCGGCGGCATCGGCGAAGAGTACTATTTCCAAGGCCCTATACAATTCAACTATGGCTCGCACACGTTCATCGGCAACCACTTTTTTGCGAACTTTAATCTCACCATAATGGACGATGGCAAAATTTTCATTGGCGACAATGTGATGTTCGGGCCGAACGTATCGCTCTTGGCAACGAACCACCCGCTGATAGCTGCAGAACGCATTTCCATGAAATACCCCGACGGCCACGTTTCTGTTTCCGAATATGCTGATGAGATCCACATCGGAAACAACGTATGGATAGCCGCAAATGTAGTCGTCATCGGCGGCGTCTCCATTGGCGATGGTGCAGTCATCGGCGCAGGGAGCGTCATCACACGCGATATTCCCGCGGGCTATGTGGCTTTCGGTTCGCCCTGCAAGCCCATGCGGCCTATAACGGAAGCGGATTCCAAAATGGGGTTGCTGTGAAAGTTCGGGTGGTAAGCATTTCTGTTCTATGCGGCTTTCTGCTTTTGGGAGTATGCCTCGAGGACGCTTATGCCCAGGAAAAGGAAAAAATTGGAAGTGAACCTTTCGCAGAATTTTGCATTTCTTTTAAAGCGGAACCTGAATGCAGTGCTTGTAATACATGCAACGAAACTGATAATAAACACTATTCTTTTCACTTGCTAAAAGAAATTGATATTCCCCGAGATTCTGAATGGGAATATCCAGATTCGTTGGATAATTGTGGCCATATATATTGGAAATATTATTTTCGGATGGATGTTGTCGACAAAGGACTTTTGTTTGATGATAACGAATCTGGAAATGGTGAAAAATATGGTTATCGTGGGGACTATTCTAAATTTTCCTGTGAAGACTGTACCGAGGAGGCCAAAAGGAAAAAATCGGCCGATCCTCCTTTGTTGCTTCATGTAGATACAATTTCTTTAAGACGTTATTTCTGGGAAGATTATCGAGATTCTTTGAAAGTGTACTATGGAAAAACATTCAAAATAGAGTGGAATGCTCTTTTGAGTTGTGGTTGCCCCCATTATACGGTGAAACGGATTTCTCGTACTTTTGACGCCCGCCTGGTCGGGGAATGCAAGCAAGAGAGGGAATGATGAAGCGCGCTTCCCTTATTATCCTGTTGTGCGGAGTATTGTTCACTAACGTCTGCCTCGCGGAAGACGCGATCAGTTCCGTGGCGGAATTTTGTGCGACCTTTACCGACAACAAGAATGAGTATCAGCTCCACCTGATTAAAAACATCAGTATTCTCCCAGACCCGAGCTGGATCTACCCAGATACAGTGCATTGCGATCATTGTAATTGTCGTGCTTATTGGGAATCCAGTTTTTCGATAGAGGCTCCGTATGATGTTTCCTGTGGCTTGTCTGGATACTTAGAAGGTGGCAGCGGCGGAGTTGCAATTTGCATTGATTGCGCGTGCCGCAAGGAATCCGCAGTCAGGCCGATAACCAGGATAAGGTTGGACCCTACGGATTCGGACGGACTTGTATATACATTTGTCAATGCCCGTGAAAACTTGAAAAGATATTATGGAAAAAAGTTTAGGGGTAGTTGGGAAACCCGGTTGCATGAAACCTCCATACGGTTTGATCGGGAATTCGATGCTCTTTTGGTGGGTGAATGTGACAAGCCTTTTCTGATTGCTGAATATTGCGTATCGCAAAAGGATACTTTGCATCTCCGTAAAATAGGTGAACTCGGCTTTTTTCCCAAGACTTTATTTCCGTTAAAAGATGAAACGGTATGCGCTGGCGGGTATAAAGTCCAGAGGACTATGGAACTCCATTTTTCAGGCTATGGAAATAAAACTATGGGACCTTACACGGA
Organism: Bacteroidales bacterium UBA1309; assembly: GCA_002307185.1. Classification (GTDB taxonomy): domain Bacteria; phylum Bacteroidota; class Bacteroidia; order Bacteroidales; family Dysgonomonadaceae; genus UBA1309. The sequence goes on from DBTT01000043.1 coordinate 4,392, forward strand.
GTCTGAAGTCTGTGGAAGAAACGACACTATAGAAAACGCTACAGAATTTCCAATTCCTGAGTATATTGGTTTAAATAGGGTTGCGACGAAATCGCAAAAACAAGAAATATTGTATGGAAAAGATTTTCCTGCGAAATGGACGGCCGAACTACAGTGCAATTCTAAATCGCTAAAACGTGAAATAGATTTTTTCATTCGTGTAAAGGGTGCGTGTCCAAAAGAAGAAGAATGGCTTGGGGATTCCGATTTGGATATGAGATTTTTTCAATTGTATAAAAACAGCGACGATTCTGAGAATAGTTGCATTGTACATAAAAAAAATTGAGACTCGCTTAATACCGTACACCAGATATCAGTTTTGGTTTACCTGATTCGAAACTTGTACGCATTGACGTACTCGTTCGGTGTCAATCCGGGGAATGGGTGAATATAGAGATGCAACGCGCCAAGCATTCTTTTTTCAAAAATCGGGCGGTGCTTTACAGTGCCATACTTGCAATTCAAGCAACAAAAAATTTGGAAAGACAAAAAATTCATAAAAATGAAGAGACCTTAAATACATCTCGCTACCAAATACCCAAAGTGATCTCGGTGTAGATCTGCAATTTTAAGCTGGAAAGCAGCAGCACAAATGAACTTCCCAACTTCAATAAGGCTCTGAAAACTACTGAAGATCGCTGGCTTTATGCCCTTAAAAACAGGGACGAAGAAGAAGAAATCCCCAAAATACTCGGTGATTCGGTAGTCCACAAAGCCTACAAAAGATTGAGGATTATGGAAACTTCAGTGAACCTATTGGATAAGCAGGTCAATAACAAGGTAACAGAAAAATCCCAATATTAACCATTCCCGAAATTTCAGGACTCCCTGAGACTGAAATTTTCACGCTATAATCTGTTCCCTCCCCCGCTAGAATATCTATCTTCCTGATAGATTTATCCACACCACTATCAGGAGATTCAAATATGCGTATAGTCATTATCGGTGCGGTTGCTGCGGGGACATCAGCGGCGGCAAAGGCGAGACGCAACAGCGAATCAGCAGAAATTGTTATTTACGAGAGGGATGGTTACATCTCTTATTCTGGTTGTGGTATGCCCTATTACCTCGGGGGCGAAGTCGCCGATTTCAAGGAACTTACGCCACGTGACCCTGCATTTTTCAAGACAAAATATAATGTGGATATTCACATTCACCATGAAGTGACAGCAATTGACCCTACTCACAAAACCGTTACCGTCCAGAATCAGGAAACAGGCGTCATCATCGTGGATCATTATGACAAGCTGGTGCTCGCCACAGGCGCAAGTGCCGTAATCCCCCCTATTCCGGGAGCCAATGGCAAACAAGTTTTTGTTCTGAGAAACATCAACGATATGCTCCGCATTAAGGAGTTTATCAATATCCATAAACCCACTCAGGTGACCATTGTGGGCACGGGATTTATCGGGCTGGAAGTTTGTGAAAATTTAGTGCAGTTGGGCATTGCGGTGACTCTTATCGAAAAGCTCCCCCAAGTAACCCCGGGGCTCGATAGCGATGTGGCTGTTTATGTGCTACATCACTTGAGAAAAAAAGGTGTTCACGTCATTTTAGAAACCTCTGCCGAAGCGATTGATGAGCAATCCGTCTATCTTGAAAACGGAGTGAAGGTAGATGCCGCGATGGTGTTACTCTCCACGGGTGTAAGGCCAAATACAGCCCTTGCGAAAGCGGCGGGGGTGTCCCTAGGCATTGCGGGAGCCATCAGGGTGAATCCGCGTATGGAAACGAATGTAGAGGATATTTACGCTTGTGGAGATTGCATAGAGCAGTTCCATGTAGTGACAGGCCAGCCTGTGTATCGTCCGCTGGGATCGACGGCAAACAAGACAGGGCGCATTGCAGGGGATCAAATCACCGGCGGTTCCTTGGAATTCAGGGGTATTCTCGGCACAGGGATTTTCCGCGTGTTTGGTATGACAGTCGCGATGACGGGTCTTTCCGAAAAAGAAGCGCGGGAGCAAGGGTTCGATGTGGTCGTTTGCCACAATATCAAGCCCAATAAACCCGAATATCTGGGTGGCGAAGAGATGATCATCAAAGGCATCGCCGACTGTAGAACGGGGCGATTGCTCGGCGCTCAAATTGTAGGCAAAGAGGGCGTGGACAAGCGAATCGATGTGTTTGCAACAGCAATCACCTTCCGCGCCAAAGCCGAGGATCTTTTCCATTTGGATCTCGCTTATGCCCCGCCTTTTTCCACCACTAAAGACCCTGTCATGTACACAGGCATGATTCTCGACAATGTGATCAGCCGAAATCGCCCCCTCATTACCACATCCAAGCTCGATGAACTCAAAGACTCACAAGCAAAAATTAAAGTGATTGATGTCCGTCCCACCGCCCAGTATCAGGTGGAACACATCGAAAACGCCGAGAATATTACGCAGGAAAATCTTCGCAAAATAGCGGAGGATCTGGACCCTGAAATACCCTGCATCGTTTACTGCAACAAGGGAATCACAGGAAACGCCGCACAAAACATACTCCTCAACAGAGGGGTTAAAACGGTATTTAATCTTTCGGGCGGATTTAAGCAATACAAGGCAGAACAAGAGGAATAACAGAAACGCTCCTCACACGAGTTCCAACATAAAAGGGTCTAACCGCTAGGACCCTTTTAGAGCCTATTAAAAGAGTCGCTTTTGACAAAATTTTGAACGAAAATAAGTGAGAGCTGGAAGTTCTTGATGATAATATTTAAACAATATTGCTATGTCACATGATTCCACCCTAGCCCTTATGGGCGATCTTTATAGTCAACTCTGTAAAATCCTTGATTTCTCCTAGTGGAAACCGGCTTCTGGGGCAATAGAAAATGAATTTTTAGAGGGTTCTATCCTTTTTAGTCTTGCTCCAATTCGGTTTCGAATTTCAAAGAATACGTGTCTCTCTTGCCATATTATTGCTTATT
>DBTT01000034.1 GCA_002307185.1 Bacteroidales bacterium UBA1309
CTAATCTTATTTGGCATTCGGCGCATGCTTAAATACCAATACAGCATTCGCCAGAACTTCAAAATGAAAGAACTGGAGAAACAAAAAATCGAAGAAATCCATCAAGCCAAACTAAGTTTTTTCACCAACATTGCCCATGAGTTTTCCAATTCATTAACGCTTATTTATGGCCCATGTGAACAGCTGCTGAGAACCCACGTAGCAGACAGCGTGACCCGCAAATACGTCAACATCATCAAGTCGAATTCCGAACGCATGCAAAACCTGATTCAGCAGATGATCGATTTTCGCAAGGCAGAAACAGGACATTTGAGATTAGAAATTGAACGCATTGAGATCCCGGAATTAGTAAAATTTGTCATTGATAATTTCATCGAGCAGCTCGAAGAAAAAAAAATTCATTTCACCCTAACGTTCTCCCCGGAAGTTATTTTTTGGCAGACCGACCGTGACAGCATAGAGAAAATAGTATTCAATCTCCTTTCCAATGCCCTGAAATATACCCCAGCCGAAGAGTGCATCGAAGTGCAGGTGGAAATCAAGAACGCCTTGCTCTTTATCTGCGTAAAAAATACCGGTGTAGGTATCAAACCAGCTTTTCAACAACAAATATTTGACCGGTTTGAAGTACTGGACCGATTTGAAAGACAAATATCCAAAGGTGTTGAAACACGTAACGGCATCGGCCTGGCCCTGTGCAAAAGTATCTCAGAAGTGCTGCACGGAAACATTGAAGTAGCAAGCGACGGAGAGACCTTCACCTCCTTTGTCGTAAGCATACCGGAGCAAGCCCTGAGCAAATCGGTTTCCTCTCAAAAACAACAGCCATCGACCGCAGGGCATATCGAAGAAAAAGAGATACGAACAGACTTCGTCTCCCCCATACCCGACACCCAAAAGAACGGTTTGATTTTGGTGATTGATGATGATAAAGAAATCCGGCAACTGCTTCAGGATTTTCTTTGTATAAAATACGAAGTGGCAGAAGCAGCCAACGGGCAAGAAGCAATCGAAAGCATGCGCATTCGAATGCCAATGCTCATCGTTTGTGACATCATCATGCCCGCTATGGACGGTGTAGCTTTCGTAAAAGTCATGAAAAGCCAGGAAATAACCCGTCACATCCCCATCATCCTGTTATCTTCCAAAAGCTCCATCGAGAGCCAGATAGAAGGACTGGAAGTCGGTGCCGATGCTTATTTAAGCAAGCCATTCCACCCACGTCACCTGGAAGCTCTCATAGACAGCCTGATAGACCGCAACAAAGCGGTACTCGAATACAGCGCATCCATTTATGCCGCCCTCGAACAATTCGAAGGCAAATTCATCCACAAAGAAGACAAAGACTTAATGCTACACATCACCAATGTGATCCACGACCACCTTGACAACGAAGCCCTTTCGCTCGACTTCGTGGCCAGCGAAACGGCCATCAGCAAAATGCAACTCTACCGCAAAATCAAAGAAATTACCGGACAAACCCCCACCGAATACATCCGCACCATCCGCCTGAAGCTCGCTGAAAAACTCCTCAAAACCACCAACAACACTGTTCAGGAAATTATGTTCCACTGCGGCTTCAACAACAAAGCCTACTTCTATCGGGAGTTTGCTAAAAAATATCATTTGACACCGAAGGAATATCGGAGCGGGAAATGATTTATTTTGCAACAATCGCAATCCATGGAATTAAAAAAACAATGAATCCAAACAAAAAGAAAATGGTCCGAATCCAAAATTCCTTGGTTTTATAATTCGCAAAAACAGGTTGCAAAATAAAAATTCTGACAGCCCAAAAAGAGACAATTAAGGTCAAAATTGCCCTACCCAACTGAGTTGATAAAATTTCGGTTGAGTAAAACAACGGAATATAGGAAAGAATCAACCAGAATAATAAAGTACATGCATTTGAAAGATACATGGTATTCTTTATCTTCTTTTTTTTGTCCATTGGCAATTCCTTCAGATTTTCTTCCCAATGGAACGTTTTTGGGAAAAAAAGATGCGATAAAGCGCATATTAAGTGAAAAAAACCTCCGACTTTGATTAATAATTCATAGGTCATACGTGCTTCAGTTGTTAAACTATTCCGGCTCTACAATCAACACATTCTGGATCTCCCAAGTCGGAGCAGAAACGGTATTGGTAGAAGCATATCGAAACGCAACCCGAACATTCGTCTTACCCGCATAATCATCCAGCGAAATAGAATCAGAAGACGCAAAGGTATAAGACAAAGAATAATTATAGTTAAAAGCCAACTTCTTCCATTGCAAAGTATCCGGATTCCCGCTCACATAACTATCCGTCACCCAAACCGTCATTTGAGAAGCATAATCATCCACACCATATTTGTGCGTATGATCAAACGTAAAAATAGCACTCTGACGCTTGGTGAAATTCATAGCCGGAGAGATCAACCAATCTTCATTATTAAGATTGCCACTACTGTAACCAGACATCTTGGCAAACCCGACACTCTTATAAGAACTCCAGCCCCAAACCTGATCACCAAGCACACTCACCGTCGTGAACTTACCCAAATCCGTCATAAAAGTTTCGCCCAAAATTTCAGCATCATACATCGTCCAGACACTATCCAGTATGTACTTTTCCTGCACATATTGAGCCTCCCCTTCTTCCGCAATATACTGATAAGAAGTAACCACAACAGAAGACTTCGCATCTCCATACAAGTACTTATTCGCCAACCACAAAGGAATATAATTGGAAGCAGGCGCAGATTCTGTATTAAACATACCCTCCGTAGCTATCGATTTAGCAGCAGCAGAATCCTCTGCGTTGGTTGCAGCAGCTAAGCCCAGCTTACTAATAGA
>DBTT01000039.1 GCA_002307185.1 Bacteroidales bacterium UBA1309
CGCCACGGCAACCAGCCTCAGCGTGGACACTGACAAGGACCTGCTCTACTATTCCACCACGGTGACGGTAGCCGACGGCACCAGCAACCCTGTCGGCATCACCTTCACCCACTGGTTCAGCAAGGTGACGGTGGCGGTCAGCACCAGCACCCTGGGGGCGGACATCAACGCCATCAGCGGGGTGACGCTGTCGCCCACCTACGCCTCGGCATCGGTGGCACTGCTATCCGGGGAAACCACCTCCGCCAGCACCAGCTCGCAGGCCGTCTCATTCTCCACCACGGGAGACACGATACTGACTGCGGCCACCATACCGGTGTTTGCTGCAACAGGCACGGCAAGCTTTTCGGTGGCTATCGGCAGCTTGACGCTTGGCAGTTCAACCACTTACAGCAGCCTATCTACGACATTTACAAAAACATTGGTGGCGGGATATAGCTACACGCTGAGAGCGAATTTGAAGAACAACTTCATTATTGGCGGGGGAAGATGGGCGAAAGGAAACCTGTATAAGACAGCCTCCGCTAGTGGCATCTGGAGTACGCAGCAGTATTATAGTGGCAACTACACGAAAGGGGATTATTGGAACTTTGGAGCCACAAGTCCCTATAACAACTATACATATTATTCTACTGCTGCTTCTTGGGGAGGCGCGAGTAGTCTAGAAACCGACCCGTGTAATTTGGCACTAGGTGGTAAATGGCGATTACCAACCCAAAGTGACCAAACGAATCTAATCGCATCCACTTCGCTTTGGACAACTAAAAATAGTGTGAATGGGCGTTATTTTAAAACAGCCACAGCACCAACATTAAATTCAGATGCTTTCCTATTCCTACCTGCTGCTGGATATCGGGAGGCTAGTGCTACTGATATTCAAATTCCTTCAAATCAAGGAAGGTATCATGTGAGCAATCCGACTGACATTGGTGGTGGTCAAGTTGTTTTACTGTTTGGATCAAGTGCTTGTTACATGGGAAGCTTTAGCATTAATGCAGGTTTGTCTATCCGCTGTGTGCAAGACTTATAATGTAACAATTTAACCTTGGGGTGCGACTTTGAATGGCACTCCAAGATTAATTCCGAATTGAATTCCAATTACAAAATCCAAGTTTACTCTCTAAAACCTTACAATTATGGCAATCCTACATCGCATCAGGGCTTATCTCTACGATAACCTTTTGACCAACAATCCTTCGGAGGTGCTGGTGGTGATCCCGGCGTTGCCTGCCGGAGAATATGTGGTGGAGGTGGTGACGCAGTATGCTGTGAGTTCTTTGCTTGCAGCACCTCGGACAGCCCTGTTAGAAAAAGTGCTGACCGTGGCGTAGATAAAGGCGCTTTATCCGCCCGAGTGAACCCACTTTATCCGCTCGGATAAAGCAGGTTTATCCGAGCGAGTAAAGGTGCTTTACTCAGGCGAGTGAAGCGGATGCATCCGCAGTTGCCCTGCTATGCCAACGGTATTTGACAGAATAACTGAATAACAGAATCACTGAATCACGGATAACAGAATACAAGGCTATCCACATTTTCGCCGCAATGCGGTTTGTGGGTGGTTTTTGTGTTGTTCATCCCTTTGCGGGCTGTGAAGCTTGGGGGGATGATGTTTATCCCGGTTTGGACGTTATTTTTTGAATTGAAAGTTTGGGAACCGGGATGTAAATAAACTTATTTTTTTGTGATCCTTATGGGCTGTGAAGCTCGTAAGGATTTTTTTTAAAGCCTCACCCCTAACCCCTCTCCCAAAGAGAGGGGAATGGCTTGCGCACAAAAAAAAGGTGCGCATAGGTAAATATATAGAGACGTAATCTGTTGCGTATCTATCTATTAGGGGGCATCCCGGCCTCAGTTAGACAGGGTACCCCTGACCCTGAAGGGGAACTGCTTGCGCACGACAGCCTTCGACACACCGCTTGACTTCTGCTACGTCTCCGAAAGCCTCCTCGTGAGGTGTGATTGCAATTGAAAATCAGCGGAGCTAAATCACAGCCGACGAGGTAACACGAGACATCCCGGAATGACTGCCCAAAACGGTCGCTCGGATGGGGAATCGGGGCATCTCCAGCTTGCTCCCTGTTGCAGCAAAATTTTCTCTTAGGAAGAAATTTCCTTCCTCCCTGTTGCGGCAAAACTTCCTCCCTAGAGGAAATTTGGCGGGAACAGTATGTCAGTAATCGGCAGAATGGATTGCCTTGTTTTTTGCAAATTCGCAAAATATCCCTCCTGCTCCCCGTTTGCAAACGAGAGGCAAGAGAGACGGTTCTTTGCTGCGCTCCACGCGCAGTTAAGCATGTTAAGCATGATGTATCCCCTGCGGAGAATGGGCTGGCCTGTTAAGTTGCAATACCTATTTGCGAATATGGAATGATCGGATGTATTGCAAATGCATAGTGATAGTGTATCAGGAAATCAGATATTTGCGAAAAAGGCCTTCCAAAAAATGAGTCTCGGGACATTGGTTTACACACATAAGAAAGATCTATTCGCTTTAAATCAGCCTTTTGCAGAGCGTACGAGAGTATAATTAAGTGCTAATAAATTTACAAAAACAAACATCAAGGAATAAGCCTATAGACTTGTTTCGCCTTAGCCAACCGACACGAATTAAAATGCCACCATTCGCCCTTGACGGTCAAAAAACCTGAATCGGACATTACACGGCGGAGGAGCTTGCGGTTTTCCACTTGTTGCCTGGTGAGGATTCCTTGCTCAATAAATTCCTCTTCGCGAGATATTCCGGCCTGTTTGCCGAAGAAGTCGAACGGAGTTCCCATATCCAAGAGGCTGGCGTCCTTGCTCCGACATATGCCAAGATCGACTGCACAGCCATAATTGTGCAAGCCTGTTCTCTGAGGAGATGCCACATACTTTTGATAGACAGTGCCTGCAACCTGCTCGAACATTTTACGCTGAATGCTCAACGGCCTTGCTGCATCCCACACGATGAGGCTCAACGAAGGGTCAATCGATTTCAACCGTTCTTGGGCCTTGATGAGTTTGCGGGCAACATCCGGCTGCAAATAAATAGTGGTGAGCGTATCGTAGAGCGTTATTTTCGTGAAATTGTTTTTCCCCGCATAGCGGAGATCAACCTGGATGGTAGAATCGAGTTTGCAAACATCCACCAGCCCCGCTTTCTGAAATTGCTGCTCCAAATGGCTTTTCCGGGACGGAATTTGTCTCTCCAATCGCTTGTGGGCAATGGGTTTAGTGACGGAATGCTTTTGTTTGGATGAATTATCTGCACAAGAGCAGATAATACCTAACACGATGAATGGCAGAGCCAAATGCCTGAATCGCATAATCACCTGCTTCTTTGGAAAGATTTATAGATGGCTTCCTGAATGCGGCTGCGAATGCTGAGAGAAATCAGTTTTTTGTTCTTTCTCGATTCGTTCACCCTGTTTGACAAGAAAATATAGATCAGTTTGTTGTCGGGATCAATCCAAAAACAGGTTCCGGTGAATCCGGTGTGTCCGTATGCACTTGCAGGAGTGCTGTAGCTGCAAGGACTCGATTTGAGGGATTGGGGATCGGGCTTATCAAATCCCAGGCCTCTTCTCGAGCGTGCGCTTTTGGATTGGGTGAAAAGATCGCACGTGTTTTCCGACAAATATCTTTCTCCTCCGTAGGTGCCGCGGTTGAGCCACATTTGGTAGAGCTTAGCCAAATCGTTTGCTGATGAAAACAGGCCTGCATTTCCGGAAATACCTCCCAAGAAGGCGGCAGCTTCATCATCCACATAGCCACGCAAGAGTTGTTTTCTTAAGAACTGATCGTTTTCTGTAGGAACAATGCGGGTGGAGTCAATCACCTGCAGCGGGAGATAGGTGGTGGTGGTTGCACCCAATTTCCGATAAAAATTCTTTTGGAGAAAGTCGCTCAAATTCTTCTTAGTGGCAGCTTCCACCACTTCCCTCAACAAAATAAAATTCAAATCGCTGTATTCGTATTTTCCTTTTCCCGAGAGAGGTTCGTCTGCAATATCTTGCAGCGCCAACTCGCGGAGCTTATCACTTCCATACAAATTTTTGGCAATTTGCAGGCTGTAGCCCGGTTTGGATTCTGTTGAAATCAATTCCGGCAGGTATTTAAAGTGGGGGTTAGCCCAAGTCCCGGCATCGTATTCCACCGTATGTTTGGCATCTCGCACCGTTGAAAAGAGCGAACCGACATAACTCGATTTATCGATAGCAAGGGTGTAAAAGGGAAGGAATGCCTTCAAACCCGTTTCATGAAAAAGGGCATCGCGCAAATTCAACTTCTCTTTATCGGTGTTCCTAAGCGGATAGACGTATTTAGAAATATAATCCGTCAGGCTCACATCGCCGTCGTCATAGACTTTCATCAAAGCCGGCAAAGTGGCCGATGCTTTCGTCATGGAGGCAAGATCGTACAAATCGGTAGTTTTCACCTTGCTCGAGGATTTGTAATCGTGGTTTCCAAAAGCCTTGTCATATACAACAACCCCATCTTTCACGACCAACACCTGGCATCCGGGAAATGCCTTCGCATCCAGCCCTTCTTGGACTATTTTATCAATATTGGCCAATTTTTGGGAGCTCATGCCCACTTCTTCGGGTAGCGAATAAGCAAGTCTTGTTTTTTGGGTTTCAATGCCCGCACCTTTGTTAAACAAGCCTTTGACCGTTACCGGAAGTTGTCCATCCATTGCATTTCCCCCGAAGATTCCTTGGCCAGCATACTCCTGAGCCAAGTCTGTATTTTCGTAAGAGCAAATCACAGCAGAGGCCTTTTTCACAAGGGCAGCATAGGGATCCATTTCGTAAGGCGTGGTGAAAAAATTCAGGATCACCTCCTTTCCCTCACAGATCTTCGCAAGCGTTTCTTCGCTGAAATTTCGGCGGGCATTGATAGAAATAATCAATGTATTGAAATTGGCGACATGCGGAATCAGTTCGCTGAGTCGGCTATTGTCGAACACGCTGAAAGTTTCCACTTTTGAATACAAGTTCAAGGTTGAGCCAAGTGTTCCGTAGGTATTTCCGCCCAGCGAGATGAAAGCGATCGACCGCTTATCCAAGTCTTTTAGAGGAAGTATGTTGTTGTCGTTTTTGAGCAAGGTGATCGAGCGTTCGTTCAACTTCCTGTTCAGCCAGTCGGCATTGGTGGTATTCAAATCCGAAAGAAGGGTTTTGGTGACAATGGGACGGTAGCGGCTCAGCCCCAACACATATTTATACATCAACACCTTGCGGCACTTCTCATTGACCAATGCTTCCGTAATCAATTTATTGTTAAGTGCTTCTTTGATGGCATTGAACTCTTTAGCCGGATTAGAAGGACCCAACAAGATGTCGTTTCCGGCAAGCAAGGCACGCAAACTCATATCAGGCTCTCTGGATACACCTTTCATTTCGAGCCCGTCTGTGAAAACAATCCCTTGAAATCCAAATTCATCTTTCAGGAGTTTTTGAACCACATTCCTGGAAAGAGAACTTGGCTGGTCGAGGCTGTCGAGTGCGGGGATATTGAGGTGGCCGACCATAACACCTCCCAATCCGTTCTCAATGTATTGTTTGAATGGAATGAATTCCTGGCTTTCGAGCCGTTGTCTGCTAGACTTTATAACGGGTAAAGTGTAATGTGAATCGGACGAAGTATCTCCATGTCCCGGAAAATGTTTCGCGACAGAAAGCACGCCTCCGGCCTCCAAGCCTTTGGCATACATAATCCCCAAGCGGGCAACCTCGTTCGGGTCTTCCCCGAATGAACGCAAGCCAATAACCGGATTGGCGGGGTTGCTGTTGACATCGATTGTCGGGGCGAAATTGACCTGAATCCCCATCAAGCGGCACTGACGGGCCACCTCCCTGCCGTAATAATAGGCAAGCGAGTCGTCTTTTGCAGCGGCAACCATCATGTTTCGAGGAAAACGGGTGGTGTGGATCAACCTCATAGCCAATCCCCATTCGCCATCCATGCCAACCAAAAGCGGAATTTTAGCATTCTTTTGAGCAAAATTGGTGAGTTCCGCCTGGCTTAAGGGATCACTGGAAGAAAATAAGATTCCTCCAACCCGTTGGCTTTCAACCCAGGTTATGATTTTCCGTTTATTGTTTTCAGTAGTATTCCCATCGGCAACAACCATAATTAGCTGGCCAATGCGTTCGTCAACACTCATCGAATTGAAAACAGAATCGACCCACTGGTTCATTTTTTGCTTATTGACTCTGGAAAAAATGGTTGGCAGAACATTTTCAACCGCTGCAACACCAAAAGAGAAAAGAATAAAAAAAAGAGTGCTAAAAAAATATTTCATGCTTTACGTGTCGAGAGATTCATTTTGAGGGTTTCACTTCCTGCATTTCGGCATCGATACGCCCAACAAAGGAGCCGTTTTTACCCATCTGGTAAACAAGGACATCCTTGCCGTCCACATTCTTGAAGACAACCGGTTTCTCCAGATAGGTGTGGGAGTGACCTCCTATGATAATGTCTATAAATTTCGAGTTTTTTGCCAGTTCCTGGTCATTCGCTGCATTGCCGTAGGATTCAAAACCGATGTGCGACAAACAAATCACCAAGTCGCATTTCTCCTGGTTCTTAAGTATTTCGGAATATTTGTTCACCGAACTGATAATCGGATTGAAAACCATCCCTTTGTAATTCTCACTTTGAACCAAACCTTCCGGATCCACCCCTACCCCTAAGACACCTATTTTCATACCAAACTTTTTGAGAATGACATACGGCTTCACCAATCCCTTGAGGGGCGTATTGCTGAAGTCGTAATTGCAATTCACAATCGGGTAGTTTGCTTTTTTGACGATTTGGGCGAGTACGTCCAATCCATAATCAAACTCATGGTTGCCCAAGGTTCCGGCATCGTATTTCATCCGGTTCATTGCACCTATTTCCACTTCGCCTTTAAACAAGTTGAAGTAAGGCGTCCCCTGAACAAAATCGCCAGCATCGAGCAGCAGCACATTTTTGTTTTCCTTGCGAACCTGATCGATGTAAGTTGCCCGGCGAACCACTCCGGCTGTGTTTGGGTTGGGATTGCCGTTGTTGGGCAAGGGTTCAATACGGCTGTGTGTGTCGTTGGTGTGAATAATCACGACCTTTTTGGTTGTCTGAGCTTGTAAAGAAAAGCCTACGAATAACAATAGAAAAATTATATTTTGTGACTTCATCGCTTTATACATTTTTGTTGTTCAATCAATGGCTTTATCAAGCAGGATTGCTAATAATAATTCTTCCATCAAGAGTGGAATGGAGGTTTTTACCTTCTTTGGTCTGGTTCTTGACATATTGTATCATCATGTCGCGCAGTGCGACACCTGTTTTCTGCACAGAAATCGCCTTGCGGAAGTCTTCCATGCCATCGTTTCCTTCGGCCAGATAGTCAAGGGTGACGATGGAATATTCTTTGTCTGGATAAACAGGCCTTCCATCCACCAATGCACTCTTCAACTCCTTTCCAATACCCACCAAGCGAACATTGGACGAGATTCCCGCTCCACCAATACGGATATACGATTCAAAAATCTTCGTCAAATCGCTTCCTTTCAGTTTCAAGATCACCAATTTATTATCAAAAGAATAAATTTCATACATGTTTTCGAGGGTAACAATTCCTTTTGGCAGGGCTGCACGGTGGCCATCCACGTTCATGATAGCCACATCGCAATTTCCATGGGTATAATCATCGGCATAGCGTTTCATCTGGTCGGAAGTGAAATTTGTAAGCAGGCTTTCAGGCCTTCCTATAGTCATGTTCTGATCGGAAATGGCGACCTGCACTTTCATTTGCTCATCGAATTTCACTTTGTAATGGCCTACAAATTGAGCCATCTCCTTATTGGCATTCTTGTCATATTTCTCGTTCATTATTTCACGAGAACCGCTAAGGGAAACAATATTGTACGCCTTTTGCTTTGACCCGCAAGAAGTCAACAAAACGGTTATCAACAGCAAGCCCGCCGATAGTTTTCTTTTTGAAACACAAGGATTCATATATATCTTTTTTAGTTTATCTGGAGTCACAAAACCATACGTGTATGTACAAAAATACGACTTTCGAAAGAAACGCTTTTCTGATTTAAGAAAAGTTATTTTTTTATACAATAAAAATACGTAGGGCGATCAAGGTGTGCGCCACCGTTGCCGGGCAACTATTTCGCTTTCGATAAAGCCTTGTGAATAGCCGGAACGATTAATTTCTCCATCACATCGTACCCTTTGGAAGTACAATGCACTCCGTCGTAAGTGTATTCTGTAATCATCGCGTTGTTTGGCTGGGCCATCGCACTAAAATAGTCCATATAAATAAAGCCCTTCCTATCAGCATAAGTTTTCAACAACGCATTCAGTTTGGGAATCTTGATATTTGGCTCAAGTCCCCGACGCCAAGGGTAATCGTAAGCAGGAAGCACAGAGCAAATAATAGGCTGAATTCCATTCGCTTTAGCCAATTCGGCCATCGAGGCAATATTATCCCGGATCATCTCGAGTGTGGAAGGCCCTGTGTTGCCGGCAATATCGTTTGTCCCGGCCAAAATAGCCACCACCTTTGGACTAAGGCAGATCACATCCTGGCGAAAGCGAAGCAACATTTGAGGAGTTGTTTGCCCGCTGATTCCGCGATCCAGGTAAGGATTCTTTTGGAAAAATTCGGGATGGGTGTCTTTCCATCCTTGGGTAATGGAATTTCCCATAAACACGACCCGATCCTTTACTGGGGCCAGGGAAAGCACAGAATCGTTTTCGTGTTGATAATGCTTCAAATTGGCCCAATCTTGAGCTTTTGAAAATAAGAAACTCGACAGGAAAGCTGACATACAGAATGTTTTCATTAAAATTGATTTCATGGATAGGTAATTTTTGGTGACAATTATACGCTTTTAGTTGTAAGTTGTTGACTATTATATTTTCTTAATTCAAGACAGGCAGAACAATCTTCGAAGGAAGAGTTGCATTGTGAAAAAGGCTCACTGTCGATTTCACAAAATCTTTCGACGAACAAGTATAGATATTGATGAACTGCTGCGGATTCATGTCCACCAGCGGAAACCACGAACTTTGCACCTGTACCATCAGCCGGTGGCCCTTCTTGAAAGTGTGTGCTACGTCAGGCAGATCAAATTTAACTTCGGTCGGTTTGCCTGGCACAAAGGCTTCCGGATTTGTGTAACTGTTGCGGTATCTTCCCCTGAAAACCTCTCCACGAACCAGCATTTCGTATCCGCCCATATCGGAGTCAGGACGGTCGCCATACCGGAAACCATCAGGAAAAACATCGATCACTTTCACCACAAAGTCGGCATCCGTAGTGGAGATTGCCACATTCAAGTCGGCAGAGATGGAACCCGCCAACGTCAAATCCTTGTCGAGAACATCCGTTTGAAAGGTGATTACATCTTTCCGCTTTTCGGCAAAACGTTGGTCGTTGACAATGTATTCCCGTGTCCTGTCCTGGGTGATTTTTTCATCATAGGGGACGGGGCTATTGGGGTCGGACACATATTGGGTGAACACACCATCTTTTTGAGGCTTACTAAAACTAAGTGATTTGTTGTCGCAAAAATAAAGGTCAACATGCTTGACTTTTGTTGGCCAAGACGAAAAGGTGTGCCATTGGTTTTCACCCGTAAAGAAGATGGTCGCTTCCTTGAGGCTATCAAGGTTTCCCGAGTCACGCAAATAATAATCGAAAAATGGCAACTGGATATTATTTTGATACAGTTCGGCTGTATTGCTTTCGAAACGAATCCTGCCCAAGCTGTCGCCAAGGCTTCTGTCCCATCCGCCATGAAACCAAGGGCCGAACACGATCCGGCAGTTGGTTTGCGGGCTTTGCTTGCGAATTTCTTTGTAAGCATTCCAAGCACCGTAGCAATCCTCGGCATCAAATAGCCCTCCGACAACCAACACGGCCGGTTTGAAATTGCGACAGGCATTTGCCGCCGACCGGGCCTTCCACCAATCGTCGTAGTCGGGATGCCGCATCATGTCGCTCCAAAAAGGACGGGTGTCTTTAAAATAGGTGTCTGTCAGTTCTTTGAGCGACTTGTTTTTGAAGAAGTCGTAATCATTGCCTTCGTAATTGACAGTCGGATCCACCCATTCTGTAGTCCGCTCTTTCCTTATTTGGTCAAAAGTGTCCATAAAACTGAACGCATCTTTCAGAAAAAATGCACCGTTGTGGTGAAAATCATCTCCTATGAACCAGTTGAAAACGGGAGCCTGCGGACTCACGGCTTTGATAGCTGGATGGTTGGCAGCCCCCGCCATCAAGGCATAAAACCCGGGATAGGAAATGCCATACACTCCGATTCGACCGTTGTTGTGGGACAAATTCTTCACCAGCCAATCGGCAGTATCATATGAGTCACTGGCCTCATCGATTTCCGTTCCTTTTTTGTCGGCAAGAAAAGAGCGAATATTCTCGTATTGCCCTTCGCTCATAAAACGCCCGCGGACATCTTGATAAACAAAAATATATCCCCTTTCAGAATACGGGTATAAATTGTTGGAGAGCGCATTGTTCATCCCCGCATCTTCTCCATACGGGCCACTGGAATACGGGCTTCGGCAGATGAGCATGGGATGATTTTGAGTTGTGTCTTTGGGAGAATACACGGCCGTGAAAAGTTTCGCACCATCCCGCATCGGAATCATGTATTCCTTTTTAGTGTAATGCTCAAGCACCCATTTCTCGCGGTCATTCTGTGAATAGACGGAAAATAGGGTAAAAACAAAAAAACAGAGTCCGGCAATTATTCTTTTTTGATGCTTCATTATTTCAAGATTATAAATGAAAAAGGGCTTTTTGGCAAAGTTATATATATAATTTAGATAGGCATAAATTGCCTGGAATGGAATGACAAATGAATTTACTTTTTTTATATCTTTAAGCCCTTACAAACGCAGTGAAATAGTTATGGAAAATATAGACCGAAAAGACATCTTTATCTTGAACAGGCATAGCAATATGACTACGCAGAATATCAATGAGGCACTTCACCGGCATGTTTACAACGACAAAAAAATGGTGGGCAGCAACGAAAATAGACTCTTAATCGAGCTATTCAGCAATAATAATCAAAGTATTGAGTAAGGTTTTGGAGTATCTCCTGCGAAATTACCCTATCTTTATCTTTAAAATACGAAAACGAAGCCCTATGCAATATTCCATCATAAAATTATTGGAACGCCAAATGATTATCGACATTCAGGAAGGAAAAATAATCAGTGCTTTTCTGAAGACCAAGCAGCTACCTCCTTTAGAAGAATTCAATGAAAAAAAATCACACAAATACATAGTATATGGTGCCGCCCTGCATAACAAAGGGCATGAAACGATTGACCACCAAAAATGGTCAGGTTACGTGTTTGCCTATCCCGACAAAGAAGGCTACAAGCAACTGTTGATCGCCGACATGCACACTTGCCCGACCATGATGAGTGGGGGATTGACATTCACCCCGTTTGCCGCCATTGTGGAATCGGATATTCAGTTGAACGTGACACAGGAGCATGGAATCAGCGCATTCCTTATGTACCACGACATGGACATTATCACGAACATGCTCAACAGGGAGTGCCTCTATGCAATTCGGGGAATTGAAACAAATGCAAATCTTTCCAATTGGAGAAAAAACATCGATGACGCACAATTGATACAGATTGCACTGGGAATTAAGTAGTGGATATATTGAAAAACAAAAGCATGCCGCCACTCAGCCGCAGAATAGCCTATTTCACCGATTCGGTGATCCGACGCATGACACGTGTCGCCAACAAATACGGGGCAGTGAACCTTTCACAAGGATTTCCAGACTTTGATCCGCCTGTGGAACTCAAACAATCATTGGAACAAGTTGCCTCTGGTAGCATCCACCAATACGCCATCACTTGGGGAGCGAACAATTTCAGGGAAGCATTGGCTCGAAAACAATCCCGGTTTATGGGCATCGGGATTGATCCCGAGACTCAAATAGCGGTCACGTGCGGAAGCACCGAAGCCATGATGGCCGCGATGCTCACAGTCACCAATCCGGGCGACAAGGTGATCGTGTTTTCCCCATTTTATGAAAATTACGGAGCTGACGCCATTCTTTCAGGGGCCGAACCGATTTATGTGCACCTGCAACCACCCCATTTTGGTTTCGATGTAGGGGAATTGGAAGCAGCTTTCCAACAACGCCCCAAAGCTTTGATCCTCTGCAATCCATCGAATCCTACGGGAAAGGTATTTACTTGGGAAGAATTGCAAACCATTGCCCGGTTTGCGGAGAAATACGATACTTTTGTAATTACGGACGAAGTGTATGAACACATTGTGTATGAGCCATTCAGACACATCTATTTTGCATCTCTTCCTGGAATGTTTGAGCGGACTCTATCGTGCAGCTCGCTTTCAAAAACCTATTCCATCACCGGTTGGCGTTTGGGCTACGTGATTGCCCCGGCAAAAATCATAGACGGTGTGCGAAAAGTGCACGACTTTCTCACCGTAGGAGCAGCTGCCCCTTTGCAAGAGGCTGCCGTGACCGCACTCAACTTTGACGACAGCTATTACACCCATCTCCGGGAAATTTATACCGAGAAAAAAGATTTCTTTCTCAAAGGGCTGGACAAAATCGGCTTGAAATACACCATTCCGCAGGGAGCATACTACGTGATGGTGGACATTTCCGAATTCGGGGCAACAGACGATGTGGTCTTCTGTGAATGGCTCGCAGAAGCGGTTGGCGTGGCGGCAGTGCCGGGTTCGAGCTTTTTCCGTGGAGACGTGAATCACCTCATTCGCTTCCACTTTGCCAAGAATATCGATACGCTAGCAGAGGCCTTGGAACGGTTGGGAAAGATTTACGAGAAGGCAAAGGATAAAAAGTGGGAATAGAAAAAAAGGCTACCTTCAAAAATTAATTTTCAGGCAACCTTTTCTTTATAAATAATGCATTAAAAACTTAGCCCCTCAGATTCCTGCCCTTCATCACATATTTTCTATATCCGAAAAATGCAATGTGGACAGTAGCAAAAACAATCGAGAAATAAAACAATGGCTTGTCATCCGCTTTGAAATAGAAATGGTGGAGGAATGCTACAATCACCAAAACGGCAGACAAGACGATTCCACTCAGCCCCACCAACCGATTGGCTTGAGGCAACGTGTCTGCCTGCTTGCTGGTGAGGTGACTATGCTTCACACTGTAAAGCAAATAAATATCCAACCCTACAATCATCCACACGATCAAACGAATCCATGTGTCAAACGGAAGAAATACCATCATGAAGAAACAAACAGCTATTCCCAAGATTGGCACAAGCGGCACGAGCGGGGTTTTAAAAGCCCGCGGTGCGTCAGGCATCGTTTTGCGCATCACCATGACCCCTATGCAGACCAAAATAAACGCAAACAGAGTCCCGATACTGGTCATCTCGCCCACCACTCTTCCCGGCACAAAGGCTGAAAAGATGCTGACAAGCACGAGGAAGAAAAGATTCGATTTGAAAGGAGTTTTGTATTTGGAATGTACTTTCGAAAATGTCTTGGGTATAAGCCCGTCTTTACTCATCGAATAAAATACGCGGCTCTGCCCCATCAGCAGGACAAGAATCACCGAAGCATATCCAAGCAGTATGGCAACAATGATGGAAGTGTTGAGCCAAGGATAGGCGGGTGTCACCACACCGTTTGCTCCGATTTGCCCCATATTCTGAATAGCAATTGCCACAGGAGCCAAATGACTTCCGGCATCGCCTGCCCCAAAAGCAGTGTATTTGACTACACCGGTCATCACATAAGCAAAAATCACATACAGCACCGTACAGATTGCCAGGGAACCTAAAATCCCTATCGGCATCGATTTCTTCGGGTTTTTTGTTTCCTGAGCGGCCGTACTCACCGCATCAAATCCGACATAAGCAAAAAACACGACCGCTGCCGCACGAACAACTCCCGACCAACCGAAACTACCAAATTCTCCTGTGTTTTCAGGGATGAAAGGGGTCAGGTTTTCGGGGCGTACATATTTGAAACCTACAAATATAAATGTTAGAACAATAGCAACTTTGAGAACGACAATGATCCCGTTGAAAAACGATGATTCGCTTGTTCCCTTAATCAGAATCAGAGACGTGATTGTCACAATGAATACGGCTGGAAGATTTATCATTCCGTGTACCATCTGGCCTCCAACCATAGCGGTGTCAAAGGGTGTCATGGTCAATTCAGGAGGCAAAGCCGCTCCGAAAACAGCGAGCAAAGCCTTCAAATAGCCAGACCAACTGGAAGCAACCGTTGCAGCACCCACTGCATATTCGAGAACTAAATCCCAACCAATAATCCAAGCGACAAATTCGCCCATCGTGGCATAAGAATAGGTGTAGGCACTACCAGCAACGGAAATCATGGACGCAAATTCGGCATAGCACAAACCGGCAAACCCACATCCCAAAGCTGCTATAATAAAGGAAATAACGATGGCAGGCCCAGCATAATTGGCTGCCGCCATTCCTGTGATTGAAAACAATCCCGCACCGATGATGGCGCCAATACCTAAAGCAATCAATCCCCACGAGCCAAGAGATTTTTTCAGAGTATGTTCTCCAGTAACATTTGCTTCGTGCAACAATTCTGATAGAGGTTTTCGTTCAAAGAGCATATCGTTTTGATTAAATATTTAACGGCAAAGATATACAAACGAAAGCAAGAAGAACAACATACAGCCCAAAAAGATAGAAAAATATTAAATAAGAATCCGTATAGTCATCAAAAATACAAATTCGCAAACCTCCGCACGATGGATCGCATTCCCAATTCTACTGATTTTTAGACAACAGACCATCCCCATTCCTTAAATAAAAAATTGACGGAAACAAAAAGCTGCTCCAGAAAATTCCCAGAACAGCTTTTTCAAAAAATGCGATATAATCAACTATTTTTCGATACGCATCTTATAGAAAGAACGCCATACAAAAACGAGGGCGACCGCTAAAAAAACCACCCCGAAATAAGGTGCCAGGTCGCGGAAATTTTCACTGATAGCAATTTCCATGGCAAGCAAACCAAACAGGGTCGTAAATTTGATGATCGGATTCAGCGCCACCGACGAAGTATCTTTGAATGGATCGCCCACGGTGTCGCCCACCACTGTGGCATCGTGAAGCGGCGTTCCTTTGGCTTTCAAATCCACCTCCACCACCTTTTTCGCATTGTCCCAAGCGCCCCCGGCATTGGCCATAAACACGGCTTGAAACAATCCAAACACAGCTATCGCAATCAAGTAACTGATAAACAGAGCCACAGCATGAATGCCTCCTATGCCCGAAGGCGATGAAAGACAAGCAAACGCCAAAGCAAAGAAAAAGACCGCAATGAAGATATTGAACATTCCCTTTTGAGCATACTGCGTGCAGATCTTTACCACTTCGGTGGAAGATTTTTCATCGGCTTTTTTCGGCGAGTTAGGGTCGAGATTGATATGCCCTTTGATGTATTCGACAGCACGAAATGCACCTGTGGTGACCGCTTGAGTGGAAGCAGCCGTAAACCAGTAAACGACAGCCCCGCCAAGAATAAATCCGAGGATGGAATAGGGATTCAACAAATTCAGAATATCTTCGGGCTTCACGCCCAACGTTTTTTGAATCATCAAGATCAACGAGAAAATCATGGTAGTGGCACCTACCACCGCAGTGCCAATCAGCACAGGTTTCGCCGTGGCCTTGAACGTGTTTCCCGCACCGTCGTTGGCCTCCAGATAATATTTTGACTTTTCAAAATCGGGTTTGAATCCAAAATCCCGTTCAATCTCGTCGGAAACATTCGGCACTTCTTCAATCAATGACAATTCATACACAGATTGGGCGTTGTCTGTTACCGGCCCATAGCTGTCCACCGCAATGGTCACCGGGCCCATGCCCAACAGCCCGAATGCGACCAAGCCAAATGCGAATATGGAAGGATAGACCATAATCAGATCCAAGCCCATCGTGCTGAAAAGATAAGCTACAAACATCAAAACAAAGAACACCATCCCCATCCAGAATGCGCTGAAGTTGCCAGCTACAAAACCAGAGAGAATCACCAGCGATGCGCCACCTTCTTTGCCAGCATTCACCACTTCGTTCACGTGCGCAGATTTGGGGGAAGTAAACAATTTCGTAATTTCAGGAATCAATGCTCCGCCAATCGTGCCACAACTAATGATGGAGGCAAGAATCCACCACATATCTGTATTTCCATTCAAATTAGGAATCAGCACATAGCTTGCACAGAATGTGACAACGATGGAAAGAAGAGAAGTGATCCACACCAGGTTGGTCAGAGGTTGTTCAAAGTCCAGATCATCGCTATTTCCGTATCTTGTTTTGCTGATAAATCCATTGATCCAAAACGAAACTATGGATGTGATAATCATCAAAATGCGCATTGCGAAAATCCAAGTCAGCAACTCAATCTGCAATTCGGCGGTCAATGCGTTATTCCCGGCCACACCCACAGCCAAGAGGATAAACGAGATAAGGGCAACACCAGTCACTCCATACGTTTCGAAGCCATCAGCCGTAGGGCCAACACTGTCACCCGCGTTGTCACCCGTGCAGTCGGCAATGACTCCCGGATTTCGAGGGTCATCTTCCCCAATCTTGAAAACTACCTTCATCAAGTCTGAGCCAATGTCGGCTATTTTCGTGAAGATGCCTCCTGCAATACGCAGGACAGACGCTCCCAATGACTCGCCAATCGCAAAACCGATGAAACAGGCACCTGCCAAGTGCCCAGGCATCAATAGCAAGATGACCAGCATGAGAATCAATTCCACACAGATAAGCACCACGCCGATGCTCATGCCTGCATTCAAGGGAATGTTCAGCAAGTCCAGCGGTTTTCTTTTCAGCGAGGCAAAAGCCATCCGTGCATTGGCCAGTGTATTCATCCTGATACCGAAAGCGGCAACTGAATATGAGCCGAGAATACCGATTACAGTCCAGGTTAAAATCAAAAGCACACCACCGATCCCAAACAAGCTTTCGCCGTTGTGGCCCTTTGCCAAAAAACCAAAATAGCCGGCAACTGCAGCCCCAATGAATAAAAATAGAATGGCTAGAAATTTCCCTTGCTGTTTGAGATAAGCGGAACATGTCTTGAAGATGACATCTGAAATTTCCAACATGGCTTTGTGCGCAGGAATCTTTTTAATTTTCAGAAAATGATAGAATCCGAACAACAGGCCGAGAAGCGTAATAAGAAAGCCCCAATACAGCACACCTTCGTGTTTTATGCCTTCAGGAACTTGTAGATCGGCCTCGCTACCCCATGAAACTATGGGCAAGGCCAGCATCGTGAAGAAAACAAGTAGCTTTTTCATAAGATGGTAAATTGAAATACAATAGTTAACAATATTGATACGTATATTAATTTAATTAATATACTCAACTATTTCACTTTTTGATAATTACCATTAAAAAACAACCTCCTTACATTGATACTGCTAATGTACGAAATTACTTTCTGAATGGTGGAATAAATTATACTAAAAATGCCACCCACAAGAGTCTAATTTATTATTTATTATGAATTCATACACAAAACTACAACACCAAGAACAAATTCCATTACAATCAGCATTTACAGGCAAGCATCGTGGACGAATAAAATATGCAAAAGAGACATCCTCCGAATAGAATATGCTCATTCAATACTTAAACAATTGCAAATTGAAGACACCCGAAAAGCAGCATTCAAAAATATTCTTTACATTTGTGGGAAAGATTCATCTATTTTACAAACATTCTATGGCTGACGACAAAAAAATTATTTTTTCGATGATTGGGGTAAGCAAGATTATCCCCCCGCAAAAACAAATTTTAAAAAACATCTACCTTTCTTTTTTCTACGGAGCAAAAATTGGGATCATAGGTCTCAATGGTTCGGGGAAATCTACCTTGATGAAAATCATTGCCGGAATCGACAAAGAGTTTCAAGGCGAAGTTGTGTCCGACAAAACGTTCTCTGTCGGATACCTTGAGCAAGACCCAAAGCTTGATCCTTCGAAAACCGTGAAAGAAATCGTACAGGAAGGTGTGCAACCAATTATAGACCTGCTGAGTGAATATGAGGCCATTAACGAGAAGTTTGGACTTCCAGAATATTACGAGGATGCGGACAAGATGGACAAGCTTTTTGCCCGTCAAGCAGAACTTCAAGATAAAATCGATGCGGTGGACGCATGGAACCTCGACAACAAGCTCGAGCGCGCAATGGATGCCCTCCGTTGTCCGGACGGCGATCAGTCGGTGGAATTTCTTTCCGGAGGAGAAAAGCGTCGTGTGGCACTTTGCCGCTTGCTTTTGCAAGAACCCGACGTATTGCTTTTGGATGAGCCAACCAACCACCTGGATGCAGAATCTATCGACTGGCTGGAACAACATTTGCAGCAATACAAAGGAACTGTTATTTGCGTCACCCACGACCGCTACTTCCTCGACCACGTGGCCGGATGGATCTTAGAACTTGACCGTGGCGAAGGTATTCCTTGGAAAGGAAATTACACTTCATGGTTGGAACAGAAAACCAAACGGATGGAGCAAGAGGAAAAGCAAGCCAGCAAACGGCGCAAAACCTTGGAACGTGAGTTGGACTGGGTGAGAATGGCTCCCAAAGCGCGCCAAGCAAAAGGAAAAGCTCGTTTGAATTCGTATGAAAAATTGTTGAATGAAGACCAAAAAGCACGCGAAGACAAACTCGAGATATTTATCCCCAACGGCCCTCGCCTTGGTAATAAAGTGATCGAGGCGCACGGAGTGGCAAAAGCCTTTGGGGACAAGCTGCTTTTCGACAACCTCAACTTCACCCTTCCACCCAACGGCATTGTGGGAATCATCGGACCCAACGGGGCTGGTAAAACAACCTTGTTTCGCTTGATCCAAGGATTGGAAACTCCCAACAAAGGGACTTTTGAAGTGGGAGAAACCGTGAAAACTGCCTATGTCGATCAAGCACACACATCGATCGACCCAAACAAGACGGTCTATCAAGTGGTG
The DNA here is from genome assembly GCA_002307185.1 of Bacteroidales bacterium UBA1309. GTDB lineage: Bacteria > Bacteroidota > Bacteroidia > Bacteroidales > Dysgonomonadaceae > UBA1309. The sequence goes on from DBTT01000039.1 coordinate 19,021, forward strand.
TCCGAAGGAGCCGATTTCATCCGGGTTGGAGGCAAAGAGATCAATGCCCGTGCCTACCTATCCAAATTCAATTTCGCTGGAGCAGACCAAGAAAAGCTCACTGGCGTTCTTTCTGGCGGCGAACGCAACCGGTTGCACTTGGCATTGACTTTAAAAGCCGAAGCCAACGTGCTTCTTCTTGATGAGCCAACCAATGACATTGACGTTAACACCCTTCGCGCATTGGAAGAAGGATTGGAGAACTTTGCAGGATGTGCTGTCGTCATTTCTCACGATCGCTGGTTTTTGGACAGGATTTGCACCCATATTTTGGCATTTGAAGGGAATTCCGAAGTGTTCTATTTCGAAGGTTCATACAGCGAATACGAAGAAAACAAAAAAGCCCGACTTGGTAACGAAGAACCCAAAAGAGTGCGTTACCGCAAGCTAACGGAATAAAAAAGAATACAGAACATTTAAACGGACAAACAGGAAGAACCCAAATATTATTTCTTGTTGTCCGTTTTTTAGTATCAGGAAACCTATTATAGAGAGAGAATGTTGTTCCCCTGCAGAAAGCCCATATCGACGAAGAGGCGGTTTTACCTAATCGCCCTCTCCATGCTATGCACCAACTGTTTGGACATAGAATGCAAGAACAACAAGGAAGAACCTTTTTCCTATAATTCTGACTCAGTCCACTGTGTCTTCCAACTTCCCCCCGAAGAGGTGAGTAACAAAATAGTATTACCCAAAAGAATTAACTTTAAAAGTACCAAAGAAGCACTGGAGATTGTCGATAAGGTTATCAAAAAAAAAGACGAGTATCAGTATTATCAACAAAACTATTGCAATTATGAGGTTTACGACAAATTGATGTTTGCTTGGAACAATTTCAACCCCAATAAAAGGATTTTCCGCCATTGGCCTTTCATGAAGCAATACACCGACACTTCCACGGTAAGCAATCGTTCGATTCTACCACTTGCCATGTACGAATCTTTTGCCTCCAACTACTATCGCCGCTCACCATCAGCCCAAATCCAGACAGTACGTGGACGAACAATCTATGGCATTACAGACGATCTCCATGCCGAAGATGCTTGTGAAAATTTGGTGAAAATTTTCGAGACTGTGGATATTCGCAAAAATGACCTAAGGCTCTTCTTTAACAAAATTATCGCCCCGCTCAATAACAAGTACGCCACCAGCGTTTACCGCTGGGAGATAATGGATACTGTCGATATCCAGGGTAAACTGTACATCAACCTCTGTTTTCGACCTAGTTCGGTGATGGATTTGGGATTTGTGGGTAATCTGTATGTCTCAACAGATGGAAATTTCACCATCAAACGGGTGGTGATGAAGATCTCCAAATCGATGAACATCAATTATGTAGAAGAATTTGTCATCTATCAGAATTTTGAGGAGTTAGTCCCTAGGATCTGGGTTCCCTCACGGCTATCGATCACAACAAAAATATCGGCTTTCGGCATTGTGAAAAATTATATTGAATTTGGACGTTTCTACAATAACTTCCAATTTTGCAAAAAACCTGACTCAATCTACAATTCAAAGAAAAAGATAGTTTACGACAACAAATACCTCGAACGAGACACTGACTTCTGGAAAGACAAACGGACAATCACCTCTACTAAACACAACCAAGAATACTCCAGCGACAGCATCGTAAATAAAATATCATCCATACCCTTTATCAAATATTCAATAAAAACAATCGACCTGCTCGCCAACAACTATATTCCTTTGGCAAAGAAAGGAGAGAAGAACAAAATCAGTCTGGGAACATTTGACACCTTCTACAGTGCCAACTCCATTGAGGGAACACGCTTGCGATTGACGGCCGTCACCACAGCCAACCTCCACCCGCATCTTTTCTTCACCGCTTATGGAGCCTACGGGTTCAAAGACGAGACATTCAAGTATTCGGCTGCAACAACTTGGGCATTCAACAAGCCCAAGCTCTACACACAGGAATTTCCACAAAACAACCTTACATTTTCCTGCGAATATGATCTGAATGTGCTTGGAGAGAACTATTTGTATTCGAAACGCGACAACATCTTCTTGTCGTTTCTTCGCTACCGCCGATTACAGCGAATGACCTATGCCCGCAGAATGCAATTAGCCTATATCAAGGAATTTACGGACGGATTCTCGTACCGCCTTTTGCTGAAAACCCAAAAGGAAACACCCGCGGGAGACCTTAGATTTAACACATATGGCGGCTTTGGGAATTTCTATGAAGTGAACGACTTGCAGACAACCGAAATTTCTTCCATTCTCCGATTTGCAACCAACGAACGCTTTTATGTGAGAAACAACGAGCGGACAAACATTCCGGACGAACGCTTTGTGATCAGCCTGACCCATGTGCTGGGATTGAAAAACTTTTTGGGAGGCCAATATCATTACAACCGGCTCCAACTACACATCATCAAAGATTATTGGTTGGCTAGTTTCGGACAATTGAAGACATCTTTCAAGATAGAAAAAATTTGGGGAACAGTTCCCTACCCCCTATTACTAGCACCCAATGCAAACAATTCCTACACCATCCAAAACGAAAGTTTTTCGCTTATCAGCCCCTTGGAGTTTATCAACGACAGGCAGATGTGCTGGGATTTGGACTATTACTTCAAAGGATGGCTTTGCAAGAAAATCCCCTATGTGAAAAGGCTGCATCTGAGAGAAGTGGTAGGATTAAGTGGAGCCATGGGGACATTGTACATCAAAAATAATCCTTTGTACAACCACTCCCTTTTCTTATTTCCGAACAACACAAGAAGCATGTTGAACGATCCTTATTTAGAAATGAATATGGGTCTGAGCAATATTTTCCGAGTTTTTCGTGTCGATTATATCCGAAGACTAAACTATTTGGATGGAAACGGGGTAAAGAAAGATGGATTACGTGTTTCAATGCAACTACGATTCTGACACGAACAATATTCATCCCATGTCCACGTTTTATTTTTATAAATTCCTGTGGCTAGAAATGAATAAAAAAGTCTCCATATTTCTGGTATTTTTACTTTGCTCGGTTGCACTAAGGGCACAAGAGCTCAATGCCAAACTGACCCTGAATACTTCGAAAATATCGGGTTCGGACAAGACCGTATTCACCACTTTGCAAACCTCTCTCGAAGAATTCATCAATGGTACAAAATGGACAGAATCGAATTTTTCAACCATTGAGAAAATCGATTGCTCGTTTACCATCATCCTCAATTCGATGAGCGGGGATAGTTTCTCCGGAGAAATCCTGGTCACTTCCAACCGGCCTGTTTACAATTCTTCCTACATAACCCCTTTATTCAATTACCGCGATGTGGATTTCACATTCAATTACACGGCTGGCGAAATACTGGAATTTACGCCAAATAACATATCCAGCAACTTGATAGCCGTTGTTTCCTACTATGCCTACATCCTTATCGGATTAGATTTCGACTCATTTTCACCTAACGGAGGTGCACCTTACTTCGAAACAGCCATGCAGATCGTAAATTCGGCGCAATCGCTTGGCGTGAAAGGATGGACTGCATTCGAAAACGACCGAAACCGTTATGCCTTGGCCCTGGGTCTCACGCAAGAAAGCATGAAACCATTCCATCAACTGTGGTATCAATATCACCGGTTGGGATTGGACGATATGGCATCGAATGTGGAGAGAGGAAAAGGGGAAATAAGCTCAGCCTTGGAGATATTGCCAAAGCTAAAAGAAGTGAAAACGAGCAATGCCAATCTATTGTTCTTCAGCGACACAAAGCTTGATGAAATCGTTCAAATATTTGGTAAATCGGACACCGAGACCAAGCAGGCACTTTATAAATCGTTGAACACAATTTTCCCCACAAAATCTTCTATTTTAGACAAACTGAAAAAATAAAAGAAGAAGAAGACATTTGAAAAATGCATCCTTCTTCCCATAAAAAATTGCTTAAAACGCTTATTTTTGAGCCATAAATCTATTGTTGTCAACCGATTGTTTGAAAGCCAACACGCCTTGAGCATTCAAAGGGACATTTCTTTCCTGTCCGTTGACATAGACAATAGCATTTTCTTTGTCCACTACCTTCAGTAACTTCGTGACTTGACCATCGGCAACCATATTCCATGTGTTTGTCTTCTTGTCGTAAACGAGGTTCATTTGTTGACCTTTTTCGTCTTGAATCTTGTACCCATCTTTCAAGTTTTCAACAGTATAAACACCATTTTGGCCTTGCACTTTTTTTACAATTCCAGCTTCAATAGGATTGTCTCCAGTCCAAAATTCAATGGAGTTGATCACTAAACCATCAGCAAAGATAGCCACAGGATACACAGGAACAATATGAAGGGCGATAAACACCAGTTCATTCACAAACTTATTATCCAAAGTCTGATTCCAAGCTAATACTTTATTTGTCAAGCTGAATGAACCAATGCAAGAACTAAAGGTGATACTACCTGCAAGCAAAAGTGCGGCAGCTACATAAACATACTTTTTTTTCATGTTAGTAAAAAATTTAATGTAAAGTTCAATTGATCTTATGAAATTTATGAAGACAAATATAAGACTTTTTCTATACCCGATTGCATTTACTCATTATATTTATACAAACAATTTGCCTGATTTTCGAATGAAATCTTTTTGAAGAGTAAAAAATGAGCTATCTTTGAGACACTTTAAGGTAAAAGAGGCATGTTTCATTGACCGCAAAACCTCAAAAAGACAATTACCATCAAGCCAACCTAACAATGAAATTATTATTGCTCAGTAATTCGACAAATCCGGGAGAAGCTTATTTAAACTATCCCAAACACAATATCCAAGCCTTCTTAGGAAAAGAAGCAGTAGAGGTACTCTTTATCCCTTATGCAGCCGTCACCTTTTCCTACGACGAATACGAAAAGAAAGTAGGCGGTCGTTTTTCCGAATTGGGATACACGGTAAAGGGCATCCATCGTTTCGAGAATCCCATCGAAGCGGTCAAAGAGGCCAAAGTAATAGCTGTGGGTGGAGGAAACACGTGGAAGCTGGTGCGGATGCTGCACGACAACGGGCTGATTGAAGCCATCCGCGAGAAAGTAGTATCGGGAACACCTTATATTGGATGGAGCGCCGGATCGAACGTTGCTTGCCCTACCTTGAGAACGACCAACGACATGCCCATCACCGATCCAAAAACCTTCAACACACTCAATCTCATCCCGTTCCAGATCAACCCACATTACCTTGACGACCATCCAAGCAATCATGGGGGAGAAACCCGTGAAATGCGCATTCAGGAGTTTATAGAAGAAAATCCCGAAGTGTATGTGGTCGGCTTGAGGGAGACTACGATGTTCTGGATTGAAGACAACAAAATAAAACTAATTGGAAGTCGCACGGCACGGATCTTCAAAAAAGGAGAAAATGCCGTTGAGCTGAATAAGGATAATGATTTTAGTTTCTTGCTAGCATGAAGCACATCGGATTGCTTTCGGACACGCACGGCTTTTGGGACGATCGTTTTGAAGAATATTTCCGTAATTGCGACGAAATATGGCATGCAGGAGATATTGGCAGCATAGAGCTTGCCGAACGATTCGAAAAGATAAAGCCCTTTCGGGCTGTACATGGCAATATAGATGATTTCCGGGTGCGGGCAGCCTTTCCAGAGAAGCTCCGTTTCGATATGGAGGGAGTGGATGTGCTGATGACGCATATCGGCGGATACCCAGGGAAATACGATGCGCGGATATTGAAAATACTTACCACGGCACCTCCAAAGATTTTTATTTGTGGACATTCGCACATATTGAAAGTCATTTACGACAAAAGACATAACTTCTTGAGTGTCAATCCAGGTGCTGCTGGCAAGCATGGATTCCATAAAACTCGGACAATCATGCGTATGTCTTTTGACCAGGGGCATATCACTGATGCAGAAGTGATTGAACTAAAGGATGAAGACCGATCCTAGATCAATAAAGTAGAGGCAGGAGAAACTAATATTAGTCAAAATCTCCCCATTATCGAAAAACGGATATTTCTAAACTTATGATTATCACTTAGTCACCACGCTAAAGACATGTATAGATTTCCAAAAATACCATGGCTAGAGAGCCTTAAAAGAGACCTTAAAAAGATGAAAATTAATTTTCTTCTCATGAATAGAATCACAGTTGTAGCAGGCTTTTTGTTTTCTGCACCTTACCTGTTCTCCCAAACCCAAAATTTGGAGGTGCATAATTCTAGTGTTCCACTTCAACCTGTCGCCATTGAAATTCCTATTCAGCAGCTGCAGCTTCCTGTCGGGATTTATGAAAGTGCGGTTGAATGGCAACAGACTGAACCACTGAATCATGTCATCAAGAAAAATCTAAATTAAGAAAATTACGGCGAACGAGCTTAATCATGACATCGCATTCAAACAACAAAGCAAACAAGCTAAATATTATACCATGGATACTTCGAAATTGAATAAAGAACCCGTAGTCATCAAAAATGATATCCTGAAATGTATCAACCAAGTGGTAAACAAATTGAATAAGCCACTGAAGACTAAGTTTAAATAATTCACCAAAATAAATTTTCACAATGAAGGTATTTTTAGATAAAGACTTTGTCCTTGAGACGGACACAGCCAAAGAGCTTTACCATGAGCATGCAGCAAAGCTTCCAATCATCGACTACCACTGCCACCTGAATCCGAAGTTGGTGGCTGAAAATCATCAATTCGACAACTTAAGCGAAGTGTGGCTATCAGGCGACCACTACAAATGGCGCGCCATGCGAACCAATGGAGTGGACGAATGCTTTTGCACAGGAAAAGAGACTACCGACTGGGAAAAATTTGAAAAATGGGCCGAAACGGTGCCTTACACCATGCGCAACCCACTCTACCATTGGACTCACCTTGAATTGAAAACAGCATTTGGCGTAGAAAAGATTTTAAAACCTGAAACTGCCCGCGAAATATACGATTTTTGTACGGCCAAACTTCGAACTCCTGAGTTTTCGGCACGTGGACTCATGAAGCATTACAAAGTAGAAACTGTCTGCACAACCGACGATCCTATCGATTCGTTGGAATACCATATCGCAGTAAAAAACGAAGGCTTTGAAGTCAAAATGCTTCCCACTTGGCGTCCCGACAAGGCAATGGCAGTGGAAGTTGCTACTGATTTCAAAGCTTATGTGGAAAAATTATCAGAAGTTTCGGGGGTGACAATCAGTAAATTTGCAGATATGATCGCAGCTTTGCGAATACGTCATGATTTCTTTGCCAGCGTAGGCTGTCGTTTGTCAGACCATGGTATCGAAGAATTTTATGCGGAAGATTACACCCAAAATGAGATTGATTCGATTTTTAACAAGGTTTATGGCGGTAAAGAATTGAATTTGGAAGAAATAGTGAAATTCAAATCAGCGATGTTGGTTGAATTTGCCATCCTTGACTGGGAAGCCGGTTGGACACAACAGTTCCACTATGGAGTTATTCGCAACAACAATACCCGTTTGTTCAACCAACTGGGTGCTGACACAGGCTTCGACTCCATTGGCGACTTCACTGTAGCGAAAAACATGTCTAAATTTTTCAACCGTTTGGATATCAATAACCAATTGGCAAAAACCATTATCTATAACCTGAACCCGCGCGACAACGATTTGATTGCGACGATGATTGGTAACTTTCAGGATGGTTCGGTGGCTGGTAAAATTCAGTTTGGTTCTGGCTGGTGGTTCCTTGACCAGAAAACAGGTATGGAAGCGCAGATGAACTCTTTGTCCAATTTGGGATTGTTGAGCCGTTTTGTCGGAATGTTAACTGATTCCCGCAGCTTCCTCTCCTACCCTCGCCACGAATATTTCCGCCGCATCCTTTGCAACCTGATTGGAAACGATGTGGAAAAGGGACTTTTGCCTGCTTCTGAACTCGCTTTCCTTGGTCAATTGGTAGAAAGCGTATCGTATTACAATGCGAAGGATTTCTTTAAATTCTAATTCGAAAAACAATAAAGAAAACCAAACTCTCTTTGCCGATTTTTTTGGCAAAGAGAGAGCTTTAAATATAAAAATAATATAACCATCTAAACAAAACCATAAAGCATCTGGATTCAGATGTTCTAAAAAAACTAAACTTATGAGCCAAAACTCAAATGCAGCAATCCCCAAAATGACAAACTATCGGTGGACAATCTGTCTGATGCTGTTTGTTGCAACCACGATCAATTACCTCGACAGACAAGTGCTTTCATTGACTTGGAAGGATTTTATCGCTCCTGAATTTCACTGGACTAACGACCATTATGGAACTATCACCGCTTTATTCTCCATCTTCTATGCGGTGAGCATGCTTTTTGCAGGCAAATTCATAGACTGGATGGATACCAAGAAGGGATTCCTTTGGGCCATTGGAGTATGGTCTGTAGGTGCTATGATCCACGCCTTTTGCGGCATCGCCACTTCAGGAGTGGTTGCAGGCCACTGGCTCGTTGGATTTGAAGGAGCAAAAGAAGCCATAGCGTTGACTCAAAATGTGGGTCTAGTTGCCAGTGTGAGTGTCACCTTGTTTATATTTGCCCGCTTGGTGCTGGCCATTGGGGAATCGGGAAATTTTCCAGCGGCTATTAAAGCGACGGCCGAATTTTTCCCCAAAAAAGACAGAGCTTTTTCAACCAGTATCTTCAATGCTGGCGCCACGGTGGGAGCACTAGCTGCGCCGGTCACCATACCATTGATTGCCAAATTGTGGGGCTGGGAAATGTCTTTCATCATTATCGGAGCTTTGGGATTTGTATGGATGGGCTTTTGGCAATTGGTATATCAAAAGCCGGATAAGCATCCAAAAGTAAATGCAGCAGAATTGGCTTACATCCAATCAGACCAAGACGACGAAAAGTTTGCAAAGGGATATGTGGAAGGACAACCAACCAAAAAAATAACATTCAAAGAAGCTATCCGATACAAACAAACATGGGCATTTGCTTTCGGCAAATTTATGACTGACGGAGTTTGGTGGTTTTTCTTGTTCTGGGCACCAGCCTATCTTAGCTCCGTGTATGGGATCAAATCTTCCGACTCTGCCGGACAGCTGGCCATTTTTGTACTGTATCTCATCACCTTATTATCTATCATTGGAGGATGGCTACCTTCTTACTTTATCGACAAAAAAGGGATGAACCCTTATGCCGGAAGGATGAAATCGATGCTAATTTTTGCTTTCTTTCCACTTTTGGCGTTGCTCGCACAACCTTTAGGACATATCTCGTATTGGGTGCCGGTGGTAATCATCGGGATTGCGGGTGCCGCCCACCAGGCATGGTCTGCCAATATTTTTTCAACCATTGGAGACATGTTCCCCAAAAAGGCAATCGCCACCATTACCGGCATCGGCGGCATGGCTGGAGGAGTTGGCTCGTTCTTGATCAATAAAGGCTCTGGATTGTTGTTCGATTTCACGCAAAAAAACTGGAGTACGGTGAATGGACAAGACATGCTAGAGAAATTTCCACAACTGAGTAGCCCTGAAACCACTGACAGTTTCCTCAAAGCAAATGGCGCAGGAAGCATCGAAGAATTCCTGAAACACCTCTCTGATTCTGGCGAAACGGTGGTCAACGGCATCAATTCGGGATACATGATTATTTTCTCCATCTGTGCGGTTGCCTACCTGATCGGCTGGGTGGTGATGAAAATATTAGTTCCGAAATACAAGCCGATTACAGATTTATAATTCAATTCAAACAAAACAGTTTAAATACAAAATAAAGAAATGAAAAAGCTAAATAAAACGACGGTTGAAAAACCCGAACTTCCCGTAAAGATCCTTCAATTTGGTGAAGGCAATTTCTTACGTGCATTTGTTGACTGGATGATCCATAAAGCCAACGAAAAAGGTGTTCTCAACCATGGTGTCGTGGCTGTTCAACCGATTGCGGGTGGAGATTTTGTGGCCAATCTTTTCAAAGGGCAAGATTCCCTGTACCATGTTTACTTGGAAGGAATCAAGGACAAACAACCAGTGAAAGAAGTCACCTTAGTGAAAAGCATCAACAGTGTTCTAAACCCGTATCTACATTATGCGGAATATGAAAAAGTGTTCTTAAGCGAAGGTTTGGAAATGATTGTTTCGAATACCACAGAAGCCGGAATCCGCTATGAAGAAGGAGACGACCTCACGGCTCTTCCTCCAAAATCTTATCCGGCAAAAATGACCGCATTGCTGCACAAGCGTTTCCAAAAATTCAACGGCGCGGCAGACAAGGGCCTGTTGGTCATTTGCTGCGAATTGATTGAAGACAACGGCTCCACACTGCGTGAATATGTGCTCAAGCATGCCGAATACAATAAACTCGAACCCGAATTTATCGACTGGGTGAAAACTTCCATCCATTTCTACGATACCTTGGTAGATCGCATCGTTCCCGGATTCCCCAAAGAAAACATCAAGGAAATCCAAGAAGAAATTGGCTTCGAAGACAATTTAGTTGTGAAAGGCGAATATTTCCACGTATGGGCTATTGGGGGCGATTCCATCATCAAGGAAAAACTGCCTTTGGACAAAGCGGGGCTGAACGTCCTTTTCATGGACGACATCAAGGAATTCCGTGCCAAAAAAGTGCGCGTGCTTAATGGTTCACACACAGCGATGGTTCCCGTGGCTTTGCAATTGGGGTGCGAAACAGTGATGGATGCTTTCAATACGCCGGAAGTGGAGAAATACATCAACCAATTGGTGGATAACGAAGTGCTACCCATGATTCCCGGAGAAAAAGAGGAGCTGAAGGCATTTTCCGCCAAAATCCTTGAACGGTTCTACAACCCCTTCTTAAAGCACTACCTGAAGGATATTTCGTTGAACTCCATTTCGAAATGGGAGACCCGCGATTACCCAACCGTCTATGACAACTACAAAAAAGGAGACAAATTGGCCAAGCTAACCTTGTTCTCTTTCGCATCCTTGTTGGTCCTTTACACTGGCCAGTCAGAAGCCAAAGGATTTGCCCCAAACGACACCAAAGAGTTTATCGATTTTATCCAATCCTCTTTCGACAAAAACGACATCGAAGGCTGGGTGAAGGCTATTGTTGAAAACAAAACGATATGGACGGAAGACTTCACCCAGGTTTCAGGCTTTACCGAAGAAGTGGCCAAAGACGTGAAGCTGATTCTCGACAAGGGAATGTTGGAGGCATTAAAAACAATTCTTGCATGAAATACGTTTTAAGCTGAATCTGAATTCGTTCAACTTAAAAAAACAGAGATGAGTAAATACTTAAAAATACATCCCAGCGACAACGTTGCTGTTGCCATAGAAAAATTGGAAGAAGGAGATATCCTGTCTGTGGAGGGAAAGGAAATCAAAATCCTAAATCCGATTGAGACAGGACATAAATTTGCCTTGGCGGAAATTCCCGAAAGGGCAAACATTGTGAAATATGGATACCCCATCGGCCATGCGCTCAAGGACATTTATCCGGGCGAACATGTGCACACGCACAATTTGAAAACGAATCTCCACGACAACTTGCAATACATTTATTCTCCGGTGTACCCCAAACTGGAAATACCGAAGAGCAACTTGACGGTGCAAGGCTACCTTCGTTACGACGGGAACATGGGCATCCGCAACGAGTTGTGGATTGTGCCAACGGTAGGTTGCGTGAACGGGCAGGCGCAAGCCATTATCAATCGGGTAAAAAGCGAATTGGATGTTTCCCACATCGATGACATCCGCGTTTATACGCACAATTACGGCTGCTCGCAGCTTGGCGACGACCACACCAACACCCAAAAAGCATTGGCAGCATTGGCCCGTCACCCAAATGCGGGAGGTGTATTGGTCATGAGCCTTGGTTGCGAGAACAACCAGCAGTCCGATTTCAAAAAAGCGATGGGGAGTTGGGATTCCGAACGCACACGTTTTCTTATTTCACAAGATGTGGAAGACGAAATCGAAGTTGGTTTCGAGATGATGGGAGAACTGGTGGAACGCATGCGCAAGGACAAACGGGAAGCATTGCCTCTTTCCAAGCTGAAAGTTGGATTGAAGTGTGGTGGAAGCGATGGTTTCTCGGGCATAACAGCAAATCCGCTGGTGGGGCAATTCTCCGACTGGTTGATTGCACAAGGCGGAACGACCATCCTGACGGAGGTCCCCGAAATGTTCGGTGCAGAAACCATCTTGATGAACCGTGCAAAAAGCGAAAAAGTATTCAACGATACGGTCTTGTTGGTGAATAATTTCAAGAATTATTTCCGCAAATTCGACCAACCCATCTATGAAAACCCGTCTCCAGGAAACAAAGCCGGAGGAATCAGCACCCTGGAAGACAAATCCTTAGGATGCACTCAAAAAGGAGGGAACTCTGAAGTGGTGGCCGTGCTCGACTATGCGCAACCAGCCACAGAACATGGCTTAAACCTACTGAATGCCCCAGGCAACGACTTGGTGGCTGCCTCAGCCTTGGCCATGTCTGGATGCCAATTGGTGCTGTTCACCACAGGACGCGGAACGCCATTCGGTTCGTTTGTCCCCACGATGAAGATCTCGACCAATTCTCGCTTGTTCAACTTCAAGAAAAATTGGATCGACTTCAATGCCGGAAAATTGCTTGAAGGGAAGAGTATCGAAAGCGTTCTGGACGAGTTTGTTCAGTTCATCTTGGAAACGGCAAACGGCCATCACCTGAAACATGAATTGACCGGATTTAAGGAGCTGGCCATTTTCAAATCAGGTGTGACTTTGTAATTTTTGTATTGAAATACCTTTTCTCATAGAGATATTTATATTGGTGATTTGAGGCCAAGGCTGTTGCGACAATAGCCTTGGCTTCAAATATGTTAAGTTGGCTTGAATATATAAAAGAATCAAGTTCATTTCCGACTTAGGCCTCAAACAGCAAATCGGATGGCTGATCTCAAATGAACGCTAACTTCACAGAAATCAGCCTGAACAAATATTTTACAGCATAATAAATTTTTGCTTTTTTAGAAAAGAGGAAAGCAAAAAAATATTCGCTCGATAGAAAAAAAATGAGAAAGCATTGTATGCCGCAGGTATGCACCTTTTTACATTAACAGGCAACATTACGTATCGAAAGACGAATTCTCCCTATTTTCGAAGATCCTCGTTCTCCTTTTTGAAAACTTTGGGAATCATAAATCCGGCATACAAGGTGAGGACAGCACCTATCGACAGGCACATCACCCAATATTTCAAGTTGAAATACATGAACACGGCAGCTGCGATCATAAACAGGGCGCCAAATACCTGCATGTTGGACAAGCGTTTGCCCCGGAAGTTTTTTCCCGGATAGGGATTCAACATAGTCGCAATAGTCAAGCCTATAGCCCCCAATCCCAAGGTGAACGGAGCGATGAAAGGGTTCACCGAGAAGAATATGGCTGAAAGAAGAACTACAATTGCCGAAAATTGATAGATATACGTTTTTATTTTATCAGACATCTTTTGTGGATATAAAATCATTCAATGATGAAAACATCTTCACCAGGCTTTTTCATCAAATAATTTTCTCGGGCAAATTTTTCAATATTTTCTTTGCCCGAATAGAACTCTGTAAGCTTTTCCTTATTTTTTTGAGTCTCCTCGCGATAATATTTTATTTGTTTGTTCAATTCACTAATTTTCATTTCATTGTTGAATCTATTAAAAACATTGCTGTCCCCAATAAAAAAAGCTATCACAACAATGATTCCAATCGACAGAAGTTGAACTTTTGAAAAACGGCCAATGACACTTTTGCCCCATTTTTTGAATACGCCCATTTTCATATGACTCCAAAATTAAAATAAAATAGAATTATCATCTGCAAATATAAGAATATTCCTTGAATCTGAACAGACTCGTTTTTGATTTCTATGTTATCTGTTGTAACTGAAATGCGGAAACGAAACCGGACGGAGAGCCTAAAGTACGTCCCATTGATTAGTGAACTTTCCCAAGCAAAGCAACTTACTGGTTAACAACAAACAAACAGCATATTTGGTAAGAATCCGTGAATAGCTACAACTTCATACCCGCCAAACAAGTTATTTCACATAGGGTTTAAGTAATGTTTTTTCACCATCAACCGGTGGTAAGTTTGCAATGCCCAATAACTCGGCCACAAATGGATAAACATTTACATTTTCGAATGCCGGTATTTTCTTTCCCTTTACAATCTGGGGGCCACTGGCATAAAAAATACCTTGAACATCCCTGTTTTCAGGATCATAACCATGTGCACCAACGGCAATTCCATCTTTCAGAATTTTATCTTTAACTTTCTGAGGAACAACCTCATAACCAGAATCCACAACCAATAACACATCACCTGAGCGGTCGTTTTCTCTGCAATGCCATCTTTCAGGAGTTTCTTCTCTCAGATAAACCTTAAAATGCGACTCTCTTTTTTTCAGAGCATAATATAGCTCATCTTTATATGACGGATCTTTGCAGTAAAACCGTACATGTGTGCCACTTGATGTCAATATCATTTTGTTGCGATCCAATCCAGCGAACAATTTTTCTTCTGCCAGCAATTTTTCAGCCTTAGGTTCAATTTCAGCCATGCCATGGTCGCTGACTAGCACGACATTCACCTCTAAATGTTTCGCTTCCAGTTGAGCCATAATCAAGCCCAACAAGCGGTCACACTCCAGCACCGCTTTTCTGGTTTCGTCCGAGAAGGGACCAAATTGATGCCCCACCTCATCAGTCAATGAAAAATAAAGCGAAACAAATACCGGCCGATCCTTTTGGGGTAAACTAAGCCAATGCACCACCGTATCGATTCGTGCTTCATTCGGAACACGACCATCGTATTTTTTCCAGTAATCTGGATAAGATCCCGCGATCTTCGTTTCGGAACCCGGCCAAAAGAAAGAGGCCGCCTTCATGCCATTTTGTTGCACCAATTGCCACAAAGGCAAACCGCCATAATACAACGGATTTTCGACCAGTAATCGATTGGAAGTTGAATAAGTGGTTTGCGTGGCCGGATCATAAAATAAATTATCCACCAACCCGTTATGCCCGGCATGCAAACCTGTAATGATGGCATAATGATTCGCAAACGTTTTGCTCGGAAATGTAGATATCATTGCATCAGCGGCTATTCCGTTGGCAATAAATTTTTTGAAATTTGGCGCATTGTAACGTTCTACATAATCATACCGGAAACCATCAAACGAAACCATCAAGACATATCTTTTATCAGCTCCGTGTTGTGCATTTGTCGCAATTACCGAAAACAGAACGATTAAAAACAAAAATATTTTTTTCATAAACATATAGTTAATTCGTCTAGACTCTCAGAATACAAAATTATTTGGATAGAATGGAACATATGCATGCACAAGAAAATATATAATAGCACCCTCTTAATTGAGTACTAAGTGCCATGCAAAGGTATGAACTTATCTTGTTTTTTTCAAACACAATCAACGCAGTCTTGCGAATATTGCGTGTTACAAATTAATCTCACCCAGCTCCCGACAAGTAGGATTCGATGTTTTACGCTTAACATAATCAGTTTTATATCAATCCAATACTCAACAATCCTTTTTTCTGCATAATCAATGGCAATATTGTATAGATACGAGCCGGTTCGCATGAGTGAACCACCAATTCCAAAATCGGCGGCAATAGGAGAGTATTTTTTCTTTCTTTTCCTTTTTAATAATATATTTGAATATGAAACGTTTCTATTATAGAATATTTAAACTAAAATATATGAAAATGAAAATGAAATTAAAATTATTATTGCTATTTGCACTGTTTCCTATATTTTCTTATGCTCAGTATTTAAAATTTAGTACAGGTCCTTCTTTTTCTTCAATGAAAAAAAATGATAACAGTGCGTTGCAAAAAAATAGAACGGGCGTTAATTTTCAAGTTGGACTTGATTATTTTGAGCATCGGTTTTATTACATTTCTAGCGAACTTGGTTACATACAAACAGGCGGAAAAGATAATATACTATTAGTAGGCGATGACGATTCCAGGAAAGATATTCGTTTGAAATTATCTAATATACATATGAATTCAACTTTTAGGTTTAAAATAGACACGAAAAATAAATTGAACTTATTTATAGGCTGTGGACCTAAACTGGATTATCAATTTTCACCTAAATATGATTCAAATATAAATGAGATTTCTTATTATGAATTCCCCAAAAACAAATTATTGTTTGGTTTAAAAATGGAAGCTGGAGTTCAATATGAGTTGAAAAATTCAAAACTTGGCATAGAATGTTCCAATATTCAGAATTTCACAAAATCAAACAGCTTTTTAAAAAATAGTTACAATTTAATTGATTTTGTTTTTGCATTAAGAATATATTGACTATACCCGCAATTCAATCAATAACGAATAATATAGCACGAACCTTTTCTCCATAAAAACATCTTAGATATACGAAATCTATTCAATCCTAAGGTATCTTTGCAAAACAAATTATCGACTGAACAATGAGCCAAGATTACAGTGATCGATATAAAAGCTACCTGCTCCTCGAAAAAGGGATGTCACACAACACCGTGGAGGCATATATGGATGATTTGGAAAAATTATTGCAGTTTGTATCGACTGAAAAAGTTTCTATCCAAGACATTAAGCTGGAAGACCTTCAGCAATTCGTTGCCACTCTTTACGATTTGGGAATTTCGGTACGGACGATTGCCCGGATTATTTCGGGCGTGAAGTCATTTTTCGGCTACCTGATACTGGAGGACTATATCACAAACAATCCGACGGAATTGCTCCGAACGCCACAGATTGGATTAAAACTGCCAGTGGTGCTGACAGTGGAGGAAATCAACGCTATAGAAAGCGTGATTGATGTTTCCACACCGGAAGGAGTACGCAACCGTGCCATCATCGAAACGCTTTACAGTTGCGGCCTGCGGATTTCAGAACTGACAAACCTGAAATTCTCGGATATTTTCACGGACGAGGGTTTTATCCGGGTGGAAGGCAAAGGGAGCAAGCAACGCTTGGTACCCATTTCTGGCAAAGCAGAAAAAGAGATCAATTATTATTTGGAAAACAGGAAACAAGTAATCACCCAAAAGGGACAGCAGGATTTTGTCTTTATCAGCAAACGGGGAAAGGCGATTTCAAGGATAACTGTGTTTCATTTCATCAAGCAATATGCAGAATTGGCCGGCATCACCAAAAACATCAGCCCTCACACTTTCCGGCACTCTTTTGCCACGCACCTGTTGGAAGGAGGAGCCAATATCCGGGCTATCCAGCAGATGCTAGGTCATGAAAAAATCACGACTACCGAAATCTACACCCACATGGACAGGGAATTTCTTCGTCAGGAGATAATTGAACACCACCCCAGAAATACGGACAACTAAAACAAAAGGCTCAAAGTTTTCCCGTTTCCAACTTCTTGACCCGGGGAATCACCAATTCATCTTCGATAAAAGTATGTGAATCAAGCTCTTCCTGAATGATATGGAGTTCGATCAGTACATTTGTCATGGTCAGGTTAGTGGCATCTCCCTGGATATATTTGGTGAGAATCCTCGACAATTCCGACATTTTGCCTTCGATATCCGAATGATGGTCTTCGAAAACGGTGATATTGTAATCTTTGCCAACCTCAACCCCTAATAGAGAAAAAATATAAGGGAAAGCTGTTTCGTTCTCATAGTCCATGTGTTCGTTCACTTCGTTGGAATAGTCGTCGAAGAAACGGAGAATTATTTTCTGGACATTCGGTTCCAGGTTGGAAATTGCATTTTGCAAGGCATTCCGGAAGTGAGGAAGCCTCCGGTCGATGAAATAGGAATGCGATTTTTGCAAGTAATGCAAAATAGAATCCAAGGAGATTTTCTCAAATTCTGCCCGGTAATCATAAACCGACTTATTGGTTTGAAGATTGGCTATAAAAAGGAAACAATCGGCATCAACGCCATATTTTTTACAAATTGCTTCGATCGACATTTCGCCAAACCCAAGTGAGATCCCCAACCTGCTCAACAACAAAAGCAAGCGATAGTCTGCCTCGATCAACTCGGACATTTTGGTGGTCTTGGTGTATTTTCTTGTAATGCTATTCATCGCTGTGTCCATTAAATAAAAAGGCTTGAATATCCTTTGACTCTATAAAACCGGCTAAATTTAAAAATAATTTTGTTCGAAATCAATATTTGACATCATTCACATCCACCAACTTGTTGATAATCGCATAAATTGTAAGTCCCGAGACACTGTGTATCTCCAATTTTCGGGCAATGTTGCGCCGGTGGGTTATGACTGTGTGGATGGAAATGTTGTGATGGTCTGCTATTTCTTTATTGCTCATCCCTTTCACCAGGCTCTTGAGTATCTCTGTTTCGCGATCGCTTAGGTCATCCTGCCCGTTTTCGTTCGAGTTGCTATCCTTGAGTGCATTGGTCAAAATGCTCTCTATATTTGCTTCAGAATCATTTATCCGGATCACAGCATCATAAGACTGGTAGAACTGTTCATCTATCATATTATAAACCAATGCAATGACCACCATCTTTTTATCCAGCTTGAGGCGTTGCCTTATTTCCGACTTTGAAATCCGACCCAATAGCATCGGGTTGATAACAATCGCATCAGGCCGCAAAGCCACGCTTTGCGCACTCAGATTCTCCAGGTCTTTCCATTCCACCACCTTATCCACAATTGGAAGCTGCGAAAGAGAATATACCAATCCCTTACGAATGATGTATGACATTTCGGCTACCGCAATTGTCTTTTTCAAATTTGACATTTCTATGAAGTTCTTAAAAAATCAATGGTCTTTGTATAAAAGAAATACAATTTGTCTTTCGTACGACAATTAATCCAGGAACAAAATCTTCCGATATAATTTAGATCGGTTCTTAATTATAGTTTACAAATGTCGGAATAAATGTTGAAGCAGCCAAATCTAAATTGAAATCGTAAAAAAAAGCCGCAAAACATTTCGTCTTGCGGCTTGCACTCTTTATCGAATCTGAGAATTAATCTAAATAATCGATAGTTTCTTCTCCAATCATCCTGCGAAGTGTGTTTTTCAACTTCACATACTGAATGAACAAGTCGTGTTCTGCGATTTTAGTTGGCTCGTGCATCGGGCTCTTGAAGTAGAACGACAACCAGTCTTGGATTCCAGAAAATCCGGCACGTTTGGCCAAGTCGGCAAACAACACCAAGTCCAAGCAAAGCGGAGCTGCCAAGATCGAGTCACGGCAAAGAAAATCCACTTTCAACTGCATAGGGTAGCCCAACCATCCGAAGAGGTCGATGTTGTCCCAACCCTCTTTGTTGTCTTTACGAGGTGGATAGTAGTTGATGCGCACTTTGTGGTAAACATTTCCATACAGATCTGGATACAATTCGGGTTGGAGGATGTTGTCGATAACCGACAATTTGGATTCTTCTTTGGTTTTGAATGAACCTGGATCGTCCAACACTTCTCCATCACGGTTGCCCAAAATGTTTGTCGAGAACCACCCGCTCAAACCAAGCATACGGGTTTTCAACATAGGAGACAACACGGTTTTCAACATTGTTTGACCTGTCTTGAAGTCTTTTCCAGCGATAGGAGTTTGCGTTTTTTCAGCAAGATCCCACATAGCAGGAATGTCCACTGTCAAGTTAGGAGCACCATTCAAATATGGAATTCCCAATGAAACTGCAGCATAAGCATAAATGTTGGATGGAGCGATTGCTGGATGATTTTCCTTCAATCCTTTTTCGAATGCAGCCAATGTCTTGTGCACTTCTCCAAGTGGAGTAAACACCTCGGTGCTTCCGCACCAAATGACTACAATACGGTCGATGCCGTTTTCTTTTTTGAAATTTAGGATGTCTTCTTTCACTTGTTCAGCCAATTCCCATTTTGTAGGAGCCGACTTCACCCAAGTTCCGTGAAGACGTTTTACGAATTCCTGATCGAACACGGCCTTCATCGGCTTTATAGCGATCAATTCGTCTTTCACTTTGTCGAGGTCTTCGCTGGTCAACACTTCTGCATGTTTTGCAGCTTCATAAGCATTGTCTTCGAAAATGTCCCAACCTCCAAAAACGATGTCGCTCAAATCTGCCAAAGGCACTACATCTTTGATTTTCGGGAAGTTGTTTTCCTCTCTTTTTCCAATACGCATTGTTGCCAATTGCGTGATTGAACCTACGGGAATACCCAAACCTTTACGGGTGATAAGAGTTCCCGCAATGAATGTTGTTGCCACTGCACCAACACCAACTGTCAGGACGCCAAGCTTTCCTGTGGCTTCCTTTACATTTACTTTTGTCATTATTAATTGAGATTAAGTTACGCCGCAACCCGCAGCATTCATTAAACTTGCCTCCTGCACTGTGCCGAAGGCATATATTAACAGCCTCAATCGTAAGTCTGAACCCATTTTATTATCCCAACCCGGTATTTTTCATCTCAGGGAATACGAATTCCACGAGACTTCCATTGTTGTGAGCAGAACATACGGCTAACGCCATAGATATATCAAAAACATAAAAAATGATGCTGTCCGCCGACAAGCATCGTATGGCTACTGTTCCAAATTTTGATCTGGCTTTTCATGTGAAAAAGCATTCAAAACGGCAAAGCCAAACATCGAATATTAAGGCAAAGTTAAGATATAATTAGATAATTGAAAAGTTTTGGAATAAAAAAGGCTTAACTCCCTTCTTGAATTTCCACTAACCGCCAATGCATCAATCTTCATTCAACTAATTTTAAATTCGACTCCCCTTGACAAAGAAGAAGAGCAATGCACCCCAGCCTACAATCAGGAACAAACCTCCGAGTGGAGTGACCGGCCCTAGAAATTTCAAGTTAGCTTTCCAATATTCGGCCATGGATAGCAGATAGATGCTACCAGAGAACAACAAAGTGCCGATCACCATGCTCCAAGCAGCCGTTTTTTCCAAGGAGGATTGGAACGTGAAGAAAAAGCCAAGCAAGAGCAGGGCAAGCGCGTGGTACATCTGGTAGCGAACTCCCACTTCAAAAGACGAAAGTTTTTCGGGAGAAAGCACCTTGGCTAAAGCATGCGAACCCAAGGCTCCGAATATCACGGAAGTTAAGCCATAGAAGGAAGCTACGGCAAGTATGATTTGTTTTGTCATAAGAAAACGGAATATGAAGTTTATTGTATAAATTTCCCTCGGTAGATTGCAGGATACGCTTCTCTTCGAGATTATCATTTACAAACTTATGGAAAAAAGTGGAATTTGCCAACCTGAATCAGGATTCAAACCATAATAAATTCGCTTCCCCAACCGTCATATTTTATCTCTGGCTTGCCGATCTATTATAAGAAACCTAACTACATTTTATCTAAAACCTGCGTAAAAATTATCTGCAAGATAGATATGTTGGATATAACAACATACATATGCTGGCTTTTAGGTGTAATTAGCTGTTAATCAAATACAGAAAAACTTTCTACGTGAAAGACATTTTAATTCATGCTTCGTTTCACCACCCTCCTTCTCACTGATTCTCCCCAATCAGCGCCATCAATTCTTGCAAGGAAAGACGCGCTGCCTGGTCGCTTCCTTCGAGAAGGGAATCGGCTAAGTCCCGCTTGGTGCTGTGAAGCTGGATGATTTTCTCCTCGATGGTGTTTTCCGCCACCAAGCGATAGACCGTCACGGGGCGTTGTTGACCGATGCGGTGGGCGCGGTCGGAAGCTTGGTCTTCGATGGCCGGATTCCACCACGGGTCAAGGTGGATGACGTAGTCGGCAGCAGTGAGGTTGAGTCCCAAGCCGCCCGCTTTGAGGCTGATGAGGAATAGGTTGCCTTCGCCGCCTTGAAAGCTTTTCACTCGTTTCTCGCGTTCGGCTGTGGGCGTTGAACCATCCAGATATTGGTAAGAAATGTGCATTTCGTCCAAAGCCTCGCGCACGATTGCCAGGTGTGAAACAAACTGGCTGAACACCAAAGCCCGGTGTCCGCTTTCGGTTAACTCGCCAATTATTTCTTTGAAAGTCTCCAATTTGGAAGACGGTATTCGGATGTTTTTGTCAACCAACAAGGGATTGCAACATGCTTGACGGAGTTTGGTGATTTCGGCAAGCACTTGTAGATGCTTGGCCCCGTTGTTCCCTTCGGCACCCGTAATCACTTCGAGTGCTTTCCTGCGCAATGCCTCGTAGAACGCCGTTTCCTGATCGGAAAGTTGAATTTTTTTGAGTATTTCGGTTTTGGGAGGCAATTCGTCAAGCACCTTCGATTTGGTTCGGCGGAGGATGAAAGGGGAAATCAGGTGTTTCAACTGTTTGCGTGCACGTTCGTCTTCGGGTTTGATAAAACGGTCGGTAAACTGCTGAAGGCTACCCAACAATCCGGGATTGAGAAAGTTAAATATATTCCATATTTCGCCCAAATGGTTCTGGATAGGTGTTCCCGTGAGAGCAATTCGGAAAGAGGATTTCAATTGCATGATGGCCTTGGAGGTCTTTGTCGCAAAGTTCTTGATGGCGTGGGCCTCGTCCAGCACCAAAGTAGCGAAAGACGCTTCCGCGAACAAGGCCTCCTCCGATTGCAAAAGCCCATACGAAGTGACCAGCACATCTCCTTCCGAGAGTTCGTGCAAGGTTTGCTTGCGGTTGCTGTTGCCTAAGGTATTCACATTGAGCGTAGGAGCAAAGCGGTTGATTTCGCTGATCCAATTACCAATCACGGATACCGGGCAAACAACCAACGCAGTGCCCATATTTGCACGGCTAAGGAGCACAGCAATGGCCTGGATAGTCTTCCCCAACCCCATATCGTCGGCCAAACAGGCCCCACCTTCCCATGCTGCAAGTTGCGACATCCAGCGGAAACCCTCTTCCTGATAAGACCGCAATTCGGCCATCAAGGTTGACGGGACAGCCACCTCCTTGGCTTGATTTTCACGGATACGTTTATTGAAGTCTTGCCAAGATTTATCGGCTTTGAAGTCTTCCACCTCGTCAAACAAGCCTCCCAAGGCAATAGATGCCAATTTGTTTACCCGAACTCCTTTTTTGTCGCTGACACTGAATGCCCTAAGGTCATCGAGCCGCTTACGCAATTCATCGCTCAAAGCCAGGAACTCCCCATCCGAGAGTTGCACAAACTTGCCATGTGCCTGTTGGGTCATAGAGAGCAATTGCTGCAAGGAGACCACTGTTTCTTCATCCACTTTGAGCTCACCTTGCAATTCAAACCAACTTGTAGCACTTTTTACCTTCATCGATAAATTGCCAAAACCTACCGCTGCACGCATTTTGTACCTCACGCCTTCCGGCCATTCCACCACGCTGATTTCTTGATGTTTATGCAAAATATCCAGCAGGTAGAGTGAATCTTTGGGATCCTCGAAAGCAATAAGGGAATCCTGAATATCCAAGCTTTCAAGCCCTTGGATGTCGTTCATCAAGGTTTGCTCGTTGGCAAGTTCTTGCTCCATCTTGCGTTTCACTTGGAGCTGCATGCCCCCGTCCGCATTTCGGAAAAGCACCTTCCCCCCTTTCCCTGGTTTGCAATAAGGCGGAGTCTCCGCAAAAGGTTTGCTGAACAACTCCGCCTTCAGCCCATTACCGAAAGGGAGCAGTTGAACATATATTTTTGCGTCAGCAACAACTTCCTTCACCGCGAGGCTGGAGCTAGGAGTGGCTGCCAAATCGGAATGCACTTCCATTCCCTGCGATGTGAAATCGGCCAAAAGCTGTATCAGTTTATCCTTTCCCGCCTGAGGAACGATTATCTTTTGCTCCTGAAGTATGTTTAAGATGGTTCTTTGCTGGGGAGCGAGTTCATACACCTTGTAGCGTGTGTTGGTCTCTTTCTCTATCAATATCTTTTCCACATCCTTGACTACCAAATCAGTTTTCAGGAGGTAGCCCTTGGCTGTTTTATCAACAGAAACAAGTGGTTTTCCGGCTATAAATTCCACTGGAATATAATCAGTTCCATCCAAATAAAGATACGGATGCCCGATTAATTCCTTGAACACGTCGTCCTTGAATTGATAGCTGTCGTAATAATAAGGGTCGGGACGCATGGTTTTGGCCACATGGAAATCTTGTTCCTTCATGCCGGCCACCTTTCCTTGAAAGAATGTCTTCATACTCACGTTCCGCCCTTTGGACCAACCTTTCACCTGCTTTGTCTGCAGGACTGGCTGAATGATTTTGGTCTTCGGATTGAAGAAATAAACGATGCGGTTTTTCTCTTCCTCGCCATTTTGAACGGCCTTTTTGCGGTTTCGCAAACCTAACAGGAGGTTCAACGATTTCTCCCAATCTTCTGTTTTTGAGAGTTTGGACAGCAAAGGTTGGTAGCTCATCTTCTTGGCAATTGCATCAAAAAGTTTGTTCGATTCGTCATCGCCCAGAAGCTGTTTGAGGGCATAAGCGGCTTCGTAAGCAAGAATCAGGTGGTCGTTGTCAGAAGCCCGCTTAAGCGTTTGTTTCAGCGGCCCCAACTTCAACTTATTATTCCATTTGAAATCGGACAAATAAAATACGATAATGGAAATAAAGGAGAGAATTGAATCATCACCGACATAAGCCTCCAATTCCGTCCGATTGAGCGCAGCTGCATCTTTCTTGCCCAAAGTGAAATTCACCAAAGGACGAAACACATTCACGCTTTCTCCCATTGCTTTGTCGAAAGAATCTGCTATTTTTTGAAACAACGGCATCGATTCTTCGAGTCCGCCCCGAAGCAACGCGATAAGATAGAAAATTGCCATATCTGCCAAGAGAGGAATATAAGTGCCTTTGTAATCTCTGCGCTGCACCTTCAAGCCTTTCTCAAACAACTTTGTGGCCTCCATAACTTTATCCTCAGCAAGCATCTTTATGGCGCTAACATAGAGCACTTCCATTTCCATTTTAGGATTTGTGAGATCCAATGCCTTTTCAAGCTCTCCCCGGAGGAAATACGTTTTTTGCAAGATTTTCTTTTCATCCAAGCTGATTTTTAGATGCTTGTTCAAATCAACCAACAACTCTAGAACAGAAGAAAGAGGCAAAAAAGAAACTTGTGCGCTCCTCATTTCAGAATCCAGATAGACAGAAAAAATGCGAGGATTGATTCTGTGAAAATAGTTTACATAGGAGGCATTTTTAAAAAGGTATCGTATATAATATTCGGAATTTCCCCAGCTGTGTAGTAGAAGTTTAGATTCATCTTGCTGGTATTCCTCCTCAGTTCCATATAGCAGGGAGTGAAGGCAATTTCTAAAAAGAACCAGGGAGTCCTGACCAAGATAATAAGAAGAATAGTATGTGTTGCTATTAAAGATTGTTTTGGCAACGCCCAACAAATTGCCGGTGGATGGATAAACGTAGCCCAGAAAGTCGGGATGGACACTGTATCCTCTTGTCCAAGTGTCTATATTTTCTAAAAAACCGTTCTGATTAGCTGATTCAAGTACGGCTTTCAGCGTTTGCACTTTGAATTTCTTACCAACATACTGCAAGCCCCTTGCAAGGGTGTCGGGATTGATGCCTTTGGTTATCAGTACTGCTATTTTGAGAATATTTTTCTCTTCTTCGGGCAACCCTTCATAAAGGGAAATTTGGTCATTTGTCATATTCGAACATACTTTTTCCAAAAAACACGACTTTTTTATTGATTTAAAGAGGAGTGAAGATGCAAGAGGTTATTTTTTCCCTTTCATTGCATAAGTTCGCTGCTTCAAGAATTCCCCGTATTCCTCGATGGAGGTAAACTTTGCTTGTTCTTCCACCGAAATAGGCTTTCCCAACCGGATATAAATAGTTTTGCCTTTTTTGTTGGTTACTTCATGGAAAAGCCGAACCGTGCGGATTCGCCAATCGATAAAGCCCAAGGTGCGGTAAAGCCACGAATTATTTCCGGAAATATACATGGGGATCACTGGCACTTTCGCCTTTTTGATGAGCCGCAACACCGAGGGCTGCCATTCCCGGTCTTCGGTTTTGGTGAGGTGGTTTGAAGAAACACCACCGGCAGGAAAAAGCCCCAAGGGATGCCCTGCTTTCAAATGTTCGAGGCATTGCTTCACTCCGCCCACACTTGATTTCATGTCGGCCATTTTGTTTCCTTTGGCATAGGGATTGACCCCAATGAAATGCTCCGACATGGTATCTATCTGATTAAGCACCCAGTTTACCATCATTTTGAAATCACGACGCTTCCCTCCTACTACACTGATGGAAATTATCCCATCTATATGTCCATAAGGATGATTCGACACTGTGATGAAAGGTTTCCCTACAAACGGGTCAAACACCTCGTAATTCTCCACCACTCGATTGATTCCAAGACGATCGAGCATGTCGTTCACAAAATCAAGTCCAGTAACATGTTTGGAAGCATCGTAAACGCCATTCACCTTGTTTATTCCTGTGATTTTGAATAAAACCTTCAGCAGGAAATTGCCAAAACGGCCTTGAAAAATGGGACTCAGTTTCCGTATTTCGTTTTTATCAATCAGTTTGTCCTTCATACTTATATTAAAACAGATAAAAATAGAAAAACGAATTTTATCCTTTCCAAAATTTCGGAAATTGACGAAATTCGTTCATCATAACGTGCATCCCATTGGCTTGCACCCACAAAAATATTAAATCTTCATCTGAATTGCAAATTGATTTTGCCGAAGAAGAGATCATTTCACACGTTCGAGGTATTTTAGGTAGAAGTTTTTAAATGGAGGAAGCTTCATCAATCCTTTTTCAAACAAAAATATTCCAAGGATAGCACACAATATCCCAAGCACCACATCTACCAGATAATGATGCCCTGTGTAAACTGCCGTGAACCAAATCCCAAACATAAACAAAATCACAACGGACTTGATCGCCCAGTTTACTTTATCACGAAATGCATAAAAGAGGACTACAACCAGATAAGCTGAATGGAGAGACGGAACCGCTGCGAAAACATTGGCATTGCGTCCGTATATCGAGTTGAAAATGGGCAAACCTAACAATTCATCAAAGCGGGCCAATCCCGCCGTGTTGCCTGGCGTATTGATGATTGCTTCGAAACCATAGTGCATGGCGTACCAAGGCGGTGCGGCAGGATGGATATAATAGCCAACGAATCCAAGCAGGTTCACAAACAGGAACACCATTCCAAAGTGGAGAAAGTTGTCCCGATGCTTTTTGGCATACAAATAAAATCCAAAAGCCAATGGAATCGGCACCCACCCCAAATAGAAAATTCCGCAAAGAAAATCAAGTACTGGGATGTTATATGTAGCAAAAAATTCGCTTGGAATAAGGGTTTTCCCATCGACATGTATTCCGAAAAGCAGCTTTTCCAAATTGTACAAATCCTCTACATCGATAGGATTCACCTTGTAGTTGGGATACACCCGCATCCAATCGTAGGAGATACCAAATAAGAGGAATGGAAGTAGCCCGAGAGCAAGTTTCCGCGTATTTTTGTTAAAAAAAAAGAGCAATAAAAAAAGCCCCACCAACAAAGAATGCTCCGGACGATACCCTACAAAAATAGCAGTTAGAATGAGAAAGACGAGCGAAATCGCAATAGAAACTATGATTTCCCTTTTGGTAGGCAACGAAATGTCTATTTTCATTTATTTAGATCCTTATCTAATTCCGTCAGCACACGTCGGCAATGATTCAAACGCCCAAGGGCAGTGATGTTTGCAAACACAGCGACAAAAACAATCGGTATCACAAAGATGAGAATTGGTTCAAAAACAGGGAAATTAAACCCATCCAAATACACTTTATAATCGCCCTTGAAATGATAGAAAACACCACATCCGATTGCTCCCAAAGCCGTAATAACCACACGTTCTGGTCGTTGCATAAATCCACCCTTACATTCTATCCCCAATCCTTCGGCCCTGGCCCTTACGTAGCTTACCATAAGTGAGCCGATCAATGCTAAGAATGCGAACAAAGAGCTGAAAAAATAACCTTGCAGTATCAGATAATAGCAAATACCAAAGAAAACAATCAATTCGCTGTATCTATCTAAAACCGAATCGAACAAGGCGCCGTATCGCGAACTCATTTTCCCAAGCCGGGCCACCTGCCCGTCCATCATGTCGAAAAGTCCGGCAAACAGAATAATTCCTCCGGCCCAGCCCACATAACGAAAATCTCCACGCTCGCCATTCACCGCTCCATAAATAAATACAGCACAAGCAACAAAGTTCATCACCAAGCCTGATGCCGTGATAAAATTGGGGGTGATCCCAATCTTTATCATTCCACGGACAACCGGATTAATTACTTTATAAATAAGTTGCTGCGCTAAATCTCTTGCTTTCATATCATTGCTCAAATTTGTGTGTGCTGATTTTATCTCAAACACATCTTATTTATCTTATATAAA
Organism: Bacteroidales bacterium UBA1309; assembly: GCA_002307185.1. Lineage (GTDB taxonomy): Bacteria > Bacteroidota > Bacteroidia > Bacteroidales > Dysgonomonadaceae > UBA1309. Next base: position 47,331 of record DBTT01000039.1, read on the forward strand.
TAATAGTCAATACCTTTCGAAACATTATTTGCCCACCTCTTCTGCAATCGCCTCTTCTTCCTGAGCAATATCAACCAGATAATTTTCAGATTTTTGACCAGAAAAGTTCTTGTCTTTGATATTGCTTAAAGTCTTACGGATATTGTAGTTACGATATACAAAAAAACGCTGCATGTTGTAATTCCAAACAAAACCAACTATCAACGAAACAAAAAGCTTGGAAACGAGGAAAACATCGTCAAACATATGCCCAAGAAATTCCCTCAACCAATCGAAATTTGTCAATAACTCCGTCACCAGATAAGTGCCGTATGTATTGAGAAAAATGCTGCAAACCCACACCAAAAGGTATTTCATTGCAACATATTTCATCTTGACATCAGTGCTTTTGAATGTAAACCGATAATTTACAAAACAGTTGATCATTCCACCGAAAACGGAACCCAAGAAAGTGGCATATACATAAAACAGCCCGAAAATTTTGAAAAGGACAATTGTTAGTGTGAAGTCGGTAATACTTGCAACTTGAGAAGCAAATTGCGCCCTCAAAAACATAAATACACCGTCCTTATGGGCCAACGCATCTATCAACTTCGCTATTTTATTAGCCATATTATTCCTTTAAGTATAATAAAGCTATAAACACCTGCAAGAATATCGTCCAGCATGACTCCCCATCCGCCTTTAACTGACTCCATTTTCCGGATTCCCAAGGGTTTGAGTATATCGAAGAATCGGAACAAAACAAATGCGACGAGTGCATACAGAACAACATGCTTATCAGAGTTGATAGCTAACAAGGGTATCCAAACCCCAACCATTTCGTCCACCACAATCCGTGATGGATCTTCACCCCACTCGGGCTCCAAAGTATTTGCTGCCTTCACGCCAAGCAAAGTAAAAAGGACAATGGCGGTGGCGGTGGAGAGAAAAAGCAGAGGAAAAGACAAGCCTGCAAAAAAAGCGCCCAACCATGCCAGCGTAGCCAATAATGCTCCTGCTGTGCCCGGTGCAATCGGCGAAAAACCGGATCCAAATCCAGTTGCTATAATTGTATGAAAAAGCTTTTCTTGCTTCATTAATTGATGAAATACATAAAACACACAAATTTATAAAAAAAACAGGAGATTGTAGCAAAAACGTAATCACTGTTTTTGCTAATCCCCCGTGTCAGTAAAACAAAATTGATCGAGGGGCTTACCCTAAATTTGTGGTCAAACTAAAATTTCCGGTTCATCTTTGGTCAAGTCCACCGTCTCATCTTTTCCGTTATTTTTCTCAAAATACATCTTTTTGAGAGGATTAGCGGATGCTTCATCGAACCATTTCCGTTTTTTGAACACATCAATTCCCATGTAAATAGCTTGTCGGAACGATTCTTCCGAAGCCTCGTTTTTTCCGGCAATATCGTATCCGGTGCCGTGTGCAGGGGATGTGCGCACAACGGGAAGCCCGGCAGTGAAGTTAACTCCATTTTCCATGGCAAGGGTTTTGAATGGAATTAATCCTTGGTCGTGATACATCGCCACAATTCCATCGAAACGGGCAAACGAACCCGAGCCAAAGAATCCGTCGGCAGCAAAAGGGCCGAAAGCGAGTATCTTTTCGTTATCGATTTCCTGCAAGGCAGGGGTAATAATTTCTGCTTCTTCACTTCCCAACAAACCTTTTTCTCCGGCATGTGGATTCAGCGAAAGGACGGCAATACGTGGTTTCTGTATTCCAAAATCACGTTGCAAGCTCTTGTTGAATATGCGAAGCGTGGATTTGATTTTGTCTTTTGTCAACGCGCCAGCCACTTCCGCCAAGGGCAAATGGCCTGTCACCAAAGCCACGCGAAGGGTTTCGTTGGCAAGAATCATCAGAGACTTGCTCCCATTGACCGAAAATTTTTCTTCCAAGTATTCGGTATGACCAGGAAAATGAAATTCTCCGCGCTGAATATTGAGCTTGTTGATAGGTGCTGTCACCAACACATCGATCAATCCCTCTTTCAGGTCGGCCGTTGCTTTTTCCAAAGCCTGAAAAGCAGCTTCACCGGCACTTTCGGTGGACTTACCGATTTCCACCTTCAAGTCTTCCGAACAGCAGTTCAGGATATTTATTTTGTTCACGACAGCATCGGCAGCACTCGCTACGGCGTTGAACGTCACTGGCTGAAGCTCCATTGCCTTGCGGTGGTAAGAAGCCACTTTCGTAGAACCATACACTGTAATGATACAAGATTCGACGATGCGGATGTCGGCAAAAGTTTTCAATATCACTTCGTATCCCACTCCGTTGATGTCGCCGTGCGTTACACCTATTCTGACTAAGTTACTGCTCATATTTTGTTGATTCGTATGTTCATTAATTCGTTATTTTGTGAATTTGCAAACCTGATTCTAAAGCTATTTAGCAAGTAAACGGTAGCATTACCTTCACTCGTTCACTTTTTCACTGGTTACTTGTTCACTATTTTCCTTCTGCTTCACATTCGCCAACATGCCGCAAGCGGCAAAAATGTCTTCGCCACGGGAAGAGCGGATAGTGCAGGTGACACCTTTGTATGTGAGGTAATCACGGAATTTCACCATGGTTTCGTTGTCCGAAGTTTTCAAGTCCACGTCCGGAATGGCATGGAAACGGATCAGGTTGACCCGGCAATCGATACCATCCAACAGCCGCACCAATTCCTTGGCAAACGGAATGGAGTCGTTCAATTTGTTGAACATGATGTATTCGAACGACAAGCGCCGCTGTTTCGACCAATCGTATTGTTTCAGCAGATTCATCACTTCCACGATGGGAAATGCTTTCTCGGCGGGCATTATTTTCAAGCGTTCTGTGGGGAACGGATTGTGCAAGCTGACAGCCAGATGTGCTGACGTCTCTTCCAAAAACAATTTCAGTTTGGGGGTAACGCCCGTTGTGGAGAGCGTGATACGTTTTGGACTCCAAGCCAAAGCATAGTCGGCTGTGAGCAATTCGATGACCTTTTTGACCCTGTCGTAATTGTCCAACGGCTCGCCCATTCCCATAAACACGAGGTTGGTCAATTGGTCGGATTCTTCCACGGAATATACCTGGTTGATGATGTCGGTCACGCTCAAATGGCCATTGAAGCCTTGTTTGCCCGTCATACAGAACAAGCAATTGAATTTGCATCCGATTTGGGAAGAAACGCACAGGGTTGACCGATCGTCTTCTGGGATCATCACCGCTTCGACAGTCTGTTTTTCGTTGATTCGGAACAAGTATTTCACTGTTCCGTCCACCGAACGTTGCAAGTCGATGGGAGCCACGCGACCCACATCGTATTTTTCAGCCAATTTAGCCCGGTTCGGCACCGAGATATTGGTCATGTCGTCGATAGATTGCACCTTCTTTTTATAGACCCAGTCGGCTATCTGCTTCCCGGTAAACTTGGGCATGCCACATTCGATGGCTACCTGTTGCAGCTCTTCGAGGGTGAGTCCGAGGAGGTGTTTAAGCCCGTCCTTCTCCCTCAAAGACAAGGAGGAAGGAACGTACTCCAACTTCTCTCTCTCGATGGGAGAGAATTGGGTAGAGGTGGATGCTATGTTTCGTTTCTTTTCGATGGTTCGTCGTTTTTTTTAAACAGACAAAAGTATGAAATAATGAACAACAAAGCAAATGTAGGGGGAAAGGAGTATATGAAATTAGTGGGAGGGAAATTAGGATGAGATGAAGCCACCGCGGCCTCTGGACGTAGTGGAGAGTGGTTTGGCAAGCTTAGGCTGGCGGCAGAGAACCTATCCCGGACAGGTCTTCAACCTGCTTGGAGGTATTTCTAAAGCTGGCGATGGGTGGTGGCGAACGTGTTGGGGACGGCGATGCTGCTCGTTCTGGGGGTGGTGGTGAGGTTCACCGTTTTGCTGGCAAGCACCTCGTTGAGGAAGGTGATGGACTAAACTATTTTGGTTTATAGTTTTTTATTGCTGCTGACTGTTTTCTTTTCGAAGTTAGCTATTTCTGTTTGGAAGTTCTACATTTGCGAATTAAAGTAGTTTGTTTTTTAATTCATGTAATCTATTTCTTTTTTTCTGTTAGCCGTATGTTAATAGAAGTATATTATTTTCTTTTTGTAGTTGATAGTTTACATATATTAGTTATTTGATTGATGAATGTAGTTTGGATAATATACATCGCAGTAGGCTATATGCTATTGGATGTATCCTATCCGCTATTACTTGTTTTCTGTTTTTAATTCTAACATGGATACTAGGTTGTTGGCATGTCTTTTTTCTGAAATACGGGTCATTGTTTTGTAAATTTTATGTTAGAGATCTTGCTTGAATGAAGAAGCTAGAAAGCTACCAGATAGAAGAATAAAAAAATTGTTGGGTTATTATACCTCTGAATGTTTGTTGTTTAGAGCAAAGTGGAGAGTTTTATTTAAAATATTGCGAGCAATGTTTTAAATAGTGAAATATTTTTGATAAAAGCTTATATTTAACAAGAAGAAATAAATATATTTGCGAAATGAAGAAAAGGAGAGGAAAATGCGGGAAGATGTTACATCATGCTTGGTTATAAAAACAAATAACTGCTCGTTTGCCAACGAGGGGAGTGAGAATAATTTTATATTTCCTATATGAGAAACAATATGCAAATATCAATTTTACATCAATGGTTAATATCTGAAGATATAGCTATTCCGCTAAATATATATAAGGCGGATGTAGGAGGAATTGGGTTGCTCTTAGGGAGTCGTTAGCCCAATAATATAAAGACACCAATAAATCCAAAAATATATGACTCAAATTGTTCAGACAAATAATGAAGAGAATTTACCAGTTGCTAGCAAATATTCACTAGACGACATGAAATCATTTTTCTACTTGATGAATGCAAAGCCTGACACTTCAATTCAATTACTAGAAGGACGAAAGAAAATTACCATAGCTGAAATCCGAGACTTAAATGAAAGAATACAACGTAAACTTCAAAACCACGACTTGGTTGGACAAATAGCTTCAATAAACCTAATATTTGAAAAAGGAAAAATCCAAGACTATGCAACTTGGGCAGAATTTGAGAGAGAGACATGGCACACAATAAATAATAAGACCGATGCAGTTTCATTAACGTGGGACATCTCTATAAAGCTACCCAGATATGAAAATCCTCAGAGACATACATTAAAAGTTAGAGTTGGGCAAGCAATTTCACCGAAAGACATAATGGAATTAGTTTTTACGTCTGACAATCCAACCGAGTTGAGAGAAAAACGTGCAAATGGTGTTGTAAAAGTTGATTTTATAGACCAAGTAATTGCCGGTGAATTAATAGAAAAAGTAACATCATGGTATGACGGCTTAAAGAAAATGCCTAATGACATAGGAATTCAAATGATACTTGAAAAATATCAAAGTATTATAGTTAGTATTGTTTTCAATTTCACACCTATTTTGTTTATATCGGTTTACCATTACTACTTTTTAGCATTTTGTGGCTGGGGCAGCTTGACAACAAACATAACTATTGCAAACATTCAACTCTTTCTAATTGTGTTTGCTGCGATATTCTATTTTGGAAAAATATTTGCATCTAAATTTGCAAAAACACTAGACAAGAAAATCGACGAATATGTAGGTATTAGTCAATTCGAGATTACAAAGGGTGACGAAAATGCATTACATGACGCACAGATAAAAAATAGTTCAATAACAAAGAAAATATTAACCAAAGTTGGAATTACTATTATAACGACAATTGTTGCATTCGGACTAAGACATTTACTTGAACTATGGATAAAATAATTACTGGTGCTAACACGGGTTTTGCGTCAGGCGGAGTGAAGTGCAAACTTGGAGCTTTGTGCTTCTATTCAAGCTCATTGCTGGCAGACAGTTTTGTCCTCCGAAACCTGCCCGAACGCAAAGCCCGAAAACATTAAGCAAAATTGTAAAGAGAAGATGCAAAAGTTGAACTACTATATCGACAGATTTTACACTTGGCTAAGAGTTGCTTTTCAAAATAAAGAAGCCGAGACAATTAATCACTTCAATCCTCTGACTCCGACTGAAGATGCAGAAGAATGTGAGGTTTATTTAGAATCTATTGAATGGGCACTTAAAAAAAAGAAAACTATCAGAAATATTGCAATATCCGGAACATACGGTTCGGGTAAGAGCAGCATTATTAAAACCTTCATTAAACGAATTCACAAATCTGAGAATTTTTTAAAACGTATATTTAAGCCCACATATCAGTTTTTAAACATATCCTTAGCAACATTTAAAGATACCGAAATACAACAGCCGCAACCTGACAGAAATAATGCGACAAACGACAAAGAGCTCCTAAGGCTTATCGAGTTGAGCATTTTGCAACAACTTTTCTTTCACGAAAAGAATCACAAAACACCTGACTCTAGATTCAAGAAAATCAAAAAAGAAAGTACCTGGAAACTTGTATTATACACATGCCTTACTCTTCTCTCATTATTATCAATATTATACTTATTCTTTCCGAAAATCTTTCACACCATATCTATAATTAGTTCAATTAAAGTTGATTCTATTGTTGTAAGTCATATTGCTTCTTCAATTATAATTATAAGTGTTTTTCTGCTTATTTTAAAATCTTCAAGAGGACTATTAAGTGCTTCAATAAAGAAGTTGAATATAAACAATGCTGAGATTGAAATTGATAACGGAATAAGTAAATCAATCCTGAATAATCATTTAGATGAAATTATTTACTTTTTTGAAGCTACTAAATACAACGTGGTAATTATTGAGGATTTAGATCGTTTTGAACAAACCGAAGTGTTTACCAAACTGCGAGAAATCAATCTTTTAATCAATAATTCAAATAAGATTAAAAGGGATGTAGTTTTTATTTATGCGATTAAAGACGATATGTTTGTAGATAAAGACAGAGCTAAATTCTTTGACTTTATGATTCCAATTATACCTGTCGTTGACTACTCGAACTCAGGTAATAAATTGCTGAAAATAATACAGCAAAATAACTATAATATTTCACATGATTTGATTGATGATTTATCGCTGTTTATTGATGATATGCGATTGTTATACAACATCATGAATGAATTCTATATATATTCAAACAAATTAGGACAACGCTTTCAAAATCAATTGTTAGCGATGATTGTTTATAAAAACATTTTCCCAAATGACTTCACAAAATTAAGTCAAAATGAGGGAGATTTATATAACGTCATAAGTAAAAAGCAAGATTATATTAAAGCCTCAATAGCTGATATTGATAGGGAAATTTCAATAAAAAGAGAGAATATAATAGTCAGAAATGAACAGAAGCTAAGAAATATCAAGGAACTTAGAGCTTTGTATATATTAGCTCTTATTAATGATATTAAAGCATCTGGTTTTTTGGGATTTAATGTTGGAGGCAACATAGTAGATAATGATGTTATGTATGAAGATGAGAATTTTCAAGTCATATTAAAAGGATCTATTAATTATTTTCATAAAGATCATTACAGTAGTAAAACAGAAAAAAAACATAGTTTTACTTTTAAAAATATTGAATCTAAAGTTGATAGTATTTACACATATAAACAGAGAGAAGAATTATTGGATAAAGATGGTATCAATGAATTGAGAAACAAAATCAAACAGCTAACTAAAAAGAAAAATGATATTCAAAAAAGTAAAATAAAGGACTTACTTTCAAATAAACAAATAATCATTGAGATAGAATCTGAAAAGAATGACTCAGAAACAAAAAAGAAAAACGATTTAATCAATATCTTACTAAGGAATGGATATATTAATGAAGATTATTCAGATTATATTTCAATATTTCACGAAGGAGCATTAACTAAATCCGATTACCAATTTCTAATTAATGTAAAGAAAGAAGAAACAACAGAATACAGCTATGGCATTATTAAGAAAGAAGGATTACTCAAAAAGGTTGATGACTTTGCATTTGAGAAGCCTTATGTATTTAATCATGGTTTGATTGACTTTCTCCTAAAAACAAAATCTTATGAAAAAAAGAAGGAATTCCTACTTAAACAGCTCAGTAATGAAACAAGCGAAAGCATCGGTTTTATTAATGAATATATAGACAATAGTGCTGTTGTTGAATTGTTTATTAAAAGTTTATGTCATCAATGGACAAATATTTGGAACTATATCCGCTATAAATCTCAATATACAGATGAAAGAATAGATAAATACTTTAGATTAATTATTTCACATGCCGATGTTGATGATATAGAAAAGATATTTGAAAAGGAATACGATTATTTGACCAACTACAGTGACTTTTTAAATATATCACTTGTCAAAAAGGGTAAACTTGAACAAATTATTAAGCGATTGAATCTAAAATTCCGTTCAATTGATATTGATTCACCAAAACCCTTACTTGAATATCTATTTAAAAATGATTATTATGATATTAACGTTGAGATGTTCCGTACTCTAATGTCATTTAATAATGACTTTGAGGCGAATGGGTTTGAGACAGCCAATTATGGATATATTCTTTCCAAGGGAAATGATTATCAAATAAAATATATTGAATCCAATATTGATGAGTATGTAGAATTTGTGTATCTCAAACTGGTAAATAACACAAAAGAAAAATTAATAGATTATAAGCGTCTGCTTAATCACTCTAAATTAAATCTTTATTTAGCAGAGGAGATCATTGTAAAGGTTGAGACATATATTGAAAATATAAGTGAGATAGACGACAAAGAGGTTATTGATTTGCTTTTTAAATACTCGAGAGTAAAAGCAAGTTGGGATAATATCTTGCATTCTTTTGAAAGTCAAGACAATACATTCAGTAATGGATTAATTGAGTATTTCAATACTTTATCAAACGCAGAATTGCTCTCAAAAGAAAGAATGACAACAGTAAAAGTTGGAGAAAAATCAAAGTACAGCGCTTTGTGCCGCACAATAATATATGAACAAAAGATTCAATCAACGTCATATAAATTATTATTGAAATCTAGTCCTTGGTGGTACGAAGAGTTTGATTCTGAAAAATTATCTAAAGACAGAATTGCTATTTTAATAGAATCAGGTAAAGTTAATCCGACAATATCAAGTTATCAATTTTTGAAAAGCAATTTCGTTGGAACTAATGTTTTGCTCCTTGAAAAGTATATGGAAATATTTGATGAAAAAATCAATGAAATTACAATAGACAGCTCTGATTTGAATCTTGTTTTAAAGTCGACTAAACTTTCGGCCAAGTATAAATTCTATATTTTGAATAGTTGTGAGGAAGATATTGTAATTGAAGAAACTGAGAATTTAAGACTTATTGCGCAATTGCTTGTTGACAACGAATCTTACTCAATATCTGATAGTTTAAAATTATCCGTTATAACCGAAAAGAGCATATTCCCCAAAAACAGATTAATACTATTCAATAGGAATATAAATCTAATTAAAAAAGATATGCTTGAAGATTTTCTGACTTCAATGGGTGGAGCTTATGAAGAAATTACAAATACTAGTAAAAAAGCAATTCTAGTAGACAACACATTGAATCGAGAATTACTTAAGAACCTTATAAAACTTGCTTATATATCAACTTATTCTGAAAAAGAAAAGGGATTAAGAGTGAATCATAAACGAAGAGAATAAAAGCCGTGTAGGTAAAGAGGCATCTCATTCGTGCGGTAGCGATGTAGTTAGCAGGTTTCCCCCAAAAAGAAAAAAGACAACTTACAATATAAACAATATGATTAAAAGAGGAATTCAATTATCCAAAGAGTTTAAGGCTCAAGCTGCTAAAGCAATATTGGCAATCAATCTTTTTGCATTAACGTATTTAATAATTCTGTTGTTAGCTGTGTTGCTGACAGGTTTGTGCATAGCTGGAGGAGTTTTATTAATTTTAGTCAAGCCCATGTTTATTACAGTGGTATTGGGCGTAGGACTGGCAAGTTTGGGAGTATTGGTTTTGATCTTTTTACTCAAATTCATCTTTACATCTCATAAAGTAGATCGTTCGCATCTGATTGAAATAAATGCACAACAAGAACCTGAATTATTTAAAATGATTCGGGAGATCGTTGAAAGTGTAGGGACAAACTTTCCCAAAAAAGTTTATTTGTCATCAGAGGTAAATGCAGCGGTGTTTTACGACTCTAATTTTTGGAGCATGTTTTTTCCGGTCAGAAAAAACTTATTAATTGGTTTGGGTTTAGTAAATACGGTAACAAAAGAAGAATTAAAAGCGATATTGTCGCACGAATTTGGTCATTTTTCTCAACGTTCGATGAAAGTTGGAAGTTATGTATATAATGTGAATCAGGTAATTTTCAACATGCTTTTTGAAAATGAATCTTATAAAAGCCTTGTTCAAAGATGGGCAAATGTGAGCGGGTATTTTTCCATATTTGTAGTTATCGCAGGTAAAATAAATGAAGGGATCCAGTGGATTTTGAGGAAGCTGTATGTGGTTGTCAATAAAAGTTATCTTGGACTTTCACGAGAAATGGAGTTCCACGCAGATGAAATTGCAGCAAGCGTAATGGGATACGAGCCTTTGAAAAATTCATTATTAAGGATGACATTGGCAGACCATTCCCTGAATAATGTCTTGAATTTTTATGACAACAGGATTTCTGAAAATATCAAAAGCGAGAATTTGTACCAAGACCAATCATCGGTTATTCATTTTGTTGCTGAATTAAATAGTATCCCTAAAAAAAATGGACTTCCATACATTTCGTTAGAAGAACAAAGTAAATACAACAAATCGAAATTAGTTATTATAGACCAATGGGCTTCCCATCCAACCACAGAAGAAAGGATAAAACGATTGGAAAAGAACGGTTTTTCAGTAAAATACGATTCTGATGTACCGGCGAATAGCATATTTAATGATATTTTCAAAACGCAAAAACAAGTCACGGACAAGTTGTTTGGGACTATTCGTTATGAAGCAGAAAAGAAAGAAATTACAGAGGAAGAATTTCTTGAGGAATATAAAAGAGAAATTTTATCTAATTCATTTCCTAAAATTTACAATGGTTATTATGACAACAAGAGTCCTATAAGTTTTGAATTGAATGATGACAACCCCATTTCTGATAAAATTACGGTTGATGAATTATTTTCTGATGAAAAAGTAGATTTAGTTTATACATCTGTTGCATTACAAAATGACATTCAAACACTAACAAATATATCAAACAAGGAAATTTTAGTCAAAACTTTTGATTATAATGGAGTTCGGTTTAAAAGTAAAAACTCTGAAAAGCTCATTGAAGAGCTCAAACCTCAACTGGCACAACTAAACGAGCAAATAAAGATGAATGATTTGGAAATCTATCATTACTTCAGAGGATTGGAACAACAGCAAAACAAAGCAAGTGAATTAGAACAACTTTATACCGAGTTTTTTGAATTTGATAAAAACTTCGATTCTAAATATGAAATTTATACCAAACTCACAAACGATTTGCAATTTACCAGTGTGAAAACGCCATTTGAAGAAATTAGAGCTAACTTCAAAAGGATTGAACGGACAGAAGAGTTATTGAAAACTGAAATTAGTCAATTATTAAGTGACGCTCTATTTGAGACGGAAATTACATTGGATATAAAAGAAAAATTAGAGAAGTACACATCCACAACACTTGAGTATTTTGGAGGTATCTCCTATTTTGACGAAAACCTACATATACTGTATTCCGCAGTAAATAGTTACGGTTACCTATTATCAAGAAAGTATTTTCTGATGAAAAGGAAACTATTGACATACCAAGAAGCATTAATAAAAAAAGCACATACAACACAGTAACTTATGTGAAACTATAAGAAGACAGACAAGGGAAAGCAATTTAGGTTCGGGTTTGTTTCTATTTGTGACACCCGAACAAATTTCAAACAAAAAAGGTGGGAGTGTATCATCTACAATCCAACCCCCGTATTTCAGAAGAATTATATCTTTTAGCTTTTACAGCCCCTTCTTGATCGCTTCTGTTTCTTTTTCATAACCCGGCTTTTCGAGCAAGGCAAACATGTTTTTCTTGTAAGCTTCCACACCCGGTTGGTCGAACGGATTGACAGGAACAAATATCAAAGCACGGTGGCTGCCACTTTCCGTATTTGAGCAAGGCGATCGGCAAACGGTTTATTTTGTTTTGCCACCTGCAAGTTGTAACGCGCCTGCATTTTTATAGACATTTCTGCCTCGATGCCCAATACTGCTTCAAACAACAAGGCATATTCGGCTGTTACGGGACGTTTTGCGTTCAACACTTCGTTGAGAACGGAATATGCAACGCCCATTTGTGCTGCAAGTTTGCGCTGAGATATCCCACGGGACTCAATTTCTTCTTTTAGAATTTCGCCCGGATGCGTTGGTTCATACGGCGTAAGATTGTTTGCTATCATGTGGGGATCAACCCCTTCTATCGTTACCATAACATTCCTATTTATAATGGTTTGACAATTCTAAAATATTGCACACAGTGGCAACAGATTCAACACCGTTGTTTGTTAACGTAAATTCGATGCGGTACTGGTGTTTACCCTGATCGAAGAAAGACCTGCCTTATTGCCTTTCAACACTTCGTAATTCAATGCGTTCATCACATACAATGCCTCTATTTTACTCACATCAAGAAGTGTATCGATGCAACGCTTATATTTTCGTACTATTTCGGGTTGGAAGCGATACTTTTTATCGTCCGTTTTGCCCGTTTCGTACAGGTCACGCAAATATTCCTTTTCAAAAGTTACAATCATGCCACTTTCATTTCTTCAGGACAAAGTTAGTGATAAGTTTTCCGTTCGCAAAATACAGAACACTGTTTTAAGCAAAAGATGGCCGCTTAGCAATCAAAAAAATTCCGGGCGGACAACTCAAAGTCATCCGCCCGGAATAGATATTTTAACAGTCGAAACTTTTACAGTTTCTTTTTTATCGCTTCTGTTTCTTTTTCATAACCTGGCTTTTCGAGCAAGGCAAACATGTTTTTCTTGTAAGCTTCCACACCGGGTTGGTCGAACGGGTTCACACCCAGGATGTAGCCGCTGATTCCGCAAGCTTTTTCGAAGAAGTAGATCAACTGACCGATGCTGTAAGCATTCAGAACAGGAACTACCACCTTGATATTGGGAACGCCGCCATCCACATGCGCTATTTGCGTGCCAAGTTCAGCCATTTTGTTGACGAAATCCACATTCTTTCCAGCCAAGAAGTTGAGACCGTCCAAGTTTTCCTCGTCGGAGGGAACCAGGAAGGAGTGATTTGGTTTGGCGATAGAAAGTACTGTTTCGAAGATGCTTCTTTCCCCTTCTTGAATCCATTGTCCCATGGAGTGAAGGTCGGCGGTGAAGTCAACGGAAGCATTAAAAATCCCCTTGTTGTCTTTGCCTTCGCTTTCGCCGTAAAGCTGTTTCCACCATTCTGCAAAATAGTGCAATTTGGGGTGGAAGTTAGCCAATATTTCGATTTTCTTTCCTTTCTTGTAGAGTTCGTTGCGAACCACGGCGTATTGTTCCGACAAGTTTTCTTCAAATGGAACGGAAGGGGCTGTCTTTTCTTCCAACAAACGGGCTCCGGCCACCAATTCCTTGATGTCGATCCCGGCAATAGCAATCGGAAGCAATCCCACAGGAGTCAACACCGAGTAGCGACCTCCCACATTGTCAGGAATCACATATTTCTTGTATCCCTCTTTGGTAGCCAAAGTGAACAAAGCTCCACGTGCAGCATCCGTAACGGCTACAATACGCGACTTGGCCTCTTCTTTTCCTACCGATTTTTCCAATTGAGACTTCAAAATGCGGAATGCCAAAGCTGGTTCGGTGGTAGTTCCTGATTTGGAAATATTGATGATCCCGAATGATTTTCCTTGCAGGTATTCAGTCAATTCCACCAAATAATCTTCGCCAATGTTGTTTCCAGCATAAAGGATGACAGGCGATTTACGCTCTTTTTGCAACCAGTCGAAAGAACTGGACAAAGCGTCAATCACGGCGCGTGAACCAAGATAGCTACCTCCGATTCCGACTAAAACCACTACTTCGCATTTCGCACGAAGAGCGTCGGCGGTTGCTTGGATGTCGGTCAAATCAGCATCCGTAATAGAAGAAGGAAGAGTGAGCCATCCAAGAAAATCGTTACCTTTTCCGGAACCATTGTGCAACGTTTCGTTGCTTTTCTTTGCCAATGCGGCTTGTGCATCAATTTCTGCCTGACTTACAAAACCCAGGGTTTTGCTGTAGTCTAAACGAATTACTTTTTCCATCATTTTTTATATCGGTTATTGGTGTTTGAATTCCACAATATATTTCTCTTAAATTTGCAGATTTTCGGATTTGCAATCTATATAAGTTCTCAGCCTCGGCTTCTAAAACGTTTTTATCAGATTAATGTTTTCTCCCGCAACGTTTTTATTTCTGCCGGAGCAGAGGCATTTTCATACAGTATGCGGTGGATAGCCTCGACAATCGGGATACGCACTTTGTATTTTTCATTCATCTCTATCACACACTTGGTGCCGTAATACCCTTCAGCAATCATCTGCATTTCCAGTTGTGCCGCCTTCACGGAATATCCTTTGCCAATCATGGTACCGAATGTGCGGTTGCGGCTAAAGCTGGAATAAGCCGTCACCAACAAATCCCCGAGATAAGCCGAACTGTAGATGTTACGTTTGGATGGATTCACCACATTAATGAAACGATCCATTTCCATCACTGCATTGGATACCAAAACTGCCAAGAAATTGTCCCCATACTTCAACCCGTGACAAATTCCGGCGGCAATAGCATATACATTTTTCAACACGGCAGCCAATTCAATGCCATCCACATCGTGCGAAATGGAAGTTTTAACAAACCTTGTGGTAAAAATCCCTGCCAATGTGCAAGCCTTTTCATTTTCCACACAAGCAATCGTGGGATAAGTCTGTCTTTCCAAGGCAATCTCCTCCGCATGGCAAGGGCCACCAATGATAGCAATATTTTGGGTAGGCACCTGATAATATTTAGTCAGGTAATCGGTAACCAGCAAATTTTCAGGGTGAATAATACCCTTGATGGCCGACACAATAAATTTATCGCTGATGCCCACTTTGAGTTTCTCCAAATGCGATTTGAGGAATGGCGAAGGCACCGAAATCACCAAGGTGTCGGAATTTTCAACCACTTCGGTTATATCGGAATAGAATGTAATCCTATCCAAATTAAACTCTACCGTTGTGAGGTAGGATGGATTGTGCCCCAACTTTTTGAATTCTTCAATTTGTTCGGGACGACGCATATACCAGTTGATGTGTTTTTGGGTCATCAACAAGATTTTAGCCAAAGCCGTAGCCCAGGTACCACCTCCTAAGACAGCTATTTTTCCGGGGAAATTCATAGTATTTATTTTTGGATAGAGGAGGCAGCAGCACTGCCGTTCACCCACTCCGTCACTTGGTCAACAGTCACATTGGTGTAACCCAATTTATATTTTTTGTTCAATCCGCACACGTCTTGATGCACTTTCTGAGGATTCACTCCACTCAAGTCGGACACCAACAAATATCCGGCTTTTTGCAAAACAGCCACCCACTCTTCAGGCACACCAATTGCCTCAAATTTCGCTACGGAATCTTTTTGAACCACTTTTTCGGGACGCATTTGAGGAAAGAGCAACACTTCTTGGATGGAAGTTTGTCCAGTTAGCAACATCACCAATCGATCCATACCGATTCCCATTCCCGATGTGGGAGGCATACCGTACTCCAGGGCACGCAAAAAATCCTGGTCGATAAACATGGCTTCGTCGTCTCCTTTTTCTGAAAGGCGAAGTTGGTCTTCGAAACGAGAACGCTGGTCAATAGGGTCGTTCAACTCGGAATAAGCATTTGCCAATTCCTTGCCGTTGACCATCAATTCGAAACGTTCCGTAAGTTCCGGATTGTGGCGGTGTCGCTTGCACAAGGGAGACATTTCGATCGGATAGTCGGTGATGAAAGTTGGCTGGATGTAGTTTCCTTCACATTTTTCGCCGAAGATCTCGTCGATCAATTTGCCCTTGCCCATCGTTTCGTTGGCTTCGATTCCCAATTGCGAGCATACGTCGCGAAGTTGTTCTTCATTCATGCCGTTGATGTCAAATCCGGTGAAATGCTTGATGGCATCAATCATGGTGGCACGGGCAAACGGAGCTTTGAAGCTGATCATTTGTTCGCCCACCTTCACATCGGTTGTCCCCAAGACTTCCAAGCAGATGTATTCAATCATCTTTTCGGTGAATTCCATCATCCAGTTGTAGTCCTTGTAGGAAACATATATTTCCATTGCCGTGAATTCCGGGTTGTGCGTGCGGTCCATCCCTTCGTTGCGGAAGTTTCTGGAAAACTCATACACTCCTTCAAATCCACCAACAATTAATCTTTTCAAATAGAGTTCATTGGCGATACGCAAATAGAGCGGAATGTCCAAAGCGTTGTGGTGCGTGATAAACGGACGGGCAGAAGCACCTCCGGCAATCGGCTGCAAAACAGGCGTATCCACTTCGATGTAGCCACGCTCGTTGAAGAACTGGCGCATCGAGTTGAAGATTTTGGTGCGTTTCAAGAAAATATCTTTCACCCCTTCGTTCACTACCAAATCCACATAACGTTGGCGGTAACGCATTTCCGGATCGGTAAAACCGTCGTAGGTGACACCGTCCTTCACTTTCACCACAGGTAGTGGTTTCAACGATTTGGACAAGATGGTCAAGGTTTGTGCATGCACAGATATTTCACCCGTTTGGGTGCGGAACACGAAACCTGTGATGCCTATAAAATCACCAATATCAAGAAGTCGTTTGAACACGACATTGTATAAATCTTTGTTTTCGTCAGGACAAATATCATCGCGTGTGATATACACTTGAAGGCGACCTTTGGAGTCTTGCAACTCCACGAAAGAGGCTTTGCCCATGATGCGTCGGCCCATGATGCGACCGGCTATACTCACCGGTTTTTGCTCGGCGTTGAGTTCAAACTCCTGTTTTATGTCTGTGGAAAATGCGTTTGTTTCAAACAAGGCAGCCGGATATGGCTCTATGCCCAATTGGCGAAGCTCTTCTAAGCTCTCTCTTCTGAATATTTCCTGTTCGCTTAAATCTAATACGCTCATTTCTAATAGTAAATTATCATATATTTGTGTGAAAAACAGAGTCCGATTGTGTGTGCGTTGATTACGTCAGGACATTTTTCACCAATAAAATGCAAAGGTAAGAAAATATTAGTGTCCTCAGAGGCAATCTGATGGTAAAATTACAAGGAAAGAGGTGCCCCACATCTAATCGTTTTTTTGTTCGACTTGTTAGGTACAACATTTCGTTAATATTCCTTCTCCAAGCCAATCGTTTGAGGCACAGGTTGTTCTTTTTCCGTTGACTTAAACCCAATATGAACCTTTTTGAAGCCTAATCCTTTGAGCAAAGGCACCAACACCTTCTTCGTGTTTTCACGGCTTTCTTTGGCAATACCCATATTTTGGGCTTCTTTATACAGTTTCTTTTCGGCCTCCTTGTAAGCCTCATCCACCAATTCTTGCGTTTCCCAAAGACCATATTCGACGTTGTACACCTTAGATTTGGAATGGTCTATTTTCCAATTGCAGATTTCGGGATCTGGCAAAATAATGCTCACGGAATCCTTGTCCACACGAATATCTTCCGCCTTGATTTTGGTCAGATCCACGCAGCCAATCACTTCTCCCACGATTTTGAGTGAAGTTTTGGAATTGGGCAACCATTTTCGCTTTTTCTCGTAGTCCATCAAGTCTTGGATGTTGTACCTCACAACTTCCAGCCGGCCAAGCTCCTCGATTTGCTTCACGAGCATGTTGTGCGAAATAAGCACCTGCTGCTCTTTGTTTTGCACACAAGATTTGTATATGAAAATGCCGATGATAACAATCACGGCAACAATAGCCACGGGTAAAAGCCTTCTTCTCATTTCGTTTGTAATTTTGAATTTATTTCAAAGTTAAGAAAAGAATGAAACTCCAGCGAGCTGAATTGCAAATATCCCCTTAGCCTACAATCCCATCAAGAATTCGGTCAAATTCTGGTTGTGTGCCAAGTTCAGTTTTTTCCGCAAACGATAGCGTGCCATCTCGATACTTTTAGAAGAAATATTCATCAACCCGGCAATCTCTTTTGAATTGATATTCATCCGTATATATGCTGCCAGCTTGAGGTCTGACGGCGTTAGTCCCGGAAATTGAGTGCTGAGTTTGACCAAATAATTGTCGTGCGTTTTGTTGAAGCTCATTTCAAACACACGCCATTCCTCGTCGGGATTTTTATTTTTCTCGACAATACTTTTCAGCCCTTTCAAATCGGGATGAGGAACGTTTTTGTTCTCGGCAAGTTTGGTGATTTCATCGTCCAGCTTACTCATTAGTTTATTCTTGTGCAACATCGCTTTGGTAACACGAGCCAATTCATCGGTTTGAGATTTGACCTGCTCTTGCAGGATCAAGTTTTCCATTTTCGACATCTCCTTCTCGTGTGCATACATGATGCGCCGCTGTTGTTTTTGCCATCTGCGTTGCAGGTATTTAAAATAGAGAAGTCCGATCAGGGCCAGCAATAGTAAGAGAAGCACGCCTCCCATCCAGCCCAAATACCAGGGAGGAAGTATTTTGATGCGTAATTCCTGAGAATAGCAAACTTCTTTGGTTCCCACAATAGTCGCTCTCACTTGGAACACATATTCCCCAGCCGAAAGATTGGTGAAAGTGGCAATGTTGTTGGCAGATGGGATGGAAAAATTGTCCGAACTGCCTCTCAGGCGATAGCTGTAGAGGATATTTCCCTGGCTCTCGTAATTTGGCAGGGTGAAGCGAACGTAAATTGTTTTATGGTTGTACGGAAATTCAATGGGCGTCTTCTTGTAATATTCCAAGGGATGGGGTAATTCCATTGATTTCATCGAATCCCCAAACATCCCTATATCCCTAACATATATCTTGTTGGCTTTTGCTTTAGATGAATATTCAGTGTTTAGCACCGCAAGGCTGTTTGATGTACAGACCATGTACAATCCGTTTGCGATTTTTTTGGAATGCTCGAAGGTGCTAATCATCTGCTTGTACAAAGATTGCATGTTTCTGTGAACAATGGACGG
Source organism: Bacteroidales bacterium UBA1309 (assembly GCA_002307185.1). Lineage (GTDB taxonomy): Bacteria > Bacteroidota > Bacteroidia > Bacteroidales > Dysgonomonadaceae > UBA1309. The sequence continues at coordinate 66,436 of DBTT01000039.1, forward strand.
ATGATCTGTCGCATAATCTTTGATATAGAAGAAACTGTTGGTCGCGTAGCACCACATCTCGTCGTTGCTGATCTGCAACCGGAGGATGCTTTCTTTTCGTGGCAACAATTTGTTGAGCTTTTGCTCAGGCAAAAAACGGTTGGAGGCATAATCCAGCCTTAGTATCCCCTTTCCTTTGTCAATGGCATAGACATCGGTACCGTGCGCAAAGATCCCGTTGATGTTTTTTTTGCCTATGCCCATGGAAGAAAGCTGGTTGGTGCTTGAGACCACATTGTCGTAATTGGCATCAAACTTCACTTTGTAATAACCAGCCGATCCGCTGCCCAAAAACACATTGTTGTTTTTGTCCCTGACAAGGCAATCACCGTCGTACGGGAACGTCGGTTGCTCCTTTACCGTAAATTTATCTCCCTCGATGTGCATCGCGCAAAGCCCGTTGTAGGACATAAAGAGCACTGTTCTATCATTTATGTAAAGCCAGTGCGTGACCCCGCTCTTGGTATAGACAAAATCGCCTTTGTCTCCATCCACCACATAGATCCCCTTGTTGTGGGCGCAAAAGAGGCGGTTGCCAACCACTTGAAGCCCCCAAACTTGCCCTTGGCTTTTTTCCATCAAATGAATGGGCAATTCCCTCTCCGGATAGGAAAGGTCGGAAAGCAAGCAATAGAACAGTCCTTGATTTGTGGCAAAATAGAGCCGCCCGTTCACTTCTTCGGCTTGATAAATGGAACCCAGCAAACCTTTAGGGTCGGGAAATGTGCGTATCGGGCTATTCATTTGGATGTGACAAATCCCCCGGTCGAGGCCAAGCCACATATTATTGCTTCGGTCCAAAAACAGGCTTAAGACTGTGTTGTTGGGCATCCCCTTGGGTTTGTTGATAGCCGAAAGTATAGTTCCCTTGTGATCGATAATCAATAAGCCGTTGAGTATCGTTCCAAAAGCAAATTTGCCTCCTGGAAGCGGGATCATGCTGAAAATTTGATTTTTAACCAAGTAAGGATTGCAGGGGAAACTGGCTGGCGAAACCTTGTTGTTTTCCATAAGGAACAAGCCGCGGTCTATGGTTGCAATCAAAACCGAACGGTTGCCATAGTCTGCCATTCCATACACGCAATCGCCGGTAAAAATTTGCCCGCCCGGGACACCGACTAGCCTATCGTCTCTCAATTCCATCAAGCCGGAAACTTTGTCTTGAGCAAACAACCTGTCACCTACCTTGAACATGAACTGATAACGGTTGGGCGCAGGAATTATGTAGATTGACCTGGAGCGAGTGTTGTATTTATAAATATTCCTAAAGCTCTGGAAATAGACATCTTCCCCCTGCATGACAATTTTCCAAATTTCCTCATCTAAAAATCTCAACTTGGCAGCTTTGGATAGTGAAGCATATTTCAATTTCCGGGTGGCGACATCTTCGTGCCAATAACCGAATTCGTTGCGTATGCCCGTGTAGATTTTCTGGTCGCCACCTATCGCGATGCTCCTTACAATGGATGTGTTGTCCGGCAATGTGTATAATGTCCATTGGCTTCCATCGTATTCCAGCAAGCCGGCAGAGTTGGCAAAGTACAAATAGCCATTTTTATTTTGAGCTATCGCCCAGCTTTGGTTAGCGGCGTTATACACCGTTTTGTCAAAATAGGAAATCTTGGGTACGCAGACATTCTCCAATTGATTGATCGCAGCATAAAACGATGAGGGCAGCATCAGGAATGCACAAAATGCAACTATGTGAAGAGGCGTTTTCATCTTATCAATTAACAAAAAGGTTAAATTCAGTATTGAAGGGCGATGTGGGGTGACACAAAGATACCAAATTATTTGATAGATTTGTTTGATAATAAAATACTGTTTTTAAAATTCTGATTATAAATAAGATAAACTTCAATTGTAGAGTTTTTATATAGGGAAGGGAAAACACACATAGAGTTTTTGTAGAGGTTCTAAATTCGTGAGAGTAGAAATGAACGCTATATATTTGACAAAAATTAATAGAGGATAAGCTCGGAGGAATCAATTTTTCTAAATGCCTTGGCACGAAGAAAATCCTTTCTTTCAGATTTCCAGAAAAGAATATAAAATAATCCTATTAATTATCTAAGTTTTTCTATGTTTAACCCGTCGAATTCACTATTGGATTCGGCTAAAACCTAAATCTATGAAGAAACGATTGACCGCAGTCATTTTTACCTTGTTCTGTATAGGTAATATTGTGGCGCAAAACATTTCGGGAGTCGTGTATGATTCAAAAAAAGAACCTCTGACGGGGGTTTCCGTAATGATCAAAGGCACTACCCAGGGCACAGCTACCGATTTAGACGGAAAATTCACAATCTCCAATCTAGCAGATGCCTCAAAGGCAACACTTGTTTTTAATTTTATCGGCTATAAAACTGTGGAGAAAGCTATTGGCAGCAATACTTCATTCATTATCACGATGGAAGAAGACGCGAAAAGCCTGGAAGAAGTGGTTGTTATTGGTTACGGGACAGTGAAGAAAAAAGACTTGACAACTGCCGTTTCTTCTGTGAGGGGAGATGCCGTTGCTAACCGTCCGCTAGTTTCGGCTGCGCAAGCATTGCAAGGAATGGCTGCCGGCGTACAAGTTACAGAAAACTCGGGTAAGCCGGGCGGCGGCATCACCGTCAGGGTTCGTGGAACCACTTCTATCAATGCCAACAACGAGCCGTTGTATGTGATTGACGGGATTCCAACCTCGGACACAAAAAACTTGTCAGTTGCCGACATTGAATCCATGCAAGTGCTGAAAGACGCATCATCTGCCGCCATCTATGGCTCCCGTGCAGCAAACGGCGTGGTGCTGATTACAACAAAACAAGGAAAGGCGGGAACTTCCAAGGTTAGCGTTAGCACTTACTACGGGCTTGCAGAATTGCCAAAAAAACTAGATGTGCTGAATTCGACCCAGTACATTGCCTTGATGGAAGAAATGGGCTATGATGTCTCAAGCCTGTCAAATTCTATAAACACCGATTGGCAAGACGAAGTGTACCGCACTGCCACCACCTACAACACGCAAGTGGCTTTCTCGGGCGGTACAGAAAAATCACACTACTATGTTTCTCTAGGCATGTTGAACCAGCAAGGCATCATCGACCCAACAGCCTTCAAACGTCACAACATCAAGGTAAATCTCGACCAGGAAGTGAAAAAATGGTTGAAAATAGGTACAAATATCGCATGGAGCAAACTAAAGAGCAACGATGTCACTGACAATGCAAATGTTGCCAAAGGCGGAGTCGTTTTAGGAGCTTTGACTACACCGCCAACATTGACCATTTACAATGCAGATGGTAGTTTCACGGCAAACCCATATCAGGCCGGTTGGGAAAACCCGGTTGCCGCTATGAAAGGCTCAACAAATGAGTCGAACAGCAACCAGTTTTTGGGTAATATATATGCAGAGATCACATTTGCCAAGGATTTGAAATTTAAATCGTCATTGTCTCTGGAAAACAACGATTATGCCTATAACAGCTTTACCGATCCTTACTTGACCTCCAATGGCCGTTCGTATAGCGGGATAGGCATCGCCCAAACAAAAAAAGACATCACTTGGCTGATTGAGAACACGTTGAATTACAGGTTCAAAATCGGGAAGAAGCAAAGCCTTGATTTATTGGGCGGGGTCACACAGCAAAAGTATGATTACAACGAAACATATCAACAAAAAAGCGGCTACTCAAGCGCAGCCATCACCACATTGGATGGGGCAAGCACCACCATCTCAAACACAACAGATGCAGCCCAATGGTCTATGGTCTCTTTCATCGGGCGTGCCGCTTATGATTATGCAGGTAAATATCTCCTAACAGCCAGCATCCGCCGTGACGGATCATCACGCTTTGGCCCCAACAACAGATGGGGTACGTTCCCTTCAGTCTCCGTAGGATGGAGAATCTCCGATGAAAATTTCATGGCGAAAACCAAGTCTTTCCTCGATGACATGAAGATACGCGCCGGATACGGATTGGTGGGAAATCAGCCATCTGACTACTATGCATATGATGCAAAAGAAACCGCTGGCGGAGCCTATCCCTTCCCCGAAGGAGCTATTTCCTCCATTTCCATTTCCACATCCGGGAACGACAATTTAAAATGGGAGACAACGAGCCAGCTTAATGGTGGCATAGATGCTTCGATGTTTAATTCTCGAGTAAATCTTTCATTGGATTCCTATTACAAGAAAACAAAAGATTTAATTATTGAAAAGACTGTATCCGCACAGACCGGATTCACGAGCCAATATGCAAATATCGGCAACGTGCGGAATATGGGAATCGAAATTTCTTTGAACACCAGAAACCTTATAGGGAAATTCAAATGGAACACTGATTTGTATTTTGGATTAAACCGGAACAAAGTGATCAATCTGAATGGGGCGACATACTACACGGGATACATCTACGAGCGCGACAACGCCTCGATAGTGAAGGAAGGCCAGCCAATAGGAGCTTTCTACGGATACATATCGGAAGGAGTAGATCCCTCAACGGGCATGCTCACCTACAAGACAGACGAAGATGGAAACAATTTGCAGACTATTATTGGATCTGCGCAACCAAAATTTACTTATGGCTTGACCAACAGCTTCTCATACAAAAATGTAGATTTGAGCATCTTCCTGCAAGGGGTGCAAGGTAATGATGTCCTTAATGCGACCAGGATTGAAACCGAAGGCATGGAAAACTACAAGAACCAATCAACGGCAGTTTTGAGAAGGTGGACACAGGCCGGTGATGTGACTGATATCCCAGCTGCTGTGGCTGGAAGTACGGATAATTCACAAGTATCGACCCGTTTTATTGAAGACGGCTCATTCTTAAGGGTGAAGGCTGTAACCTTGTCCTACAACCTGCAAAACAGTTTCATAAAAAAGGCAAATATCGGTTCGGTTAAACTTTACGTGACAGGCCAAAACCTGTTGACATTCACTCACTATTCCGGCTACGATCCTGAACTTAGCCTTGGTGGAACTAGCTCGGATGCGCAAACCGCCAATGCCGCCTTAGGTATCGACTATGGAACATTCCCCCAACCAAGAACTATTATCTTCGGGATGAACATTGAATTCTAATTCTCCAAAAAGCACAATTATGAAAAAAATATTGATATATAAAAAAAACGGGCATCTAAAGGAATTTTTTGCTTATAGGATGAGGTACTGTTTTATCGCGACGTTTCTGTTGTTTGCACTTTCTTCTTGCGATGATTTCCTTAATGTTGATAAAACGACATTCATAGAACAGGAGGCTTTCACCAGCGATGCGTCATGGCCAGACGCTTCTATGGCAAGCCTGTACACAACATTTCATACGGAGTATTATCAGTTCGACATGTTTGTGAACGGGGATGCCGCATCGGATGTATGTTATGCTGGAGGAGACAATACCGCGAATTTCGAAATTGACGACTATGATATTTCAACCACAAATGCTAACGTGAAGCGAGACTGGGGATACCTATACAATGGAATTATGATTGCCAACTCGGTACTGGAAGGAGCAGACCTTTGCACGGTCAGTGGATTCACAGACAGTGCAAGGACTGTGCTCAAAGGCGAAGCGAAATTTGTAAGAGCGGTCCACTATTTCAACCTGGTTCGTTTGTGGGGCGGGGTTCCAATAGTGCTATCGACAGATATCAACGTAACCCAGTATTTGGCAAGATCCACAGAAGACGAGGTGTATGAGCAAATTGTTTCAGACCTGACCGATGCCATTAGCGCTTTGCCCGCAACCCAGAATCTGACAGGGAGAGCCACCAAAGCTGCGGCCCAGGGAATGCTAGCCAAGGTGTACGCCTCAATGCCGACCATTGATTATACCCTAGTACTCGAATATTGCAATGCCGTCCTATCTGACACCCAATATAGCCTAGTGGAAAACTATGCGTATTTGTTTGATGGAAATCATGAAAATTCGAGCGAATCGCTATTTGAAATTCAGTTTGATGCCGCTACTGCGGGAGCCTGGGGGCCTGAAATGTTCCTGCCGCCTTCGATCTCAGGGGATTCGTGGAAGAAATTCAACACACCCTCCTACAAATTAATCAACGCCTACGAAAGCGAAGGAGATACTATCCGCGAAGCAGCAAGCGTTTTGTTTGAAGACTGCACGGGATATTATAGCGATGATGTCTGGGGGACAACTATTCCATTCGCATACAAACTTAAGTCAGCCAATAGCTGGAACAGCAGCAACAACATCATCTACTTGCGCCTTGCAGATATAATCCTGTTGAAGGCGGAAGCTTTGAACGAAACAGACGATTTATCCGGAGCAATAACTCTGTTGAATCAAATCCGCGAGCGTGTGGGACTGGCAGACAAAAACCCTACAACTCAAAGCGACATGCGGCTTGCTATCGAGAACGAGAGATTCCTCGAATTGGCATTTGAAGGTCATCGCTGGTTTGATTTGAAGCGCACCGGAAGGGCAATCGATGTCATGTCGGCAGCCGAAACTCGAGCATCAACATCCACATTGTACGGTTCCAGCATAGCGACAACCGATTTGCTATGGCCAATTCCATCTACCGCTATCCAGTTGAACAGCAATTTGACCCAGAATGACGGGTATTAATTCCGTGGTTTAGAACAATTATAAAGCAGTATTTACGTATTTCGGAATCCGGCTTTATAATTGTTTATCTGCAAAACTATAATTTTCCGAAGAAGTGACCATGAATAAGCATGTTTACTCAGCTATGAGGAGATACCTGTACTACATTTTAGGATTCATGTTCTGCAATTCCTGCAACAACAACCCGAATGGGAGTTCTGCGGCTGACATAATCGTGGATCAAAATCCGAACGATTCCACTGGTGTCGAATATTGGCAGACAACTTCCCAAGCCAATACGTTGGTCAAACAAGGCAATATTCAGTTTTCGGAAAAGGCAAGTTCCTTTAGTATTGTTTTGGACTCGACCAAGCTTTTTCAAGAAATGGATGGTTTTGGTGCAGCTCTCACTGGCTCATCGGCTTATCTTATCAAGAATATGAGCGAAGACAAAAGGCAAATACTTCTAAACTCGCTGTTTAATACGGATGATGGAATCGGTATAAGCTATTTGCGGCTGACAATTGGTTCGTCAGATTTTTCCCTGGGAAATTATAGCTATTGCGATGAGCCGGATATTTCAAAATTCGGGATTCCTTCGATTGACAAGCGAGACCTAATCCCTGTTTTAAAGGAAATTATGAAGATAAATCCACAAATATCAATCATGGCCTCGCCTTGGAGCGCTCCAGCCTGGATGAAAACATCAAACAGTATGAATGGTGGTAGTTTGAAGCAGGAAAACATGAGTGATTTTGCGCATTATTTGGTGGATTATATCCAAGCCATGGAACAAGAAGGAATCACCATTGATGCCGTCACTCTCCAAAACGAACCCCAATATGAAACAAGTAGCTATCCATCCATGAAGATGGATTGGCAACAACAAAACGAGTTGATCAGGGATTATGTCGGTCCTCTGTTCAAGGCAAACAATATCAATGCAAAGATTTTGATATTCGACCATAATTGGAGCATATATCAATATCCGATTAATATTTTAGCAGATGCGCAAACGTCCCAGTATATTGCAGGCACAGCGTTTCATGGATACGAAGGAAACGTTGCATCAATGTCCACGGTATATAATGCCAACAAGGATAAAGGCATTTATTTCACCGAAATATCTGGTGGAGCATGGAGCGACGACTTTAATACGAATTTGGGATGGAATATGGAAAACGCGTTTATAGGAGGCAGCAACAATTATGCAAAAACTGTTTTGATGTGGAATCTGGCTTTGAACACAACTTCAGGCCCGACTAATGGAGGATGTGACAATTGCAGGGGAGTTGTGACAATTCATGACGATGGGAGCTTCTATAAAAATGTAGAATACTATTCAATCGGTCATTTTTCGAAATTCGTCAGGCCGAAAGCCCATAGAGTTGCAAATTTGGTTTTGGGAAATAAGCCCAGTGAGCTTATATTTAGTACATTTCTAAACGAGGACAACACAAAGGTTGTGATCGCCTGCAACAATTCCACAGTCAAACAGGAATTTACCATTAGCTGTGGAGCAAAAAGTTTTTCAGCCACCTTAAACCCGAATAACCTTGCCACATTCAAATGGAAGTAAGATAACATTCAAAATATTCCAACTATGAAAAAAACATTTTTCGCCATGCTGCTGTCCCTTTTTGCCACAGCTTGCTTTGCCCAAAAGGCAGAGAAGTTCGTAAACGAACTGTTGTCAAAAATGACGCTCGACGAAAAAATCGGGCAGCTCAACCAATACAACGGCGATTGGGGGGCAACAGGAAAAATCACACCGGACGGTGACAAAGAGACACAAATAAAAAATGGAATGGTTGGCTCCATGCTGAATGTGATGGGAGTGGACAAAACCCGAAAATTGCAGGAACTTGCCCTGCAATCGCGGCTTCATATTCCTTTGATCTTCGGACAAGATGTGATTCACGGTTTCCGCACCACATTTCCGATTCCGCTTGCAGAAACCGCATCTTGGGATTTGGGCTTGATGGAAAAATCTGCACGCATCGCCGCCACGGAGGCTGCTGCTTACGGAATCCACTGGACGTTTGCCCCCATGATCGATATTTCGCGCGACCCACGTTGGGGACGGGTGATGGAAGGTGCGGGTGAAGACACGTATCTGGGTTCGGAAGTGGCCGTGGCACGTGTGAAAGGTTTCCAGGGAAATGGATTGGGAAATATCGATGCCGTGATGGCTTGCGGAAAACATTTTGCCGCTTACGGCGCAGCTGTCGGGGGGCGGGATTACAATTCAGTGGATATGAGCTATCGCCAACTCAACGAGACTTATCTGCCTCCATTCAAAGCTGCTGTGGATGCAGGACTCGCCACCATGATGAACTCATTCAACGACATCAACGGTGTGCCGGCCACAGGCAATTCCTACATCTTGCGTGACAAACTGAAAGGGGAATGGAATTTCAAGGGCTTCGTGGTGAGCGATTGGGGAAGTATCGGAGAAATGGTGCCTCATGGATTTGCACAAGACAGGAAAGATGCCGCTCTGAAAGCAATGATAGCGGGAAGCGACATGGACATGGAAAGCCGTTGCTACCGCGATTACCTGAAACAACTCGTGAACGAAGGTAAAGTGCCAATGGCGCTCATTGACGATGCCGTGAAACGCATATTGATGACGAAATACGAGCTCGGATTATTCGATGATCCTTTCCGCTTTTGCAATGAAGCAAGGGAAAAAGCCCAGGAAAACAATTTGGGACACCGCAAGTTCGCCCGTGAAATAGGAGCTAAGAGCATTGTCCTTCTGAAAAACAACGCTGTAAACGGTCAGAATCTGTTGCCGCTTTCTTCACAACACAAGTCCATCGCTTTGATCGGCCCATTCATGAAGGCTACAGTCGCAAATCATGGATTTTGGTCGATTGCCTTTCCCGATGATTCGGCCCGTATCGTAAGCCAATACGATGGCATCAAGCATTGCACGAAAAATCATTCCACGATCCTTTATGCCAAAGGATGCAACATCAATGACAACGACCGTTCGGGATTTGCCGAAGCACTGGAAACGGCTAAGAAAGCGGACGTGGTGGTGGTTTCTTTGGGAGAAGCACACGACATGAGCGGTGAAGCCAAAAGCCGGAGCAATATCCATTTGCCTGGCGTTCAGGAAGAATTGCTCAAAGAGATTTGCGCCAGTGGAAAACCCGTTGTGCTCTTGATCAATGCGGGTCGCCCGCTGGTTTTTGATTGGGCAGCAGACAACGTTCCCGCGATCCTCTACACTTGGTGGCTGGGAACCGAGGCCGGGAATTCGATTGCAGATGTTTTATTCGGAGATTACAACCCTTCGGGCAAACTTCCTATGTCTTTTCCACGCACAGAAGGCCAAATTCCGATTTATTACAACCACTACAACACGGGCCGTCCGGCGAAAGACGACGAAGACAAGAATTACGTGTCGGCCTATATTGACCTGTCAAATTCTCCAAAATATCCGTTCGGCTATGGATTGAGCTACACCTCATTCGACATCGCAAACCTACGTTTGTCTTCATCCAAAATGGCACTAAATGGTGGAAAAATTGAAGCAAGCGTGGAGGTGAAAAATTCGGGAAATTACGACGGGGAAGAAGTGGTGCAGCTATACATCCGCGATTTGGTGGGCAGCGTTGTCCGTCCCGTAAAAGAGTTGAAAGGTTTCAAGAAAATCTTTTTGAAGAAAGGAGAAACCACCACAATTACATTTTCCCTGACTTCTGACGATTTGAAATTCTATAACAACGACGTTCAATTCGTGAATGAAGCGGGAGAATACGATCTGTTTGTGGGCAACTCTTCGAATGCCACATTAAAAGGACATTTTAGTCTTGAATAAAGCTTAGGCTAAAGGCTAGATAATAGAACACAGGTATGTTAAAGTATAAATTTACCCTTATGAAAAGATATGTAAAAAACATGGCTTTCTGCGCATTGGTGGCCTGTATGGCAACTTCAGGTTTCGCACAACAAAAGACGTTGCCCAAACCGTGGAGCGCAACAGTGTTTACCACAGCAGAAAACACGAACCTAAGACTTTCCCAAACAGCGAAACTGAAGTCGCAGAAAGCCGGACAACCTACCGAAAGGGAGATCTGGGTATTTGTAGATCCTTCCAAAACCTTCCAGTCGATGATCGGCATCGGCGGGGCCATTACGGATGCTTCTGCCGAAACCTTTGCCAAGCTGCCGAAACAGCAACAAGACGAGCTTCTGCAAGCATTCTTTGACCCTCAAAAAGGGATCGGGTTCTCGGTGATAAGGACGAACATCGGAAGTTGCGATTTTTCAAGCGACAGCTATTCGTATGTGAAGGAAAACGATGCACAATTGAAATCTTTCAGCATCGCCCATGACGAAAAGTATAAAATTCCTTTGATAAAAAAGGCGAACACAACAGCCGGAAGCATCTTGCCTTTGTTTGTGAGCCCGTGGTCGCCACCAGCCTGGATGAAAGACAACAACAAGCTCTTGCAAGGAGGAAAATTGCTGCCGAAATATGCACAAACTTGGGCAAATTATTATGTGAAATTCATCCGTGCATACGAAGGGCAAGGCATTCCGGTTTGGGGATTATCGGTACAAAATGAGCCGATGGCAACACAGACTTGGGAATCGTGCATCTACACAGCCGAAGAAGAACGGGATTTTATTAAAAACCACCTCGGCCCAACCCTAGCCAAAGCGGGCATGGCAAGCAAAAAGCTGATAGCCTGGGATCACAACCGCGACCTTTTGTTCCACCGCGTTGGCTCCATCATGGCCGATCCGGAGGCTGCAAAGTATGTGTGGGGATTTGGTTACCATTGGTACGAAACATGGACGGGAAGCGGCATGCAATACGAAAACCTGAAACGGGTGAAAGAGGCATTTCCCTCCAAACACATTTTGTTCACCGAAGGTTGTATCGAAAAATACGATGCTTCGAAAGTGACCGAATGGTGGCTCGGCGAACGCTATGGGGAAGCCATGGTGAAGGATTTCAACAACGGGTCGGAAGGATGGTTCGACTGGAATTTCCTGCTCGATCAAACAGGAGGACCCAACCATGTGGGGAATTTCTGCTATGCACCTGTCCATGCCGATGTCAACACAGGAAAACTGACATACACCAATATCTATTACTACGAAGGACATTTTTCAAAATACGTGAAACCGGGTGCCAAAAGAGTGGCTTGCGCCACGATGCGCAGCGAACTGCTTGCAACCGCCTTTGTCAATAAAACCGGAAAAACGGTGGTGGTGGTGATGAACCAAACCGACAAGAAAATGGATTACAACTTATCGGTGGGTTCTGAATACGCAGCAGTGGAATCACTCCCTCACTCCATCTCAACCATTGTATTGGACTAAAAACTTGAATCAGATGAAACGACGAATAATTCATATTTCGCTACTAATCCTTTTTGTTGTTTTTGTGAATTCCCTGAAGGCGCAAACGGTTCAGAGTTGGGTGACCAACGCAGACAAATCGGCGCTGTTTAGCAAACAACCGAAGCCTCTGGCATTTAGCGCAGCGAAAAAATTATCGCTACCCTCGATTGCGATCGACGACAAAAAGACGTACCAGCAGATGGACGGATTTGGATTCACTCTGACCGGCGGCAGCGCCCAACACCTGATGAAAATGTCTCGGGAAGCCCGCACGGCACTACTCAAGGAATTGTTTTCGTACGACAGAAATAACATCGGAATCAGCTATTTGCGGGTGAGCATCGCCGCTTCTGACTTGGATTCCGTTCCCTTTTCTTACACCGATTTGCCGGAGGGAGCAACGGATGTCAACTTGCAAAAATTTAATCTTGGCCCCGACTACGACAACCTGATTCCGGTGCTGAAGGAAATATTGGCCATAGCTCCGGACATGAAGATTCTCGGGTCGCCTTGGTCGGCTCCGAAATGGATGAAAACCAACAACGACACCCGTGGCGGAAGCCTCAAAAAGGAGTATTACGATGTTTACGCCCACTATTTGGTCCGTTATATCCAGGAAATGAAGCGAAACGGGATCCACATCGATGCCATCACGGTTCAAAACGAACCGCTTCATCCGGGAAACAACCCCAGCATGTACATGCCCGCAGAAGAGCAGGGGCAATTTGTGAAGACCTATTTAGGCCCGGCATTTGCCAGTGCGGGCTTAGATACCAAGATTATTATCTATGACCACAATGCGAACCGCCCTGATTATCCGATTTCCATATTGAATGATCCCGATGCGAAGAAATATATTGACGGCTCTGCCTTTCATCTTTACGAAGGAAAAATTGAAGCTTTGAGCGAAGTGCATAAGGCACATCCCGACAAGAACCTCTACTTCACCGAACAATGGATTGGTTCGCCAAGCAATTTCGGAAAAGACTTGGCGGAACACGTCAACAACCTGACTATCGGGGCAACGCGCAATTGGTGCAAAACGGTTTTGGAATGGAACCTTTCGTCAAACCCTCAATTGAAGCCACATACAGACCGGGGCGGATGTGACCTCTGTTTGGGTGGAATCACCTTGGATGGCGACAAAGTCACAAGAAATGTAGGTTATTACATTGTGGCACATGCATCGAAATTTGTTCGTCCGGGCTCCCTCCGCATCGGATCGAACCTCCCTGAAAATTTGAATAACGTGGCGTTTCTAACGCCAAAAGGTGAGAAGGTTGTGATAGTTATCAACAACAGCACGGTGAAAAGACTATTTTCAATCCGATACGGCAAAAAATCCTTTACTGCCGCATTAAGCCCTGGTGCTGTAGGGACTTATGTTTGGAAATAGAATTTGTAGGTTAGACTGGTTAAATTGTTTGGGGACTCCTCTGATGTTGAATCAGGGGAGTTTTTTGTCTTAATACCTTATGTTTTGATCCGTTTTTAGAAGCAAATCACTTGTTTGCGAATATTTGTGAAGTAAAATGTGGAATTTTATTTTTTATATAAAAAAACATAACTAAATTTAAGGCCTAAACATAAAGCCTTAAAAATGCAATTCAAAATTACACTGCATACCACTGAATCACACCCACTCATCCCTATCAACTACCAATATCCCTTGAGCAGTGCCTTGTACCGCATCATAGCCAAAGGCGATGCCGACTATGCCGCATTCTTGCACGAATCAGGCTACGGCAAGGGCTTCAAGCTTTTTACTTTTTCGCAAATCAACTGCCCGTTCAGGATAGAAGGCGACCGCCTCCGGTTGCAAAGCAACGAACTATGGTTTCAGGTGGCATTTCACCTGCCGCAAGCCACGGAAAACTTCATCAAAGGACTTTTCCAATCGGAAAGGATCGACATTGCCGACAAACATTCACGAGCCAGCTTCACGGTGAAATCCATCGAGAGCCTTCCCGACTCGCTTAGCCCATTCAAGAACAACGAAATTGTAAATATCGCACTGAAACCTCTTTCCCCCGTTGTGGTTGGTTTACAAAACGACAAAGGGAACTACGATTTCCTTGGGCCCGACGATGCCCGCTTTGCCGAAAGCCTCCTCTACAATTGGCGGGGAAAGATTGCCTCTTGTTTCGATGAACATACCGCTGCATCGGCTTTGTTGCTCATTGAAATTACACCCATGCGGCAACCGTTTAAATCTCGTTTAATCACCATCAAAGCCGACACGCCGGAGGAGACACAGATCAGAGGCTGGATGAGCTTCGGGTTGAAAGTGACCGGGGAGAAACGTTTTGTGGAAATTCTGCTGAATGCGGGCGCGGGATTGTACAATGCGATGGGATGCGGAGCGGTTGGGAAGGATTGAGGGATTGAGGGATTCAGTTACTGTGCAGATCACATGTACGACCAAGAGGACAGCATATACTGATTAGAGGATCAAATATACAACCACGAGGACGGAATACACGAATACGAGGAAAACATATAATGACTAGAGGATGAAATGTACGAACACGAGGATCATATATACTGGCACGAGGACGACATATACTGATTAGAGGATGGCATATACGAGCACGAGGACAAAATATACCGATTGGAGGATGACATATACAACCTTAAATAAGAGAAAGCGGACAGGAAGATGAATCAAGAAGCCTGGCCGTCTAAGTGAGTTTCAATTTTATTATTAACATCAAAATTCAATCTTTATGGAAACTAAGAAATTTAATTGCAAAATGGAAGAAGTTCCGGTTATTGCAGGATTTGTTGTGGAAAGCTTGCAGGGAGACTTAACCGACTTTCAAGCTAATTTTTCGGACTACACATCGGAAAAAGTAGATGCTCTTGTAGCCAAGCGGAATTTTTGTTTGGAACTTGAACGCTCCAACAGCGTGATCCAACAACTGAAGAATGTGACCGCCAAATTGGTGGAAAAAGAACTGGCGCTGCGTCCTGCCCTCAACAAGCTGGAAGGATACGTGAAACGGACATCCGAAGGTCTGGACATCGCCGCCGACGGCTTCGGCTTCAAGGCTATACGTGACAACATCAGCCGGGGCAACGACGAAGGAATTATCGGGGGAATGAAAACGCTGCTCTCCAATGTGAACCGCAACAGTGCAGCCCTCGAAGCAAAGGGTCTCAAACCGGAATTTGTGACGGAACTCTCCGCCGCTACCTTCGAAATTGACGCGCTCAACAACGAGCAGAACCGACTCGAAAATCTCCGCAACAGCACCACTTCCGCAAACATCAAGGATTACAACGAATTGTGGGACTTGACCACCGCCGTTTGCCAAGATGCACGCGCCATCTACAAAGGGGCGGACGAGGTGAAGCTGAAAAAGTATTCTATCTCGGCTTTGCTCAAACGGGTGAATGCGGAGGGTGAGAGGCCTCCCAAGACGGATGCTAAAGCCTGATAGCGACACAACAAGGTCAGAGACGCCATGTTGCATGGCGGCTCTATATTCAACCGATGAAATGATATTTTTTTTGCGCTGTGACAGAAATTGTCAAAATAAGAGGGTAGGTTTGTGGGGGAGATATAATGAGGAAGAATATAAATAGAAAGATATATGAGCTTAGAAACTGTAATCAAAATCGGTAAATTCTACCGTCAAGACAAAGATGCATGGAAATATCACGAACAGATTAACCATGTAATGAAAGATGTGGAGGCTTTGGCAAAAGACAAAGACAAGGATGGCAACCCCGTTACAACCACATTCTACGAAGTTCCGGTTATAGATAAAGGGGATGAATTCTTTTTTGATTTCGACAATAAAGCCGAAATATTGGATGAAGATAAAAAGAAAAGCCTTTATTATCTTAATTTCAAGACTTCAAAAAAAGATGCTGAAAAACGCTATTTATTTGGAGACATTATTTATAGTTGTTATGTTGATAAAAAGAATGCAATTAATGAGTCTGGCAATTATAGATTAAATGGGAAATGGATTAATAAATCATCATTCGTGGGAGCTGAACCACTAACAGGATTTATCAAAAACAATATCATAATAAAGTTCAGAAATGCATTTAGGATGCAAAAAGAGACTATTGAAACCACACTAAAATCAGAACATTCAGTTGTCTTGCATTTTAATTTTAATGGGCATCCTTGGCATAAACAAAATTCTATTCTTGATGATGTTGATTCAATAATACTATTCTATAAATCAGATAAAAATAGCGACAGCCTTGTTAGCTACCTCAACGACAGGTTTAATGATGATTTTATCAAAAATAATCAACTGTCAGATAAACTCACATTAAATAAATATCTCTACAAAACATTAGGTGGTGTAACCCCATACTTTGAAGAAAAGAACTCTTATAAAAACAAAATATTTCTATTTGATGACATTATCAGTTTAATGTACGCTGGCAAAGCGGCCGAAAAGCCAGTAGTAAGATTTGGAAATATTGGAATTATTGCTTTACCTCATTCCGACCAACTTTCTCCTGAATCAGTTGTAGCATTTTTTGAGCGAAATAAAAAGGATATTGAAGAAGAAGTTGGAAAAGAGGATGATATTGTTGAAACAACAGGGAATTATGATTCAGACTTATTTTTTACCGATTTAGTAAACAATGATTTTGAGGATACGGTGAAATTCGACATTGTTTTTACGAGTATTCCGGCCTCACCTGCAGGTGTTTTTGCTGACTTGATTGAAATCTCGGATGTTGAAAAAAGCTTACTCAAACATATAAATGAAAATGTAAGACAAAAAGCAAACGAAATGGAGAACAGAGCGAATAGCGACTTTCCAAATGCAAAAAAGCCATTTCGGTTTCATATAAGAACAAGTTTCCTTAAAATTCTTGGTGATGTTACCAAAGACAAGAAGAAATTCCAATCTCATTTATTAAAAGTTCTTCCTCAGTTATACACCGATAATTATTATGATGACCCCTTGTTGCTATCAGCTTTTCTTGAAAAAGTGGAATATAATATCCGGGAAGGAAATCAAAGTTTTAGCACACTGAAATATGATTTATATTTTTTAATGAACATACAAAAAAATAATCCGCTTATGAAAATTACCGAATCAAACAGTTATGCCTTGGGTAAAAACTTAGGCATTATGGCCAGACAATTTGCCGCTTGGAGAAAAGATTGTCCAATTAAATCATTTGAGAAATCGTACGTAGGAAATCTTTCCCGCAGAACTTCTTCGATAGAAGAATTAGTGAAATTTGCAGCATTTATAAATGAAAAATTAGTCATGCACGAGAAGACAAAATACCCAGAAGTTAGAATTGCATATCAGAATTTTGTAAATATTATCAAAGAGTTTGAAGGCGAAAGATATAGTAAGTATTATTCATCGCTTGGTTTTTTTGAAAGCTATTTTGATATAAAACAAGAAGAAAATTCAACCAATTAAAATATACAGAATATGGAAAATTCAATTGAAAAATCGGAAATCCTTTTTTTATACGAAGGTAAATTTACAGTTCCCAATGGTGACCCTTTTACAGGAGAACAGCGCTACGATGACGAAACCAAGCATATTTTGGTAAGCGATGTAAGAATCAAACGATTTGTAAGAGATTATTTTATCGAGCAAAATCAGGTTACACCCGACAAATATGAAATATTTGTTTTTAATGACAAGTCACAAATTGCCGAAGGAAGCAAAGAGTCAGGAGCTTCTGCCAGAATGCAATCTTTATGGGCAAAGTATTCTCCCAAAAAACCAGACAAAAAACAATTAGAAAAAGCGGCTTTAGATCTTTTGCAAAAATGTATTGATGTTCGTCTGTTCGGTGGCATTTCAACGGAGAAAGATGCTGCTGTCAATATTACTGGACCAGTTCAGTTTGCATTGTTGAATCCTTCTTTAAATAAAGTTGACTTGAGAATACACCAGAACACTTCGGTTTTTTCATCAAGTGCGGATAAGTCAAGAGGTGCCATTGGCACTACAACGGTAGTTCCTTATGCGTTGAATCAAATTCATGGTTGGGTAAATCCCTATTCAGCAGCAAACAGTGGATTGAGAAAAGAGGATATAGATGAACTATTTTCTGCATTATGGAACAGTATCAATAACTCAAACACCAGAAGTAAATCCAATCAAAGTTCGGTGCTATTGGTTCAAATTGTGTACAACAATGCCAACGATAAACTGTACGGAACAGACAAACTGATTTCGATAAACTCAGATAAAGAAGAGGAACAAATCAGAGAAATGGGCGATTATACATTTGACTTTAGTCAATTGGCAACAGCTGCAAGTTCTGACAAGGTAAAAGAGATTAGATATTACACAGAAATATCCGATGTTGCAAATGCAATAACAGCCTTAAAACAGCCCAAAATTAAACCGGTAAAATTATTGTAAATGAAAGGCGTAAGACTACATATTAAAGGAAACTGGGGGCAGTTTCGTCGCCCTGAGACCAATAATAATCCGCTTTCGCATGATTTTATTACAAAAACAGCGTTAATCGGGATGATTGGCGCGGTTTTAGGCAAGGATAGACAAAAAATGAGACCCTTATTTCCGTTGTTGAGCAAAGATTTGAAGTATGGAGTTCAAATAAATAATGAAGTAAAGAAGCAATCCTGGGGATTTACTTTCAGAAGTGTATCGAATGCTTGGGAAAAATCACCCAAACAAATGGAAATAATTAGAAATCCGGATTATACCGTAATGATTTGTCTTTTGGATAATGCGACAGACAAAAGTGAGGAGCTATTTACTGAATTTGTGCAAAGTTGCAAAGATGGAAAATCATGCTACGAACCGGTTTTAGGATTGCATAATTGTCCTGCCGAAATAGAATATGTAGAAACGGGTAACTTTGAATATATTTCCGACGAGTCATTCTCCACCAAAGGTTTCGTGACGAATAAACATAAACCGGAAGGTATGGGAATGTACAGTTTCAGGATTGGGTTCGACAAAGTCCCAACATTTCAAAATGATGATTTCTGGAATTTGCCGGATGAGTATGTTTTTGTTATTTATCCTTCGAAAGAAAGGGAAATAACTGTAAAAGGAGAACATTATATTTTTAATAATCAAACAAAATGGTGTCTGATTTGAAATTTCAATCTCATCCGGGAAAACCATTGGAAGAACATATCTGCGGGGTAATAGAAAAATCCCGTAGATATTCTTCATTGCCCATTACGAGAACCGCAGCCCTGTTTCATGATTTAGGAAAAATAAATCCGAACTTTCAGGCTAAACTGACCGGAGACCCCATACACGACTATTCCCGCCATTCCTATCTTTCGGTACTGGCTTTTGTTTACTGTTTCAAAGCAAACCAAATAGCAATAACGGAATTATTGGAAGCTGAAAGCAAAGACGAACTTATTATAAAGATATTGCAGACAGTGGCTCTTATTGCTTATCACCACGGAGATATTCCAAACTTTGAGAATATGCCGAATGCGGATGAAATATCTTCAGCCGCTAACTTTTTAAGTGGAAATACATTACCATTCAGTGATTTCTTAAATCAGAACTTACAACAAAAGCTGAATCCGTTTACTGTCAACTATGTTGAGAAAGAATTTAGAAAAGTAGGCAACTATAATGGCATGATTCATGAAAAAGTCTGGATGCAATTAGCGTTAGATAATTATACTAATACCCAGTTTGCCTTTGCCTGTCTGATCCACGCTGACAAACGAGATGCGGGGAAGAATAATTATTTCCAGACAGAAGAGAAAATTGAAGAATCAATTATCGAATTAAATCATTCGCTTGGTTCTGTTTTTGAGAAACACAGTTCAGCAACTAATCCTTCTAGGCTTAATCAACTAAGAACTGAACTCCGCCTTGAAGCAACTGAAAATATTGAAAAATTTCTGCAACAGAATCGGCGGGTCTTTACGCTGACTGCACCAACGGGTGGTGGAAAAACTTTTACCTTGCTGTCAATTGCAAGACAAATACAAAAGCATAAAAAGAATTTAGGAATTATCTATGCTTTACCATTTCTATCTATTACAGAACAAGTCCAAAACATTTTAGAAAACGATTTGCAGATTGATTATCTTACTCTAAGTTCAAAAGCACAAAATAATGATATTGAGAAAGCACAACAAGCCTATGAATTTAACCCGACAAACGATAATCTGCAAAAATTGATACAACTTAATTTTGCCGAGCAAACCTTTGATCACCCATTTATTATTACAACTTTTGTACAACTGTTCGAAACATTAATTTCAAACAAAAACAGTACGCTATTAAAACTTCCCAATTTCTCGAATCGAATTTTTTTAATAGACGAAGTACAATCCTTACCTCCAAGGTTGTATATATTTTTTGCTGCTTGGTTGGATGATTTTTGTCGTAAGCATGACTCTTACGCTATTCTATCCACCGCAACAATGCCCAAATTAGACTTCCCGATAAAAGATTATTTGCCTGACGAGAAGAAGCCGGAATTGTTATTTAGAAACTATGTATTACCATTAGAACTTCTTAATACTGAAAAATATTTCGGGCAAGATGTATTTAATCGCTATAAAATAAATCTAATTAGTCAGGACACATTCTTAATTGCTGATTTATCGAAGCATATTTTATCACAAGAACAGTCTAGTCTTGTTATTTTAAATACAATTGCAGATACAAAACTATTATATAATGAATTGTCTGGTGTATTATCTCACGTAGTTCTTTTGAATACTCATTTTATACCGGAAGACAGAAGTAAAAAAATTGAACAGATAAAAGAATCACTTAAAAATGGAGAACATATAGTTTTAATATCTACTCAGTTAATCGAAGCTGGTGTCGATATTGATTTTCCAATTGTTTATCGCGATTTATGTCCATTGCCGAGTTTAATCCAAAGTGCAGGACGCTGTAACCGAAACAAGAAAGTTCCATTAGGGCAAGTATATTTCTTTCAGTTGCAAAAAGAGAACGGTCGATCAAGTTCAGAAGTAATCTATAAAAAAGAAGCTGCTGACTTCTTGAAATTTTGCAAAAAGGAAATTCAGGATGGAATAGAAGAAAAGGAATTATTCAATGTTCAATCCAAATTCTTTGATTTTATACGCAATAACCTAACGATTGGGGATTTTGATTATGGCTTTGAACAGCATGCAAATATGATCGAATGTGTAAACAGAGCTCAGTTTGATCTGTTAGGCAGGTTTCAACTTATCAATAATGATACCTTTGGAGAGGAATACAGATATTATATCCGTAAAGATGAGAATGATAACGCTTATGACGAACTAATTGAAATAATGTTACAACTAAAAGATTCAAAAACTTTTGAAGATAGTAAACAAATAAAAATTCGACTAAACAACGGATTAAAAACAATTGGAAATAGGATATTAAATGTAAGAATTGGCAAAAACCAAACTCCACCTCAATATTCAAATGCTGATGAAAAATTCGGAGTAAGAGTTTTATCTGATTTAGATAAATATTCGAGCGAAACAGGATTAGAATTTGGAACCGAAAATCAGTTTTTATAATGAGACATGTAACGGGAACATTAATTGCTTATTATTTTTATTGCAAAAGAAGGATGTGGCTTCATGCAAATGAAATACGCTTCGAAGATAACTCTGAAGACGTTGCTATGGGTAAACTCATAGAAGAAACCACATATCAAGAGCGAAATGATAACTATGAACAAATTGAATTGGAAGGTATAAAAATTGATTTTTATGACCCTAAGAACCGAATTATACACGAAACCAAAAAATCTCCAAAGTTTGAAGAAACTCACGTATGGCAACTAAAATATTATATTTATGTATTTCTCAAAAATGGCATTGAGGACGTAAAGGGTATTTTAGAATATCCTACTGAACGTCGTAGAAAAATGATTGAACTCAATGAGAAAGATAAAGCTGTTATTGAAAACTTATCTAAGGAGATTCTAATGACTATTTCATCAGAAGAATGTCCAGGACTACTTTCAAGCTTAAAATGTAAAAATTGTAGCTATTATGAATTTTGTTATGCAAACGAAGAAGAATACTAATGCAAATCTCAACAATTGGCAAATTAAATAAATCCTAGTCCAGACAGATGAAAAAAACCTACTACCTCTTCAATCCCGGCCGCCTGAGCCGTAAGGACAACACCTTGAAATTTACGCCTGTGGACGAGGATGGCGTGGAAGGCACACCAAAGTACATCCCTGTGGAAGGCGTATCGGATTTCTTTTGCTTTGGAAGTCTGGATGCCAACAGCGCCCTGTACAACTTCCTTGGCAAGGCGGGAATAGCCGTCCATTTTTTCGATTACTACGAGCATTACACAGGTTCGTTTGCCCCGAAGGAGTACCTGCTGGCGGGAAAAATGCAGATCGAGCAGACCAAAAGTTACATCGACAAGAAGAAGCGGCTTGCCATTGCAAAAAAGTTTATCCAAGGGGCCTCTTTCAACATGACGAAAAACCTCCGTTACTATATCAACCGCGAGAAAGATCTCACGCCGATACTCGAAGTGGTGGAGCAATATGCTTTGCTGATTGACGGCACTTCGGCCATCGACGAGCTGATGGGCGTGGAAGGAAATATCCGGCAGACGTATTACAAGGCGTTCGACAGCATCATCTCGGGAGATTTTCAGATGGAGAACCGCACGAAACGCCCGCCTGAAAATGAGATCAATGCCTTGATTTCTTTTGGCAACATGCTTTGCTACACGCTCTGCCTGAGCCAGATTTACCATACGCAGCTCAATCCAACCATCAGCTTTCTGCACGAACCGGGTTACAGACGCTACTCCTTAGCATTGGACATTGCTGAGATTTTCAAGCCCTTGCTGGTGGATCGGCTTATCTTCCGTCTGTTGAACAAGAAAGAAATTCAGGCCAAAGATTTCGACCATCAAGTGAATAGTTGTTTGCTGAAGGAGTCGGGACGGAAAACCTTCGTTCGAGCGTGGGAAGAGCGCATCAACGAGACCTTCAAACATCCCGTACTGAAACGTCACGTGAGCTACAAGCACCTCGTGAAACTGGAGTGCTACAAGCTGACGAAACATATACTCGGCATGGAGGAATACAAACCTTTCAAATCAAGATGGTGAGGGTTGAACGACTGAATGACTGGGTGATTCCGTGATTCAAGTATTCAAGTATTCCTCGATTTAATTATCTTTGTGTAAACGCAACCATAAAAAACATGGCAAAAAATAAAAAAACAAACAAAGTTCAGCAATTGCTTAGTCCCGAAAATTACATTAGGCAAAGAGCCCGCAGCCTCCCCATTTACGAATGCATCATCAACGATGATTGGAAGACATCCGGGACAGCCCATATGGTGATTGTCCGCAAACATATCAACGGAAGCCTGACTTTGGCGATATATATGGTGGATTTACTCTGCCTTGGCGTGCGCGACACCTATTACCGGTTCAATATTTCAACAGATGACTACCACGACTTGCTGGATATAATGTCGGAAAGCATGAATATGCAAAAGGTAGATTATGTCTTGGTTCATAATATTGTGTTGGCCGCCGCTGAGTTTGCCAAGGATCTTGGCTTCAAGCCCCACAAAGAATTCACAGCCACCACCCAATACATGCTCGATGAAGACACAGAAGAGATAGAGCTGATAGAAATCGAATGCGGGCGAAACGACAAACCGCTGTTTATCAAGACTGATGTATTCACAGAATCAGAATCACAGCGGATTACCAACCAATTGGAGAAAGCGGTAGGAAAGGGCAACTTTGATGTGATTTATGGATCAGAGGAGGAAATGGATTTTGAAGATACCGCATCCTCCGAATTGGATGCCATCGACTTCAAATATGCCCAGATGACACCCAAAGAAAGATATGCCCTGTTTCTCGAAATAACGAAAGATGGGCTGGACAACATCCCCGACGAGATGTACCAACCACTGATTATCCTCACCGACAACATCTATTTACGCGATGTCTGTGATGACGACACCGTGGAAGCACTGGTGAAGAAGTGGCAGGCGGAATTGGACACAGACATAGACAAAGACACGTTCACCGCCGAATCATTGGGACTCAAGGCACACAGGCAAATCACCAGGCAAGAGAGTGAAGAATTGGATAAGATCTATAGTTTGGTAGCAGATATGGGGGGAAAAGTGCTCGAGAAAATCGAAAAATTGAAGGATAAATGGGGCGAAATGCCATTTGTGTATTATATGGAAACACAGGAATTGGAGAAAGACGATTTCGACAAATACCTTGCAAAACTCGATCAATACTCGGCCTTATACCCCAACTATCCCTTTTTCAAAATCGAAAAAAAGAAAGCAAGCCTACTTGTGGAAAAAGAAAACCCCGAGCTGATAGCCTTCGAGGAAATCTTCCCCAATCGCACAAGCATAACGCAAGCTGAAGAATTTGAATTTCAAATGACCAAATTGCAGTCAATCGTTCAACGCAACAATACAAATGAATTGGAAGCAATGGCCATCGTCTGCGAAAACCTCCAGCTGACAGGAAGCTACCACGAATCCTTACACCTTTTCCTATCCCTTGCCCGGATCGGACAACTGATGAAACACTTCGGGGACAATAGCGATAAAAAACGAAACCATAAATCACCAACGACATACCAATTCAAAATACAGTTGAAAAACATAAGCAAACCCACCGTTTGGAGACGAATGCTTGTCGCATCAGACATGACATTCAATGATTTCCACATCGCCATCCAAATTGCATTCGGATGGGAAACAGCACACCTCTATTGCTTTTCGCCTTCGGGCTATGGCTCATCACCCAAAATAGAGAGTTCCGAATTGGAACCCTTAGATGGAAGCTCGATGGATGCCTTGGAAACGGAGTTGCGTGAAATATTCGACCATGAAAAACAAAAATTCACCTATTTGTACGATTTTGGCGATAATTGGATACATGAAATTACATTGGAAAAAATTCTTCCAGATTCACACATCGAAGTGCCTCAAATTCTAAAAGGGAAAGGAACCTGCCCACCCGAAGACTGCGGCGGCCAGTGGGGCTACGCAGAATTAAGAGAAACGCTTGCCAACAAAAAACACCCCGCACATAAAGAAACACGCGAGTGGCTCGGCCTCAAGCGCGGTCAGGAATGGGACGCCGAAGATTTTCCCTTGGATGAGCGCCAACAAATTTTAGCCCAATGCTTTGCCCCAAACAAGCGTTGAAAAGAGATTGTCTGACAACCTTACACATCAAATTATGTACGTGATACTGGTATATGACTGCGGAGAAAAACGTGTTGGCAAAATGTTGAAGCTTTGCCGCAAATACCTTCATTGGATTCAGAACTCTGTATTCGAAGGCGAGATAACTGAGGTGAAGCTGAAAGAACTACTTTCGCAAGCCCGCATCATCATGAATTTGGGGGAAGACAGCATTATCATCTTCAAAAGCAGAGACGAAAAATGGCTCGAGAAAGAGGTAGTTGGTCAGGAAAAAAACGAACTGGACAACTTCATATAAATCACCTCTGCGCTGTCGGTCGTACCCGAAAAAAGTGTTCTTTGACTTATTGAGGAAAACAAAAACAAGAAAAGTGATTAATAAACAGGAACATACCTAAGTTGTCGGTCGCCAGCACTTTTTCGGTTATTGGCGACCGACTAATTTAGTGGTAAAAAAATGTTTTACACCTCCGCTTCTAGATACTTAAATCGTATATTTGTATGCCGTTTTTGGACGGCTTTTAATCGCACTCTGTAGAATTGAAATAAATATACAATCCTTGCATCTTGCCGCCCTTGATCTTTTAATCGCACTCTGTAGAATTGAAATTCCTGTACAATTATTAAACTCTGCAAATCTGACGGCTTTTAATCGCACTCTGTAGAATTGAAATGATCGAAGAGGCGGAAGCCTCTGTTACTGGGTATAAACTTTTAATCGCACTCTGTAGAATTGAAATATCGCTGTCCTTGGCAAGTTCGTTCAGGACTTCACTTTTAATCGCACTCTGTAGAATTGAAATGGTGAAAACGTAAGGGCTTTGAATATGGATCTATCCTTTTAATCGCACTCTGTAGAATTGAAATAGTGGACAAGCTACTACTCCTGTTTGGAAGCAAATGCTTTTAATCGCACTCTGTAGAATTGAAATTCACTTTTACGGATGCTGATTTGATAATTGTTTCCCTTTTAATCGCACTCTGTAGAATTGAAATAAACTAAATCCCTGACAAGGAGATCCAGCACCAATCTTTTAATCGCACTCTGTAGAATTGAAATGGAAGTAGCCAAAATGTCTAAGGAGGCCAAGCGGCTTTTAATCGCACTCTGTAGAATTGAAATGGCATTTTTATGATGGGTCATATTGGACATATAATTCTTTTAATCGCACTCTGTAGAATTGAAATAGGATATTTCAAGGCCATTTTTGACACAAGTGAATCTTTTAATCGCACTCTGTAGAATTGAAATGGTTATAGTGGAATGCCTATTGATGAAGTCGTATCTTTTAATCGCACTCTGTAGAATTGAAATAGTATGACTTATATAAGCCTGACGGTACTTTCCCTCTTTTAATCGCACTCTGTAGAATTGAAATAGGATATTTCAAGGCCATTTTTGACACAAGTGAACTTTTAATCGCACTCTGTAGAATTGAAATAAGAGGGAAAAAATAAACACGACGATGCTGAGGACCTTTTAATCGCACTCTGTAGAATTGAAATGCTTGCAGAGGACTCCAACGACAACCGCAACCGCAACTTTTAATCGCACTCTGTAGAATTGAAATTTTTCTTCCGTCAATGCTTTTATTTTCGCTTCTTGCTTTTAATCGCACTCTGTAGAATTGAAATGTCGAGAACTACGAAAAGACACACAACCTAAAAGACTTTTAATCGCACTCTGTAGAATTGAAATTAATGTCACACATATAGGTTTGGCCGGCGAACTGGTCTTTTAATCGCACTCTGTAGAATTGAAATATATTTCGTCTCTTTCTTCCCTCAAAATCTCAAGAACTTTTAATCGCACTCTGTAGAATTGAAATAAATTTAACGATAATATTCTTTATTGGCCTGCTCTTACTTTTAATCGCACTCTGTAGAATTGAAATACGTATCTTTTGCCTCCTTGATTATCGTCATAGGCTTTTAATCGCACTCTGTAGAATTGAAATCCCACTCTTGTTTATTGACTTTGCCATGTGGATCAACTTTTAATCGCACTCTGTAGAATTGAAATTGTTGATGAAATCACCTATAAGACCCAAACATATCCTTTTAATCGCACTCTGTAGAATTGAAATCGGTTACACTAAGGGACGCGTTCATGAATCACTACTTTTAATCGCACTCTGTAGAATTGAAATGCTGCTAATACGGCAGGCAATATCATCCCGAACGTGCTTTTAATCGCACTCTGTAGAATTGAAATCGGATTCCAATTCGGCTGCCATAACCAGGGCTGTTTCTTTTAATCGCACTCTGTAGAATTGAAATTCTATGGCAGGTAAAGAAGTACTTTTCATTTCTATCTTTTAATCGCACTCTGTAGAATTGAAATTGATTTAATTTGTTCATGGAGATAGCTCTGAACCTTCTTTTAATCGCACTCTGTAGAATTGAAATTAGGCTCGTCAGAGGGGTGTTATTTAATAATTTAACTTTTAATCGCACTCTGTAGAATTGAAATTTTTCGTTGGCAAATTGATATAGGTTATCAATTAACTTTTAATCGCACTCTGTAGAATTGAAATATATCCACCGTGATGAAATTCATAGATAATCCGTCTCTTTTAATCGCACTCTGTAGAATTGAAATTAGTTCGTTATTCTTAGAAAGCTCTTCTGCCTTCCAGCTTTTAATCGCACTCTGTAGAATTGAAATAAAGGTGGCAAATTCGAAAACGTGGAAGCCACTAATCCTTTTAATCGCACTCTGTAGAATTGAAATATGCCTATTTGAAGGCATTTTGCGAAAAGTATGAATCTTTTAATCGCACTCTGTAGAATTGAAATATATCAAATTCTTCCTCGCTTAATGCGTGGTGAGGACTTTTAATCGCACTCTGTAGAATTGAAATTTTCAAATATCATCACGTCTATTGATGGATTGTTTTCTTTTAATCGCACTCTGTAGAATTGAAATTTAAGAGATAAACTATCTAAGTATTTGACGGGATTAGCTTTTAATCGCACTCTGTAGAATTGAAATAATGAAATCTGCCACCAAGCGAATGGAGGAACTTGCTTTTAATCGCACTCTGTAGAATTGAAATAATATCTGGGGCTTTATTTAGTTGGCAGACTGCATTCTTTTAATCGCACTCTGTAGAATTGAAATATAATAATACTGCATTTCCATCATTGTACATTGAGTCTTTTAATCGCACTCTGTAGAATTGAAATAAAATTGCCGTAATGACCTACCCCTATGCCCCCAACTCTTTTAATCGCACTCTGTAGAATTGAAATATCATCGATGCAGGGGATTCGCTTGACGACCTGGCCCTTTTAATCGCACTCTGTAGAATTGAAATTTGTTTATTCGTTAATAGCCCTTTTCATCCATCCACTTTTAATCGCACTCTGTAGAATTGAAATGATATAACCGACACTTCCAGGAATTCTTCCATCTCTTTTAATCGCACTCTGTAGAATTGAAATTCTAGTAATATGTTATGTAACTTCTTTCTATTATCTTTTAATCGCACTCTGTAGAATTGAAATTTATTATTCCTCCTCTTCTTTATTTTCATTAAACATCTTTTAATCGCACTCTGTAGAATTGAAATAGGTGCTTCTTTATTCGAGACATTAAGAAGCCAGTTCTTTTAATCGCACTCTGTAGAATTGAAATATTCGACAAATCGGTTGGTGAACTTGATTTCGAGCTTTTAATCGCACTCTGTAGAATTGAAATTACAAAGCATAGTGTCAGGCATTTCAAATATCATCTTTTAATCGCACTCTGTAGAATTGAAATAACCCAACTGCAAAGTACATTAAGTTCACCCTCAGCCTTTTAATCGCACTCTGTAGAATTGAAATATGCCTATTTGAAGGCATTTTGCGAAAAGTATGAATCTTTTAATCGCACTCTGTAGAATTGAAATGGTGAAGAAAAACACGGCTGGGTTAGTATGATAATTCTTTTAATCGCACTCTGTAGAATTGAAATTTGAAAACCCGCCTGAAAACACAAGGAGTCCGTATTCTTTTAATCGCACTCTGTAGAATTGAAATATATTTCGTCTCTTTCTTCCCTCAAAATCTCAAGAAGCTTTTAATCGCACTCTGTAGAATTGAAATAAAGAATGGCTGTTGAAAAGAGCCGAAGAAAGAAAAACTTTTAATCGCACTCTGTAGAATTGAAATTCTTCAAAGACTTTGGAAGCAGAGCCGAAAGTACCCTTTTAATCGCACTCTGTAGAATTGAAATATATTTCGTCTCTTTCTTCCCTCAAAATCTCAAGAAGCTTTTAATCGCACTCTGTAGAATTGAAATATGTCTCTAACGTAGCCAACGGCTCTATTAATTACCCCTTTTAATCGCACTCTGTAGAATTGAAATGGACTTTTCACATCCTCGACAATAGTTTCCCCGTTCTTTTAATCGCACTCTGTAGAATTGAAATACGTATCTTTTGCCTCCTTGATTATCGTCATAGGACTTTTAATCGCACTCTGTAGAATTGAAATAAGGGTGTCATTGTCGTTTATCATGTAAACGTAACTTTTAATCGCACTCTGTAGAATTGAAATTGTATGATCTTTACGGGCAATACGTTGTTTTGAATCTTTTAATCGCACTCTGTAGAATTGAAATTTCGAGGTTATCTTGTTTCCATGAAAAAGACAGGACTTTTAATCGCACTCTGTAGAATTGAAATTGGTCAACCGTTAACAATTATAGACCCGGGTGGAACTTTTAATCGCACTCTGTAGAATTGAAATTAAACAACTGTTTTAAATAACGCTGTTTTTACCTCACTTTTAATCGCACTCTGTAGAATTGAAATACGTTTGTTTTAAGTCCGTCTTATGGCACTAAGAATCTTTTAATCGCACTCTGTAGAATTGAAATTGTATGATCTTTACGGGCAATACGTTGTTTTGAACTTTTAATCGCACTCTGTAGAATTGAAATAGAACAAAAGATTGTCCGTCAAATATCGTCTTCACTTTTAATCGCACTCTGTAGAATTGAAATAACGATGACCTCCGTCCGGTAATGAATGGAGTGTTCACTTTTAATCGCACTCTGTAGAATTGAAATGATAATAATTTTTATTATGGGGATGAAACACCCGAACTTTTAATCGCACTCTGTAGAATTGAAATGCCAATGGGGACTAACAAATTATGCCAGGAATGGAACTTTTAATCGCACTCTGTAGAATTGAAATAACTTATTACCGTGGGTGGAGGACTGGAACTCAAATCTTTTAATCGCACTCTGTAGAATTGAAATAACCTCACGATCAAGCAAGAGAATTTCTGTAACTTCTTTTAATCGCACTCTGTAGAATTGAAATTTTGCGGCGAGTACTATTTGAATATAACCTACTCCCTTTTAATCGCACTCTGTAGAATTGAAATTTTGTTAATGTTTCCGCCAATTGGCGGGCTTGCGTTCTTTTAATCGCACTCTGTAGAATTGAAATAATATTGGATATGTTGCCATTTCCGCCGTTGCCGTCCTTTTAATCGCACTCTGTAGAATTGAAATTTGGATTTTTTCATTGCCCAAACACAGGCGGCAAACTTTTAATCGCACTCTGTAGAATTGAAATATGTTTGGGACAAAATGGTTGTAACCGACGGGAAACTTTTAATCGCACTCTGTAGAATTGAAATAACTTTCCCCTCAACATATTGGACTTTGTCGGGAAACTTTTAATCGCACTCTGTAGAATTGAAATAACAATAGGTCGTCCGGGATTGCCTTAATATTGTACTTTTAATCGCACTCTGTAGAATTGAAATTACATTACCGGGGAAAGTTCCCGCAAAAATAATTCCTTTTAATCGCACTCTGTAGAATTGAAATAAAATAATTCGGTTTGTTCCTCCGTTTTGCGTTCCCCCTTTTAATCGCACTCTGTAGAATTGAAATTAATTTGGAACGGTAACAATGTTCGTGCCGGTGTGACTTTTAATCGCACTCTGTAGAATTGAAATTATTTTCACGGTCTCCATTTTCCCAACGGTTATGGCTTTTAATCGCACTCTGTAGAATTGAAATAATTGTACGTTCAAATCAAATATAACTCCCTTACACTTTTAATCGCACTCTGTAGAATTGAAATAAGGATACGGGCGTTTATGGGGATTATTACAGGTCTTTTAATCGCACTCTGTAGAATTGAAATATATCCGGGGCGTCTCCGGTAACATTAAAATTCAACCCTTTTAATCGCACTCTGTAGAATTGAAATATTAAGGTTTCACGCTCTTTAATCAGGTTCGACACTTTTAATCGCACTCTGTAGAATTGAAATATGTTTGGGACAAAATGGTTGTAACCGACGGGAAAAACTTTTAATCGCACTCTGTAGAATTGAAATACCAGTGTCCATCGGAAGTCACCCCGTCGTCTTCCTTTTAATCGCACTCTGTAGAATTGAAATCGTTCAGCGAGGCATCCTTGATATGCGCCACCACCACTTTTAATCGCACTCTGTAGAATTGAAATTTTCCGGCCACAGATGGCGTTCGTCAGCTTTTCCGAGCTTTTAATCGCACTCTGTAGAATTGAAATTATAGTCCATTAGGTTTAATCCGGATTTGATCCACAACTTTTAATCGCACTCTGTAGAATTGAAATATAGCCAAAGGAGGGAATGCTGGAAAGTGGTATACTCTTTTAATCGCACTCTGTAGAATTGAAATTCGTCAAAGGTCAGTTCGTCCGGCATCGCCTCCACGCTTTTAATCGCACTCTGTAGAATTGAAATTCGTCATTCAGCGGGAACTTGAAAAAAGGAATCAAAACTTTTAATCGCACTCTGTAGAATTGAAATGTCAGCACCGCCTTGGCTTCCTTGATGGTCGTCACTCTTTTAATCGCACTCTGTAGAATTGAAATCAATGTAATTATTTCAAATATTATTTTGAGCCGATACTTTTAATCGCACTCTGTAGAATTGAAATAAGCTGAAGCGGCCATCATACTGCGAAAGCGAGAGCTTTTAATCGCACTCTGTAGAATTGAAATTCTGTAACCACTTTTTATGGTGATTGTTTCTTTTACTTTTAATCGCACTCTGTAGAATTGAAATTATTTAGGAAATAGAGGGCTAGGAAGACACGAAGACCTTTTAATCGCACTCTGTAGAATTGAAATCTGTCTAGTATTTGATTTGTTACTGTTCCCGCTGCTTTTAATCGCACTCTGTAGAATTGAAATCATTTTGTTTATTTTTTATATGTTTCTGTTCTAACTGCTTTTAATCGCACTCTGTAGAATTGAAATCTTTGGAATGTCTCTTCTCCTGTATCTTTTAGCGTCTTTTAATCGCACTCTGTAGAATTGAAATAATATAGATTCGCAAATGTTCATGACCTTAAACAGCTTTTAATCGCACTCTGTAGAATTGAAATAACCTACTAATATTTTTTGTTTAATCCAAATTTTGCTTTTAATCGCACTCTGTAGAATTGAAATGCGATAAAACAAACAACGCCCTTCATGATCACGGAGCTTTTAATCGCACTCTGTAGAATTGAAATAAACAAATACCAAACCTATAAAATTTAGGGGGAAACTTTTAATCGCACTCTGTAGAATTGAAATAATAAGACTACAAGAAGAAATAAGGCACAGGAACGATCTTTTAATCGCACTCTGTAGAATTGAAATTGAAGACGGAGAAGCGACTGGAGTAACAGCAGAAAGCTTTTAATCGCACTCTGTAGAATTGAAATAAAATTGCAACGAATAAAGTTATTAAAATAACCAGCTTTTAATCGCACTCTGTAGAATTGAAATAAGCAAAGTAGCAAAAAGAGATACTAGCGTAGTGACTTTTAATCGCACTCTGTAGAATTGAAATAAACGAGAACAACTACAAATTGAATGGTGAAGAAACTTTTAATCGCACTCTGTAGAATTGAAATGGTCTAATCACGAAATGGATTCGAACAAAAGTATTCTTTTAATCGCACTCTGTAGAATTGAAATACCACAATCTAGACAGTATCTGGAGGAGTACGATGGCCTTTTAATCGCACTCTGTAGAATTGAAATGAGGCATTGGAGGAACTAAGAACACAAGTAGAAAGCTTTTAATCGCACTCTGTAGAATTGAAATGACACAAGCCTGAACGCCCAAAATTTCTGGGTGCACTTTTAATCGCACTCTGTAGAATTGAAATGAAGGAAATAAATACAAAAAAGGAAAAACAAATGACTTTTAATCGCACTCTGTAGAATTGAAATGATACGACCAGCTGATCAGAAAGCTGTGCGATGGACTTTTAATCGCACTCTGTAGAATTGAAATAACATACTCATAATTTTTTGTTTAATCCAAATTTTCTTTTAATCGCACTCTGTAGAATTGAAATGGCCGTACAGGGATTCAAGCCCAAGCACATTGGGCTTTTAATCGCACTCTGTAGAATTGAAATGCAAGCAACAGACTGGTTGCATGAGGACGTGAAAGACTTTTAATCGCACTCTGTAG
>DBTT01000013.1 GCA_002307185.1 Bacteroidales bacterium UBA1309
AGAGACTATGCTTTTGCCAAACATTTCAATTTACCCATCATTCCATTAATAGAAGGAGCCGATGTAAGCATTGAAAGCTATGATGCCAAAGAAGGCATTTTGATGAATTCCGGTTTTCTCAACGGACTGACCGTAAAAGAAGCCATCGCAAAAACCAAAGAGTTCGTTCAGAAAAAAGGGCTGGGACGCATCAAGATAAACTTTCGCCTCCGCGATGCCATTTTCAGTCGCCAGCGTTATTGGGGCGAGCCCTTTCCGGTTTATTACAAAGAAGGAATGCCATATATGCTGGACGAAAGTAAACTGCCTCTCGAATTACCCGAAGTGGATCAGTTTTTGCCCACAGCTTCCGGCGAGCCCCCCCTTGGACATGCTAAAAATTGGAAAACCGAAGACGGTTTCCAGTTGGAGTTGAATACCATGCCGGGATTTGCCGGTTCTTCTGCCTACTACTTAAGGTATATGGATCCGCACAACCATCAAATGCTCGTGAGCAAAGAAGCCAATGGATACTGGGAACAAGTTGACTTGTATGTCGGTGGCACCGAACATGCTACTGGGCATCTTATCTACAGTCGCTTCTGGAACAAATTTCTATTTGACCTCGGATTAATATGCAAGGATGAGCCTTTCAAAAAACTGATCAATCAAGGAATGATTCAAGGCCGATCCAACTTTGTATACCGCATCAAAGACACCAACACTTTCGTTTCGTTCCATCTGAAAAATCAATACGAAACCACGGCCATCCATGCCGATGTGAACATTGTGAGCAATGATGTGCTCGATATTGAAAAGTTCAAAGCCTGGAGCCCTGAATACAACCATGCCGAGTTTATTCTGGAAGACGGAAAATATATTTGTGGCTGGGCCGTTGAAAAAATGTCCAAATCCATGTACAACGTAGTGAACCCGGACGATATTGTAGAAAAATTCGGAGCAGATACTCTCCGCCTGTATGAAATGTTTCTCGGCCCCGTCGAACAATCCAAACCTTGGGATACCAATGGCATTGATGGTGTCAACCGTTTTCTACGTAAACTATGGAATCTTTGCACCGACGAAAATAAGTTCAACTTCAGCGAAACAGAACCAAATAAGGACGAATTAAAATCGCTGCACAAGCTCATCAAGAAAGTGACTTGGGATATAGAGCACTTTTCTTACAATACTTCCGTCAGCGCTTTTATGATCTGCCTGAACGAACTTTCCTCAATGAAGTGCAACAAAAAAGCAATCATGGAAGAATTGGTCGTACTGCTTGCTCCGTTTGCTCCACATCTGGCAGAGGAGCTTTGGGAGGCCCTCGGTCACCAAAATAGTATTTGCGACGCAAAATGGCCTGTTTGCAACGAATCCTATCTGGAAGAATCAACTTTCACCTACCCTATTTCTTTCAACGGCAAAACCCGTTTTATGATGGATTTGCCAGCAGAGATGAAGGTGAAGGACATTGAAGCAGCGGTGATGGTAAACCCAGCCTCCCAAAAATGGCTGGAAGGCAAGACTCCGAAGAAAGTCATTATTGTCCCAAAGAAGATTGTTAATATCGTTTTATAATTTTATGCCACAATGGCCAATAAATTTAGAGCCGATTCTATTAAAGAGTATCTGATCATTCTGGTCGGATTAGCTATGTATGCTATTGGATGGACTGGGTTCTTACTGCCTCATGAAATAACAACCGGAGGAGTAGCAGGTATCGGAGCGTTGTTGTTTTTTGCGAAAGGAATACCTGTGGCCGTTACTTATTTTTCCATCAATGTAGTCCTTTTGATTATCTCCATTCGAATTATGGGTTGGAAATTCAGTGTCCGCACCATTTTCGGCGTCGTGGTCTTAACCTTGTTTTTGTCTGTATCACAAAGCCTCATCAAAAAGCCTTTGCTGGTAAATGAGCCTTTTATGGCCAGCGTCTTGGGTGGCATCCTGACCGGAACAGGTATCGGTATCGTTCTGACAGCCAACGGCAGCAGCGGAGGAACTGATATTGTAGCAATGATCATCAATAAATTTCGAAACATCACACCGGGCCGGGCCATGCTTTACTGTGATTTGATCATCATTTCCAGCTCCTATCTTTTATTTCACAGCATTGATAAAATTCTGTACGGTTTAACAACACTTGCCATCAGCACTTACGTGATTGATTTAGTGGTGAACGGGGTTAGGCAGTCGGTTCAATTCTTTATTTTTTCCGAAGAATTTGAAGACATCGCTGAGCGTATTAACCTGGAAGCTCATAGAGGAGTAACGGTACTCGACGGTATGGGCTGGTATTCTAAAGAACCAGTCAAGGTTTTGTGCGTATTAGCCAGAAAAAGCGAATCCGTCAAGATTTTTCGCATTGTCAAGCAAGTAGATATAAATGCCTTTGTATCTCAAAGTTCAGTTATCGGAGTCTATGGAAAAGGCTTTGACATCATAAAATCCAAATAAACCGCTAAATATGAAACGTATCCTTTTCACCGTCGCTTTTCTCTCCGTCACATGCGGATGTTTCTCACAAATTGGATTTGGATTGGATGGAACACTTGGCGTTGGTTTTAACGACAAAGAGACCGTAAACCCAATTCTTCTGGAAGGACGAGTACAATGGAACAACTATTTTTCCACCAATATAGGAATAGGGCTTTGGAATTCAGGATATAAAGACTCTTGGAAAGACGAGGGAAGCAGCACGTTGAATCTTTATCACCTCAATGATAACAAAGCCTTACCAACCTTACAAGTGAGTCTTCGCGGTCAGGCTCCTATTTTAAAAATTGGAAATAAAACCATCAAAATTTTTGTAGAACCCACTCTGTATTTTCTCCCTTTTTCTGCACGGACGACTACACTTGAATATAAGCATTTCACCGCAACAAGTGGAACATCTGAATACGATTTTACCGACGGTTCTAAATTTTGGAAATACGATCAAACAAATTCCGGCAGTATAAGTTTGGAAAGCGACAACAGTCCCCACCTATACTATGGCATACAAGGTGGCCTTTCTATGAATATTTATAAAGATTTTGATTTTTGTTTAGGCTATGGCTATACAAACATCGACCTTTTCCGAAGTCTAAGAGGCCAAACGATAGGAGTAGCTAATCTGAATGATCATCTACCAAAAGAGGGCATGACGCTTTTCAGCGTAAGCTTGCGTTACAACTACCGTCTTAATTAATTTTCTCAATAGATTAAAGACATTGCATGATGAATAACCCCTTTATTCCCAAACTATTTGAAACACTGAAGCATTACAACCGGGAAATGTTCATGAAAGACCTGATGGCCGGCATCATTGTGGGCATCGTAGCTTTACCTTTGGCCATAGCTTTTGGTATAGCTTCAGGCGTTTCACCAGAACAGGGAATGATCACGGCTATTATCGGAGGTTTCATCGTTTCTTTTTTAGGAGGCAGCAAGGTCCAGATTGGCGGTCCGACCGGGGCTTTCATCGTCATTATCTACGGCATTATTGAGCAATACGGGCCCAGTGGGCTTATCGTTGCAACCATCATGGCAGGCATAATGCTTTTTGCAATGGGAGCATTGAAATTAGGCAGCATCATTAAGTTTATGCCCTATCCCATTATCGTTGGATTCACCAGTGGGATAGCACTGACCATTTTTTCAACTCAAATGAACGATCTTTTTGGACTTAATATTGCAAAAGTTCCCGGTGATTTTATTGAGAAATGGGGGGTGTACTTTCAAAGCATGGGCAATATCAGCTGGTGGTCATTAGCATTGGGTATAACCAGTATTGCGTTGATCTTTCTCTGGCCAAAGGTCTCCAGAAAAATACCTGGTTCTTTAGTGGCAATTGTTCTTATTACCCTTGCCGTTTATCTGATGCGAGAGTTTGGGGGTATTACAGGCATCGAAACCATCGGAGATCGTTTTTCCATCAAAGCCTCTCTACCCCAGGCAGTCACTCCAAGCATCAATTTTGAATTAATCAAGACTCTTTTCCCCGCAGCATTTACCATTGCCATGCTTGGAGCCATTGAATCACTTCTTTCTGCTATGGTTGCCGACGGAGTGATCGGCGACCACCACGATTCCAACACAGAATTGATGGCTCAAGGAGTCGCTAACATTGTGGTCCCTTTCTTTGGTGGTATTCCTTGTACCGGTGCCATAGCTCGAACCATGACCAATATTAATAACGGCGGGCGCACTCCTGTTGCGGGAACAATCCATGCCGTTATGCTACTGCTTATTTTGCTTTTTCTCGGTCCTCTGACCAAATTTATTCCAATGGCCTGTCTGGCCGGAGTGCTGATCGTGGTCTCTTACAACATGAGTGAGTGGAGACAATTCAGGAATTTGCTACGCATGCCAAAATCGGATGTTTCAGTTTTATTGATTACCTTCTTTCTGACCGTGCTCTTTGACCTTACAATAGCCATTGAAGTAGGTTTAGTCATGGCTATCATTCTTTTTATGCGCCGAATTATGGAAACATCCAGCGTTTCAGTTATGGAAGAAGAGGTTCATGCTCACGAATACGCTGAAACAAATGAAATGTTATCCATCCCACAAGGAGCTGCAGTGTACGAAGTAAACGGACCTTTCTTTTTTGGAGTAGCAAATAAATTTGAGGAGCAAATGGATCAACTGGGTGAGCGTCCGAGGGTTCGTATCATTCGAATGCGCAAAGTGCCTTTTATTGATTCCACCGGTGTACGCAACTTAAAAAACTTATGCCTGTCAGCTAAACGTGAAGGAACCATCACCGTACTTTCCGGCGTTACATTAAATGTGCAGGAAGTGCTTGAAAAAGCTAACTTCGATCAGTTTGTGAACACAGAAAACATTTGCCCCAATATTTACGCTGCGATAGAGCGTACTCAAATTATTTTGGAGAAATTACCTCCTTTAAAAACACATCATAAAGAAAAATAGTATCTTCGTACCTAAATTTGTGGAAGGATTTGGACGCTTGCAACCACATGAAAAAATGCTAAAGAAAAGATCTTAGTCCGCGCTTCCGGGCGCATATCCTCCTTCAAATTTTATAATATCTGGTAGCGACGTTTATTTACGGCGTTATCTAAGTTTTAACTCTAAACGTATTATAAAATGGCTTATCTATTTACATCAGAGTCCGTTTCCGAAGGGCATCCGGACAAAGTTTCCGATCAAATATCGGATGCAATTCTTGACGAGTTTTTAGCGTTAGACCCAGATTCAAAAGTTGCTTGTGAAACGCTGGTAACGACTGGCCAGGTTGTTCTAGCTGGTGAAGTAAAATCAAATGCTTATGTTGATTTGCAAGAAGTCGCTCGTAAAGTGATCAACCGCATTGGCTA
Source organism: Bacteroidales bacterium UBA1309 (assembly GCA_002307185.1). Classification (GTDB taxonomy): domain Bacteria; phylum Bacteroidota; class Bacteroidia; order Bacteroidales; family Dysgonomonadaceae; genus UBA1309. The sequence goes on from DBTT01000013.1 coordinate 5,307, forward strand.
CACCAAAAGCGAGTACATGTTTGACGGCAATTCCTGTGGCGTTTTTTCGGCCATTCACGAACAATCTGCCGACATCAACCGTGGTGTAGACGGCGCTGCAAAAGCCGATCCCATGAATCAGGGAGCCGGCGATCAAGGCATGATGTTTGGTTATGCTACCAACGAAACTGAGAACTATATGCCATTGGCATTGGATTTAGCTCACGGCCTGCTGCTGGAACTATCGGAAATTCGTCGCGAAGGGACAATCTCTTACCTACGCCCCGATGCCAAATCTCAAGTAACAATTGAATATGGCGATGATAACAAACCGGTCCGTATTGATACTATTGTGATTTCTACTCAGCACGATGATTTTATCAAACCGGAAAACAACAGTCCGGAAGCCATCGAAAAAGCAGACTTTACAATGTTGAAAAAAATACACGATGACATCGTAAGCATTTTAATTCCTCGCGTAATTGCTAAACAGAAAAAAGAAGTTGCTGATTTATTCAAAAACGACATTAAATACCATGTAAATCCCACCGGCAAATTTGTAATTGGTGGCCCTCACGGTGACACCGGCTTAACCGGTCGGAAAATCATCGTGGACACTTATGGCGGTAAAGGTGCACACGGAGGTGGCGCATTCTCGGGCAAAGACCCCTCAAAAGTAGACCGCTCTGCTGCCTATGCGGCTCGTCACATTGCCAAGAACATGGTTGCAGCAGGCGTTGCAGATGAGATATTGGTGCAAGTTTCTTATGCCATTGGCGTAGCAAAACCGATGAACCTTTACATCAATACTTATGGTACATCCAAGCTGTCTATCTCAGATGGAGAATTAGCTAGTAAAATGGATAATCTGTTCGACATGCGTCCCAAAGCAATCGAACAACGGCTGAAACTTCGTTTCCCGATTTATTTGGAAACGGCCGCCTATGGGCATATGGGACGTGAGCCACAAGTGGTAACCAAAATTTTTCAATCTCGCTACGAACCAGAGGGGAAAAGAGTGATGGAAGTGGAACTTTTTACTTGGGAAAAACTGGATTACGTGGACGCTATAAAAAAAACACTGGCACTGTAATTATTTTTTGCCACTTAAGTAGTATCTAAAATAAAATGTCGTATTGTTTTCCCATATTGTTCAAAACAAACGACAAGCGT
>DBTT01000015.1:0-4335 GCA_002307185.1 Bacteroidales bacterium UBA1309
AGCGATGGAATCTGCTTACCTTTAGCCGTCAGTGCTTCAAAATAAAAGGTGTGGTTCCATACCTGTGCCGCATTGTTAAAGATGGGACCATCGGGAGCATTCTGGATAATTTCCTCCAGAGACATGTTTTCAAAAGCCGTACCCGGTACCAACTTATTCAGGTTGTCCACATAAGTCTGATGGTGTTTACCGTGGTGAAAGCTTAAGGTTTCCTGACTAATGACCGGTTGCAGTGCGGTCAGGGCGTAATTCAAAGCAGGCAGTTCAAAATTCATGATGATTGGTTTTAAATTGTTTAACAGGTGTTCTGAAGCAAATATACAATGCTTTTTGGATTAACGAACATTTTATTTGATTATAAGGGCATCAAAAATATCGATTGCTTTTTCAGAAAGAATAGCACAAGATTGGATCCTTTAGCAACAAAGAAACGTTCGTAAAACGACTTTTCACCCTTGGGGCTTTGAAAAATTCAAACTACCTTTGAAAAGCAACCATTTATCAAAATTTAGTGAACAATATTCTTGATAATCTGAATAATAGCCAAAAAGATGCCGTCCTGTACAACAGTGGTCCGTCTTTGGTGATTGCCGGTGCGGGTTCGGGAAAAACGCGGGTTCTCACCTACAAAATAGCAGGACTTCTCCAAGAAGGACTTCCGCCGTGGAGTATTCTGGCATTGACTTTTACCAACAAAGCGGCCAGGGAAATGAAAGAACGCATCGCTACGCTAGTCGATCCGGAATCGGCTCGTCGCCTCTGGATGGGTACTTTTCACTCCTTGTTTTTTCGCATCTTGCGGGCAGAAACCGAAGCGATTGGTTTCCCGGGTGGCTTTACTATTTACGATACTTCCGACAGCAAAAGTTTGTTGAAAACCATTATAAAAGAAATGGGGCTGGACGACAAAATTTATAAGGTCAATGCGGTGTACAGTCGGATTTCAGGAGCAAAAAACGATTTGATTTCACCGGAAGCTTATGCATCCAATGGCGATCGGATCAAACAGGACATACTCTGCAAACGCCCTTTAATCAAAGAAATATACCTCCGTTATGTAAATCGTTGCCGGTTGGCTTCAGCAATGGATTTTGACGATTTATTGTTTCAAACGAACGTCCTGTTTCGCGACCATCCGGATATTCTGGCTAAGTATCAGAATCTTTTCCGTTTTATTTTGGTGGATGAGTACCAAGACACAAATTTTTCCCAATACCTTATTGTTAAAAAGTTAGCGGACAATCATCACCGCATCTGCGTAGTTGGTGACGATTCACAGAGCATCTATTCGTTTCGGGGTGCCAACATTGAAAATATTCTGAATTTCAAGAATACGTATCCAGAAGGCAAGCTTTTTAAGCTGGAACAAAATTATCGCTCCACACAAACCATTGTCAATGCAGCCAACAGCCTTATTTCCAAAAACAAAAGCCAAATACCAAAAAAAGTTTTCTCGGAAAAGGAGATGGGCAACCGCATTAAAGTACTGACAGCTTATTCGGACCTGGAAGAAGGCTTTATGGTGGCCAACAAAATCAATGAGATTCGGTTAAGCGTGTTTGACAGCTTTAACGATTTCGTGATTTTGTATCGCACGAATGCTCAGTCTCGTATTTTTGAAGAAGCACTGCGAAAGCGCAACCTGCCTTATCGGGTATATGGAGGTCTTTCTTTTTATCAACGAAAGGAAATCAAAGACGTGATTGCTTATTTGCGATTGAGCCTGAACGAAGACGACGAAGAAGCATTCAAACGCGTGGTTAATTATCCGACACGAGGCATCGGAGAAACCACCATGCAAAAAATAATTCATGCGGCTTCTGAACACCATATTAGCCTTTGGAAAGTGCTGCAAACACCGGCTGAATATGGAGTACAGATAAATTCCGGTACAGCCAAAAAACTGGAAGGCTTCCGACTTTTCATTGAATCCATTCATCAGCAAGTCGGAGCAAAAAACGTCTATGAACTCACCGGACAGTTGTTAATCGACTCAGGCATCCAGCATGAACTAAACGCCGATCAATCGCCGGAAAATATGAGTCGGAAAGAAAACATTCAGGAATTGCTGGGCGGCATGCATGAGTTTGTAGCGTCGCGTATAGAAGAAGGAAACGATGCTGTTTTTCTCACCGATTACCTGCAGGAAGTTTCCCTCTTAACCGATCAGGATGAATCTAAAAACGAACAAGGCGAACGAATAACCCTAATGACGATCCATGCGGCCAAAGGACTGGAATTCAAGAATGTATTTATTGCTGGATTGGAAGAAGACATTTTCCCGTCGGCTCACAGTCTCGAATCAGACCGGCAGCTTGAAGAAGAACGAAGATTACTGTACGTCGCCATTACCCGTGCCGAAAGTGTTTGCGTGCTGAGTTATGCTAAAAGCCGCTTCCGCAACGGGCAGAATAATTTTACCCGACCTAGCCGTTTTCTAAAGGATTTGGATCCTCATTTACTCGATTACCCAACAGAAGCTGCAACGTCTCATTCCAATGACACCAGCTCCTTTGAGCGGGAATCCTCGCTCTACTGGAAATCAAAAAACCGGTTTGCAGAAAAATCATCTTCTATTTCAGATTATCGGGAAAATCGTTTCAAAACATCGGCTTGGAAGGAATCCCCTGCCCCATCTCCCAGAACAATGCAGGCCGGTTCTCCAGTTTCGGCTACCGGAAAACCATTGAAAAGACTGTCAAAACCCAGCACAAATACTCCTGCAACAAACGCCAATGAAGCTTTTGCCTCCAACACCACTGGACTTAAAGCAGATAGCGTCATTCTGCACGAACGCTTTGGGCAAGGCCGCGTAAAGTCTATAGAAGGAGTTGGCGACAACGCGAAAATTGAGGTTGAATTTGAGAATTCCGGCTACCGAAAATTATTGCTTAAATTTGCACGGTTTACCATTATAGAATAAAGCATGATCGATTTTAAATCCATCCAATCACCGGCTTATGTCCTGGATGAAGCACTTTTACGAAAAAATCTGACCTTGATTCGCTCGGTGAAGGATGCTTCCGGAGCAGAAATCATTCTGGCATTCAAAGCTTTTGCGCTTTGGAAGGCTTTCCCCATTGTACGCGAATACCTTTCTTATTCCACCGCCAGTTCCATCTTTGAAGCACAATTGGCGTATGAAGAAATGGGCAATCTAGCCCACACCTATTCGCCAGCTTATACCGAATCAAACTTTCCAACAATATTGAAGTACAGCAGCCACGTGACATTCAACTCACTAAGCCAGTTTGAACGATTCTACCCAGCAGCACGTGATCATCAGGGACATCGGGTTTCTTGCGGCCTGCGCATTAATCCAGAATATTCAAGTGTAGCTACCGACCTGTACAATCCTTGTGCACCCGGTTCCCGCATGGGCGTCACAGCCAACTTATTGGGCGATCAATTGCCCGAAGGCATTGAAGGATTGCACTTTCATACCCTTTGCGAATCCAGTCCTTTTGAGCTAGAAAAAACACTCGTGGAAGTGAAAAAGCACTTCGGGCGTTTCTTACCTTCCATCAAATGGCTGAATATGGGAGGCGGCCACCTCATGACTCGTAAAGGATACAATGTAGATCACCTCATCAACGTGTTAAAAGCATTTCATGCACAATACCCACACCTTCAGCTAATATTGGAACCCGGCAGTGCTTTTGCCTGGGAAACGGGCTACCTCGTATCTTCGGTAGTAGACCTTGTAAAAAACAAAGGTATCCAAACGGCGATTCTGGATGTTTCTTTCGCCTGCCACATGCCCGACTGCCTTGAAATGCCTTATAAGCCCCGCATTATAGGTGCAACGGATCCCATTGAAGGCAAACCGACATACCGCATGGGAGGCAACAGTTGTCTATCTGGAGATTTTATGGGTGACTGGAGCTTTGATAAGCCATTGAAGATTGGAGATCCCATCATTTTTGAAGATATGATCCATTACACCATCGTAAAAACGAACATGTTTAACGGCATTGCTCATCCAGCTCTGATCTGCCATACACTCAACGGCAAAAATCTGATCTGGAGGAATTTTGCTTATGAAGACTACAAGAACCGCATGGATTGAGGGCTTGAGCAGACAGAAAGTCACCCTGCCAACGAAAAAAAATAGTCGAAATGCTTGCAGTTTTCAAAATTTGGCGTACTTTTGTCCCCGCAAACGAAAAGCACAAGCGGTGATCTTATAGTTTGAAAATAGAATGCGAAAATAGCTCAGTTGGTAGAGCATAACCTTGCCCCAGTCGATAGACGATGATTTAACCTTGGCAAGGATGCAACGTGAATCTGTTCGGCCACTGTTCAATGATAGAATGCGAAAATAGCTCAGTTGGT